>NZ_JAALBX010000030.1 GCF_011077955.1 Citrobacter freundii
TCACGCTGAAAATGCCGGCCTTTGAATGGGTTCATGTGCAGCTCCATCAGCAAAAGGGGATGATAAGTTTATCACCACCGACTATTTGCAACAGTGCCCCTGCAATCGTCAAGGGATTGAAACCTATAGAAGACATTGCTGATGAACTGCGCGGGGCCGACTATCTGGTATGGCGCAATGGGAGGGGAGCAGTCCGGTTGCTCGGTCGTGAGAACAATCTGATGTTGCTCGAATATGCCGGGGAGCGAATGCTCTCTCACATCGTTGCCGAGCACGGCGACTACCAGGCGACCGAAATTGCAGCGGAACTAATGGCGAAGCTGTATGCCGCATCTGAGGAACCCCTGCCTTCTGCCCTTCTCCCGATCCGGGATCGCTTTGCAGCTTTGTTTCAGCGGGCGCGCGATGATCAAAACGCAGGTTGTCAAACTGACTACGTCCACGCGGCGATTATAGCCGATCAAATGATGAGCAATGCCTCGGAACTGCGTGGGCTACATGGCGATCTGCATCATGAAAACATCATGTTCTCCAGTCGCGGCTGGCTGGTGATAGATCCCGTCGGTCTGGTCGGTGAAGTGGGCTTTGGCGCCGCCAATATGTTCTACGATCCGGCTGACAGAGACGACCTTTGTCTCGATCCTAGACGCATTGCACAGATGGCGGACGCATTCTCTCGTGCGCTGGACGTCGATCCGCGTCGCCTGCTCGACCAGGCGTACGCTTATGGGTGCCTTTCCGCAGCTTGGAACGCGGATGGAGAAGAGGAGCAACGCGATCTAGCTATCGCGGCCGCGATCAAGCAGGTGCGACAGACGTCATACTAGATATCAAGCGACTTCTCCTATCCCCTGGGAACACATCAATCTTACCGGAGAATATCGTTGGCCAAAGCCTTAGCGTAGGATTTCGCCCTCTCCCGCAAACGACCCCCAGCTGGCCAACGTCGCCGGCATCGCGCCGGCAAAAATCGAAAAACAGAAATATCAGCAAGATAGCTTAAACAGGTGTCGGGAAATTTCGTTGAGATATTTTGAAGGAATCACAGTGTAAGCAGGCGGCCTATTTCAAAAAAGGCGGCTGTACGGTAGTCACTGACTCTCTCGCAGATCTTCCCGCTCATGTACCAGTAATACCCGTCAGTGCTGACAATATCGAGCAAATACCGCATATCATAAACCGTATCGGGTATTACCTCACCCTCACCGGCCAGAACGCCGCTGGCAATAGAATGATTCCCTCCTCGTACAAAGCCTATCCGCCAGGGCAACCACAAAGTAACGCGGTGGTTAATATCCTGTACCCACGGATTGCCCTTAGCGCTGCCTATATCGGCTAAAGCACTCCGGTAGCTTGATTCACCCCACGGCCACGGCAGGATCTTGGCCGTCGCAAGCGCCAGGGGAAAATCTTCAGCTGCAAGCCTGAGTGATTTCATGTGCGTGTAATCCATCGCCCAGATGATTTTTGTGAAGAAGAACTCGCGCTCGTTCATGTCCGGGCGCGCGTCCTGGCCCTCCGTGCCAACGGCCAGCAAGTAATCGGCCTGAATTGGCAGTATCAGCGCGCGTAGTAAGTCATGGATCGCCGGTTGCGGCAGTCTGTGCGCCAGATTAATTACCCGGTCGAACTTCAGTTTATCCTGCTTGCGCTTGTCGATCTGCTCCATCAGATTTCATGGCCCCCTTCTTCATGCTCATGCTCATGGGTGTGTTCTTTTCCGGTATGGCTCTGTTCCGCCTGAGACGTCTGCGGCATGGCGTAATCGTCGTAAATGCTGCTGTCAAAGTCGTAGTCGGATGCTTCGGCATAATGCTCGTAATCGGCATACTCCTGCGCGCTCCACTGCTGATCGTCGGCAGCAGCATAATCATGGGCCAGCTCTGCATCATTTTGCTGTGCTTCATGACGCCGCAGGCCAACGGAATCATCCATAGGGTTCTGCTTAAGATGAAAGGCGTCCTCTGCGTTGCTCACCGGCTGATAATCAGTGCCGGTTGTCATGTTATGTTCATCGGGTTTCTGGTTAAACGCCATGCTTTCCCCCGTGGCTTCTGGCAGACCTTTTTCAGCTGATCGGGTTTCTAAACTGGTATCGCGGCCAATATCCTTAAACCTGGCCTCAAGCCCAAAGAAACGGTCAATTTCTGCGGCCGTGGTTTTCGGGCTGTCGCGGCTCACGCTCGATGCCAAAGATTTTTTATCGTCGGTAAAAATTTCCACCTCATGACGCGCACGCGAAATACCAACATAAAAAACGTCCTTAGAAGTGGTAAGCGATTTGGTATCTATGTTGAACAACACGCGATCACAGGTAAGCCCCTGGGATTTGTGGACGGTGGTTGCATAAGCATAGGAAAGATAAGAAGCCTGTTTTTTATCCAGCTCAACCGTGCGCCCTTTTTTGTCCTCAAGCGTCAGTTTTTCACCCTCCACGGTTTTCACCGTGAAGCGGTCGCCGTTGGCAACGTCCAGCGTTTTATCGTTACGCGTTACCATAACCTTATCGCCCGGCGCCAGTTCGGCGCTGACTGCCTGGTATACAGACAGCTTGGTGTGTGTACGCGGGCTGAAAGCGATCTGCTCACCGCTGATGCTTTCAACCGTCAATTTGTTGCCCGGCCCGGTATCAAGAACCTGGTAAGACTCGCCCCGCTTCATACCATTTTTGTAATCCTGTTCGGGGATAATGATTTGCCCTTTACTGAAATAACGGCTGTCGCGGCGTTCCGCCTGTGTCGAATCCACGCGGTCAAGTAGCGTGAACGTTTCGCCGGTTCCGGCAAGCCCCAGATTGCCCCGGATGTAGTCATTGAGGGTTTTGCGTGAGGCGTTCGTACCAGAGATTATCAGGGTGGCATCCTGTTGTTCTGAGGACAGAGACAGGTAGCGATCGGCAAGTTGAGCGAGTCGGGGCGCTTCTTCCTTCAGTTCGTTCACGCCGGTGATATTTTTCAGGGCGCGCGCGGCATTACCTTCAGCGGCATACTTAACCGCCTCAAGCAAAACTTCATTCTTCTGTCGCTGAATGTCTTTCATGTAGCTGGTCTGCATACCTGCTTTAATCAGCTGCTCAAAAGGCTTACCGGCTTCTACCGCTTTCGTCTGTGACGTATCCCCCAGGAATACCGCGCGAGCGTTATGCTTCTCGATTACCTCCATCAGCTGTTTCATCTGTCGGGCGGGTATAACCCCGGCTTCATCAATGAATACGACTGATTTTTCATCCAGCTTTTTATCCTTCGCTTTGAGGAAAGCGGCAACGGTGCGGGCCGGTAATCCATCATCTTCAAGCGCTTTTTTCTGTGTCCCATAGGGGGCCAGCGCCGTGACCTTCAGCCCTTGTGACTCCAGCAGCTCTTTAGCGGCCATCGTCATATAGCTTTTACCGGTACCGGCGTAACCATGTGCGGCCACAAACCGATCTTTGCTCGTCACAATTTCTGTAACCGCGCGCATCTGCTCCTTCTTGAGGGTTTTCCCGGCAAGCAGCTGGCCTGCAATCTCTGCGGTCAGCTGTCGCGGCATCTGCCCCCGGCCGCGTGATTCGATAGTCAGAATGGAACGCTCAAGGCGAATACCCTCCACGGTAGTGACGCGGTGGCTGGTCTTTTTAAGCCTGCCGTTTTTGATACCATCATCTACCGCAAAACGGGCTTTATCCGCACGCATCCCGCTATTCGTCAGCGAGTCGATCCACTCTTTGCGCGTCAGAGTTTCGGCCATAACTGAAGCACCGACCTTCAGAGTTGATTGATACCGGGCTTCGCCCTCGATGATGGCGCCCTTCTGTACCGCCTTCAGGTACGCTTTTTCAACATCGGCTATTGTGGCATGGCCCAGCACCTGCTTATTAGCGATTTGAATCAGCTTCTGGCGTTCAAAGCTGGCATCGCGCTCTGACAGCGACTTAACTGCAAACTGGATAGCCCGGTCAGCTTTAACCTCCGGGCTGGTAAAATCCGGGGCCATGTTGCGCGCTATATCAGCCTCCAGAGGTTTACCGTGTCCCTGCCATTCACGGTTATCAAAATCAATGCCGAGCGTTTTGGCGCGGCTGGCCCATTCCTGGTGAATTTCTTCACGGGAATGCTCTGTTTTCTTTTCACGCGTAGCCATCGAGACGCGGCTTTTCGTCTGAGCATCGGCGGTTTCCCGCGTCAGACCCATTGCAGCGAGTCCCTTTTCAATTTGCTCCGACCGGCGGGAAAAAGCGCGAATCTGTTCATCTGAAAAATGGGCCATATCGAACGTGTTATTTTTGCTGTTGTAACGCAGCTCATAACCGGCTTTGGTCAACTCCAACGCCAGCTCCTGTTTGTAAACATCGCCCAGGTGCATTTTGTTACGCATCAGCTCATCATTTTTGAGCGCGCGCCACTGGCCGTCCTCGCGCTGGGTCATGTTCATGACAAAAGCGTGTGTGTGCAAATCAGGATCTAGCGCCCTGGACGTTTCGTGGCGGAAAGTAGCGACGACAAGGTTATTGGTATTCTGGGTTACTGATTTCCCCTGGCGAGTCGTCCGGGCCTGCGCGAGTTTTTCAGCTTCACGCACAGCAGCGGCAACAGCTTTTTCATGAGCCTCGATAATGGTTTTATCGCCGTGTATCAGCGCCTGCATGGATACCCCTTTAGGCGCTGAAAACGTCAGGTCGTAGCCCAGACGCTCTTTTTTGGCATCACCCACGTGTCGCTGCATATGCGTGAAGGTATCTATCTCACCGACAAGCAGCTCTTTAAACCGGGCTGATTCAACGTCCCCGGACAAGCCGAGGGCTTCAGCTCCGGTTCCCTGCCAGGACGTGAATGATGAATCCTTACTGTAGTAATCATCCTTTGCATCAGAGTAGTAGCCCACAACGCTAGTGACGTTCTGGCGGGTAATCGTGGTTATATCAAGCATCAGATCTCCCTCAGTTCAATGCCAGGAACAGGGTTTTTGCGATGGTATTTAACGTGTTTAGCCTTGAACTTAGCGACGGGCATATCACCAGGCAACGCCAGATAGCCGGTGAGGTTTGGCAACATTGATATTTCGGTAGGCGTTACGGCACGAACAACTTTAACGTCGCGGCGTTTACGGACAATCCAGGGCTTCTGAGGATCGGATTCTTTACGCTCAACTTCGCCTTCTATCTCACCGAGTGAGCGCGACATTTGATCCAACGTTTCATCACCGAGACGGCTGCCGCCCAGCACGATGTTAGAACGCATGTTAGCCAGAATGGTCTGAGCCATATCCCGACCATAAACCTTAACCAGCTGAGAATAGGTTTGATAGCCAGCATAAACACACAGACCGCTTTTACGCCCTTTGGTCAGTGCATCGTTGAGGTTTGGCAGAAACTGGAGTGATTCCAGCTCGTCAATAAATACATTAATGCGGCTTTCTTTTTCACCCATACCCAGCACGATAGAAAAAATCGAATCCAGCCAGCAGGAAATTAGCGGATTAAGTGACCTTTTCATTTCTTCCTGCCAGGTGATAAACAGGGTTCCCGGCTTTCCATCATCAAGCCAGTCACGCAGGGAAAAATTACCTTCCGGCATTTTCAAATGTGGGGCAAGATTCTTACTGAGAACAAATCGCGCGCTTCCAACTGCTTTTTCAGACCCGGAAAAAATAGCTTCGGCAGGCGTCCCCATTAAAAATTCTTTTAATTTTTTCTGGTCAACGTTACAGGCCCAGTGAATAACTTCTTCCATAGTTACTGTGCTGTATAGGCTGTGAAGTTTTTTCGAAACTTCACTAAAAATAAGACGGCCATAGCCGAACCATTCTTCAGTAGCCATATCAGGGCTTTCCTGAACAATAGAGTTCACTAAGCGCTCGTAATCATATGAACGGCGAATTTCATTGAAAAACACCCAGCCTTCAGTGCGTTTATCATAGGCGTTTAAAATAACATCGCCGGGACGATAGAAATTCTTTAAGAACCCCCCATTTGGATCTAAAGCAATATTTTTGCCGCCTCTAATGATGCTCTTAAATAACAGTTCATTGAAAATTGTGGTTTTACCAGTACCGGTTGTACCGGCAATCGAAAAATGCAAGTTCTCAGCGTATGTAGGTATGGGGATATTAGCCACGGTTAACTGGTTGACACCTCTTTCGCGTGTTTTATCAGCGAGTATTCTGGCGCGAACAAGCTCTGTACCACGATAAATCTTTTTGAATCTTTCGCCTTTAAACACGCGTGATTTATCATAAATGATAAAAGCGATCAGACCGCCAACACCAATAAACCAGC
The DNA here is from genome assembly GCF_011077955.1 of Citrobacter freundii. Lineage (GTDB taxonomy): Bacteria > Pseudomonadota > Gammaproteobacteria > Enterobacterales > Enterobacteriaceae > Atlantibacter. The sequence continues at coordinate 6,254 of NZ_JAALBX010000030.1, forward strand.
CTGCAATTAAAGCTGACCATAAAGGCCATAGCGAAAAAGTATTCTTAACCAGATACGGAATCAGGTATTTAGCCGTGGATGGATCAATACCGTAGGTAAATTTTGCAACTAGAAACCATACCATCACTGGAGGCAAAGTAATTGCAAATAAAAATGCTAAGCCTCTTTCTCTATCGTCCATTTCAGCGCTCCTTTTTTGGTTCCCAGACTTTGTAGCCGTTACGTTCAACCTCTGCTTTTGCCGCTTTGGTTTTGCCCGGTTCTGCTATCGAGCGCAGGAGGATTAGCGTTTCAATAGCGAGTGATTCATGCAACATCATCTGTCCTGCCGGTGGGAATTTTACGCCAGATAGCGTTTCGGTTATTGCCTTCAGCTCATCGCGCAGTGGGCCAAAATCCGCATCTGAAGCACGGTCAAAAAGATAATCCAGTTTGCGATTTACGTCGCTCAGCCGGTCGGCAACTATTTTCAACCCGGACTCCCGATCACCTGGGCCAGCTTCAAGGCAGCGCCGCAGATAATCTGACCGATTACCTCCTGAAACCAGGTCTATATAGGCCAAAAGTTCATCTGATACTTTTGCGGTTATTATTGGCATTCAGTCCTCACATTGTGCATTTCTTAAACAAAAGATTGGGATCTAACAAGCTGAAATCTTAGTATTACCAAAGTAATAAAGCAAACTCATTATAAAACAATGAGTTATTAGGTGTTTTTAATACCTAATTATTACCGAATATTGACGCTATTTATTTTTTTATTTTTTAAATCAGTGTGATAGCGTGATTTATCGCGCTGCGTTAGGTGTATAGCAGGTTAAGGGATAAAAAATCATCTTTTTTTGGTAGGGCGATCTCCGTAGGTTAAGGGGCATTTGGCTAAAAAGCGTCCTATTCTTTGATGGTCATGCTTGCATGACCATCTGAGCAACCAAAAACTACAGATAAACTACAGATAAACTACAAAAAACGTTTTGCCTTAGTGTTGTAAGACTACAAATAGACTACAATAAAACTACAAATAAACTACAAAAAACGTGACAGACTACAAATAGACTACAATAAAACTACAGATAAACTACAAAACTCGATTGACCCCTTCTTACGAGTGTTGTAGAGTCATTTTCATACAACGGAGGGGGTTATGAATAAACCAGCAGATCTGAAACCCCGCAACTTATCGGCTGCTGTCAGATTGCGCCTAAATGAAATCGAGAACTGGCTGGACAGAGGGCTAACGCGGCATGAAATTGCTGAAATCCTCGACAGCGAATACAGCTTTTCGGTAACAGCCAAAGGGCTTGAGATGGCACTGTATAGAACGCGGCAAAACCGAAAAAATGTATTGCACAATACGCATGATAAGAGTAGCGCGAAGGGTGCAGCGGAAAGTGTATTGCACAATACACAACCGTCTGAGCCTGAAGTGCAGGAAAGTAAAAAAGCAGAGAGTCCCGGCATTATTGATAAAGAATTCTTCAAGAAAATCGGTGAGAATTTCGACCCTAAGAAGTTCAACAAAAAATTCTGAGGTGATTTATGAAAGTAGCGGTAATTAATTACAGTGGCAGTGTTCGTAAAACCTTAATTTCATCTTACCTGTTAGCCCCGCGCGGCTTTGTTGAATAAATCAGATTTCGGGTAAGTCTCCCCCGTAGCGGGTTGTGTTTTCAGGCAATACGCACGCTTTCAGGCATACCTGCTTTCGTCATTTTGTTCAGCGCTCGTACCAGGGCCATAGCCTCTGCAACCTGACCATCGTAGTCACGCAGTGTCAGTGAACCTCCGAACAGCTGTTTTACCCGGTACATCGCCGTTTCCGCTATCGAGCGACGGTTGTAATCTGTTGTCCATTTCCACCGCGCATTACTCCCGGTCAGCCGCTGATTCGCAACAGCACGGTTACGGTCTGCATATTCACCGGGCCAGTAACCCGCGCCTTTTCGGGGCGGGATAAGCGCGCTGATTTTCTTACGCCGCAGTTCATCGTGACAGAGTTGGGTGTCGTAAGCGCCGTCTGCCGATGCTGCCCTGATTTTTCTGTGAGTCTGCCGGATAAGACCCGGGAAGGCTTCTGAGTCCGTCACATTGTTCAGCGACAGGTTTGCACAGATGATTTCATGTGTGTTGCTGTCAACTGCCAGATGCAACTTTCGCCATATACGACGGCGTTCCTGGCCATGCTTTTTGACTTTCCATTCGCCTTCACCAAAGACCTTCAGCCCGGTGGAATCAATCACCAGATGCGCGATTTCACCCCGGGTGAACGTTTTGAAACTGACATTAACCGACTTTGCGCGCTTGCTGACACTGGTGTAATCCGGGCAGCGCAACGGAACATTCATCAGTGTAAAAATGGAATCAATAAAACCCTGTGCAGCCCGCAGGGTCAACCTGAACACGCGTTTAATGACCAGAACGGTGGTGATGGCGAGATCAGAATAGCGCTGAGGTCTTCCCCGTGATGAAGGCGTTGCCGACTCATACCAGGCCTGAATAGCTTCATCATCCAGCCAGAAAGTTATGGAGCCACGGTTGATGAGGGCTTTATTGTAGGTGGGCCAGTTGGTTATTTTGAACTTTTGCTTTGCCACGGAATGGTCTGCGTTGTCGGGAAGATGCGTGATCTGATCCTTCAACTCAGCAAAAGTTCGATTTATTCAACAAAGCCGTCTGTGTTGTAAAATGGCGCCGAAAGCCCGGCGTAGCCGGTTGCCGGGCTATAAATTCTGCCACCCTACCCCCTGCCCTGATTAGCCTTAACTCGCGAACAGCAATGAAGAAGTCAAAGTAATCCCTTTTAACCCCGGTGAGCGGGCTTTACGGCGTTTACGACGTAAAGGGCGTGATTTCCGGGGCCTAAGCGGCGGCAGCTTGCTGCTGACGCTTAGGGGGATGTTCATCAACTATTTCAGCGACACCAGGGAACTTAACACGGTAGCTGCAAAGCCCTAATCCCGCTCACCGCCACGCAGCTGCCGTACGTCCCCCACGGGGGTGCGCAGTGCTGCGCGCGGGAACGGCGGCCCGTCTGCGGGACGCGGCGCCGTACTGCGCGTTAGCGGCCGCACGCGGCCGGTTACGGGGGACACTCCGCCATACGACCAGCGACCCGCTGAGCTGCACAATCCACAGATAACACAAGCTACATACATGTCGATATGGGAATCGCCCCACCTTGCCGGGCGCCGGTGCCGTGTGGAAATCCGCCCACCTTGCCGCGCGCCGGTGCCGTGTGGGAATCCGCCCACCTTGCCGCGCGCCGGTGCCGTGTGGGAATCCGCCCACCTTGCCGGGCGCCGGTGCTGTGTGGAAATCCGCCCACCTTGCCGCGCGCCGGTGCCGTGTGGGAATCCGCCCACCTTGCCGCGCGCCGGTGCCGTGTGGGAATCCGCCCACCTTGCCG
>NZ_JAALBX010000031.1 GCF_011077955.1 Citrobacter freundii
TCCCCTGGGCGAAATGCGCCTGGTAAGCAGAGTTTTTGAAATGTAAGGCCTTTGAATAAGACAAAAGGCTGCCTCATCGCTAACTTTGCAACAGTGCCGCGCGACGAGCAGCAGCACCAGGAGCAGAAGCACGTCGAGAAAAAGCAACAGCAGATCGAGCAGCGCCCACGGCGGGCCGCTCGCATCGGATAAGTCGAAAAATCCGGCTAAAGTGGCCGAGCTGCACATCAGGCCGCGCGGTTTTCCTCCCTGATCGCCGGCGCGGTTTCTTCCTCCCTGAACCGCATGCAGACTTGCCGCCTCGGACACCCCGAGGCGGTTTTTTTTCGCCTCGCTCGAGCATCGCCGCATCCGACGATGCCGAGACGACCAGGCCGCGCACGTCGAGCTGCAGCATCGCCATTGCCGACGATGGCACCAGGTCGCCGGCGGTGGCCACCGACCTCGAGCTCGCATCGCCACATCCGACGATGCGCGCCGGCGTCGACCATCGCCAGGTCTGACGATGGCGGCCGCCCTGCCCTGGATCTCGCATCGCCATTTCTGGCGATGAGATCCACGGAGCGGCCATTTAGACCCGCCAATAACGACCCGGCCAAGATAAATCGCATGACGGCCTTTTTGGCCGGGGGTAGCATGACCGGACACTTTGCGTATGCCCAAAGGAGCCCGCAAGTATGCGCAGGACGAAGCCAGTAGCCGCGCCGATGGTGGCGCGGGTCTATCTGCGCGTCAGCACCGACGCGCAGGACTTGGAACGCCAAGAGGCGATCACTACGGCCGCGAAGGCCGCCGGCTACTACGTCGCCGGCATCTACCGTGAGAAGGCATCCGGCGCACGCGCCGACCGGCCTGAGCTGCTGCGCATGATCGGCGACCTACAGCCCGGCGAGGTGGTCATTGCCGAGAAGATCGACCGCATCAGCCGCCTACCTTTGCCCGAGGCCGAGCGCCTGGTGGCCTCGATACAGGCCAAAGGCGCACGCCTGGCCGTCCCTGGCGTGGTCGATCTATCCGACCTGGCGGCCGAGGCCCAGGGCGTCGCCAAGATCGTGCTGGAAGCCGTGCAGATCATGCTTTTTCGCCTGGCCTTGCAGATGGCCCGCGACGACTACGAGGACAGGCGCGAACGCCAGCGCCAAGGCATTGAGTTGGCCCGCCAGGCCGGGCGGTACAAGGGCCGCCGTGCTGATCCGAAGCGCCGCGCCCAAGTTGTCGCGCTGCGCAAGTCCGGCTACAGCATCAACAAGACCGCCGAGCTGGCCGGGTACAGTGCGGCCCAGGTGAAACGGATATGGGCCGAGGTCAGCCAGGCCGAAGCGAAGCAGCACGGCGCGTTCGTGGAGGACGCATTGACGGAAGCCGATGCCCTGGCCGCTGTCGGCCAGGATGAGCGCCAGGAGGAAAGGGCATGAAGAAGCCGAACCAAGACGACGAGCCGTTTTTCATCACCGAGGAGATTGCGGCCGAAATGATCGCCGGCGGCTATGAGTTCGAGCTGCCGCCCATTCCTTGCACCATCCGCCTACGCGACGTGCTGGAGCGCATGACCGATGCTGAGCTAGCATTGCAGCCGGGCGAGATCGCCGACCAGGAGCGTGAACGCTGCCGGCGCAAGCCGTGTTCAACCTCATGATCTGGTCATGGTATTTTTCATGGCACTGAGCCTGATAGTTCTTGCAAATTGTTGTCACTAAAGGGTTTTGTGTGCTTGTTTACAATCGAGTGGGAGTGACGGGCACTGGCTGGCAATGTCTAGCAACGGCAGGCATTTCGGCTGAGGGTAAAAGAACTTTCCGCTAAGCGATAGACTGTATGTAAACACAGTATTGCAAGGACGCGGAACATGCCTCATGTGGCGGCCAGGACGGCCAGCCGGGATCGGGATACTGGTCGTTACCAGAGCCACCGACCCGAGCAAACCCTTCTCTATCAGATCGTTGACGAGTATTACCCGGCATTCGCTGCGCTTATGGCAGAGCAGGGAAAGGAATTGCCGGGCTATGTGCAACGGGAATTTGAAGAATTTCTCCAATGCGGGCGGCTGGAGCATGGCTTTCTACGGGTTCGCTGCGAGTCTTGCCACGCCGAGCACCTGGTCGCTTTCAGCTGTAAGCGTCGCGGTTTCTGCCCGAGCTGTGGGGCGCGGCGGATGGCCGAAAGTGCCGCCTTGCTGGTTGATGAAGTACTGCCTGAACAACCCATGCGTCAGTGGGTGTTGAGCTTCCCGTTTCAGCTGCGTTTCCTGTTTGCCAGCCGGCCCGAGATCATGGGGTGGGTGCTGGGCATCGTTTACCGCGTCATTGCCACGCACCTGGTCAAGAAAGCGGGCCATACCCACCAAGTGGCCAAGACGGGCGCGGTCACCCTGATCCAGCGTTTTGGATCGGCGCTCAATCTGAATGTTCACTTCCACATGCTGTTTCTCGACGGTGTGTATGTCGAGCAATCCCACGGCTCAGCGCGTTTCCGCTGGGTCAAGGCGCCGACCAGCCCAGAGCTCACCCAGCTGACGCACACCATCGCCCACCGGGTGGGTCGCTATCTGGAACGGCAAGGCCTGCTGGAACGGGATGTCGAAAACAGCTATCTGGCCTCGGATGCGGTGGATGACGACCCGATGACACCCCTGCTGGGGCACTCGATCACTTACCGTATCGCTGTCGGTTCACAGGCGGGGCGAAAGGTGTTCACTTTGCAAACTCTGCCGACCAGTGGTGATCCGTTCGGTGACGGGATTGGCAAGGTAGCCGGGTCCAGCCTGCACGCCGGCGTGGCGGCCAGGGCCGATGAACGCAAGAAGCTCGAACGGCTGTGCCGGTACATCAGCCGCCCGGCGGTATCCGAGAAGCGGCTGTCGTTAACACGAGGCGGCAACGTGCGCTACCAGCTCAAGACGCCGTACCGGGACGGCACCACGCACGTCATTTTCGAACCATTGGATTTCATTGCAAGGCTGGCCGCCCTGGTACCGAAGCCCAGAGTCAACCTAACCCGCTTCCACGGGGTGTTCGCACCCAACAGTCGGCACCGGGCGTTGGTCACGCCGGCAAAACGGGGCAGGGGCAACAAGGTCAGGGTGGCTGATGAACCGGCAACACCAGCACAACGGCGAGCGTCGATGACATGGGCGCAACGGCTCAAGCGTGTTTTCAATATCGACATCGAGACCTGCAGCGGCTGCGGCGGCGCCATGAAAGTCATCGCCTGCATTGAAGACCCTATAGTGATCAAGCAGATCCTTGATCACCTGAAGCACAAAGCCGAAACCAGCGGGACCAGGGCGTTACCCGAAAGCCGGGCGCCACCGGCTGAGCTGCTCCTGGGTCTGTTTGACTGACGAGCCTGAAGGCCAACGATACCAATCAAAATGCTGCGTTCACAGCGCCGCGGCAGGGATCCGCCGTGCTGGTTGTCGGAAAAGGAGCCGCTAGTGGGAAAGAGGAGGGTAAATTTTCAGCGTTGCTGGCTCCCCGTCAGCCGGATTGGGTTGCATCGCAGGGGTGTCGAAAGAGTCAACTGCGGTCCAAAGCTGTTGGACTTGGGTGAAAAGGGCGTTTATTCTTCCTATACGTGCCGCGTTCCAGGCGGCGACTATGAGGGCTATGTCGATGCCCATGTGCGCCGGCTGGAGGCGCTACGCCGGGCCGGTATCGTCGAGCGGATCGACGCCGACCAATGGCGCATCCCCGATGATCTGGTCAGCCGTGCCGCCGCCCATGACGCCGGCCGAGACAGTCAGGCCAGCGTTCGCGTCCTTTCCCCGGTCGATCTGAACAAACAGATCGGATCGGACGGCGCGACCTGGCTGGACCGGCGGCTGATCCACGGCGAGACGGCCGACCTTGCGCCAACCGGCTTCGGGCAACAAGTCCGCGAAGCCATGGACCAGCGCCGCGAGCACCATATCGAACAGGGCGACGCCACCCGCAGCCGGGACAGCCGCGTCTTCTACCGGCGCAACCTTCTCGCCATCCTGCGGGAGCGCGAGGTAGCCGGCGTCGGATCGGATATGGCTTTGAGTAAGGGCCTGCCGTTCCGCGCCGCCACGGACGGCGAGAGCGTCAGCGGCAAGTTTACCGGAACCGTGCATCTATCGAGCGGCAAGTTCGCCGTGGTCGAGAAATCCCATGAGTTCACCCTTGTCCCGTGGCGGCCGATCATCGACCGCCAACTCGGCCGCGAGGTTATGGGCATCGTGCAGGGCGGGTCGGTGTCGTGGCAGTTAGGGCGGCAGAGGGGGCTGGAACGCTGAGTGCGCCCATGCCGCATTGCGAAGCAAAAGATAATCGGATAAAATGTAGCAATTCATATTCGTAAGCGTGGAGTAATCAGATGGGAAATTCCAAGTCAGCAGACAAGTAAGCCGCAACAACCAGTATTGTTGTTGCGGCGCTCTGTAAGGCTAGTCTCATCTGATTGCTGACGAGCAGACGTCGCCCGGTATTCCTTAATCGAGGGTTGATTCGTCATGACCACCACACGCCCCGCGTGGGCCTATACGCTGCCGGCAGCACTGCTGCTGATGGCTCCTTTCGACATCCTCGCTTCACTGGCGATGGATATTTATCTCCCTGTCGTTCCAGCGATGCCCGGCATCCTGAACACGACGCCCGCTATGATCCAACTCACGTTGAGCCTCTATATGGTGATGCTCGGCGTGGGCCAGGTGATTTTTGGTCCGCTCTCAGACAGAATCGGGCGACGGCCAATTCTACTTGCGGGCGCAACGGCTTTCGTCATTGCGTCTCTGGGAGCAGCTTGGTCTTCAACTGCACCGGCCTTTGTCGCTTTCCGTCTACTTCAAGCAGTGGGCGCGTCGGCCATGCTGGTGGCGACGTTCGCGACGGTTCGCGACGTTTATGCCAACCGTCCTGAGGGTGTCGTCATCTACGGCCTTTTCAGTTCGATGCTGGCGTTCGTGCCTGCGCTCGGCCCTATCGCCGGAGCATTGATCGGCGAGTTCTTGGGATGGCAGGCGATATTCATTACTTTGGCTATACTGGCGATGCTCGCACTCCTAAATGCGGGTTTCAGGTGGCACGAAACCCGCCCTCTGGATCAAGTCAAGACGCGCCGATCTGTCTTGCCGATCTTCGCGAGTCCGGCTTTTTGGGTTTACACTGTCGGCTTTAGCGCCGGTATGGGCACCTACTTCGTCTTCTTCTCGACGGCTACCCGTGTGCTCATAGGCCAAGCGGAATATTCCGAGATCGGATTCAGCTTTGCCTTCGCCACTGTCGCGCTTGTAATGATCGTGACAACCCGTTTCGCGAAGTCCTTTGTCGCCAGATGGGGCATCGCAGGATGCGTGGCGCGTGGGATGGCGTTGCTTGTTTGCGGAGCGGTCCTGTTGGGGATCGGCGAACTTTACGGCTCGCCGTCATTCCTCACCTTCATCCTACCGATGTGGGTTGTCGCGGTCGGTATTGTCTTCACGGTGTCCGTTACCGCGAACGGCGCTTTGGCAGAGTTCGACGACATCGCGGGATCAGCGGTCGCGTTCTACTTCTGCGTTCAAAGCCTGATAGTCAGCATTGTCGGGACATTGGCGGTGGCACTTTTAAACGGTGACACAGCGTGGCCCGTGATCTGTTACGCCACGGCGATGGCGGTACTGGTTTCGTTGGGGCTGGTGCTCCTTCGGCTCCGTGGGGCTGCCACCGAGAAGTCGCCAGTCGTCTAACCGACGACTGGTAGCAGGCCCGCTCCGATGCGGCGCACTAACCATCGAAACCTCGTGAATGTCGGTATCCTGTCTGGCAGGATACCGCTCATTTCCCTTGTTCAGTTCATCGCCGTCGCCGAGCATCTGAATTTTCGGCATGCGGCCAAGGCACTTGGTATCAGCCAGTCGAGCGTCAGCGCGCGTGTGAAAGCGCTGGAGGATAACCTTGGTGTCCTGCTATTTGAGCGCCATGCGCGGGGCGTTCGGCTAACAGACGCAGGCAGGCACTTCATGGAGCGTGTCACGGCGGGTGTCGATCAACTCGATCACGCAGTGAAGACCGCGGAGTGACGGGCACTGGCTGGCAATGTCTAGCAACGGCAGGCATTTCGGCTGAGGGTAAAAGAACTTTCCGCTAAGCGATAGACTGTATGTAAACACAGTATTGCAAGGACGCGGAACATGCCTCATGTGGCGGCCAGGACGGCCAGCCGGGATCGGGATACTGGTCGTTACCAGAGCCACCGACCCGAGCAAACCCTTCTCTATCAGATCGTTGACGAGTATTACCCGGCATTCGCTGCGCTTATGGCAGAGCAGGGAAAGGAATTGCCGGGCTATGTGCAACGGGAATTTGAAGAATTTCTCCAAAGCCCGCGACGCAGCGCCGGCAGGCAGAGCAAGTAGAGGGCAGCGCCTGCAATCCATGCCCACCCGTTCCACGTTGTTATAGAAGCCGCATAGATCGCCGTGAAGAGGAGGGGTCCGACGATCGAGGTCAGGCTGGTGAGCGCCGCCAGTGAGCCTTGCAGCTGCCCCTGACGTTCCTCATCCACCTGCCTGGACAACATTGCTTGCAGCGCCGGCATTCCGATGCCACCCGAAGCAAGCAGGACCATGATCGGGAACGCCATCCATCCCCGTGTCGCGAAGGCAAGCAGGATGTAGCCTGTGCCGTCGGCAATCATTCCGAGCATGAGTGCCCGCCTTTCGCCGAGCCGGGCGGCTACAGGGCCGGTGATCATTGCCTGGGCGAGTGAATGCAGAATGCCAAATGCGGCAAGCGAAATGCCGATCGTGGTCGCGTCCCAGTGAAAGCGATCCTCGCCGAAAATGACCCAAAGCGCGGCCGGCACCTGTCCGACAAGTTGCATGATGAAGAAGACCGCCATCAGGGCGGCGACGACGGTCATGCCCCGGGCCCACCGGAACGAAGCGAGCGGGTTGAGAGCCTCCCGGCGTAACGGCCGGCGTTCGCCTTTGTGCGACTCCGGCAAAAGGAAACAGCCCGTCAGGAAATTGAGGCCGTTCAAGGCTGCCGCGGCGAAGAACGGAGCGTGGGGGGAGAAACCGCCCATCAGCCCACCGAGCACAGGTCCCGCGACCATCCCGAACCCGAAACAGGCGCTCATGAAGCCGAAGTGCCGCGCGCGCTCATCGCCATCAGTGATATCGGCAATATAAGCGCCGGCTACCGCCCCAGTCGCCCCGGTGATGCCGGCCACGATCCGCCCGATATAGAGAACCCAAAGGAAAGGCGCCGTCGCCATGATGGCGTAGTCGACAGCAGCGCCGGCCAGCGAGACGAGCAAGACCGGCCGCCGCCCGAAACGATCCGACAGCGCGCCCAGCACAGGTGCGCAGGCAAATTGCATCAACGCATACAGCGCCAGCAGAATGCCATAGTGGGCGGTGACGTCGTTCGAGTGAACCAGATCGCGCAGGAGGCCCGGCAGCACCGGCATAATCAGGCCGATGCCGACAGCGTCGAGCGCGACAGTGCTCAGAATTACGATCAGGGGTCTGTTGGGTTTCACGTCTGGCCTCCGGACCAGCCTCCGCTGGTCCGATTGAACGCGCGGATTCTTTATCACTGATAAGTTGGTGGACATATTATGTTTATCAGTGATAAAGTGTCAAGCATGACAAAGTTGCAGCCGAATACAGTGATCCGTGCCGCCCTGGACCTGTTGAACGAGGTCGGCGTAGACGGTCTGACGACACGCAAACTGGCGGAACGGTTGGGGGTTCAGCAGCCGGCGCTTTACTGGCACTTCAGGAACAAGCGGGCGCTGCTCGACGCACTGGCCGAAGCCATGCTGGCGGAGAATCATACGCATTCGGTGCCGAGAGCCGACGACGACTGGCGCTCATTTCTGATCGGGAATGCCCGCAGCTTCAGGCAGGCGCTGCTCGCCTACCGCGATGGCGCGCGCATCCATGCCGGCACGCGACCGGGCGCACCGCAGATGGAAACGGCCGACGCGCAGCTTCGCTTCCTCTGCGAGGCGGGTTTTTCGGCCGGGGACGCCGTCAATGCGCTGATGACAATCAGCTACTTCACTGTTGGGGCCGTGCTTGAGGAGCAGGCCGGCGACAGCGATGCCGGCGAGCGCGGCGGCACCGTTGAACAGGCTCCGCTCTCGCCGCTGTTGCGGGCCGCGATAGACGCCTTCGACGAAGCCGGTCCGGACGCAGCGTTCGAGCAGGGACTCGCGGTGATTGTCGATGGATTGGCGAAAAGGAGGCTCGTTGTCAGGAACGTTGAAGGACCGAGAAAGGGTGACGATTGATCAGGACCGCTGCCGGAGCGCAACCCACTCACTACAGCAGAGCCATGTAGACAACATCCCCTCCCCCTTTCCACCGCGTCAGACGCCCGTAGCAGCCCGCTACGGGCTTTTTCATGCCCTGCCCTAGCGTCCAAGCCTCACGGCCGCGCTCGGCCTCTCTGGCGGCCTTCTGGCGCTCCTGCTGCGGCGTCCGCTCGTGGGCCGTGGCGCGGGTCCGCGCGCCGGCCTCGTGCGCCTGGCGCTCGCGGGCGAGGTCCAGGGCGGCCGTCTTCACGTTCTGCCTTGCGCAGATGAGATAGGGGAGCCCGCAGAATTCGGAAAAAATCGTACGCTAAGGTTTTCCGGGCATCCGTAAGGGCCGAAACTTCCCGTCTTCCAGTCTGCGGCTCTGCCGCCA
>NZ_JAALBX010000032.1 GCF_011077955.1 Citrobacter freundii
GGTGATACCACGGGCTTTTTCTTCCGGCGCGTTATCGATCTGATCGAATGCACGAGCAGAACCACCGTAGGTTTTAGCCAGAACGGTAGTGATGGCAGCGGTCAGCGTTGTTTTACCATGGTCAACGTGGCCGATAGTACCGACGTTAACGTGCGGTTTTGTACGTTCAAACTTTTCTTTAGACATCGATTGTCCCTCTAAGACACGGATAAATCGGTGATATCACCACATCAACCAGGCAATAGCCTGAATTGGTTGAATAAAAACAGAAAAGAAACAGGGAGGATAAAGGAAGTGGTGCTGATAGGCAGATTCGAACTGCCGACCTCACCCTTACCAAGGGTGCGCTCTACCAACTGAGCTATATCAGCACATCTGGAGCGGGCAGCGGGAATCGAACCCGCATCATCAGCTTGGAAGGCTGAGGTAATAGCCATTATACGATGCCCGCATCCTGGAACTCGGCTACCTGATTCTTCTGTTGTGAATTATGAAGAGAAGCCCTTCACTATTCGAGCCGACTCGCAGAAGCTTATCGTCTCGGGTTATGCAGCGCATAACCAAAAATGGTGGTGGGGGAAGGATTCGAACCTTCGAAGTCGATGACGGCAGATTTACAGTCTGCTCCCTTTGGCCGCTCGGGAACCCCACCGGGTACTTGATGGTGCCGGCTACCGGAATCGAACTGGTGACCTACTGATTACAAGTCAGTTGCTCTACCTACTGAGCTAAGCCGGCATCAAGTAGCGCGCATTCTAGGAACTGCCGGGCCTGCATGCAACAAAAAAATTGCATAAACCGCTCTACCGCTCACATTTTGAACTAAGCCAGTCACTTCTGAGACAATTTTAACCAGTAAAGCGTAAGAAATAATCAATAAAGGGTTCTTCGCGTAAGCTAAGGTTTCATCCAGTTTATGAACCAGCCACAAAAGATGTGCATTCCGTTTGTATGTTGGGGAGCGCACGCCTCTTGCAAGATTATTCATTTTTGGGCGGACTATCGCTTTTTGGCAGACGAATCGCATTTTGCGCATCCACTACCTTCTGAATGCCAGGTTGCCAATATGGACATTATTGACTTGAATGCATCGATATCGTCTGTTTACTGGCACGAACTATCCACCTTACTCTCTGATATGCAGACTGGCTCTCAGCAGCCATTACGTCGAGAGGACGTGGAAAGCGCTTTTTATCACCTGCACGACGCGTTAAGTCATCAGCAGATGCTGGCATAAATTGTCCGTGATGATGATCGCGCACGTTTGAATTTGTCTTTTGATAGTGACTGATTTAACCGTGCGGAAATTAACAGCGGGTGCATCGGCGCGCTCACCGCCGGGGTGGAAAAGAAGCTTTTACAAACGGTAGAAGACGCTCCATCCCGGGCGCATCGTGACTTGCTCTTTTTAGATGTGCAGGTTGAGGCAACCGCAGAAACATGCTGGCATTCATTAGGCTGTCGGCGTCAGAGTGACTTTCCCGATTAGGTATGTACTGATGATGGGTATTGCCGCCCTGCCGTTATCTACTATAGGCGCCTGTTTCTCGGGAATCGGTATCCACGTGAAGTTGCGAGTTAAACGTTATAAACGTGATGCTTTTATTGGAAAGCATCACTGCTTATGATTTTTTCTTCTTATTCTACTTAATCTGGTGTTACCCTCCTGCCCATCGTTGAAAACTGATAGCCATGGCGTGTCACTGGCCGTTTAATGAATGAAACGAACCAGCCAGAGCGTTCACCCTTGTCCGCAATGACAGGCAAACACATGCTGAAAAGTAATACAGAGCAAACAATAATGACTCCTTATCTTCAGTTTAACCGGAGCCAGTGGGCTGCGCTTCGTGACTCAGTCCCAATGACCTTAACTGAAGGCGAAATTACTCGCTTGAAAGGTATTAACGAAGATCTGTCGCTGGATGAAGTGGCTGAGATTTACTTGCCCCTGTCGCGCTTATTAAATTTTTATATCAGTTCAAATCTTCGTCGCCAGGCAGTGCTTGAACAATTTTTAGGCACAAATGGGCAACGCATACCTTATATCATCAGCATTGCGGGAAGCGTTGCCGTCGGTAAAAGTACCACCGCTCGTGTTCTTCAGGCTTTACTGTCACGCTGGCCAGAGCATCGTCGCGTTGAACTCATTACTACCGATGGTTTTTTACATCCTAATCAGGTGCTTAAAGATCGTAACCTGATGAAGAAGAAAGGATTCCCTCAATCTTATGATATGCATCGGTTGGTGAAATTTGTCTCTGATCTTAAATCCGGCGTACCCAATGTTACCGCTCCCGTTTACTCTCATCTTATTTATGATGTGATCCCCGATGGGGATAAAGTGGTGACTCAGCCAGATATATTAATTCTTGAAGGATTGAATGTTTTACAAAGCGGCATGGATTATCCCCACGATCCACACCATGTTTTTGTTTCTGACTTTGTCGACTTTTCTATTTATGTCGATGCGCCAGAAGATTTATTACAAACGTGGTATATCAACCGCTTTTTAAAATTCAGGGAAGGGGCTTTTACTGACCCTGACTCCTATTTCCATAATTATGCGAAACTTTCCGAAGAAGAAGCGGTTAATGTTGCAACCCAACTCTGGAAAGAAATCAACTGGCTGAATTTGAAACAAAACATATTGCCTACCCGGGAAAGAGCCAGTCTTATCATGACAAAAAGCGCCGATCACGCAGTCGAATGCGTGCGGTTAAGAAAATAAAAAAGGGAGCATTGCTCCCTTTTTTATTGTCCTGCGCTGCGTAATGAGATCTCGCCGCCAATCCAGGGCTTAATAACGCCATCTTGCTCTAATAATAATGCGCCTTGTGCATCTATGCCGCGGGAAATACCTACTATCTCTTTTTCGCCAATAATCAATTTTACCGGGCGATGGATAAAGTTATCCAACTTTTCCCAGCGGCTCAGGAATGAAGATAGGCCTTCCTGTTCAAAGGTAATTAATGCATGACGCAATTCTTTAATAAGACGTACAGCAAGCTTATTACGATCGATATTAATTCCTGCCTCTTGCAGATTAATCCAGCCTTGATTCACAACCTCTTCTTCCACACGCCGCATCGCCAGATTGATCCCTGCGCCAATGACAATCTGCGCCGCATCACCCGTTTTACCGGTTAGCTCGACCAGAATACCTGCAAGTTTTCGATCGTGAAGATAAAGGTCGTTTGGCCATTTTACACGCACCTGATCGGCGCCCAGTTCATGTAAAACTTCAGCCATGACGATACCAATAACAAGACTCAGGCCAATTGCCGCAGCAGGTCCTTGCTCAAGGCGCCAGTACATAGATAAATAGAGATTAGCGCCAAAAGGAGAAAACCATTTTCGCCCACGTCGACCGCGGCCAGCCTGCTGATACTCAGCGATGCATGCATCGCCGGAAGACAAACTCGTCAGGCGGTCAAGGAGATACTGATTAGTGGAATCAATTACAGGCAATACATTGACTGAGCCGGTTTCGATTTGGCTATGAATAAAAGCCTGGTCGAGCAATTGAATAGGTTCAGGCAAGCTGTATCCCTTACCAGGAACCGTAAATACATCCACACCCCAGTCACGAAGCGTCTGGATGTGCTTATTAATAGCCGCACGGCTCATCCCCAACGTTTCGCCGAGTTGCTCTCCTGAATGGAATTCACCATCAGCCAGCAGAGAAATCAGCATGAGGGGTATTTTATTATCTTTCATGAAATTCTCTCCACGGCATTCACTTCTCCGTTATGGCCAATAAAACGAACTTCCGGCTCGAGCCAAATATTGAATTGCGCCCCGACACGCTGTCTTACGGTACGTGCGAGATTGACGACATCCGCACTAGTGGCGTTATCTGCGTTAATCAGCACAAGTGCTTGCTGACGATGCACCGCTGCTCCACCTGTTTGGTAGCCTTTCAACTGGCACTGATCGATTAACCAACCCGCAGCAAGCTTAACGCCGCCATTCGTCTGTGGATAATGTGGCATCCGCGGATAAGTCTGCATAAGCTGAGCCGCCTGTGCTTCACCAATCACGGGATTTTTAAAGAAACTACCGGCATTTCCCTGGACTCGCGGATCGGGGAGTTTTGTCTGGCGCATATGACAAACGCTTTGGAAGACTTCCTGCGGTGTCACGGTCGCAGCATCTAGCTGGATCAAATCACCATAGGTTAAAACGGGAACCCAGTTCTTTTTCAGGCATAACCCTACAGCGGTAATAGCATAACGGTTTTGATATTCATGTTTGAAAATGCTGTCGCGATATCCAAACCGACACGTAGCATTGTCGACACGTAATGTTTTACCCGTTTCAAGTTCGATACAATCGACGTACTCGCAAACTTGCTTAAGCTCAACGCCGTACGCGCCAATATTTTGAATAGGCGAAGAGCCAGCGCATCCCGGGATCAATGCAAGATTCTCCAGGCCAGGCATACCATTATTTAATGTGTATTCAACCAGCTTATGCCAGTTTTCACCTGCCCCTACATGGATATGCCACGCAGTGTCGCTCTCGGTGACAGCTATGCCACCAATACGATTGACAATGACGGTGCCGTCAAAGTCTTCAAGAAAGAGAACATTGCTTCCCTCCCCCAAAATCATCACCGGCGTGTTCTGTCGGTTTGCCTCAAGCCAGGCGTGTTGTAACGCCTCAGGTGTAGACGCCTCAATCAGCGCTTTAGCGCTGCATTCCAGATTAAAACTATTAAAAGGTTTGAGGGAAATACGCATGATTTTTTCCTGATACCACGATCCGGCTAGTTTAACCGATCGCAGGCCGTAAGGCTTGCACCGTGGTCCGGCCGACGACAATCACAGCCGGGTACGGCGTGTCCGCCGTGTATACATTTGCCTGTCACGGGCATCAGTCAGTGTTGTGCATCAGGTGGCTGTAGCGGTTGGGTGTAGTGTACGGGTGCTGTTTGATGAGCATGTCACTGCTCTGGTCACGCAGATCATCGTTAACCCTGCCCTGCCGGTCCCGGACAGTAATGATGCGCACCAGGTGGCTGGCTTTGTCGCGCAGTGGCTCAGGAAACAGCGGGAATAAGGCATGAGGGGCTTAGGGCGGGGTTCAGGCGTGAGGTGCGGACCCGGATGAGATTTCGCCGGTCCGGTCCTGAAGCCGGTAAGTCGTTACCGCATTACGTCGTTATTCCGTGAACCGCAGACGGCGAAAAGCCCTGCACTTTCGTGCAGGGCTTTCCTGTTTGATGCCTGGCAGTTCCCTACTCTCGCATGGGGAGACCCCACACTACCATCGGCGCTACGGCGTTTCACTTCTGAGTTCGGCATGGGGTCAGGTGGGACCACCGCGCTCTTGCCGCCAGGCAAATTCTGTTCCACCTGCCGCGTGCTCGCGCAGCGCCACAGATGTTTATCCGGTTAAGCTGAAAATCTTCTCTCAAATCACAACACCAAAACCACTCTGGCGTTGTAAGGTTAAGCCTCACGGCTCATTAGTACCGGTTAGCTCAACGCATCGCTGCGCTTACACACCCGGCCTATC
>NZ_JAALBX010000033.1:0-1657 GCF_011077955.1 Citrobacter freundii
AGAATTATCAAGTCTCTGAGTGAACACGTAATTCATTACGAAGTTTAATTCACGAGCATCAAACTTAAATTGAAGAGTTTGATCATGGCTCAGATTGAACGCTGGCGGCAGGCCTAACACATGCAAGTCGAACGGTAACAGGAAGCAGCTTGCTGCTTCGCTGACGAGTGGCGGACGGGTGAGTAATGTCTGGGAAACTGCCTGATGGCGGGGGATAACTACTGGAAACGGTAGCTAATACCGCATAACGTCGCAAGACCAAAGAGGGGGACCTTCGGGCCTCTTGCCATCGGATGTGCCCAGATGGGATTAGCTAGTAGGTGGGGTAACGGCTCACCTAGGCGACGATCCCTAGCTGGTCTGAGAGGATGACCAGCCACACTGGAACTGAGACACGGTCCAGACTCCTACGGGAGGCAGCAGTGGGGAATATTGCACAATGGGCGCAAGCCTGATGCAGCCATGCCGCGTGTATGAAGAAGGCCTTCGGGTTGTAAAGTACTTTCAGCGGGGAGGAAGGCGATACGGCTAATAACCGTGTCGATTGACGTTACCCGCAGAAGAAGCACCGGCTAACTCCGTGCCAGCAGCCGCGGTAATACGGAGGGTGCAAGCGTTAATCGGAATTACTGGGCGTAAAGCGCACGCAGGCGGTCTGTCAAGTCGGATGTGAAATCCCCGGGCTCAACCCGGGAACTGCATTCGAAACTGGCAGGCTAGAGTCTTGTAGAGGGGGGTAGAATTCCAGGTGTAGCGGTGAAATGCGTAGAGATCTGGAGGAATACCGGTGGCGAAGGCGGCCCCCTGGACAAAGACTGACGCTCAGGTGCGAAAGCGTGGGGAGCAAACAGGATTAGATACCCTGGTAGTCCACGCCGTAAACGATGTCGACTTGGAGGTTGTGCCCTTGAGGCGTGGCTTCCGGAGCTAACGCGTTAAGTCGACCGCCTGGGGAGTACGGCCGCAAGGTTAAAACTCAAATGAATTGACGGGGGCCCGCACAAGCGGTGGAGCATGTGGTTTAATTCGATGCAACGCGAAGAACCTTACCTGGTCTTGACATCCACAGAATCCTGCAGAGATGCGGGAGTGCCTTCGGGAACTGTGAGACAGGTGCTGCATGGCTGTCGTCAGCTCGTGTTGTGAAATGTTGGGTTAAGTCCCGCAACGAGCGCAACCCTTATCCTTTGTTGCCAGCGGTCCGGCCGGGAACTCAAAGGAGACTGCCAGTGATAAACTGGAGGAAGGTGGGGATGACGTCAAGTCATCATGGCCCTTACGACCAGGGCTACACACGTGCTACAATGGCGCATACAAAGAGAAGCGAACTCGCGAGAGCAAGCGGACCTCATAAAGTGCGTCGTAGTCCGGATTGGAGTCTGCAACTCGACTCCATGAAGTCGGAATCGCTAGTAATCGTGGATCAGAATGCCACGGTGAATACGTTCCCGGGCCTTGTACACACCGCCCGTCACACCATGGGAGTGGGTTGCAAAAGAAGTAGGTAGCTTAACCTTCGGGAGGGCGCTTACCACTTTGTGATTCATGACTGGGGTGAAGTCGTAACAAGGTAACCGTAGGGGAACCTGCGGTTGGATCACCTCCTTACCTTAAAGATACAGCCCGCGAAGTGCTCACACAGATTGTCTGATAGATG
>NZ_JAALBX010000033.1:1994-5072 GCF_011077955.1 Citrobacter freundii
TATTTGCTCTTTAACAATCCGGAACAAGCTGAAAATTGAAACGGCATGTCGTCTCATTTCTCCGAAACAGGAAATGAACACGATATGTCCGGGTCTCTCAAATGCTCATGACACGCGGCAGGAAACTGCTCCGGGTTGTGAGGTTAAGCGACCAAGCGTACACGGTGGATGCCCTGGCAGTCAGAGGCGATGAAGGACGTGCTAATCTGCGAAAAGCGTCGGTAAGGTGATATGAACCGTTATAACCGACGATGTCCGAATGGGGAAACCCGGTGTGCTCCGGCACATCATCGCAACATGAATACATAGTGTTGCGAAGCGAACCGGGGGAACTGAAACATCTAAGTACCCCGAGGAAAAGAAATCAACCGAGATTCCCCCAGTAGCGGCGAGCGAACGGGGAGCAGCCCAGAGTCTGAATCAGCATGTGTGTTAGTGGAAGCGTCTGGAAAGTCGCGCGATACAGGGTGAAAGCCCCGTACACGAAAGTGCACATGCTGTGAGCTCGATGAGTAGGGCGGGACACGTGACATCCTGTCTGAATATGGGGGGACCATCCTCCAAGGCTAAATACTCCTGACTGACCGATAGTGAACCAGTACCGTGAGGGAAAGGCGAAAAGAACCCCGGCGAGGGGAGTGAAAAAGAACCTGAAACCGTGTACGTACAAGCAGTGGGAGCCTCTTTTATGGGGTGACTGCGTACCTTTTGTATAATGGGTCAGCGACTTATATTCTGTAGCAAGGTTAACCGAATAGGGGAGCCGCAGGGAAACCGAGTCTTAACTGGGCGTTAAGTTGCAGGGTATAGACCCGAAACCCGGTGATCTAGCCATGGGCAGGTTGAAGGTTGGGTAACACTAACTGGAGGACCGAACCGACTAATGTTGAAAAATTAGCGGATGACTTGTGGCTGGGGGTGAAAGGCCAATCAAACCGGGAGATAGCTGGTTCTCCCCGAAAGCTATTTAGGTAGCGCCTCGTGAATTCATCTCCGGGGGTAGAGCACTGTTTCGGCTAGGGGGCCATCCCGGCTTACCAACCCGATGCAAACTACGAATACCGGAGAATGTTATCACGGGAGACACACGGCGGGTGCTAACGTCCGTCGTGAAGAGGGAAACAACCCAGACCGCCAGCTAAGGTCCCAAAGTCATGGTTAAGTGGGAAACGATGTGGGAAGGCCCAGACAGCCAGGATGTTGGCTTAGAAGCAGCCATCATTTAAAGAAAGCGTAATAGCTCACTGGTCGAGTCGGCCTGCGCGGAAGATGTAACGGGGCTAAACCATGCACCGAAGCTGCGGCAGCGACACTTATGTGTTGTTGGGTAGGGGAGCGTTCTGTAAGCCGTTGAAGGTGTGCTGTGAGGCATGCTGGAGGTATCAGAAGTGCGAATGCTGACATAAGTAACGATAAAGCGGGTGAAAAGCCCGCTCGCCGGAAGACCAAGGGTTCCTGTCCAACGTTAATCGGGGCAGGGTGAGTCGACCCCTAAGGCGAGGCCGAAAGGCGTAGTCGATGGGAAACAGGTTAATATTCCTGTACTTGGTGTTACTGCGAAGGGGGGACGGAGAAGGCTATGTCGGCCGGGCGACGGTTGTCCCGGTTTAAGCATGTAGGCGGAGGTTCCAGGTAAATCCGGTTCCTTATTAACGCTGAGGTGTGATGACGAGGCACTACGGTG
This sequence comes from Citrobacter freundii, assembly GCF_011077955.1. Classification (GTDB taxonomy): domain Bacteria; phylum Pseudomonadota; class Gammaproteobacteria; order Enterobacterales; family Enterobacteriaceae; genus Atlantibacter. The sequence goes on from NZ_JAALBX010000033.1 coordinate 3,679, forward strand.
CTGAAGTGACAAATGCCCTGCTTCCAGGAAAAGCCTCTAAGCATCAGGTAACATTAAATCGTACCCCAAACCGACACAGGTGGTCAGGTAGAGAATACCAAGGCGCTTGAGAGAACTCGGGTGAAGGAACTAGGCAAAATGGTGCCGTAACTTCGGGAGAAGGCACGCTGGCGCGTAGGTGAAGCGGTTTACCCGCGGAGCTGAAGCCAGTCGAAGATACCAGCTGGCTGCAACTGTTTATTAAAAACACAGCACTGTGCAAACACGAAAGTGGACGTATACGGTGTGACGCCTGCCCGGTGCCGGAAGGTTAATTGATGGGGTTATCCGTAAGGAGAAGCTCTTGATCGAAGCCCCGGTAAACGGCGGCCGTAACTATAACGGTCCTAAGGTAGCGAAATTCCTTGTCGGGTAAGTTCCGACCTGCACGAATGGCGTAATGATGGCCAGGCTGTCTCCACCCGAGACTCAGTGAAATTGAAATCGCTGTGAAGATGCAGTGTACCCGCGGCAAGACGGAAAGACCCCGTGAACCTTTACTATAGCTTGACACTGAACACTGGTCCTTGATGTGTAGGATAGGTGGGAGGCTTTGAAGCGTGGACGCCAGTCTGCGTGGAGCCATCCTTGAAATACCACCCTTTAATGGCTGGTGTTCTAACGTGGACCCGTAATCCGGGTTGCGGACAGTGTCTGGTGGGTAGTTTGACTGGGGCGGTCTCCTCCTAAAGCGTAACGGAGGAGCACGAAGGTTGGCTAATCCTGGTCGGACATCAGGAGGTTAGTGCAATGGCATAAGCCAGCTTGACTGCGAGCGTGACGGCGCGAGCAGGTGCGAAAGCAGGTCATAGTGATCCGGTGGTTCTGAATGGAAGGGCCATCGCTCAACGGATAAAAGGTACTCCGGGGATAACAGGCTGATACCGCCCAAGAGTTCATATCGACGGCGGTGTTTGGCACCTCGATGTCGGCTCATCACATCCTGGGGCTGAAGTAGGTCCCAAGGGTATGGCTGTTCGCCATTTAAAGTGGTACGCGAGCTGGGTTTAGAACGTCGTGAGACAGTTCGGTCCCTATCTGCCGTGGGCGCTGGAGAATTGAGGGGGGCTGCTCCTAGTACGAGAGGACCGGAGTGGACGCATCACTGGTGTTCGGGTTGTCATGCCAATGGCACTGCCCGGTAGCTACATGCGGAAGAGATAAGTGCTGAAAGCATCTAAGCACGAAACTTGCCCCGAGATGAGTTCTCCCTGAGACTATAAGTCTCCTGAAGGAACGTTGAAGACTACGACGTTGATAGGCCGGGTGTGTAAGCGCAGCGATGCGTTGAGCTAACCGGTACTAATGAGCCGTGAGGCTTAACCTTACAACGCCAGAGTGGTTTTGGTGTTGTG
>NZ_JAALBX010000034.1 GCF_011077955.1 Citrobacter freundii
ATACCCTAACTTGATGTCAGGCAGGGCCGCGCCGCTTCGTCAGAATAGAGTCTGCTTTCCCATTTTTTGACACATGCCCGCGAAGGTTATAGATTTCAGCCTGACAGAAATGGGCTTTGAGGCACAACGGAACAGAAAGTGCACTTAAGCCGCCTTCAACCAAGGAGACATCGTGCAGGGGCACCGCATCGGCTACGTCCGGGTCAGCAGCTTTGACCAGAACCCGGAACGCCAGCTGGAACAAACCCAGGTGAGCAAGGTGTTCACCGACAAGGCATCGGGCAAGGACACCCAGCGCCCCCAGCTCGAAGCGCTGCTGAGCTTCGTCCGCGAAGGCGATACAGTGGTGGTGCACAGCATGGATCGGCTGGCCCGCAACCTCGATGACCTGCGTCGCTTGGTACAGAAGCTGACTCAGCGCGGCGTGCGCATCGAGTTCCTGAAGGAGGGCCTGGTGTTCACTGGCGAGGACTCGCCGATGGCCAACCTGATGCTGTCGGTGATGGGGGCCTTCGCTGAGTTCGAGCGCGCCCTGATCCGCGAGCGGCAGCGTGAGGGCATCGCCTTGGCCAAGCAGCGTGGCGCGTACCGGGGCCGCAAGAAAGCCCTGTCCGATGAGCAGGCTGCTACCCTGCGGCAGCGAGCGACGGCCGGCGAGCCCAAGGCGCAGCTTGCCCGCGAGTTCAACATCAGCCGGGAAACCCTCTACCAGTACCTCCGCACGGACGACTGACACATGCCGCGTCGCTTGATCCTCTCGGCCACGGAGCGGGACACCCTGCTTGCGCTGCCGGAAAGCCAGGATGACCTGATCCGCTACTACACCTTCAACGACTCCGACCTGTCGCTGATCCGCCAGCGACGCGGCGACGCCAACCGCCTCGGCTTCGCCGTGCAGCTCTGCCTGCTGCGCTACCCCGGTTACGCGCTGGGAACCGACAGCGAGCTGCCCGAGCCGGTCATCCTGTGGGTGGCGAAGCAAGTCCAGGCCGAGCCGGCGAGCTGGGCAAAGTACGGCGAGCGCGACGTGACCCGTCGCGAGCATGCCCAGGAACTGCGCACCTACCTGCAACTGGCCCCGTTCGGCCTGTCCGACTTCCGCGCCCTGGTGCGCGAGCTAACCGAGCTGGCCCAGCAGACCGACAAAGGCTTGCTGCTGGCCGGTCAGGCCCTGGAGAGCCTACGGCAGAAACGACGCATCCTGCCGGCGCTGAGCGTGATTGACCGGGCCTGCTCGGAAGCCATTGCGCGAGCCAATCGGCGGGTCTACCGCGCCCTGGTCGAACCACTCACGGACTCGCATCGGGCCAAGCTGGACGAGCTGTTGAAGCTCAAGGCCGGCAGCAGCATCACCTGGTTGACCTGGCTGCGCCAGGCACCGCTGAAACCCAACTCTCGGCACATGCTGGAACACATCGAGCGGCTGAAGACATTTCAGTTGGTGGACTTGCCCGAAGGCCTGGGCCGGCACATCCACCAGAACCGCCTGCTCAAGCTGGCCCGCGAGGGTGGGCAGATGACGCCCAAAGACCTCGGTAAGTTCGAGCCGCAGCGCCGCTACGCGACCCTGGCCGCCGTGGTGCTGGAGAGCACCGCGACCGTGATCGATGAGCTGGTCGATCTGCATGACCGCATCCTGGTCAAGCTGTTCAGCGGCGCGAAGCACAAGCATCAGCAGCAGTTCCAGAAGCAGGGCAAGGCGATCAACGACAAGGTGCGCCTGTACTCCAGGATCGGCCAGGCGCTGCTGGAAGCGAAGGAAAGCGGCAGCGACCCCTATGCCGCCATCGAGGCGGTGATTCCCTGGGACGAGTTCACCGAGAGCGTCAGCGAGGCCGAGCTGCTGGCCCGGCCGGAAGGCTTCGACCACCTGCACCTGGTCGGCGAGAACTTCGCCACCCTGCGCCGTTACACGCCGGCCTTGCTGGAGGTGCTGGAACTGCGCGCCGCGCCGGCCGCGCAAGGCGTGCTGGCAGCCGTGCAGACCCTGCGTGAGATGAACGCCGACAACCTGCGCAAGGTGCCGGCCGATGCACCCACGGCCTTCATCAAGCCGCGCTGGAAGCCGCTGGTGATCACCCCGGAAGGCCTCGACCGGAAATTCTACGAAATCTGCGCCCTGTCCGAGCTGAAGAACGCCCTGCGCTCCGGCGACATCTGGGTCAAGGGCTCGCGGCAGTTCCGCGACTTCGACGACTACCTGCTGCCGGCCGAGAAGTTCGCCGCACTCAAGCGCGAGCAGGCCCTGCCCCTGGCGATCAACCCGAACAGCGACCAGTACCTGGAAGAGCGTTTGCAGCTGCTGGACGAGCAGTTGGCCACCGTCACCCGCCTGGCCAAGGACAACGAGCTGCCCGATGCCATCCTCACCGAGTCAGGGCTGAAAATCACCCCGCTGGATGCGGCGGTGCCGGATCGGGCGCAGGCGCTGATCGACCAAACCAGCCAGTTACTGCCGCGCATCAAGATCACCGAACTGCTGATGGACGTGGACGACTGGACGGGCTTCAGCCGCCACTTCACCCACTTGAAGGACGGGGCCGAGGCCAAAGACAGGACGTTGCTGCTGTCCGCAATCCTCGGTGATGCGATCAACCTCGGGCTGACCAAGATGGCCGAGTCGAGCCCCGGCCTGACCTACGCCAAGCTGTCCTGGCTGCAAGCCTGGCACATCCGCGACGAAACCTATTCGGCGGCCTTGGCCGAGCTGGTCAACCACCAGTATCGCCACGCCTTTGCCGCCCACTGGGGCGACGGCACGACCTCATCCTCCGATGGCCAGCGCTTCCGCGCGGGTGGCCGGGGCGAGAGCACCGGGCACGTCAACCCGAAGTACGGTAGCGAGCCGGGACGGCTGTTCTATACCCATATCTCCGACCAGTACGCGCCGTTCAGCACCCGCGTGGTGAATGTCGGCGTCCGCGATTCCACCTATGTGCTCGACGGCCTGCTGTACCACGAGTCCGACCTGCGGATCGAGGAGCACTACACCGACACGGCCGGCTTCACCGATCACGTCTTTGCCCTGATGCACCTGCTAGGCTTCCGCTTCGCGCCGCGCATCCGCGACCTCGGCGAAACCAAGCTGTACGTGCCGCAGGGCGTGCAAGCCTACCCGACGTTGCGCCCGCTGATCGGCGGCACCCTGAACATCAAGCACGTGCGTGCCCACTGGGACGACATCCTGCGCCTGGCCAGCTCGATCAAGCAGGGCACCGTCACCGCCTCGCTGATGCTGCGCAAGCTCGGCAGCTACCCGCGCCAGAACGGACTGGCCGTGGCCCTGCGCGAGCTGGGCCGGATCGAGCGCACGCTGTTCATCCTGGACTGGCTGCAAAGTGTTGAACTGCGCCGCCGCGTGCATGCCGGCCTGAACAAAGGTGAGGCGCGCAACTCGCTGGCCAGGGCGGTGTTCTTCAACCGCCTTGGGGAAATCAGGGATCGGAGCTTCGAGCAGCAGCGCTACCGGGCCAGCGGCCTCAACCTGGTGACGGCGGCTATCGTGCTGTGGAACACGGTGTACCTGGAACGCGCCACCCAGGGGTTGGTCGAGGCCGGCAAGCCGGTGGACGGCGAGCTGCTGCAATTCCTGTCGCCGCTGGGCTGGGAGCACATCAACCTAACCGGCGATTACGTCTGGCGGCAGAGCCGCAGACTGGAAGACGGGAAGTTTCGGCCCTTACGGATGCCCGGAAAACCTTAGCGTACGATTTTTTCCGAATTCTGCGGGCTCCCC
>NZ_JAALBX010000035.1 GCF_011077955.1 Citrobacter freundii
CTGAAATCTATAACCTTCGCGGGCATGTGTCAAAAAATGGGAAAGCAGACTCTATTCTGACGAAGCGGCGCGGCCCTGCCTGACATCAAGTTAGGGTATAGCCTAGATTGACATGCGCGATGCAACCCTTAACTTGCTTGCACCTATCGTTTCCATGCTAGCTTTATCGTAACGCTCAAGAAATTGGGCTTAATGCCGAAAACAATAAAATAAAACAGCCAACCCTTGAGGTTCTTATGCGCCAGAATTTACCAGTGACGGGTCGAAACTTAGAACTCCCAAAAGATGCCAATATTCTTTCGACTACCTCCCCTCAAAGCCATATCACGTACGTTAATCCTGACTTCATTAAAATCAGTGGTTTCACTGAGGAAGAACTATTAGGCCAGCCTCACAACATCGTAAGACACCCAGATATGCCGCCTGCTGCATTTGAGCATATGTGGAGTACATTAAAATCTGGCCGCTCATGGATGGGGCTAGTAAAAAATCGCTGTAAAAATGGCGACCACTATTGGGTAAGTGCTTATGTAACGCCAATAGCTAAGAATGGTTCGATTGTTGAATACCAGTCTGTAAGGACCAAGCCTGAACCTGAGCAGGTTTTGGCTGCGGAAAAATTATATGCTCAATTGAGAAGCGGGAAGGCCGCGAGGCCGAAATTGGCTGCTAGCTTTTCCGTGAAAATACTCTTGCTCATATGGGGTAGTATTATATCAAGCGCAATGGCTGCCGGCATGCTTACTGATACATCAATAAGCAGCTTATTGTTAGCCACTTTAATGTCAGGAAGCTTAAGCTCTGTTAGTGTTTTGGCTATTCTCTCTCCTCTTGGAAGACTGGTTGAAAGAGCCAGGAATATTTCCAATAACCCATTAAGTCAATCCCTCTACACTGGGCGCACCGATGAGTTTGGCCAAATAGAGTTTGCTTTACGAATGATGCAAGCTGAAACAGGCGCCATAGTAGGTCGCATAGGTGATGCATCAAATCGGCTTAGCGAACACACCCGAGGCCTACTAAAGGATATTGAGTCAAGCAATGTACTTACAGTTGAGCAGCAGGCAGAGACAGATCAAATAGCAACGGCAGTAAACCAAATGGTGGCAAGCATTCAAGAGGTTGCGAGCAATGCACAGCATGCTGCAGATGCGGCCGGAAGAGCAGACACTGAGACGGCATCTGGCCAGCGTCTGGTAGCCCACACAAGCCAGTCAATCACTGCCCTTGAAGGTGAAATTAGGCAAGCCACTCAGGTTATTCATGAGCTTGAAGGTCAAAGTAACGAGATATCAAAAGTTCTTGACGTTATACGAGGGATCGCCGAGCAAACGAATTTGTTGGCACTCAACGCAGCAATTGAGGCCGCGCGTGCTGGTGAGCAGGGGCGTGGTTTTGCTGTTGTCGCCGATGAGGTTCGCAGTCTTGCTGCTCGCACACAGCAATCGACAACGGATATTCAAAGCATGATCAGCGCTCTACAAGAGCGAGCGCAATCCGCTGTTACAGTCATGGAGCAAAGTAGTCGGCAAGCGCACACGAGTGTAGCTCACGCAGAGGAAGCAGCTACAGCTCTTGATGGAATTGGCCAACGCGTTAACGAAATTACCGACATGAACGCGCAAATAGCGACTGCGGTCGAGCAGCAGGGAGCAGTAAGTGAAGACATAAACCGCAGTATTATCAATATACGCGATGCTGCTGATACCAATGTACAGACCGGGCAGAATAATTTGCAAAGTGCGAAATCTGTCGCTCAGTTAACTAGCGCTCTGAGCGAACTGGCAAAACAGTTTTGGGAAAAACGAGGATAACGCTTTTCAGTATCTCGACAGGGATAACTTACTTTACCATCGGTTATCCCTTTTAGCCGCACAAATTTTAGCCATGGCTTTTCAGGAAGTCAGGGCTATCAGAATGGCCTTAGAAAGCCTAGTCAAAGAGCTGTCACGAGAACACCGTTAGCTTAGCGTACGATTTTTTCCGAATTCTGCGGTTCCCCCGATCCCGTCGTAATTGCAGTGAACAAGAGACTTGGCCATGTGTTGGATGTTGCCCGTCAGGTCCAGAGAAAACGGGACAATAATCGCTCACAATCGTTACCTTGTTCTGGTGATGAGCCTTCCCGCAGACGGCACGCCCCTAGTATCAACAAATCCCAGCGTTCGCTGAACGAAGATGACCTGCTCAAAGCCATGATAAAGCTTCAGGGGAACTCTGGGACCACCTGTGGTAAAAGGTAAACTGAAGGAAATCCCGTACTCACTGACCAGCCGCGATATGTGCGCCGTGTTGCAGCTATTGCAATCACATCCTAAGAAGATTTCTGAGAAATGCAAATAACTTCAATGATATTCTATATAAAGGAGACACCGGGAAGCCGGGGTAAAGTTCGGGTTTCACAGAATCCCGAACCGCTTCGCGGTGAAAAATTCAACTGCAAGGAATAAAAACCGTACTGAGGGCATATGGACGCAGCAACGATTAGTACACTAAATACGACAGTAACTGTCGTGGGTTTTATTGCAACAATTGGGTAATGACTCCAACTTACTGATAGTGTTTTATGTTCAGATAATGCCCGATGACCTTGTCATGCAGCTCCACCGATTTTGAGAACGACAGTGACTTCCG
>NZ_JAALBX010000036.1 GCF_011077955.1 Citrobacter freundii
AGATAGCGCTGATGTCCGGCAGTGCTTTTGCCGTTACGCACCACGCCTTCAGTAGCGGAGCAGGAAGGACATCTGATGGAAATGGAAGCCACGCAAGCACCTTAAAATCACCATCATACACTAAATCAGTAAGTTGGCAGCATTACCGGTAACCGGGTAACGACGAACCATAAAAGAATCACAAACAAGGCAGGCATAAACCTGCCTTGTTTTTTTTGACAAAACGTTAGCTCAGTTTAAAAACGGCTACCGTCTCTTCCAGCAATTGAGACTGCTCTTTAAGCGAATGCGCTGCTGCTGATGCTTCTTCGACTAACGCGGCGTTCTGTTGCGTTACCGTGTCCATCTGCGCAACAGCCTGGTTTATCTGCTCAATACCGCGACTCTGTTCACCGGTCGAGAGCGCAATTTCCGCCATCAGTTCAGAAACCTGCTTAACTGTGCTGATAATGCGTTGCATGCTTTCGCCCGCCTGCGACACCCTTTCGCTACCCAGCAGCACCTGTCGGCCGGATTCCTCAATAAGCTCTTTGATCTCTTTCGCCGCGAGTGACGAACGCTGCGCCAGATTACGGACTTCGCTTGCCACGACGGCAAACCCGCGCCCCTGCTCGCCGGCTCTTGCCGCTTCCACCGCTGCGTTGAGTGCCAGGATATTGGTCTGGAAAGCAATGTCTTCGATTAAGGAAATGATGGTGTCGATTTTGCCAGCGCTGGATTCGATCTCTTTCATCGACATCACTGCTTTTTCAACAATCGTATTCCCTTCCTGCGCGGAGCTGCGCATCGCCGTCGCAAGGGTATTTGCCTGCTGTGTGTTTTCGGAGGTGTGCTTAACCGTTGAAGTCAGCTGTTCCATGCTGGCAGCGGTCTGCCCAAGAGAAGCCGCCTGCTCTTCGGTACGGGCCGAGAGATCGGTATTACCGGCAGCGATTTCTTCTGCCGCATGGGCCACGCTCTGGCTGGAATTACGCACCTGGGCAATGATTTCCAGAAGAGCAAGACGCATTTGCTCCAGCGAACCGAGCATGTCGCCAATCTCGTCTTTAGAACCGTAAACAACAGGAGTGTGCAACTCCCCTGCCGCCATCTTCTGGCAGTGCAAACGTGCGGCATCCAGCGGCGAAAGAACACGGCGACGCAGCAGGATAAAGATAGCGACAATGATCAAGGTAAACAGTAAGGCGAAAACACCAACGGTCACCATGCTGTTCACGAAGCGATTCTGCTCGTCGTTGTTAAGGCGCTGGGCGTACTTTTCGCGGAAGGCCAGCAGGTTATCGAGAGTGATTTCAAACTGACGATCAAGCTGCGGGATGGTGGTGCTGACGAGCTGGTTGAAACGCGCTGTGTCGTTGTTGCTCGCGGCGTCCATCAACGGTCGCAACCCTTGATCAACATACGTTTGCCAGGCCTGGTTGTAAGGCGCGGAAAGCGCCTCTTCGCCCTCGACAGGTGGCGCAGCCTTGTAGTTGTTGAACGCATCGGTGGCTTTTTGCATCACCGCTTTCGCGCTCTCAAGCGACGCATCCGTTTTCTGTTTGTCGCCCAGGGAGGCGTTAATCATGGCTTCCATCAGGCGCACACGCAGTGTGCGGCTATGGTTAATCGGGTCAATAACCGACAACACGACCCTGATCTCTTTGTCCACGTTATCCAGCGACTGGTTGCTGTGAGTAAGTGACCAAAGGTTAGAAGCCGAGCTGATGAGAAAAATACCAAGTAACAGACTAAAAACGAGAAATGAAAAACGCCTAACTGACATATTTATTACCCAGGGTTGAGGTGATTTCATGAATTTCTGCTCCCTTTGAAAGGAGCATACCGAAGACAACTTATCGGCAATCTGGCGTTAAAATTTAATTTAAATCACATTACACATTTGAATCAAAGAGTTAGAAAGAAGGTACCTGAGAGAAAGAAAATATGCTTAGGATTCACCAATTTATTCAAACTAACGTTTCAAATATGTCGTTTCATGGAATAGCTATTCAGGTAATGACTCCAACTTACTGATAGTGTTTTATGTTCAGATAATGCCCGATGACCTTGTCATGCAGCTCCACCGATTTTGAGAACGACAGTGACTTCCG
>NZ_JAALBX010000037.1 GCF_011077955.1 Citrobacter freundii
CTGCGCCATTCAGAAACAGAATTCCGGCATGATCTACACTCCCTGAACGGAGGTGGTGCCATGAAAAAATCACGATTCACCGAAGAGCAGATTGTCTTTGCCCTGAAGCAGGCTGAACTGGGTACGCCGGTACCTGAGGTCTGCCGTAAGCTGGGCATTTCTGATGCCACATTCTATACGTGGCGCAAGAAATACGGTGGTATTTCACCCTCTGAGCTGAAGCACATGCGCCAGCTTGAAGAAGAGAACCTCAGGCTGAAGAAGCTGGTTGCCGATCTGAGTCTCGATAAAGCCATGCTGCAGGATGTGCTGGCAAAAAAGAACTGACGCTGGCGCGCCTGCGCGAATGGGTCCGGGACCTGCAGGCACGCTACGGGGCCAGCGAAAGGCAGGTCTGCTTTGCGTTACGGGTCAGCCGCAGCTCTTTCCGCTACCGTTCTGTGGCGGCAGACGACAGCGCGCTACGCCTGCGAATCAGGGAGATCACCGAAACCCGGGTCCACTATGGTTACCGCAGGGTTCACGTCATGCTCAGGCGGGAGGACTGGCGGGATAATCATAAACGCATTTATCGGCTCTACAGCGAGCAGGGGCTGTCCCTGCGTCTCAAGCGTCCGCGCCGGAACAAATCAGCACAGCGGCGACAACCGCAGCCTCAGGGGCTGTATCCGAATCATGTTTGGGGCATGGACTTTGTCTCTGATGCACTGTTTGACGGAAGGCGCCTGCGGCTGCTGACGGTAATCGATTTGTTCACACGTGAATGCCCGGGGATCTGTGTGGGCCAGAATTTACGCTCAACAGAGGTTGCCGAAATGCTGAACAGTATTGCACTCAGACGGCCCTTACCCCAGCTGCTTAAAACCGATAACGGCTCTGAATTTGCAGGGAAAATGCTGGATAAGTGGGTGTACGAAAGAGGGATCCGTATAGACTTCTCACGACCGGGCACACCCACAGACAATGCCACAGTGGAGTCGTTCAACGGCAGGCTGCGACAGGAGTGCCTGAATGAAAACTGGTTCATGTCCATGGAGGATGCCCGGTGCAAAATCGAGGCCTAGCGCATACACTATAACCAGAGACGTCCCCATTCTGCGCTGGGCTGGATGACCCCGTCCGAATTTGCTGAAAAGTCTGCCGGTTGCCAGAATACGCAACCAATATGAAGC
>NZ_JAALBX010000038.1 GCF_011077955.1 Citrobacter freundii
CAGGTTATTCAGGGATTCATGGGGCCGTTCGCTGTTATATTCAGCCAGCCAGCGCTCTGTAATTTCCCGTGCTTCATTCAGCGTTCTGAATAAATAAAAATTCAGTATTTCTGTCCGGTACGTCCGGTTGAACCTTTCGATAAACGCATTCTGTGTCGGCTTGCCGGGCCTGATAAATTCCGGTGTCACTCCATGCTCTTCTGCCCATTGTGCCAGCGTCAGCGAGACCAGCTCCGGACCATTATCCATCCGCATTTTCAGCGGGTACCCACGGTTTGCCACGATCCTGTTCAGCACTCTCACGACCCGCTGCGCCGGGATATTCAGGTCAGTTTCGATCGCCAGCGCTTTACGGTTAAAATCATCCACTACGTTGAAGGTCCGGAAGCGTCTGCCGCACACCAGCGCATCGTGCGTAAAATCGATGGACCAGCTCTGGTTCATCGCTTCTGGCGTCGTCAGCGGAGCCGGATTACGTACCGGCAGGCGCTGTTTTCCTTTACGACGAAAATTCAGCTTAAGCAGGCAGTAAATCCGGTGAACGCGTTTATGGTTCCAGCTATTGCCCTGTCAGCGCAGCAGCTGGAACAGCTTTTTAAAACCGTATCGCGGATAGCGTTCCGCCAGCTCAGTCAGCGCCTGGATCACCGGTTCATCACGCCAGGTATCGGGCTGGTAAAAATACACCGTCCTGCTCAGCGATAACGTCCTGCAGGCCTGGCGTAAACTCATGGCAAATTGCGCAGTCAGATAGCTGACGAGTTCACGCTTTATCGCTGGTTTTAAAGCTTTTTTTCTATGACGTCTTTCAGTGCCCGCCATTCCAGACTGAGATCAGCAAACATCTGTTTGAGGCGTCGGTTTTCATCCTCAAGGTCTTTCATCTTTTTGATATCAGAGGCTTCCATACCGCCAAACTTCGCTTTCCAGTTGTAATAGCTGGCTTCAGAGATACCGGCTTCACGGCAGACATCCTTAACGGTACGTCCGGCTTCGACGGACTTCAGAACGGAAATGATCTGGTGTTCGGTGAATCGGGCTTTACGCATGGTGATCTCCTCAGAAGACATAATCAGTAT
>NZ_JAALBX010000039.1 GCF_011077955.1 Citrobacter freundii
GCTGCCATCACTACCGTTCTGGCTAAAACCTACGGTGGTTCTGCTCGTGCATTCGATCAGATCGATAACGCGCCGGAAGAAAAAGCCCGTGGTATCACCATCAACACCTCTCACGTTGAATATGACACCCCGAGCCGCCACTACGCGCACGTTGACTGCCCGGGCCACGCCGACTATGTGAAAAACATGATCACCGGTGCTGCTCAGATGGACGGCGCGATCCTGGTTGTTGCTGCGACTGACGGCCCGATGCCGCAGACCCGTGAGCACATCCTGCTGGGTCGCCAGGTAGGCGTTCCGTACATCATCGTGTTCCTGAACAAATGCGACATGGTTGATGACGAAGAGCTGCTGGAACTGGTTGAGATGGAAGTTCGTGAACTGCTGTCTCAGTACGATTTCCCGGGCGACGACACCCCGATCGTTCGCGGTTCTGCACTGAAAGCGCTGGAAGGCGAAGCAGAGTGGGAAGCGAAAATCATCGAACTGGCTGGCTTCCTGGATTCTTACATCCCGGAACCGGAGCGTGCGATTGACAAGCCGTTCCTGCTGCCTATCGAAGACGTATTCTCCATCTCCGGCCGTGGTACTGTAGTGACCGGTCGTGTAGAGCGCGGCATCATCAAAGTTGGTGAAGAAGTTGAAATCGTTGGTATCAAAGATACCGCGAAATCCACCTGTACCGGCGTTGAAATGTTCCGCAAACTGCTGGACGAAGGCCGTGCGGGCGAGAACGTAGGTGTTCTGCTGCGTGGTATCAAACGTGAAGAAATCGAACGTGGTCAGGTACTGGCGAAGCCAGGCTCAATCAAGCCGCACACCAAGTTCGAATCTGAAGTGTACATTCTGTCCAAAGACGAAGGCGGCCGTCACACTCCGTTCTTCAAGGGCTACCGTCCGCAGTTCTACTTCCGTACCACTGACGTGACTGGCACCATCGAACTGCCGGAAGGCGTTGAGATGGTAATGCCGGGCGACAACATCAAAATGGTTGTTACCCTGATCCACCCGATCGCGATGGATGACGGTCTGCGTTTCGCAATCCG
>NZ_JAALBX010000003.1 GCF_011077955.1 Citrobacter freundii
TTCAATCTGAGCCATGATCAAACTCTTCAATTTAAGTTTGATGCTCGTGAATTAAACTTCGTAATGAATTACGTGTTCACTCAGAGACTTGATAATTCTATATGTACCCGAAGGTACTGAGATATCAATCCTGCGAGTGCCCACACAGATTGTCTGATAAATTGTTAAAGAGCAGTGCCGCTTCGCTTTTTCTCAGCGGCGCGGGGTGCGTATATTACGACTTCCCGCTTCAGAGTCAAGCGTTTATTTTTCGCTTTTCTCTGCCGGCATCCCCGGAGGGAGCCTGCTGACCGGCCGGCCTGTTCGCCGTTGTTCCGTGTCAGTGGTGGCGCATTATAGGGAGTAATCAGAATCTGACAACCCCTGTTTTTAAAAAAAATGACTGACCGTCTCTTTTTTATGCACATGACTCACTAATGCAGCAAATACACGGCGATTTGGTGTTTTTTGCATCGAATACGAAGTGCCGATGGCATACTACTTCTTAAAACATCTCTATAAAGGGAATGCACAATGCCTTTATCTGCACATCAATTAGCAGCTCAAAAGAATCTGTCTTATGTCCTTGCAGAGAAGCTGGCGCAACGAATTTTGAAAGGTGAATATGCTCCTGGTACGATTTTGCCTGGTGAGATAGAGCTTGGCGAATTATTCGGGGTAAGCCGTACGGCGGTAAGGGAAGCGGTAAAAACATTAACCGCGAAAGGCATGGTGCTTCCGCGTCCGCGTATTGGCACGCGTGTGATGCCGCAGAGCAACTGGAACTTTCTCGATAAAGAGTTATTAAGTTGGTGGATGACGCAGGACAACTTCTCGGACGTGATCACTTACTTTCTGGTTATGCGCACCAGCCTTGAACCCCAGGCTTGCGCGCTGGCCGCTCAACACGGCACGGCTTCACAGAAAGCAGCGCTTAAAAATACGATAAATGAAATGGTCGCGCTGGAAACCACCTTCGACAGGCAACGTTGGGTCGAAGTCGATGTGTCTTATCATGAGCAAATCTATGAGATGAGCGGTAACCCTTTCTTTATTTCCTTCGCGACCCTGTTTCACTCCATCTATTACAGTTACTTCTCTTCTATTACGCATAATGAAGTGATCAAACTCGACGTACATCAGAGAATTGCCGATGCCATCCTCAGGGGCGATGGTGAAAGCGCTTATTCCGCCTGCCGCGAATTGCTGCAGGAGCCCTATAAACCCTGATAGCTTTTATAAGGACGTCATGATTAAAAAAGCTCGCAGTATGGCAGGACTGCCGTGGATTGCGGCGATGGCCTTTTTTATGCAGGCGCTGGACGCCACCATTCTTAACACCGCCTTGCCCGCTATCGCGCAAAGCCTCAATCGCTCTCCGCTGGCGATGCAGTCCACCATTATTAGTTACACCCTGACGGTGGCCATGCTTATTCCCGTCAGCGGCTGGCTCGCTGACCGTTTCGGTACCCGTCGGGTATTTATGATTGCGGTGATGCTGTTTACGTTGGGATCGCTTGCCTGCGCCGTTTCGCAAAGTCTGGGGCAGCTTGTGTTTTTCAGGGTAGTGCAGGGCGTCGGCGGGGCGATGATGATGCCGGTTGCCCGACTGGCATTATTGCGGGCCTATCCGCGTAGCGAATTACTTCCCGTTTTGAATTTCGTCACCATGCCGGGCCTGGTTGGGCCGATACTTGGGCCGGTCCTGGGCGGTGTGTTGGTTACCTGGGCCAGCTGGCACTGGATTTTCTTAATTAATATTCCCATTGGCCTTGCTGGCCTTTTATATGCGCGCAAGTACATGCCCAACTTTACAACGCCGCGCCGCGGGTTCGATATGGGCGGATTTTTACTGTTCGGGTTGAGTCTGGTCTTATTCTCAAGCGGGATGGAGTTATTTGGCGAAAAGCTTGTTGATACCTGGATTGCCGGCGCGGTAATCGCCTGCGGTCTGGTGTTGTTACTGACCTACATTCGCCACGCCCGGCGTCATCCCAGTCCGATCATTGCGCTCCCAATGTTTAAAACCCGCACTTTTTCCATCGGCATTGCAGGTAATATCGCCTCGAGGTTGGGCACCGGCTGCGTCCCCTTTTTAATGCCATTGATGTTGCAGGTGGGATTTGGCTATCAGGCATTGATCGCAGGCTGCATGATGGCACCGACGGCTCTTGGCTCCATTCTTGGAAAATCGGTGGTGACCCAAATACTGCGACGCCTCGGCTACCGGAAAACACTGACAGGCATCACGCTCTTTATTGGTGTGATGATTGCCCAGTTCGCATTGCAATCTCCAGCGGAGCCGGTCTGGATGCTGATATTACCGCTGTTCATCCTGGGGATGGCGATGTCGATACAGTTCACATCCATGAACACTATTACCCTTGCCGACCTCACCGATGAAAACGCCAGCAGCGGCAATAGTATGCTCGCTGTCACTCAGCAGCTCTCCATCAGTCTTGGGGTTGCGGTGAGCGCGGCGGTATTGCGCTTTTATCAGAGCGATCAAACCACCAGCACTGTAGAGCAATTCCACAGCACCTTTATTACCATGGGGGCTATCACGCTCATCTCAGCACTGGTGTTTATGCTGCTACGCCCGAAAGATGGACGAAACCTGATTAAGGAACGCCACTAGGCTTACGACGAGCCGCGCGCTATCAGTTCAGGCGTTAATTGCAGGCGCTGCTGGGCAAGGTCTGGTTGCGCCATGCGATGAATAACCACATCAAGAGCCAACTCACCCAGTTCGTCTTTCGGCTGATGAACGGTAGTTAGCGGCGGCGTCATATAACGCGCCAGCTCAATGTCGTCATACCCGACCAGCGCCATATCTTTGGGGATACTCAGCCCGGCCTGGTAAAGCGCCTGATAGGCCCCAACTGCCATGGCATCGTTGCCAGTAAACACTGCTTCCGGCCGCTCCGGCAGTGCCAATAAAGCGTTCATGGCGCTTAAACCGCTGGAAAACTCGAAGTCGCCGGTTATCTCATAGCCGTCAGGAATAGCCAGCCCGGCGCGCGCCATCGCATTGCGATATCCTTCAAGTCGCAATCGAGACGGGGTTTTATCTAACGGTCCGGTAATGCAGGCGATGCGACGATAACCTTTATCAATCAAATGTTGGGTCGCAATATCGCCGCCCAATAAAGAGTTGTCCTGAATGAGATCGCAGTCGCCGTCGAAAGGCGCCCAGTCCATCATCACAGTCGGTATAGACGGATATCGCGCGATGATTTCCGCCGAAGGTTGATGCGTTTCGGTACAGAGCAGCAACAGTCCATCGACGCGTTTTTGCAACAGCGTCTCCAGATTACTGTTCATGCGCTGTTCATCATCCTCGGTATTGCACAGTACCAGGCTATAGCCGCGCTCAAAACAACTCCGCTCAACGCCACGGACGATTTCTGAAAAGAAAGGGTTGCTACTGGCGGTGACCAGCATCCCAATGGTGCGGGTCTGGTTCAGCTTCAGGCTGCGCGCAAGCGCCGAGGGAGCGTAGTTGAGGGTTTTGACGGCGTCATTCACTTTTAAACGAATCGCCTCACTCACGAAGCGATCGTTATTAATGACGTGTGAAACCGTGGAGGTGGATACACCCGCGAGGCGAGCAACATCCTTCATCGTCGCCAAGGGTTACCCCTGCTGTTGTAAGAAAGCGTCTATCTCGTGACGCCATGGCACCGATGGCTGCGCGCCGCGACGAGTAACCGCGATAGCGGCGGCGGCATGGGCGAAACGGATCGCGTCAGGCAACGCCTTGTTTTCCAGTAAAGCGGTGACTAACGCTCCATTAAACGTGTCGCCTGCGGCAATGGTATCGACGGCATCCACTTTAAATCCCGGCACGCGCTGGCCTTTGCCTTCATGGCTTGCCCATACGCCGCGGCTGCCTAACGTGATGATAACGGTACTAATGCCTTTATCATGCAGCCGTTGCGCCGCTTGTGCCGCGTCGTCATCAGTCTCGACCTTAACGCCCGTCAGCTTTTCCGCTTCGGTTTCATTGGGGGTAATAATATCCACCAGGCCGAGCAGCTCATCGGAAAGCGCCCGCGCCGGAGCCGGATTTAAAATGACCGTGGTGTTATTCTGGTGAGCGATATTCGCGGCGGCCAAGACACTTTCAACAGGTGATTCGAGCTGCATCAGCAGCGCAGATGCCTGAGCAATACGTTTGTGTTGCGCCGCTACGCGTTCCGGCGTCAGCGCGCTGTTCGCCCCGGCGCTAATGCCAATGACGTTCTCGCCTTCGGCATTAACAAAAATTAACGCCACGCCAGTCGATTCACCCTTAATCGTCGCCACGGGCGCAATATCAATATTATCGCTGGCGAGCTGGGTACAAACCCGACGTCCGGTATCGTCATCGCCCACACAGGCGATAAACGCGATATCCGCACCGCTACGCCCGGCGGCAACTGCCTGGTTCGCGCCTTTTCCGCCGAACGCCACTTGATACTGGCTACCCGTCAGGGTTTCACCCGGCTTGGGAAAAGATTCAAGATTAAGGATGTGATCGGCATTAATACTGCCCAGAACAACCAGCTTACCAGTAGTATTCATCATCGGATGTCCAGTCAAAATGCGCCACCCGGTTGGGTGGCGCGATGCCCTGCTTTTCTTTTTACTTTATGAGACGCGCGTATTACTTGGTGACCAGTTTCAGCTCAACCGGAATTTGCTTCTCAACTTTTTCGCCTTTCAGCACTTTGTCTGCCGTTTCAACACCGATAACACCGATTTTATCAGCCATCTGAGCGACGGTAGCGCCTAACTTGCCGCCTTCAACTGCTTTCACACCGTCAGCGGTGCCGTCAAAGCCGACCACCAGCACGTCGGTTTTACCGGCCGTTTGCAATGCACGTAACGCGCCCAGCGCCATTTCATCGTTCTGCGCGAAAACCGCTTGCACGTCCGGGTGAGCAGTCAGCAGGTTTTGCATGACGTTCAGGCCTTTGGTGCGATCAAAATCAGCCGGTTGGCTCGCCAGTACGGTAAATTTGTGGGCCGCAGTAGCCTGTTTGAAACCTTCGCCACGCTCACGGGCAGCGGATGCGCCAGCGATACCTTGCAGCTCAATCACTTTCGCGCCGTCACCGAGTTTTTTGGCGATGAAGTCACCGGCCATTTTGCCGCCCGCTACGTTATCAGACGCAACATGGCTCACAACCTCGCCTTTAGAAGCCATACGGTCCAGGGTGATGACCGGGATTTTCGCCTGGTTAGCCATCTTCACGGCATTGCCTACAGCATCGGAGTCGGTTGGGTTGATAAGTAGCAGCTTAGTACCGCGAACCGTCAGATCCTGAACGTTAGCGAGCTCTTTAGCCGGGTTGTTCTGGGAATCCAGCACCACCAGGTTATACCCCAGTTTATCGGCTTCTTTCTGCGCGCCATCTTTTAAAGACACAAAGAACGGGTTATTCAAGGTGGAGATAACCAGCGCGATCGTGTCTTTCGCCATGGCGTTAGCGCTTACGGTGGCGCTTAACGCAACAGCAGAAACCAGGGTAGCCAGTTTTTTCATGTTCATAGTCAGATGTCCTGTAGAGTAATAAGTTACTGCTTTTTGTTGTCTACCAGCACCGCCAGCAAAATAACCACTGCTTTAACGATCATCTGGTAATAGGAAGAAACACCTAATAAATTCAGTCCGTTGTTCAGGAAGCCCAGGATCAGCGCACCGATAAGCGTGCCCACGATGCGCCCTTTACCGCCCGCGAGGCTGGTACCACCGAGCACGACCGCGGCGATAGCGTCCAGTTCATAGCCCGTACCGGCGGTCGGTTGCGCAGACGACAGGCGCGCGACCTCGATTACCCCGGCCAATGCGGCCAGCATACCCGACAGCGAATATACGATAATTTTGACTTTATTGACGCTAATACCCGACAGACGCGTCGCCGCTTCGTTGCCGCCCAGCGCATATATATAACGACCGAGGCGGGTGTGATGAAGCATATACCAGGCAGCAATAAACACGACCGCCATGATCCAGACCGGCGTCGGGATACCCAGCGGGCGACCGATACCGAACCAGCCAAACAGATCGGCGTTATCAGAAAAACCGGTATTGATAGGGCTGCCGTCGGTGTACACCATCGTGACGCCACGCAACAGCAGCATCATCACCAGGGTGGCGATAAACGCCTGTACGCGGCCTTTAGCAACAATAACCCCAGTCACGCCGCCAATTGCCGCGCCGAGCGCCAGCGCGCCTGCAACGGCCACCAGCGCATTCACCTCAACGCCGACCAATGAGGCGGCGACAGCGCCGGTTAACGCCAACAGTGAACCGACGGACAGGTCGATGCCTGAGGTGAGAATAACCAGCGTCATGCCGACCGCCATAATGGCGTTCACCGACGTCTGCTGCAAAATGTTGAACAGGTTATTAACGGTAAAGAAGTTCGGGCTCATGGTGGACACCACCGCGATCAGCACCAGCAGGGCAATCAGAGATTTTTGCTCTAATAACCAGGCTTTGGTGAAATAACGACGGCCAGTGACAGTCTGGGTACTCATTCTCTTACTCCTGCTCTTCGTGCTGAGAAAGGCGGTTTAACTTGCCAACAGCCGCCGCCATCAGCACTTCCTGAGTGGCCTGCTCGCGCGTAAACTCGCCGCCGAGATGCCCCTCGTGCATTACCATGATGCGATCGCTCATGCCCAACACTTCCGGCATCTCTGACGAGACCAGGATGATGCTTAAGCCATCAGCTTTAAACTGGTTGATTAACTGGTAGATCTCTTTCTTCGCGCCAACGTCAACGCCGCGAGTCGGCTCGTCAAGGATCAGTACTTTTGGCCGGGTCATCAGGCCGCGGGCAATCGCCACTTTCTGCTGATTACCGCCAGAAAGCAGCCCGATGGGCTGATCCATTGATGGCGTTTTGACATTAAACAGTCGGATAAAGTCGCTGACCGCTTGCTGCTCATCCTGATGTTTCAGGCTGCCGCCATTGCGGCTGAAATAACGCAGCGCCGTCAGTGACATATTTTCCTTCACTGACATCCCCAGCACGAGACCATCGCGCTTGCGATCCTCAGAAATGTAAACGATGCCGTTGGCCAGCCCATCCTGCGGTGAGCGGGTCACCACTTCATGACCATCAAGAGTTACGTGGCCGCTGGTACGCGGCAGCGCGCCGTACAGAACCTTCATCAGCTCGGTACGCCCGGCGCCCATCAAGCCAGCGACGCCCAGAATTTCACCTTTACGTAAATTAAAGGAGACGTTGTTCACGCCGGGGCCGCACAAATTATCGACTTTAAGACGTATCTCGCCGGGTGCTTTGTCCAGGTGCGGGTACTGGTCCTCAAGCTTACGGCCCACCATCATCTCGATCAGCGAATCTTCAGTCAGCGTCGCCACCTCGCGCTCGGCGATAAATTGCCCGTCGCGAAATACCGTCACGTCATCGCAGATCTCAAAAATCTCTTTCATACGGTGAGAGATATAAACGATGCCGCGCCCCTGGGCTTTCAGTTCGCGGATCACGCGAAACAGCGAGTCGGTTTCGGTATCCGTCAACGCGTCGGTAGGTTCGTCCATGATGATGACTTTGGATTCGAAGCTCAGCACCTTGGCAATTTCCACCATTTGCTGATCGCCGATAGACAACTCACCCACCAGCCGGTGACTGTTAAAGCGCAGGTTGAGTCTGGCGAGCAGCTTGTCGGCTTCGGCATACATCGTTTTCCAGTCGATACGACCAAATCGGTTAACGAATTCACGCCCAAGAAAGATATTTTCAGCGATAGTGAGCTGCGGGATCAGGTTAAGTTCCTGATGAATAATGCCGATGCCCGCTTCCTGAGAGGATTTCGGGCCGGTAAAGGTGGTTTCTTGCCCCAGCCATTTGAGTGAGCCTGCATCGCATTGATAGATGCCGGTCAGCACTTTCATCATGGTGGATTTACCGGCGCCATTTTCGCCGACCAATGCCATTACGCGGCCTGGATAAACGTTCAGCGCCGCGCCGGAAAGGGCTTTCACACCGGGGAATGACTTATCAATCCCCTTGAGTTGAAGTAGTGCGTCCATGTCGGCCTCAGAAGGTTACGCCGGCACAGAGAATAATATTCGCATACGGGGAGCATTCTCCGCTGCGAATAACCGCCTGACTGGAAGCGGTATTTATTTTGAACTGTTCATGCGTGATGTAACGAATTTCAATGGTGTTTCCCTGGTGCTGTTGCAGTTGCTCAATATGGCTGAGCAACGTTTCATGGAGCTGCGGATTGTGTTGTTTAATTTCCAGCGCAAGGATCGCCGCTTCAACCTGCATCTCGGCAGTTACCACATCCAACACCTGCATAAAGGTGGGGACGCCCTGAGTCAGCGCCAGATCGACACGCTCAGTCGTTTTAGGGACAGGTAACCCGGCATCACATACCACCAGCGTATCGGTATGACCGAGACGTGAGATGACCCGAGAGATATCAGAATTAAGAACGGTGCCTTTTTTCATGTCTTTGCTCCACTAGCGAAACGTTTCGCTGGTGGTAGTGTAGAGAATAAGACGAGCAGGAAACAATCGGTGCGTTATAGAATTGTGATCACCATCGAAACGTTTCGCTGATTAACGTTACAGAACCCTGAAAAGCAAAGCGCCCCTTCACTGAAGGGGCGCGGCGTTTTAAATTTCCACTTGTGTACCGAGTTCGATAACCCGGTTAGGCGGGATTTCAAACTGGTCAGGCGCGCGCAGCGCATTACGCTGCAACAGGAGGAACAGCTTACCGCGCAAGCGCAGATACCAGGGCCGCTTGCCAATAATCAGCGACTCATGGGACATAAAGAACGACGTCTCCATCATCCGGCAGCTCAGCCCTTCCAACCCACAGCGATGGAAGACTTCTTCCACATTTGGCGTTTCGCGCCAGCCGTAACTGGCTACCACGCGCCAGAAGGTTGGCGAAAGCTGCTCAATCGACACGCGGCGAACATTGTGGACATACGGCGCATCTTCCGTACGCAGCGTTAACAGGATCACCCGCTCATGCAGCACCTTATTGTGCTTGAGGTTATGCAGCATGGCGAACGGGATGACGTTTAACGCACGAGACATATATACCGCAGTGCCTGGCACGCGCACCGGCGGCGATTTTTCCAGCGAAGCGATCATCGCTTCCAGGGAATTACCGTGCTCATGCATACGGCGTAACAGGCGGAACCGCTCGCTTTTCCAGGTGGTCATGATAAGGAACATCACCAGGCCCAGCGTTAACGGCAACCAGCCGCCGGAGAGCAGTTTTTCAAGGTTCGCAGAGAACAGCGGCACATCGATAAACAAAAATGCGATGCACATCAGCCCAACCAGAATCTTATTCCAGTGCCAGTTTTTATTCGCAACGGTTGTGAACAGGATAGAGGTCAACACCATGGTGCCCGTTACCGCAATACCGTACGCCGCCGCCAGATTACTGGAGTGCTCAAAACTGACGATAACAATGACCACCGCGAAATAGAGCAGCCAGTTAATTGCCGGAATATAAATCTGCCCCGACTCCATCTCTGAGGTATGGATGATGCGCATCGGTGAGAGATAACCCAGACGAACGGCCTGACGCGTCAGAGAGAACACACCTGAAATCACCGCTTGCGAAGCAATCACTGTCGCCATCGTCGCGATAATCAAAAGCGGGATCAGCGCCCAGTCGGGAGCCAGCAAAAAGAACGGGTTTTTAATGGCTTCCGGCGTCTTTAACAGCAGCGCGCCCTGACCAAAATAGTTAAGCACAAGCGACGGCAAGACCACGCTAAACCAGGCGATACGAATTGGCAGTTTGCCGAAGTGGCCCATATCCGCATACAACGCCTCAACGCCGGTAATCGACAACACCACGGCGCCCAGCGCAAAGAACGACACCGTTTTATATTCAACGAAGAAATGCACAGCCCAGGCGGGATTCAACGCCTGTAGTACTTCCGGGTTCGCGATAATACTGCGCGCGCCTAAAACCGCCAGAATCAAAAACCAGGCAAGCATAATTGGCGCGAATAACTTCCCTACCATGCCGGTGCCATGCTTTTGGATCATAAACAGCAGCGTCAGGACGATAATCGACAACGGCACGATATAGGGATCAAGCGATGGCGCGGCGATTTCCAGCCCTTCGATGGCCGACATGACTGAGATGGCCGGGGTTATGACGACCTCACCATAAAAGAAACTGCCGCCAATAAGCCCCAGAATGACAAGCCATGACGTCGCTTTTGCCGACGTGTTGCGTCCGGCAAGCGACATTAACGTCAGGATCCCGCCTTCACCCGCGTTATCGGCGCGCATGACGAAGGTCAGGTATTTAATGGAAACAACAAAAACCAGCAGCCAAAAAATCAGGGAAAGAAACCCGAATACGGCATCGCGTTCAATGCCAAAACCGAACTGGCCGGAAAGACACTCTCTTAATGTATAAAGTGGGCTGGTACCGATATCACCGTACACCACCCCTATCGCCGCAAGCGTTATCGCCGGCAGCGGTTGTTTATTATCAGCGCTCATAGACTAATCTTTTGTTGGAAAACAGATGTGTGCTTAGTCCCTTGGCCCACAAAAAGCGCACAGTATGCACGATTAATTGCAAAATCGTACCCCTAAATGGGTTCCGGCGTATCAGCGTCAAAAATATGGGTAACGTTGTACCTCTTTTGGACGATAACCAGAGCATTCGACTCCAGTTATTGCGAGTTACATTATTATCGTTTTATACAGGACTACCTGACGTTTACCATAACGGGCGTTGGCCTTGAAAATGTATAAAAGCAGACAGCATGCCCCCCATTTGAAAAGCGCCCGCGCCGGGTTCGGGGTAGATCTCGCCCATGTGTCTGCAGGTATATAATTGCACCATAAGCCGTTTCCTCAGAGTAAGGACGCAAATTAATTATGGCTCAACCCCATTTATTGGCTGAAAGAATTTCACGACTCGCCTCTGCGCTGGAAAAGGGGCTTTTCGAACGCAGCCATGCGATACGACTTTGCTTACTCGCGGCGTTAAGCGGCGAGAGCGTCTTTCTGTTAGGCCCGCCAGGAATTGCCAAAAGCCTGATTGCCCGCCGCCTGAAATTTGCGTTTGTCCACGCCCGAGCCTTTGAATATTTGATGACCCGCTTTTCCACGCCGGAAGAAGTATTCGGCCCGTTGTCCATTCAGGCGCTTAAAGATGAAGGCCGTTATGAACGTCTTACTCAAGGTTATCTCCCGGAGGCGGAAATTGTCTTTCTTGATGAGATCTGGAAAGCCGGCCCGGCCATCTTAAATACCTTGTTGACGGCGATAAACGAACGTCGTTTTCGCAATGGCGCGTTTGAAGAGAAAATCCCGATGCGCCTGCTGGTGGCCGCGTCCAATGAATTACCGGATGCGGACAGTAGCCTTGAGGCGCTTTATGACCGCATGCTTATCCGCCTGTGGCTCGACAAAGTCCAGGATAAAAGCAATTTCCGCTCAATGCTGACAAACCAGCAGGACGAAAATGAAAACCCGGTTCCCGCCAGTCTGCAAATCAGCGATGAAGAATTTACGCAGTGGCAAAAAGAGATCGTTACAGTCGCCCTGCCGGACGAGGTTTTTGAGCTCATTTATCATCTGCGCCAACAACTGGAAAACCAGCCGCATGCGCCGTATGTCTCTGACCGACGCTGGAAAAAAGCCATTCATTTATTACAGGCCTGCGCGTTCTTTAGCGGCCGTCGCGCCGTCGCGCCTATCGATCTGATTTTGCTGAAAGACTGCTTGTGGCATGACGCAGCCGCCCGCAATTTAATGCAGCAGCAGATGGAAATATTGATGACCGGGCACGCATGGCGGCAACAGGCGATGCTGACAAAACTCGGCGCCATTCAACAACGCTGGATGCAACTGGAACAGCAGAAGAGCGATCAGAATGCGTTCACGGTAGTCAAGCAAAGCGGCATGTTCACCCGCCGTCCGCAATACCATCTCCCGGAAACGCTCCAGGCAACAGAGCTGACGCTACTGCTGCAAAAACCGCTCAAGCTTCACGATATGGAGGTCATTCATATCACTCTGCATCGCGAGCACCTCGAACTGTGGCTGCAAAAGGGCGGAGAAATTCGCGGCAAGCTCAATGGCATCGGCTTTGCACAGATCCTGAATCTGGATGTGGACAGCAACCAGCACGTACAAATTCGCGATGTGAGTCTGCAAGCCAGCCGTCTCTCATTACCGGGCGTGCTGGCAGAAGGCATGCCTGAAGAAATTAAACAGCAGTTAGACGATCTGGATAACGAGTGGCATCAGCAACACAGTCGTTTTAGCGATCAGCAAAAATGCCTGTTCATCCAGCCCGAGTGGTTGGGTCGTATTGAGGCAAGCTTACAGGACGTCGGCGCACAGATTAAACAGGCGCGTCAATGATTACCCTGGATACGTTAAATACGATCCTGGCCATCGGCGAAGGGGAACTGATAGAAGACTTGATCATCGCGCTGCTGGCTTCGCCACAGCTGGCGCTCTTCTTTGAAAAGTACCCCAAATTAAAAAAAGCGCTCCATGAAGATATCCCGCGCTGGCGGGAGCAGTTAAAAAATCGCCTGCATGATGTGCCGGTGCCGGTGGAACTGGCGCAGGAAGTGCAGTGTTATCAGGAAAGCCAGATGCTTTCCACGTCGCAATTGCTGGTGCAGTTGCCGCAAATCCTCACACGGCTTGAACAACTTAACTCGCCGTTTACCGCCCAGGCAGTCCAGCTCACTCAGGCAAGCCCAACCTTTACCCCGGCGCTGCATACGCTTTTTCTGCAGCGCTGGCGGTTAAGCCTGGTGGTACAGGCCACCACCCTGAATCAACAATTGCTCGAAGATGAGCGAGAGCAGTTGTTAAGCGAAGTGCAGGCGCGGATGACCCTCAGCGGTCAACTTGAAAACGTATTGGTGGAAAACGATCATGCTGCGGGACGCTTATGGGACATGAGCGCAGGTCAGTTGAAACGCGGCGATTATCAATTGATCGTCAAATACGGTGAGTTTCTGGCAAGCCAGCCGGAACTGGAAAAGCTCGCCGCCCAGTTAGGACGCTCCCGGGAGGCGAAATCCATCCCAAAGAAGGATTCGCCAGTCGAGACCTTTCGTACGCTGGTACGCGAACCGGCAACCGTGCCGGAACAAGTGGAGGGCCTTCATCGCAGCGATGATATTTTGCGGCTATTGCCGCCAGAGCTGGCTACGCTTGGTATCACCGAACTGGAATATGAATTTTATCGCCGTCTGGTGGAGCATGAATTGCTGACTTATCGGTTGCAGGGTGAAGCCTGGCGGGAACGGGTCATTGAGCGACCGGTCACGCATCAGGATGTGGATGAACAACCCCGTGGTCCGTTTATCGTCTGCGTCGACACCTCAGGCTCCATGGGCGGATTTAATGAGCAGTGCGCCAAAGCGTTTTGCCTGGCGTTGATGCGCATAGCCCTGGCAGACAGCCGCCGCTGCTTCATCATGCTGTTTTCAACCGAAGTGGTGAGCTATGAGCTGTCACGTCAGGACGGCCTTGAACAAGCCATCCGCTTTTTAAGTCAGCAGTTTCGCGGCGGCACTGATATCGCGAGCTGTTTTAGATCGATCATTGAGCGAATGCAGGGAAGTGTATGGCAGGATGCCGACGCGGTGGTTATCTCGGATTTTATCGCCCAACGCCTGCCGGACGATGTAGTAACTCAGGTCAAAACCTTGCAACGGGTGCATCAGCACCGTTTTCATGCGGTAGCGATGTCCACCCACGGCAAACCCGGCATCATGCGGATATTCGATCATATCTGGCGTTTTGATACCGGGATGCGTAGTCGTTTGCTGCGGCGCTGGCAGCGTTAAGATTACAGCAGTTCGCTGACCTCAGCCTGAACCTGCGCAGGCCATACGCCACACTGTACCTGGCCGATATGCGAAAGCTGTAGCATCAGCATAGTCAGACGCGACTGACCGATACCGCCGCCGATGGTCTGCGGCATTTCGCCCTTGAGGAGAGACTGGTGCCATTCCAGCGCCAGGCGATCTTCATCACCCGTAATGGCCAACTGACGTTTCAGCGCATCGGCGTCAACCCGGATCCCCATCGAGGAAAGCTCAAAAGCGTCTTCCAGTACCGGGTTCCATACCAGAATATCCCCGTTCAAACCCGCTAATCCGCTTTCGCTCGGCGTTGACCAGTCATCATAATCCGGCGCACGAACGTCGTGGCGTTTTCCGTCTGCGAGCTTGCCGCCGATGCCAATCAGGAATACTGCGCCCAGCTCTTTCGCAATGGCGCGTTCACGGCCTTTGGCATCCAGATCCGGGAAGCGCTGTTGCAGTGTTTCGCTGTGAACAAAGTGGATTTGGTCCGGCAGGAACGGTGTCAGACCAAACTGCTCGCTTACTGCCATTTCGGTGGCTTTCATGGCAGACCAGATAGCTTCAACCGTCTGCTTTAAGGTGCCGAGATGGCGCTCGCCATCGCCCATTACACGTTCCCAGTCCCATTGATCGACATAGACCGAGTGAATGGGGGAGAGGCGATCCTCGTCCGGACGCAGGGCCTTCATATGGGTGTACAGGCCTTCGCCCGCGCTGAAGTCGTGCTGACCCAGCGTTTTACGTTTCCACTTCGCCAGAGAATGCACCACTTCAAATTGCGCGTCTGGCAAGGTTTTCACGCGGACCTGAACGGCTTTCTCGCAGCCAGACAAGTTATCCTGCGTCCCGTCGCCGATGCGGCTCAGAATCGGTGCCTGTACTTCAATCAGGCCCAATTTTTCTTCGAGCTGGCGAGAGAAATGGGATTTTACGAAACTAATCTGACGTTGTTTTGCGATATAAGCCGTTTTCATTATGTTTACTCCTGTCTGTCTGTTAGCAAACATTTAGCAATAAAACAGGATAACAATTCAATAATCATCAATAAAAAAGGCCAGACGGTTTTTAATTCGATAATTTTACCGCCATAATGAAGGCGAATCGTCATTATCCATAAGGAAAACATATGGAAAATTATCAGATCGACAATCTGGATCGCGGCATCCTGGAAGCCTTAATGGCAAATGCGCGTACCGCCTATGCTGAATTGGCTAAACAATTCAGCGTGAGCCCGGGAACCATTCATGTGCGCGTAGAGAAAATGAAGCAGGCCGGGATTATCACCGGCGCGCGCATTGATATCAGCCCGAAACAGTTGGGTTATGACGTGTGTTGCTTTATCGGCATCATTCTAAAAAGCGCAAAAGATTACCCTTCCGCACTGGCTAAGCTGGAAAGTCTGGATGAGGTTACCGAGGCGTATTACACCACCGGCCACTACAGTATTTTTATAAAAGTGATGTGTCGGTCTATTGATGCCTTACAGCAAGTACTTATCAACAAGATCCAAACAATTGATGAAATTCAGTCCACTGAGACACTGATTTCACTGCAAAACCCTATCATGCGCACCATTAAACCCTAGTTCAATAAGCATGAAATCATTTAATTAACAATCAGTTAAGTAAATCATCATCACCGATCGTGGAGAAAGAAAGGCGAGAATCTACGATCGGAACACGTCCTGCTATACCCATATTATCCACAGGTAGATCCCAGCCCCTTCACAGCGTACAATACGCGACGTTATAAAAAAGGCGGACGATCATGGCAGATATCACCCTTATTAGCGGCAGCACCCTGGGCAGCGCGGAATACGTTGCTGAACATCTGGCTTCAAAGCTCGAAGAGGCCGGTTTCTCGACGGACACTCAACATGGCCCACTGCTCGCAGACCTGCATCCAGAGGGCGTTTGGCTGATTGTGACCTCAACGCATGGCGCAGGCGATGTCCCGGATAATCTCGAACCATTTTATGCTGCAATAAAGGAAGAGCGTCCCGACCTTAGTAAAGTACGTTTTGGGGCGGTAGGTATCGGCAGTCGTGAATATGACACCTTCTGTGGCGCTATCGAGAAAATCGACACGCTTTTGACCGAATGTGGAGCCAAACGCCTTGGCGATCTGCTGAAGATCAACGTTCACGATCATGAAATTCCGGAGGATCCGGCGGAAATTTGGTTGGGATCCTGGAAAAATTTACTCTAATTGTCGAAAAGATCGCCGGTTGTTTGTGTATAAGTATGCTTATAAGCTTGGATCAACCGGTAGTTATCCAAGGTATAACCTTTTTCTCTTTTTGGCCCTGTGGATAAATAGCCATTCTACACCCAGCTAATACCGTGTGGGATCACCGATCGTTAACAGCTAATGATCCCGCTTAATGCATTGATCTTATTTGGCGATCGGCGGTTATCCACAGATAACGGCGATCCTAATAAGAGATCACAGTAAAACAGATCTCTAAATAAAAAGATCTTCTTTTAATTACCAACGATCCTGACGCTTTCTCGAAAGGCTAAACTTGAGTAGAATCCACGCCCCGGGATCGAAAACCCATTTGCCATACCACGAGGTTTATCCACCATGTTTTATCCGGATCCTTTCGACGTCATCATCATTGGCGGGGGTCATGCAGGCACTGAGGCCGCGATGGCCGCTGCCCGTATGGGTCAGCAGACCCTACTTTTGACACACAATATCGACACGTTGGGGCAGATGAGCTGCAACCCGGCGATCGGCGGTATTGGTAAAGGACATTTGGTTAAGGAAGTGGATGCCCTGGGCGGCCTGATGGCAAGCGCAATCGACAAAGCCGGTATTCAGTTTAGGATACTAAACGCCAGCAAAGGCCCTGCCGTTCGCGCCACTCGCGCTCAGGCTGACCGTGTGCTGTATCGCCAGGCGGTACGCACCGCCCTGGAAAACCAACCGAATTTGATGATCTTCCAACAAGCCGTGGAAGATCTGATTGTGGAAAACGATCGTGTGGTCGGCGCCGTGACCCAGATGGGATTAAAATTCCGGGCCCGCGCTGTGGTATTGACCGTCGGTACTTTCCTGGACGGCAAGATCCACATCGGTCTTGATAACTACAGCGGCGGACGAGCCGGCGATCCGCCGTCCATTTCTCTGTCACGCCGTTTGCGTGAATTGCCGTTGCGTGTCAATCGACTGAAAACCGGTACACCGCCGCGTATCGATGCGCGAACGATTGATTTCAGCGTACTGGCGCAACAGCACGGTGATAACCCGCTGCCAGTCTTCTCGTTTATGGGCGATGTCAGCCAGCATCCTCAGCAGGTGCCGTGCTATATCACGCACACTAACGAAAAAACGCATGACGTGATCCGCGCCAACCTCGATCGCAGCCCGATGTATGCGGGAGTTATCGAGGGCATTGGTCCGCGCTATTGCCCGTCTATCGAAGACAAAGTCATGCGCTTTGCCGATCGCAATCAGCATCAGATCTTCCTGGAGCCGGAAGGCCTGACGTCAAATGAAATTTACCCGAACGGGATTTCCACGAGTCTGCCGTTTGATGTGCAAATGCAGATCGTGCGCTCCATGCAGGGCATGGAAAACGCGAAAATCGTCCGCCCTGGCTATGCCATTGAGTATGATTTCTTTGACCCGCGCGATCTTAAACAGACACTGGAAAGCAAATACATCCAGGGTCTGTTCTTTGCCGGACAAATTAACGGCACAACCGGTTACGAAGAAGCTGCCGCACAAGGCCTGCTGGCTGGACTCAACGCCGCTCGCTTCTCTGCCGAGAAAGAGGGCTGGGCGCCGCGCCGCGATCAGGCTTACCTCGGCGTGCTGGTTGATGATTTGTGCACGCTGGGTACAAAAGAACCGTACCGTATGTTTACCTCACGTGCTGAATACCGCCTGATGTTGCGTGAAGACAATGCCGATCTGCGTTTGACCGAAGTGGGTCGTGAATTGGGTCTGGTGGATGATGCGCGTTGGGCGCGCTTCAACCAAAAACGCGAAAATATTGAGCTGGAACGCCAGCGTTTGCGCGGGATCTGGATGGCGCCCTCCTCGGAAGCCGTGCAGGAAGTGAATGCTCACCTGGCATCGCCGTTATCGCGTGAAGCCAGCGGTGAAGATCTGCTTCGTCGCCCGGAAATGACCTATCAGCAACTGGTTAGCCTGACGCCATTCGCGCCGGGGCTGGATGACGCCGAGGCGTCTGAACAGGTTGAGATTCAGGTCAAATACGAAGGCTATATCGCCCGCCAACAGGATGAGATCGACAAACAGCAGCGCAACGAGAATACCTTACTGCCTGCTACTCTGGACTACCGCCAGGTTTCCGGTCTTTCCAACGAAGTGATCGCTAAACTCAACGATCACAAACCGTCGTCGATTGGACAGGCATCGCGTATTTCTGGCATTACGCCAGCCGCCATTTCCATTTTGCTGGTATGGCTTAAGAAACAGGGTTTACTGCGCCGCAGCGCGTAACCGAGCGTTAAATTCGGGTCAGCCTCGCGCTGGCCCTTTTCATGGATATCGTTGTGCTGAATAAATTAACGCGTCTGCTGGATGCCGCTGCCATCACGCTGACCGACCATCAAAAGCAGCAGCTCGTGGCTTACGTTGGCATGCTGGATAAATGGAATAAGGCCTATAACCTGACTTCCGTTCGCGATCCCAATGAGATGTTGGTACGCCACATCCTGGACAGCATTGTTGTGGCGCCGCATCTTGAAGGCTCACGGTTTATCGACGTCGGGACCGGACCGGGCCTGCCAGGCATCCCGTTATCAATCGTCTGCCCGGACAAACATTTCACGCTGCTTGATAGTCTTGGGAAGCGTGTGCGGTTCCTGCGTCAGGTACAGCACGAACTGAAGCTGGACAATATCGCCCCGGTGCAGAGCAGGGTAGAGGATTTTCCCGCTGAACCGCCGTTTAATGGCGTCATTAGCCGTGCCTTTGCATCCCTGACGGATATGGTGAACTGGTGTAAGCATTTGCCTGCGCAGCAAGGGCGGTTTTATGCGCTGAAAGGGTTGCGTCCGGATGACGAAATCACTGCGTTGCCCGACGCATTTGAGGTTGAAAAAATTGTGGAGCTTGCGGTTCCCGGGCTTGAAGGTGAACGGCATTTGGTCATAATTAGACCACTAAATTTTAATAATTGTAAAAAATAGTAGAAAAAGTTCGCCAGCGAAATTGTTAACGCTCTCCTGTCATTCCCTTTATGAATGACAGGAAATTTAACCATATTGTTACCAGGGACTGCGGCGACCTTGACGTTTTGTCATTAACTTCAATCTAAAATAGTCAACCGCGAAAATATCAGCCTGCTAAAAATCCTCCTGATGGCAGATTTTTGGTTGTTAAAATCCAGGATGAGATGTCAATGAAAGGTTTTGGCAAGGTATGGACTGATTTTAAAAAATTGCTGATTAATACTATTAATTTTCAATAAGATGCAATTTGAAGTTTCATAACTGTCGTGCCGTATTTTTAAAGTTAATTGTTTATTGTGTGATCTCCTGCACGCTTTAGAACACGGTCTTTGCGGTTATTTGCGTTTTTTAGAGAACATAGCGCGTTTAATAAAAACTTTGAAAAAGTGCTGGTCGAAATTTATTTAAACATTTATTCACCTTTTCGCTACTTATTGTTTGAAATCACGGGGCCGCACCGTATAATTTGACCGCTTTTAGATGCTTGACTCTGAGCCGTAAAGAACGTTTTATACGACACGCGACATACCTCTTAGGGAGCAGGAGTTATACGTAATGTTTGTGTCGCTCTTTAGTCTTAATGTGGCTCGCAAGCTTCTGTTCATTCAGTTACTGGCAATAATGGCGATGGGATTGCTGTTTTGCTTCAAAGACCCCACTTGGGGCGCTTCCGCTGTCGGCGGGGGGCTGGCAGTGTGGCTGCCAAACGCATTATTTATGATTTTTGCCTGGCGTCACCAGGCGCAATCACCCGCAAAAGGCCGCGTGGCCTGGTCGTTCGCAGTCGGCGAAGTGTTTAAGGTGCTTGCGACATTCGCGCTGTTAGTGGTGGCGTTAGCGTACTTTAAGGCGGTATTTTTGCCGCTGATAGTGACGTGGGTTTCGGTGC
Organism: Citrobacter freundii; assembly: GCF_011077955.1. Classification (GTDB taxonomy): domain Bacteria; phylum Pseudomonadota; class Gammaproteobacteria; order Enterobacterales; family Enterobacteriaceae; genus Atlantibacter. The sequence goes on from NZ_JAALBX010000003.1 coordinate 19,940, forward strand.
TGGTTGTGCAGATACTGGCACCAGCTGTAATCAACAACAAAGGGTAAGAGGCATCATGTCTGCAGGAGAACTCTCTTCACCACAGGAGTACATCGGTCACCATCTGAATAACCTTCAGCTTGACCTGCGTACCTTCTCACTGGTGGATCCGCATAACCCCCCGGCTACCTTCTGGACGCTCAACATTGACTCCATGTTTTTCTCGGTGGTTCTGGGTCTGTTGTTCCTGGTTGTGTTCCGTAAAGTGGCTAAACAAGCCACCAGCGGCGTACCGGGTAAATTCCAGACAGCGGTTGAGCTTATTGTCGGTTTTGTACATGGAAGCGTAAAAGACATGTACCACGGCAAGAGCAAAGTTATTGCTCCGCTGGCCCTGACGATTTTCGTCTGGGTATTCCTGATGAACCTGATGGATTTGCTGCCAATCGACCTGCTGCCGTACATTGCTGAACATGTACTCGGCCTGCCGGCAATGCGCGTGGTGCCGTCTGCTGACGTGAATATCACCCTGTCTATGGCGCTTGGCGTGTTTATCCTGATTCTGTTCTACAGCATCAAAATGAAAGGCATCGGCGGCTTCGCTAAAGAGTTGACGCTGCAGCCGTTCAATCACTGGGTATTCATTCCTGTCAACTTAATCCTTGAAGGTGTGAGCCTGCTGTCCAAACCGGTTTCACTCGGTCTGCGACTGTTCGGCAACATGTATGCCGGTGAGCTGATTTTCATTCTGATTGCTGGTCTGCTGCCGTGGTGGTCTCAGTGGTTGTTAAATGTGCCATGGGCCATTTTCCACATTCTGATCATTACGCTGCAAGCCTTCATTTTCATGGTTCTGACGATTGTCTATCTGTCGATGGCATCTGAAGAGCATTGATTTTTTACACAACACTACTGCGTTTTAACTGAAACAAACTGGAGACTGTCATGGAAAACCTGAATATGGATCTGCTGTACATGGCTGCCGCTGTGATGATGGGTCTTGCGGCAATCGGTGCTGCGATCGGTATCGGCATCCTCGGGGGCAAATTTCTGGAAGGCGCTGCGCGTCAACCTGATCTGATTCCTCTGCTGCGTACTCAGTTCTTTATTGTAATGGGTCTGGTGGACGCAATCCCGATGATCGCTGTAGGTCTGGGTCTGTACGTGATGTTTGCTGTCGCGTAGTAAGCGTTGCTTTACTTATTAAGTAATTAAGCAATATCAGAACGTTAACTAAATAAGAGGCATTGTGCTGTGAATCTTAACGCAACAATCCTCGGCCAGGCCATCGCGTTTGTCCTGTTCGTTCTGTTCTGCATGAAGTATGTATGGCCGCCAATTATGGCTGCCATCGAAAAACGTCAAAAAGAAATTGCTGACGGTCTTGCTTCTGCTGAACGAGCTAAAAAGGATTTGGACCTTGCACAGGCCAATGCGACCGACCAGCTGAAAAAAGCGAAAGCTGAAGCCCAGGTAATCATTGAGCAGGCGAACAAACGCCGTGCTCAGATGCTGGAAGAAGCGAAAGCGGAAGCCGAACAGGAACGTACCAAAATCGTGGCGCAGGCTCAGGCAGAAATCGACGCTGAGCGCAAACGTGCTCGCGAAGAACTGCGTAAGCAGGTGGCTATGCTGGCCGTTGCTGGCGCCGAGAAGATCATCGAACGTTCCGTGGATGAAGCTGCTAACAGCGACATCGTGGATAAACTTGTCGCTGAACTGTAAGGAGGGAGGGGCTGATGTCTGAATTTGTAACGGTAGCTCGCCCCTACGCCAAAGCAGCTTTTGACTTTGCCGTCGAAAACCAAAGCGTAGACCGTTGGCAGGACATGCTGATGTTTGCCGCTGAGGTGACTAAAAACGAACAAATGGCAGAGCTTCTCTCTGGTGCCCTGGCACCGGAAACGCTCGCTGAGTCGTTTATCGCAGTATGTGGTGACCAGCTCGACGCTCATGGTCAGAACCTGATTAAGGTGATGGCTGATAATGGGCGTTTGAAGGTTCTCCCTGATGTTCTTGAGCAATTTATTCGTTTACGTGAGGCCCGTGAGGCCACCGTTGAAGTGGAAGTCACTTCCGCTAATACGCTTAGCGAAGAACAGCTTGAGAAAATCAGCGTCGCGATGGAAAAACGTCTGTCACGCAAAGTGAAGCTGAATTGCAAAATCGATAAGTCTGTAGTGGCGGGCGTAATCATCCGAGCGGGTGATATGGTCATTGATGGCAGCGTACGCGGCCGTCTTGAGCGCCTTGCAGACGTCTTGCAGTCTTAAGGGGACTGGAGCATGCAACTGAATTCCACCGAAATCAGCGAACTGATCAAGCAGCGCATTGCTCAGTTCAGTGTTGTGAGTGAAGCTCACAACGAAGGTACTATTGTTTCTGTAAGTGACGGCGTTATCCGCATCCACGGCCTGGCCGATGTAATGCAGGGCGAGATGATCTCCCTGCCGGGTAACCGTTACGCTATTGCACTGAACCTTGAGCGTGACTCTGTTGGTGCGGTAGTAATGGGTCCGTACGCTGACCTCGCCGAAGGGATGAAGGTGAAGTGTACTGGCCGTATTCTTGAAGTTCCGGTAGGCCGTGGCCTACTGGGTCGTGTGGTTAATACCCTGGGTGCGCCTATCGATGGTAAAGGTCCGGTTGAGCACGATGGCTTCTCTGCTGTAGAAGCGATTGCACCGGGCGTTATCGAACGTCAATCCGTAGACCAGCCTGTACAGACCGGTTATAAGTCCGTTGATGCCATGATCCCAATCGGTCGTGGTCAGCGTGAACTTATCATTGGCGACCGTCAGACCGGTAAAACCGCGTTGGCTATCGACGCCATCATCAACCAACGTGATTCCGGTATTAAATGCGTTTACGTTGCGATCGGACAGAAAGCGTCCACCATCGCAAACGTTGTGCGTAAGCTGGAAGAACACGGCGCGCTGGCTAACACCATTGTGGTGGTAGCGACGGCGTCTGAATCCGCAGCACTGCAATACCTGGCACCATACGCCGGTTGCGCAATGGGCGAATACTTCCGTGACCGCGGTGAAGATGCGCTGATCATTTATGACGATCTGTCCAAACAGGCTGTTGCTTACCGTCAGATTTCCCTGCTGCTCCGCCGTCCGCCTGGACGTGAAGCATTCCCGGGCGACGTATTCTATCTCCACTCTCGTCTGCTGGAGCGCGCATCCCGCGTGAACGCGGAATACGTTGAATCCTTCACCAAAGGTGAAGTGAAAGGTCAAACCGGTTCACTGACTGCACTGCCGATTATCGAAACCCAGGCGGGTGACGTTTCTGCGTTCGTTCCGACCAACGTAATTTCCATTACCGATGGTCAGATCTTCCTGGAAACCAACCTGTTCAACTCCGGTATTCGTCCGGCGGTTAACCCGGGTATTTCCGTATCTCGTGTAGGTGGCGCAGCGCAGACCAAAATCATCAAGAAACTGTCCGGTGGTATTCGTACCGCACTGGCACAGTATCGTGAACTGGCAGCGTTCTCCCAGTTTGCATCTGACCTTGATGATGCTACCCGTAAACAGCTGAGCCACGGTCAGAAAGTGACCGAGCTTCTGAAACAGAAACAGTATGCGCCGATGTCCGTTGCGCAGCAGGCTCTGGTGCTGTTCGCGGCAGAACGCGGTTACCTCGAAGATGTGGAACTGGCGAAAATCGGTAGCTTCGAAGCCGCTCTGCTGGCTTTCGTCGACCGTGATCACGCTCCGCTGATGCAAGAAATCAACCAGACCGGTGGCTATAACGATGAGATCGAAGGCAAGCTGAAAGGCATCCTCGACTCATTTAAAGCAACCCAGTCCTGGTAACGTCTGGCGGCTTGTCTTAGGGCAGGCCGCAAGGCATTGAGGAGAAGCTCATGGCCGGCGCAAAAGAGATACGTAGTAAGATCGCAAGCGTCCAGAACACGCAGAAGATCACTAAAGCGATGGAGATGGTCGCCGCTTCCAAAATGCGTAAATCGCAGGAAAGAATGGCTGCCAGCCGTCCTTACGCAGATACCATGCGCAAAGTGATTGGTCACCTTGCTCACGGCAATCTGGAATACAAACACCCTTACCTGGAAGAACGCGACGTTAAACGCGTGGGCTATCTGGTGGTGTCGACGGACCGTGGTCTGTGCGGTGGCTTGAACATTAACCTGTTCAAAAAACTGCTGGCGGAAATGAAAACATGGTCAGATAAAGGCGTTCAGTGCGATATCGCAATGATCGGCTCGAAAGGCGTGTCCTTCTTTAATTCCGTTGGCGGGAACATCGTCGCTCAGGTAACAGGCATGGGGGATAACCCTTCCCTGTCTGAACTGATCGGCCCGGTAAAAGTGATGTTGCAGGCCTACGATGAAGGGCGTCTGGACAAGCTTTATATCGTCAATAACAAATTTATTAATACCATGTCTCAGGTTCCGACCATCACGCAACTGCTGCCATTGCCAGCGGATGATGATGAGGAATTAAAACGTAAGTCCTGGGATTACCTGTACGAACCCGATCCGAAAGCGCTGCTGGATACTCTCCTGCGTCGTTATGTGGAATCACAGGTTTATCAGGGCGTGGTAGAAAACCTGGCCAGCGAGCAGGCCGCACGTATGGTGGCGATGAAAGCCGCTACCGACAATGGCGGCAGCCTGATTAAAGAGCTGCAGTTGGTATACAACAAAGCTCGTCAGGCCAGCATTACTCAGGAACTCACCGAGATCGTCGGTGGTGCATCCGCGGTATAACCAGGTTAATTCGTAGAGGATTCAAGATGGCTACTGGAAAAATTGTCCAGGTAATCGGCGCCGTAGTTGACGTCGAATTCCCTCAGGATGCCGTACCGCGCGTGTACGATGCTCTTGAGGTGCAAAATGGTGATGAGCGTCTGGTGCTGGAAGTGCAGCAACAGCTCGGCGGTGGTATCGTGCGTACCATCGCAATGGGTTCTTCCGACGGTCTGCGTCGTGGTCTGGCAGTTGTCGACCTTGAGCACCCGATCGAAGTCCCGGTAGGTAAAGCGACCCTCGGCCGTATCATGAACGTGCTGGGTCAGCCGATCGACATGAAAGGCGACATCGGTGAAGAAGAGCGTTGGGCTATCCACCGCGCTGCGCCGTCCTATGAAGAGCTGTCAAGCTCTCAGGAACTGCTGGAAACCGGCATCAAAGTAATCGACCTGATGTGTCCGTTCGCGAAGGGCGGTAAAGTCGGTCTGTTCGGTGGTGCGGGTGTTGGTAAAACCGTAAACATGATGGAACTCATCCGTAACATCGCGATCGAGCACTCCGGTTACTCTGTGTTTGCGGGCGTGGGTGAACGTACTCGTGAGGGTAACGACTTCTATCACGAAATGACCGACTCCAACGTTCTGGATAAAGTATCCCTGGTTTACGGCCAGATGAACGAGCCGCCGGGAAACCGTCTGCGCGTTGCATTGACCGGCCTGACTATGGCTGAGAAATTCCGTGACGAAGGCCGTGACGTTCTGCTGTTCGTTGATAACATCTATCGTTACACCCTGGCCGGTACGGAAGTTTCCGCACTGCTGGGTCGTATGCCGTCTGCGGTAGGTTATCAGCCGACACTGGCAGAAGAGATGGGCGTTCTGCAGGAGCGTATCACTTCTACCAAAACCGGTTCTATTACCTCCGTTCAGGCGGTATACGTACCTGCGGATGACTTGACTGACCCGTCACCAGCCACCACCTTTGCGCACCTTGACGCAACTGTGGTACTGAGCCGTCAGATCGCCTCTCTGGGTATCTACCCGGCCGTTGACCCGCTGGATTCTACCAGCCGTCAGCTGGACCCGCTGGTTGTGGGCCAGGAGCACTACGACACCGCGCGTGGCGTGCAGTCTATTCTGCAACGTTACCAGGAACTGAAAGACATCATCGCCATCCTCGGTATGGACGAACTGTCTGAAGAAGACAAACTGGTGGTAGCTCGTGCGCGTAAAATCCAGCGCTTCCTGTCCCAGCCGTTCTTCGTGGCAGAAGTGTTCACGGGTTCTCCGGGTAAATACGTATCGCTGAAAGATACCATCCGTGGCTTTAAAGGCATTATGGAAGGCGAATACGATCACCTGCCGGAGCAGGCGTTCTACATGGTTGGCTCCATCGACGAAGCCGTGGAAAAAGCCAAAAAACTTTAACGCCTTAATCGGAGGGTGATATGGCAATGACTTACCACCTGGATGTCGTCAGCGCAGAACAGCAAATGTTCACTGGGCTGGTGGAAAAAATCCAGGTTACGGGTAGTGAAGGTGAACTGGGGATTTACCCGGGTCACGCGCCGCTGCTCACCGCCATTAAGCCTGGTATGATCCGCATCGTGAAACAGCACGGTCATGAAGAGTTTATTTATCTCTCCGGCGGCATTCTTGAAGTGCAACCGGGCAACGTGACTGTGTTGGCAGATACCGCGATTCGCGGTCAGGATCTCGACGAAGCGCGAGCCCTGGAAGCGAAGCGTAAAGCAGAAGAGCATATTCGTAGTTCTCACGGCGACGTGGATTACGCTCAGGCTTCTGCTGAACTGGCTAAAGCGATTGCCAAACTGCGCGTTATCGAGTTAACCAAAAAAGCGATGTAACACCGGCTTGAAAGCTAAAATGCCAGTCAAACGACTGGCATTTTTTTTGTCCGAAGCGCAAAGATGGTGAGCGTAACGGAATACGATTCTCGATCACCGCTTCATTATCACCTTTTCGGGTGGTTTCCTTCCGGCCGTTGCCCTTTACAGTGAACTTATCAGATCAAAAAACCACGCGAAATTCGCGGTTCTGGGCGCCTGATGCAGGCTCAGGGTTTTTCAAATTAAGATAATTTGCTATAAAAACTAAGTGCCTTTTTTTCACTATTACATTGAAACAGGCGCTTAAGCGCCAGGGATAAAAAGGATAATGCATATGAAGATAAGGAGATATTGAGCAAAAGGGAGATTGAGTGCGTAATATATCGACATTCCATTTTACCGCGAAAAATATGTAGAATTTTCGTGCGTAAATCGTTTTACTTCACTCACTTTACTAATACAGGACGCGTATGGCGAACAATGCGATGAGCGTGGTGATCCTTGCCGCAGGCAAAGGCACCCGCATGTATTCTGATCTTCCAAAAGTGTTGCATACGCTTGCCGGCAAACCCATGGTGCAGCATGTTATTGATGCGGCAACACAAGTTGGCGCACAGCGCGTGCATCTGGTGTACGGCCACGGCGGCGATCTGCTTAAACAGACCCTGAATAACGAAGCGGTGAACTGGGTTTTGCAAGCCGAACAGCTTGGCACCGGCCATGCTATGCAGCAGGCGGCCCCTTATTTTGCCGATGACGAAGACATTCTGATGCTGTACGGCGACGTACCGCTGATTTCCACGACAACGCTTTCGCGCTTGCGTGATGCGAAACCGCAGGGCGGCATTGGCCTGTTGACGGTCAAACTTGACGATCCGACCGGGTATGGTCGCATCACCCGTGAAAACGGGAAAGTGACGGGCATTGTCGAACATAAAGACGCCAGTGATGAGCAGCGCCAGATTAATGAAATCAATACGGGCATTTTGATCGCAAACGGCGCGGATTTGAAACGTTGGCTGTCGAAACTGACCAATAACAACGCGCAGGGTGAGTACTATATCACTGATATTATCGCGCTCGCCTGGCATGAAGGCCGTGAAATCGCTGCGGTACATCCCGATCGCTTAAGCGAAGTGGAAGGCGTGAATAACCGCCTGCAACTGGCACGTCTGGAACGGGTCTATCAGTCCGAACAGGCCGAGAAACTGCTGCTGGCGGGCGTTATGCTGCGCGATCCGGCACGTTTTGATCTGCGTGGCGAGTTAACCCACGGACGCGATGTTGAAATCGACACCAATGTCATCATCGAAGGCAACGTGACGCTTGGCGACCGGGTGAAAATCGGCGCAGGTTGTATCATTAAAAACAGCGTCATTGGCGATGACTGCGAAATCAGCGCTTACACTGTCGTGGAAGATGCGCGACTTGACGCTGCCTGTACCATCGGGCCGTTTGCGCGCCTGCGCCCAGGCGCAGAGTTGGAAGAGGGCGCTCACGTCGGCAACTTCGTGGAAATGAAAAAAGCGCGTCTTGGCAAAGGCTCGAAAGCCGGCCATCTCTCTTATTTAGGGGATGCGGACATTGGCGCCAACGTTAATATCGGCGCGGGCACCATTACTTGTAACTATGATGGCGCTAATAAACATAAAACCATTATTGGCGACGATGTGTTTGTGGGGTCTGATACCCAACTGGTCGCGCCGGTTACTGTGGCGCGCGGCGTCACGATAGGCGCGGGTACCACCATCACCCGTAATGTCGCAGAAAATGAATTAGTCATCAGTCGCGTAAAACAGACCCATATTCAGGGCTGGCAGCGTCCGGTGAAGAAGAAGTAATTACCCTCGCTGTAAAGTGAGGCTGGGGTGAGGGGAAATATAATTCCTCCGCCCCGAGGCAGTACCATAACAATAACCCCACTCTCTACAAGGCTCGGGGCGCTCGAAAAGAGCAACAAGGTCGACTGACAACCTATGGCATATTGCCAAAATCAGGAACTAAAACTATGTGTGGAATTGTTGGCGCGGTCGCGCAGCGTGATATTGCGGAAATCCTCCTCGAAGGATTACGTCGTCTGGAATACCGTGGTTATGACTCTGCGGGGCTTGCGGTTATCAACAGCAGCGGAGAGATGACGCGGTTACGTCGTCTGGGCAAGGTTCAGATGCTGGCTCAGGCCGCACAGGAACACCCCCTGCATGGCGGCACAGGTATTGCGCATACACGTTGGGCTACTCACGGCGAACCGTCAGAAATTAACGCACACCCGCATGTATCCGACCACATTGTGGTGGTGCATAACGGTATCATTGAAAACTATGAACCGCTGCGTGAACAGTTACAGGCGCGCGGATATGAATTTGCGTCCCAGACCGATACCGAAGTTATTGCGCATCTGGTCCACTGGGAACTGGAACAAGGCGGTACGCTGCGTGATGCAGTGCTGCGCGCCATTCCGCAACTGCGCGGCGCTTATGGCACCGTGATTGTCGATACTCGTAACCCGGATGTCCTGCTGGCAGCCCGTTCCGGTAGCCCGTTGGTTATCGGCCTCGGCGTGGGTGAAAACTTTATCGCGTCCGATCAGCTGGCGCTGCTGCCGGTGACCCGTCGCTTTATCTTCCTGGAAGAGGGTGACATCGCGGAAGTGACCCGCCGTAGCGTCACCATCATGGATAAATCCGGCAAGGAAGTGAAGCGCGAGGAAATCGAATCCAGTCTGCAATATGACGCTGGCGATAAAGGCATTTACCGCCACTACATGCAAAAAGAGATTTACGAGCAGCCGAACGCCATTAAAAACACCCTGACCGGGCGCATTAACCATGGCGAAGTGGATTTAAGCGAGCTTGGCCCACAGGCTAATGATCTGCTCTCTCAGGTTGAGCATATCCAGATAGTCGCTTGCGGCACCTCATATAACTCCGGCATGGTTTCTCGTTACTGGTTTGAAGCGCTGGCAGGTGTCTCCTGCGATGTGGAAATCGCCTCCGAGTTCCGTTATCGCAAATCGGCGGTACGCCGCAACAGCCTGATGATCACCCTGTCCCAGTCTGGTGAAACCGCTGATACGCTTGCCGCGCTGCGTCTTTCTAAAGAGTTGGGCTATCTGGGGTCGCTGGCTGTATGTAACGTTCCTGGCTCATCGCTGGTGCGTGAATCCGACCTGGCGCTGATGACCAATGCCGGCACTGAAATCGGTGTGGCGTCTACCAAAGCCTTCACCACGCAGTTAACGGTGTTGTTGATGCTGGTGGCGAAACTGGCGCGTCTGAAAGGCCTGGATGCCTCTATCGAGCATGATATCGTGCACGGTCTTCAGGCATTGCCAAGCCGTATCGAACAGATGCTGTCGCAGGACAAACGCATCGAGCAGCTTGCTGAAGATTTCTCTGATAAACACCATGCCCTGTTCCTGGGTCGTGGCGATCAGTATCCCATCGCGTTAGAAGGCGCGCTGAAACTGAAAGAGATCTCGTATATTCACGCAGAAGCGTATGCCGCGGGTGAGCTGAAACACGGTCCGCTGGCGCTTATTGATGCGGATATGCCAGTTATCGTGGTCGCACCGAACAACGAATTGCTGGAAAAACTGAAATCCAATATTGAAGAAGTCCGCGCCCGTGGTGGTCAGTTGTACGTCTTCGCCGATCAGGATGCCGGTTTTACCAGCAGCGACAATATGCACATCATCGAGATGCCGCATGTAGAAGATGTCATTGCGCCTATCTTCTATACCGTCCCGTTGCAGTTGCTGGCTTACCACGTTGCGTTGATCAAAGGCACCGATGTTGACCAACCGCGTAACCTTGCGAAGTCTGTTACCGTAGAATAATCCTTCAAACCTCACCCTTTTCAGGGTGAGGTTTTTTCCCTTCCTTGATTAAATTTCAGCCAAAAAACTTCCCTTTTTTTTATGACAATGCGCTATCTGTGGCTACGCTTTAGCGTGTCATAAAAATAAAATTTCACTGCAATAACGCTGTCATAAAGTTAATTATCTACTTGATTTAATTGAATTTAAACAATTAAAAAACGGCAGGGTTTTCGCTGTCATAAAACTGTCATAATTAGTACATTTAACTGTCACCAAAGTGTCCTATTTTGCTCATCGTAGCCACTAAACAACGAATTACGATCCAGCAGGAGACATTATGAAAGTTATGCGTACCACCGTCGCAACTGTTGTCGCCGCGACCTTATCGATGAGCGCTTTTGCCGTTAATGCTGCGGCAAACCTGACTGGCGCGGGTGCAACTTTTCCGGCGCCGGTGTATGCCAAATGGGCAGATACTTATCAGAAGTCCACGGGCAGCAAAGTGAACTATCAGGGTATCGGCTCCTCCGGCGGCGTTAAGCAAATTATCGCGAATACCGTTGATTTTGGTGCGTCTGATGCGCCGTTGAGCGATGAAAAATTGCAGCAGGAAGGCCTGTTCCAGTTCCCGACCGTGATTGGCGGCGTGGTGCTGGCGGTGAATCTTCCGGGCGTAAAATCCGGCGAACTGGTGCTGGATGGCAAAACGCTGGGTGATATTTACCTCGGCAACATTAAAAAATGGGATGACGAAGCGATCGCGAAACTCAACCCAGGCCTGAAACTGCCTTCTCAGAACATCGCCGTTGTGCGTCGTGCTGACGGTTCCGGTACCTCCTTCGTGTTCACCAGTTACCTTTCGAAAGTCAACGAAGACTGGAAATCCAAAGTAGGCGCAGGCTCTACCGTAAACTGGCCAACGGGTCTGGGCGGTAAAGGCAACGACGGCATCGCCGCGTTCGTACAGCGTCTGCCGGGTTCTATCGGTTATGTTGAATACGCGTATGCAAAACAGAATAACCTTGCCTACACCAAACTGGTTTCCGCTGATGGCAAACCGGTAAGCCCGACAGAAGAGAGTTTCTCTAATGCGGCGAAAGGGGTGGACTGGAGCAAAACCTTCGCGCAGGACCTGACTAACCAGAAAGGTAATGACGCGTGGCCGATTACTTCCACCACCTTTATCCTGGTGCATAAAGAGCAGAAGAAACCGGAACAGGGCGCTGAAGTGCTGAAGTTCTTCGACTGGGCTTTTAAAGATGGCGCTAAACAGGCAAATGACCTGGATTACGCCAGCCTGCCGGATAGCGTGGTTGAGCAGATTCGTGCTGCATGGAAAACCAACGTGAAAGACAGCAGCGGTAAAGCGTTGTACTGATTTGCCCCTGACCGCCGGGAAGATTATTTACGGCGGATGCATAACGGGTAATGGCAATACCCTGAAAACTGGCGATAATGCCGGTTTTCAGGGTTCTGACAAAAGAGTGAATTATGGCTGCCACTAAGCCTGCATTTACCCCTCCGGGGAAAAACGGTGACATGATCTTCAGCGCGCTGGTAAAACTGGCTGCGCTGATTGTGCTATTGCTGATGGGCGGCATTATCGTGTCGCTGGTCATCTCCTCATGGCCAAGCATTCAAAAATTCGGCTTCTCCTTCCTGTGGACGAAAGAGTGGGACGCGCCGAATGACATTTACGGCGCATTAGTGCCTATCTACGGTACCCTGGTGACCTCGTTTATCGCCCTGCTGATTGCCGTGCCGGTGAGTTTTGGTATCGCCCTGTTTCTTACCGAACTGGCGCCAAACTGGCTGCGGCGCCCGCTGGGTATTGCGATTGAACTGCTGGCGGCTATCCCCAGTATCGTATATGGCATGTGGGGCCTGTTTATCTTCGCGCCGCTGTTCGCCACCTGGTTTCAGGAGCCGGTGGGCAATGTGCTATCTAATATTCCCTTCATTGGCGCGCTGTTCTCTGGCCCGGCATTTGGTATTGGCATTCTGGCCGCGGGCGTTATCCTCGCCATTATGATCATTCCGTATATTGCCGCGGTCATGCGTGATGTGTTCGAACAGACGCCCGTGATGATGAAAGAATCGGCTTACGGCATTGGCTGCACCACATGGGAAGTTATCTGGCGCATCGTGCTGCCATTTACCAAAAATGGCGTGATCGGCGGCGTGATGCTTGGGCTTGGCCGCGCGCTGGGCGAAACCATGGCGGTGACGTTTATTATCGGCAACACCTACCAACTCGACAGCGTATCGCTGTATATGCCGGGCAATAGTATTACCTCTGCGCTGGCGAACGAGTTCGCCGAGGCTGAGTCCGGTCTGCACGTGGCGGCGTTGATGGAACTGGGGTTAATCCTGTTCGTGATTACCTTTATCGTGCTGGCGATTTCTAAAGTGATGATTATGCGTCTGGCGAAAAATGAGGGGGCGCGCTAATGGCTACGCTTGAACTGCAAACCTCTCAGGCTCTGGCGGAATCGCGCCGTAAAATGCAGGCGCGTCGCCGGGTCAAAAACCGTATCGCGCTGACGCTGTCGATGGCCACGATGGCCTTTGGCCTGTTCTGGCTTATATGGATTTTGTTATCGACCCTTACCCGTGGCTTCGACGGTATGTCGATGGCGCTGTTTACCGAAATGACCCCGCCGCCCAATACCGCAGGCGGTGGTCTGGCGAACGCCCTGGTAGGCAGCGGCTTATTGATATTCTGGGCGACGGCAATAGGTACGCCGCTTGGAATTATGGCGGGCATTTATCTGGCCGAGTACGGTCGCAAATCCTGGCTTGCTGAAGTGATTCGTTTTATTAACGATATCCTGCTCTCTGCGCCGTCGATTGTGATCGGTCTGTTTGTGTACACCATTGTAGTGGCGCGGATGGAACACTTTTCCGGTTGGGCTGGCGTTATTGCGCTGGCGCTGTTGCAGGTGCCCATCGTTATTCGTACGACTGAAAATATGCTCAAGCTGGTGCCGGATAGTCTGCGTGAGGCGGCTTACGCGCTGGGTACGCCGAAGTGGAAAATGATCTCCGCAATCACCCTGAAAGCCTCGGTCTCCGGGATTATCACTGGTGTATTGCTGGCGATAGCGCGTATTGCGGGTGAAACGGCTCCGCTGCTGTTTACCGCGCTGTCTAACCAGTTCTGGAGTACCGATATGATGCAGCCGCTGGCTAACCTGCCGGTGACCATCTTTAAATTCGCTATGAGCCCGTTTGCCGAATGGCAACAACTGGCCTGGGCCGGGGTGCTGATTATTACCCTCTGCGTCCTGTTACTGAACATCATTGCGCGCGTCCTGTTCGCGAAAAGCAAACACGGTTAATTAATGCGGCGCGGCGGTTGCGGCGTCGATGAGGAAGAGATGACGATGAGTATGGTTGAAAACATCCCCGGTAAAATTCAGGTTCGTGATTTGAACTTCTATTACGGGAAATTCCATGCCCTTAAGAATATCAGTCTGGATATTGCTAAAAACGAAGTGACGGCTTTTATCGGCCCGTCCGGCTGCGGTAAATCCACACTGCTGCGCACCTTTAACAAAATGTACGCGCTGTATCCGGATCAGCGTGCGGAAGGCGAGATCATGCTGGATGGCGAAAACATCCTGAACCAGTCTCAGGATATCGCCCTGCTGCGCGCCAAAGTCGGCATGGTATTCCAGAAGCCGACGCCGTTCCCGATGTCGATTTACGACAATATCGCCTTTGGCGTGCGTCTGTTTGAAAAGCTGTCGCGCACCGATATGGATGAGCGCGTGCAGTGGGCGTTGACCAAAGCCGCATTATGGAATGAAACCAAGGATAAATTGCACCAGAGTGGGTACTCTCTGTCAGGCGGTCAGCAGCAGCGTTTATGTATTGCACGCGGTATCGCGATCCGCCCGGAAGTCCTGTTGCTGGATGAACCCTGTTCGGCGCTTGACCCGATTTCTACCGGGCGCATCGAAGAACTGATAACCGAACTGAAGCAGGATTACACCGTTGTGATTGTTACGCACAACATGCAGCAGGCGGCGCGTTGTTCTGACCATACGGCGTTTATGTATCTTGGTGAATTGATAGAGTTCAGCAACACGGATGACATCTTTACGAAGCCGAAGATGAAGCAAACGGAAGATTACATCACGGGCCGTTACGGCTGATTCGCCGCCGCGCGCTGTAATCGCTGTTTCGTTACCCCCAGCCATGCCGCCGGGGATTGGCTCAGTTGCCGCCTTGTTATTGCCCACTACCGTTTGGGCGTCAGGAGACACGATGGATAACCTCAATCTCAATAAACATATTTCAGCGCAGTTTAATGCTGAGCTGGAAAACATCCGCACTCAGGTGATGACCATGGGCGGGCTGGTGGAGCAACAGCTCTCTGATGCGATTACCGCCATGCACAATCAGGACGCCGATCTGGCGAAGCGGGTTGTTGAGGGCGACCAGCAGGTCAACATGATGGAAGTTGCCATCGACGAAGCCTGTGTGCGCATCATTGCTAAACGCCAACCTACCGCAAGCGACCTGCGTCTGGTGATGGCCATCATTAAAACCATCGCCGAGCTGGAACGCATTGGCGATGTGGCGGATAAAATTTGCCGCACTGCGCTTGAGAAATTCTCCCAGCAGCATCAACCGCTCCTGGTGAGCCTCGAATCACTGGGCCGCCACACCGTTCAGATGCTGCATGATGTGCTGGATGCTTTCGCCCGTATGGATCTCGAAGAAGCGGTGCGTATTTATCGTGAAGATAAAAAAGTCGACCAGGAATATGAAGGCATCGTGCGTCAATTGATGACCTATATGATGGAAGACTCGCGCACCATTCCAAGCGTACTGACCGCACTGTTTTGCGCCCGCTCTATCGAGCGTATCGGCGATCGCTGCCAGAATATTTGTGAGTACATTTTCTACTTCGTGAAGGGCCAGGATTTCCGTCACGTTGGCGGGGATGAGCTGGACAAGCTGCTGGCGGGCAGAGACCCGAAAGAATAAAACATTAACGCCAGCATTTGCTGGCGTTGTTTATTACGGCCTGACGGTAATATCCCAACCGCGCGCGCGCCACAATTCCGGTAGCTGCGACAGGGCAGTAAACGACGTCACCTTCGGGTGATCGATAGGTTTGTTGTGCGGATCGGCGCAGAAATAATAAACCTCCATTCCCGCCGCTACCCCGGCCATCGCCCCTGCGGATGAATCATCCACCAGTACGCAATTTTTCACATCCACCTGCATTGCATCAGCGGCGTGATACATAATTGCCGGGTCCGGTTTCCAGCGTTGAATGTCATAACCGCTGTAGAGAAGATCCGGGAAATGGTCGAGCATGCCGGTTTTACCCAGCGAGTGCTGCATTTTGGTGACCGGGCCGTTAGAGACAATGCACATCGGCACTTTCATCTGCTTTAGCAACTCAGCCGCCCCGTCGATTTCCACCAGCTCGCTGTCAAACAAACGGGCAACTTCGGCGCGATAGACCGTTTCAAGATCGGCTTTGTTGAGATTAACGCCGTGCTGATTGCTGATGGTATCGATGATCTCGTAGAGCTTTATGCCTTTGAAGGTCTTATGCACCTCCTCCAGATCGAGCTGGATGCCATATTGCGCAAACATATGCACGTATGCTTTAGAGCAGATCACTTCGCTATCGACTAACGTGCCATCACAGTCAAAAAATACCGCATCAATCCGGGACATGCCGTTTCCTTTGTTCAGAGTGAAACGGCATTTTACCTGATTGCGCAAATTTTTGCGCCGCGCAAACGATCCCGTATAAGTAAAATCAATGAAAAAAAGTGTGTGATATCCATCAAACCCACGCGGTTTTGGTATAGGATAACCGGCGAATTTTCCCTCCTTATGTTCGGAAACTGATAATGAGCCAACAAAACGCAACGCCGGCTTCGCAACCGGGTGTGCTTGAGCGCGTGTTTAAATTGCATGAACACGGCACAACCGCCCGTACTGAAGTGATTGCCGGTATCACGACTTTTCTGACGATGGTGTATATCGTTTTCGTTAACCCACAGATCCTTGGCGCTGCTGGTATGGATACCAGCGCTGTCTTCGTCACTACCTGCCTGATTGCCGCTTTCGGCAGCATTCTGATGGGCCTGTTCGCTAACCTGCCGGTGGCGCTGGCACCCGCGATGGGCCTGAACGCGTTCTTTGCATTTGTTGTCGTCGGGGCGATGGGGCTTTCCTGGCAGATCGGCATGGGCGCGATTTTCTGGGGCGCGGTAGGCTTGCTGATCCTGACAATTTTCCGTGTGCGTTACTGGATGATTGCGAATATCCCGGTCAGCCTGCGCGTGGGCATCACCAGCGGTATTGGTCTGTTTATCGGTATGATGGGCCTGAAAAATGCCGGCATTATCGTGGCTAACCCGGAAACGCTGGTCACCATCGGTAATCTGACGTCCCATTCCACGCTGTTGGGCGCGCTGGGCTTCTTTATTATCGCCATACTGGCGTCGCGCAATATCCATGCTGCGGTGCTGGTCTCTATCGTTGTGACCACCCTGCTGGGCTGGATGCTGGGCGATGTCCAATACCACGGGATTGTTTCTGCGCCGCCGAGCGTCATGAGCGTGGTGGGTCAGGTCGATCTGGCGGGCTCGCTTAATATCGGTCTTGCTGGCGTTATTTTCTCGTTTATGTTGGTAAACCTCTTCGACTCCTCCGGTACGTTGATTGGCGTGACGGATAAAGCGGGCCTGACCGATGAAAAAGGCCGTTTTCCGCGCATGAAACAAGCGCTGTATGTCGACAGCATCTCGTCCGTAACCGGTTCGTTTTTCGGCACCTCATCCGTGACGGCTTATATTGAATCGTCTTCTGGCGTGTCGGTCGGCGGACGTACAGGTCTCACCGCCGTGATCGTCGGTTTGCTGTTCCTGCTGGTTATCTTCCTGTCGCCGCTGGCGGGAATGGTGCCGGCCTATGCGGCCGCAGGCGCGTTGATTTACGTGGGCGTATTGATGACATCAAGTCTGGCACGCGTGAAGTGGGACGACCTGACTGAAGCGGTACCGGCGTTTATTACCGCCGTGATGATGCCGTTTAGCTTCTCAATAACCGAAGGTATTGCGCTGGGCTTTATCTCTTACTGCGTGATGAAAGTGTTCACCGGTCGCTGGCGTGACCTGAGCGCTTGTGTCGTGGTAGTGGCCTTGCTGTTCACCCTGAAAATTGTCTTTATCGACGCGCATTAATCAAAAAGGGCCAGCAAAGCTGGCCCTTTTCACATCAATTACGTACCCGCAGAATATACTCGCCAAACGCTGTGAGCTGCCCGGTCAGATGATCGAGCGTACTCTGGTCGATCACTTCGCCCGTCTGGGTATCCACTTTGTTTTGAATGACGCCGCCCATAAACTCCGGCTTGTTCATCACCATGGCGTCAAGAAATACCAGGATCTGGCGCAGATGATACTGGCAGCGCGCCCCGCCAATCGCACCCATGGAACTGGTCTGGATGAGTACCGGTTTGCCCGCCAGCGGCTGCTCAGGCAGACGCGACAGCCAGTCGATGGCATTTTTCAGGCCGCCCGGCACGGAATAGTTGTACTCGGGGGTGACGATGACCACGCCGTCAGCATCGCGGATTTGCGCCGCGATCGCTTCAACGCTTTGGGGAAAGCCTTCTTCTTGCTGGATATCGGCGTCATAAAGCGGAATATCCGCAATAGTCGGCAGTGCGGTAATTTCCATCCCTGCTGGCGCTAGTTTCGGCAGCGTACGCGCGACCATGGCGTTAAAAGAGCCTTTACGCAGGCTTCCCAGTAGTGTCACAACTTTTAGCGATTCAGACATGATGACTCCCTGACGTTTCGGAATGCGAAACATTGAGTATATGAGCTTTTTCAGATGGCAGACTGGTAAAACGCATCAGGCGAGAGGCTTCATCATTGCGACGGGTCGCCATATCCGGCAGGTATTTCCAGCTTTGGTTGTGGTACTGCCAGAGGGTGAGCTTATCGATGGCGGGCGATACGGCAACCGACCAGATCAGGACGTCTTCCGCATCACAAAATGCTTCTACCTGCGGGCAGTTCATCACGCGCAATTTTCCCGCTGCAGGCTGAAGTTGCACCGTATCTGATGTCTCATCCTTTTCGCCGGTCATCTTCAAAAGACTGTGGCGCAGCGTAACCAACTGCGTTTTGGCTTCGGTGGCATCGTGTTGATTAGAGATCCACGTCGATTCCGTGCTGGTGAAGGGGAACGCCTGGTCGCCGGTATTCGGGTGTGTAAAGCCGCGCGTGGTGCGCTGGAGCGCCATATCCAGACCACAACATCCTTCCGTGGTCAGCGCGATGCCGACCATATTTCCGGCATAAGCGATGGAGAAATCCGCCAGCTCGCTATCAGAGAAGCGAGGCTTACCTTTTGGCGTCGTGTAAATAGCGGGAAGCGTCTTAATACCAAAAAAGCGGAACATCATCTCGGCCAATAATGAGCGAGAGGCTAAAAAACGCTGGCGTCGATGCTCGGGCAACTGTTGCGCCTGTTCAAGTGTATCGGCGCTAAGTCGCGATGAAATTATTTGGTCGGTGCTCAGTGTTCCTCGAGCAAAGTGCGTTGCCATTTGTCGCTCCGTGATAATGGTCAGGTGATGATAATAATTGTGAATAGGAGATAAGATATTAATCAACAAAATTATGCTTAGGTTTTAATGCGAAAAAGGCCTTCTGAACAGCTTTGCGGGGCGAACTTTACAATTATCTTCGCAGGATGCCGTCTGACGCGCTTATCGACGGCTCTAAAATACGCTGTTAGATGGCTTACGGATACGGTTTCAGGTAAGGGGGTCCACCGTCGTCCAGTTATAGTTAGCCATCACTAACTCGCGTCTGGCGCAAACTACACCGAAGCGTTGCTGTTGGTGGGCCTGGAAAAAATCCCGCCATTGATCAGGCAGCCGCTGCGCCCGGTAGCGCAACAGGGTGCTATGCCAGAACGGCGGCGGGAATGGCGTACCGGCATAACGCGCCTGTATGTCCTCACGCCATGGCGACTCAAGCAGTTTTTGCGCGAGAGTCGTTCTGTCGGTCAGGCTCGCGGGATCGGGTATGCCTGCCAGCAGCAACTGGCCGGGCAGCGCCACTAACTGAAGCGCGGAAATGGTGGTATTACGGGCAGGGTACGCTTGCCAGATACGCTGCAAACTGGCGAGTTTTTCAGGTTGTTGATGCCGCTGATAATGCGGCAGCGCAATAGCCAGGAAGGTGAAGTGCAGACCGTGAAGGGGCATTGCATCTGCCAACGGATCGCCTGCGGCGAGCGCATTAACCGCTAATAGCAAATCGTGCAGTGCACCGGATGGCGAAGGCCTAATGCCCACCACGGGCGAGAAGGTGGCTTTTTGATAATAATCCCCCTCCATCCTCTCGCCACATCCCGGAGCGTCACGCCATAACGCCTGGGTGTTGTTATTGGTTCTCTGGTAAAGCGAGGCCAGTTCATCGGGCATCATCTTGAATCTCCAAAGGCATTTCACCAATCCTGTTGTCTGTGTCGCGGCGTTTTTTAGTTTTATTTATCGCCGCTCTGCTCCGTCAAACCCTAAGCCTGGGTGGGCACAATGGAAATATGTACGCGTATAAATGTGGCGGGTTGACACGGATATGCACAAGAAACCCGCATCAACAGAGCGTTTTTGCGGGTTAGTGAACGTTCACGGACTAAATGTTACTTACCAATACAGAAGCTGGAGAAAATGCGTCCCAGCAGATCGTCAGAGGTAAATTCGCCGGTAATTTCGCTCAGGCTTTGCTGGGCGAGGCGCAATTCTTCAGCCAGCAATTCCCCAGCCCAGGCGCCTAACAGTTGCGCTTTGCCTTGTTCCAGATGCTGAGCGGCCGTTTCCAGCGCTTGCAAATGGCGACGACGGGCCAGAAAACCGCCTTCCATATTGGTGTCAAAGCCCATGCTGTGTTTGAGATGGTCGCGCAAAACGTCCACACCGCTACCGGTACGCGCTGACAGACGAATTAGTGAGTGACCATTTACTTCGCTTAGCCCCTGAGGCTCGCCGGTAATATCCGCTTTGTTACGCACGACGGTAATGGGCAAGTTTTTAGGCAGGCGGGCAATAAAATCTGGCCAAATCTCCGCCGGGTCGGTGGCATCGGTGGTCGTGCCGTCAACCATAAACAATACCCGATCGGCCTGTTCAATTTCCTGCCAGGCGCGTTCAATACCGATACGCTCGACTTTATCGCTGGACTCGCGCAGGCCCGCAGTATCAATGATATGCAGCGGCATTCCATCAATGTGGATATGCTCGCGCAGCACATCGCGGGTGGTCCCGGCGATATCCGTAACGATTGCCGCTTCACGGCCCGCCAGCGCGTTAAGCAAGCTGGATTTTCCGGCATTAGGACGACCCGCAATCACGACTTTCATGCCTTCACGCAACAGGCTGCCCTGGCGTGCTTCGGCACGTACTGCGTCAAGATCGGCCATAACGTCGTTGAGTTGCGCTTCGATTTTACCGTCAGAGAGGAAGTCGATTTCTTCATCCGGGAAGTCGATAGCCGCTTCCACATAGATCCGCAGGTGAGTGAGTGCTTCCACAAGCTGGTTCACGCGGGTAGAGAAAGCCCCCTGGAGCGAATTAAGCGCGGACCGCGCCGCCTGTTCGGAACTGGCGTCTATCAGGTCGGCAATCGCTTCTGCCTGGGCTAAATCAAGTTTATCGTTAAGGAATGCGCGCTCGGAGAACTCGCCGGGTTTTGCGATGCGCACGCCCGGAATCGTCAGGATGCGCTTTAACAACAGATCGAGGATAACCGGACCGCCGTGCCCCTGTAATTCCAGCACGTCTTCGCCAGTAAAAGAATGAGGGCCAGGAAACCACAGGGCGATGCCCTGATCGAGGTCGGTATTATCCACATCGCGAAACGGCAGATAATCGGCATAGCGCGGCTTAGGCAGTTTGCCCAGCACCGCCTGGGCCACTTCACGCGCTTTCAGGCCGGAGATACGCAGAATGCCTACACCACCGCGTCCCGGTGGGGTTGCCTGGGCGACGATAGTGTCGTTATGGCTCATGGTTTGTCTCTTAGTAAATATAAAAAAAAAGGCGGTCTTTAGACCGCCTTCTCTGGCATTAACTTTATCGCGATTACTCGAAATATTTCAAGTTGCAGGAACGCGGCAACTTTGTGCGCCCCAGAAGCCTACTTAAGTAAGTGACTGGGGCAAACAAATGCAGCCAATGCGCCTGCGGCTACTATGAGGACTTTTTCTTTTCGCGGCTGTGTAAGCCACGTTTTTCAAGACCGCGGTAAATCAGTTGCTGCTGAAGAATGGTCACCAGGTTACTGACGATATAGTACAGCACCAGACCTGACGGGAACCACAGGAAGAAGACCGTAAAGATGACCGGCATAAAGGTCATGATCTTCTGCTGCATTGGGTCGGTCACCGTGGTCGGCGACATCTTCTGAATGAAGAACATCGTCACGCCCATCAGGATCGGCAGAATGTAGTACGGGTCCTGGGCTGACAAGTCATGGATCCAGAGTGCGAACGGCGCATGACGCAGTTCAACGGAGCCCATCAGCATGTAGTACAGCGCAAGGAAGATAGGCATCTGAATCAACAGCGGGAAGCAGCCACCCAGCGGGTTCACTTTTTCCGACTTGTACAGCGCCATCATTTCCTGGCTGATACGTTGTTTATCATCGCCCAGACGCTCACGCATGGCCTGAATCTTAGGCTGCAGCAAACGCATTTTCGCCATAGAGGTGTACTGCGCTTTGGTCAGCGGGTACATCACACCACGAACGATAAAGGTGATAACGATAATGGAGAAGCCCCAGTTGCCAAGGAAACTGTGGATCCATTTCAGCAACTTAAACAGCGGCTGAGAGATAAACCATAACCAGCCGTAATCCACGGTTAAATCCAGATGCGGCGCGACAGCTGCCATTTTGTCCTGGATTTCCGGGCCTACCCACAGGGTGCTGGCAAGCGTACCGGTTTGACCCGGTTGAACCAGAACCGGCTGAGATTTATAGCCGATAGCCGCAATGCCATTACCGAGGTTAGCGGTATAGAAATTGTTCGTGCCGTCGTTATTCGGTACCCATGCCGTTGCGAAATACTGTTGCAGCATCGCAACCCAGCCGCCTTTGGAGCTGACGTTCAGGTTTTCGTTATCGGCAATGTTATCGAATTTGTATTTTTCGTACTTGGTATCCGGCGTGGAATACGCCGCACCGCGGAAGGTATGCAATGCAAAGTTATTGCTACCTGTATCACGATGGCTTGGCAGGTTGATAGTCTGTTTCAACTGACCAAAGCTCGACAACTCCAGCGGCTTATCACCGGTGTTCTGTACGTTGTAGCCAACGTTCACCGTATATTCACCGCGTTTCAGCGTGAACGATTTGGTGAAGGTATTGCCGGCGGCATCAGTCCAGGTCAGCGGAATAACCAACTCGTTCTGACCATCAGCCAGCGCAAAGCTATCACTCTCAACGTTATACAGCGGACGCGCGCCGTTGGCCGGATTATCCGGACCGTCGCGGCCAGTCAGACCACTTTGAGCCTGATAAATAAACTGCGGGGTGGTTTCCAGCAGTTGGAACGGTTCGTTAGAACCCAGCTCTTTCGGGTAACCCAAAAGCAGAGCCTGCTCAATATCACCACCACGGGTATTGATGGTAAGGGACAGGACATCGGTTTTAACCGTAATGAGTTTCCCCTGGCCACTGGCTGGTACGCCCTGGCTGGCACTACCCGCTGCGGTGGTCGTAGTCTGCGTGGTCTGCTGTTGCTGGGGCTGAGGATTTTTATCCTGCTCCCAGGCTTGCCAGATCATGAAAGACACGAACAACAAAGCGATGAGAAGGAGATTGCGTTGCGAATCCATCGTTAGTGTTCTCTGGTATCAAAAGGTCCTGGCGGGACGGGGTCGTCGCCACCTGGGTGTAAAGGGTGGCATTTTAATACGCGTTTCACTGTCAACCAACTGCCTTTTATCACTCCAAACCTGCGCAATGCCTCAATTCCGTAGTGAGAACAGGTTGGCGTGAAACGGCAATGCGGCCCGAGAAGCGGACTTATCAGGCGTTGATAGACCCGAATCAGGCCTATCAGGACTCGCGAGCCAGGCGACAATGGCGGCGCCATAACTTTTCCAATGCTTCCGAAAGCGCCCGATTATCGAGATCGGCAATACCGCGTTTCGCGACCACCACAAAATCCATTGGCGGGAGTTCATGCTGACGTAAACGAAAACTTTCACGCGTCAGACGTTTAATCCGATTGCGTTCATGTGCGCGTTTGACGTTTTTTTTCGCGACGGTAAGACCGATACGGGGATGCCCCAGCGAGTTAAGGCGGCCGAGAATAGTGATTTGCGGCGTGCCAGCCCGAAGTGGCTGCTGGAAGACGAAAGTGAAATGATTGGGAGTTAACAAACGTAACTCCCTGGGAAATGCGAGCTTAACCACCAGGCGGTTAGCTTTTATTACTTAGAAACGGTCAGACGAGCACGGCCTTTAGCACGACGACGTGCAAGAACCTGACGACCATTTTTAGTAGCCATACGAGCACGGAAGCCGTGAGAACGGTTGCGCTTCAGTACAGACGGTTGAAAAGTGCGTTTCATGGCGATTTCTACCTAAACTTGAATAAATTCACTGACTTTGCGTATGCGCGGACGGGCTGCCGAACGACTCACGTCGAAGTCATGGATGATTAAAGAGGCCGGATTGTAATAATTGTACACTCCGGAGTCAATTCACTTTCCTTATTTACCGCGCTTTTGCGCTGCGTAGAGCGCGAAAAACACACAGGAAACAGGCTGTAAAATCCGCGCGCGAACGCGCTGGGTGGTGAATTATACGGCCCCGGCAGTAAAGTGCAAGGATCCGGCGGGATCCCTGTTAGATCGATTCGGTTGATTTTGTGAGGGAGTCATTAAATTTTCCGATATAAAGGGCAATAAGACATACGTGCCCGCGCCGATCGTTTACACTTAATCGGCCCGATCTCCCCCTGTGGATAAATCAGGAAGAATCTGTGAGAAACAGAAGATCTCTGGCTGACTTTACGCTATGATCCGCGGTCCCGATCGCGATCCGTTGATCCAGAACATCGGGGTAATACCGCAGATAGCGGTTCACGCGCTCCCTTCTTCGGGCTTGTCAGCGCGTGTCAACAATCATGAATGTTTCAGTCTTCGTCTATCGACGTTGTTCGAGTGGAGTCCGCCGTGTCACTTTCGCTTTGGCAGCAGTGTCTTGCCCGATTGCAGGATGAGTTACCAGCCACAGAGTTCAGTATGTGGATACGCCCCCTACAGGCGGAACTGAGCGATAACACGCTGGCTTTGTATGCGCCAAATCGTTTTGTGCTCGATTGGGTCAGGGATAAGTACCTTAATAATATTAATGGGCTGCTGAATGATTTCTGCGGCTCTGATGCTCCGTTGCTGCGCTTTGAAGTCGGCACTAAGCCAGTGGTGCGCAGTAATGCGATTCCGGCAAACCACGTCAGGCCTGCTCAGGTTGCGCCTGCCGCCCCTGTGCGTCAGGCCTGGGACAATGTGCCCGCGCCCGCAGAGCCGTCTTACCGTTCCAATGTGAACGTAAAACACACCTTTAATAATTTCGTTGAGGGTAAGTCCAACCAGCTGGCGCGCGCGGCGGCCCGTCAGGTGGCGGATAATCCGGGCGGGGCGTATAACCCGTTGTTCCTTTATGGCGGAACCGGCCTTGGTAAAACCCACCTGCTGCATGCCGTAGGCAATGGCATCATGGCGCGTAAACCGAATGCGAAAGTGGTGTACATGCACTCTGAGCGTTTCGTCCAGGACATGGTCAAAGCGCTGCAAAACAACGCCATTGAAGAATTTAAACGCTACTACCGTTCAGTGGATGCTCTGCTGATTGACGATATTCAATTCTTCGCCAACAAAGAGCGTTCACAAGAAGAGTTTTTTCATACATTTAACGCGCTTCTGGAAGGCAATCAGCAGATCATTCTCACCTCGGATCGTTATCCAAAAGAGATTAATGGGGTGGAGGATCGTCTGAAATCGCGCTTTGGATGGGGCTTAACGGTTGCCATTGAACCGCCAGAGCTTGAAACTCGCGTGGCGATCCTGATGAAAAAGGCCGACGAAAACGATATTCGTCTGCCGGGCGAAGTGGCGTTTTTTATCGCCAAGCGCCTACGCTCCAACGTCCGTGAACTGGAAGGCGCACTGAACCGCGTTATCGCCAATGCTAACTTCACCGGCCGGGCGATCACCATCGACTTCGTGCGCGAAGCGCTGCGCGATTTGCTGGCGCTCCAGGAAAAACTGGTCACCATCGATAATATTCAGAAGACGGTGGCGGAGTATTACAAGATTAAGGTAGCGGATTTGCTTTCCAAGCGGCGTTCCCGTTCGGTAGCGCGTCCGCGCCAGATGGCGATGGCGCTGGCTAAAGAGCTTACCAACCATAGCCTGCCGGAAATCGGCGACGCGTTTGGTGGACGTGACCATACCACGGTGCTTCATGCCTGCCGTAAAATCGAGCAGTTGCGTGAAGAGAGCCATGATATCAAAGAAGATTTCTCCAATTTAATCAGAACATTATCTTCGTGACGCTATGAAATTTACCGTTGAACGTGAACATTTATTAAAACCGCTCCAGCAGGTAAGCGGCCCGTTAGGCGGCCGTCCGACGCTACCTATTCTCGGCAATCTGCTGTTGCAGGTAACGGACGGAACGCTCTCGCTGACCGGAACCGATCTCGAAATGGAGATGATTGCCCGTGTGGCGCTGTCGTTACCGCATCAGGCGGGCGCGACCACGGTACCGGCGCGTAAATTTTTCGATATTTGCCGTGGTCTGCCGGAAGGGGCGGAAATTGCGGTCACGCTGGAAGGCGACAGAATGCTGGTGCGTTCAGGACGCAGCCGTTTTTCGCTCTCCACGCTGCCTGCGGCGGATTTCCCGAATCTGGACGACTGGCAGAGCGAAGTGGAGTTCACGCTCGCGCAGGCCACCATGAAGCGGCTAATCGAAGCGACTCAGTTTTCCATGGCCCATCAGGATGTGCGTTATTACCTGAACGGTATGCTGTTTGAAACCGAAGGCGAAGAGCTGCGCACGGTGGCGACCGATGGTCACCGTTTGGCGGTGTGTGCGATGCCGGTGGGGCAACCGTTGCCGAACCATTCGGTGATCGTCCCGCGTAAAGGCGTACTGGAGCTGATGCGTATGCTTGACGGCGGCGACAGCCCGTTGCGTATTCAGATAGGCAGCAACAATATTCGCGCCCACGTTAACGACTATATCTTCACCTCTAAACTGGTGGATGGTCGCTTCCCGGACTACCGTCGCGTGTTGCCGAAAAACCCGGATAAACACCTGGATGCAGGCTGCGATCTGCTGAAGCAGGCTTTTGCGCGCGCTGCGATCCTCTCGAATGAGAAGTTCCGTGGCGTGCGGTTGTATGTCAGCGAAAACCAACTGAAGATCACCGCAAACAACCCGGAGCAAGAAGAAGCCGAGGAAATTCTCGACGTCAACTACACCGGCACGGAGATGGAGATCGGTTTTAACGTCAGTTATGTGTTGGACGTATTGAATGCGCTTAAATGCGAAAACGTCCGCATTTTGTTGACCGATTCGGTTTCCAGTGTGCAGATTGAAGATGCGGCCAGTCAAAGCGCGGCGTATGTCGTGATGCCAATGAGACTGTAGTGGAAAATATCGGGCTATCTTACTTGCCATTTTCAACCAGGGCTGTGCTCGTCCCTGTCACGTACGTCGTGTACGCGCCAGGTTCTGCGCGCAGTTCGCGTTGAAACTGGTTGCGCCGATTACGCCCGGGCCCGAAGAAACCCAAATATGTCACTGACGCGTCTTCTTATTAAAGATTTCCGCAATATTGAAAATGCGGATCTGCAGCTTTCCCCCGGTTTTAACTTTCTGGTGGGCGCTAACGGCAGCGGCAAAACCAGCGTGCTGGAAGCTATCTACACCCTCGGGCATGGCCGGGCATTTCGCAGTTTGCAGATAGGCCGCGTCATCCGCCACGAGCAGGACGCATTCGTGCTGCATGGGCGGTTAAAAGAAGGCGAGCGGGAAACCGCGATTGGCCTGACTAAGGACCGCGATGGCGACAGTAAAGTGCGTATCGACGGTACCGACGGCCATAAAGTCGCTGAGCTGGCGCTGATGATGCCGATGCAATTAATTACCCCCGAGGGGTTTACTTTGCTCGGCGGCGGCCCCAAATACCGTAGAGCGTTCCTGGATTGGGGATGCTTCCACGATCAGGCGGGTTTCTTCGTCGCCTGGAGCAATTTAAAGCGACTCCTGAAGCAACGTAACGCTGCGCTGCGCCAGGTCACCCGCTACGAACAGCTTCGGCCCTGGGATAAAGAATTGATCCCGCTGGCTGAACAAATCAGCCAATGGCGTAGTGATTATAGTCGCGCGATCGCCGAAGATATGGCAGATACCTGCAAGCAATTTTTACCTGAATTCTCGCTAACCTTCTCTTTTCAGCGCGGCTGGGAGAAAGAGAGCGATTATGCCGACGTGCTGGTGCGCAATTTTGAGCGCGACAGAATGCTGACCTATACCGCGCACGGTCCTCATAAAGCGGATTTTCGGATCCGTGCCGACGGCGCCCCGGTGGAAGATACGCTTTCCCGCGGGCAGCTCAAACTGTTGATGTGCGCGTTGCGCCTGGCGCAGGGTGAGTTTTTAACTCGAGAGAGCGGACGCCGCTGTCTCTACCTGATAGATGATTTTGCCTCTGAACTGGATGATGCACGTCGCGGCCTGTTGGCGAGTCGCTTAAAGGCGACGCAGTCACAAGTCTTTGTGAGTGCGATAAGTGCAGAACATGTGATGGATATGGCGGACAAAAATTCAAAGATGTTCGCCGTGGAACAGGGTAAAATAACGGATTAACCCAAGAACTAATGAGCGAGAAACGTTGATGTCGAATTCCTATGACTCCTCGAGTATCAAAGTCCTGAAAGGGTTGGATGCGGTGCGTAAGCGCCCGGGTATGTATATCGGCGACACGGATGACGGCACCGGTCTGCACCACATGGTATTTGAGGTGGTAGATAACGCTATCGACGAAGCGCTCGCCGGTCACTGTAAAGACATCGTGGTCACTATCCATGCCGATAACTCCGTTTCCGTAACGGATGATGGCCGTGGCATTCCGACGGGCATTCACCCGGAAGAAGGCGTGTCTGCGGCTGAAGTTATCATGACGGTGCTTCATGCGGGCGGTAAGTTCGACGATAACTCCTATAAAGTTTCCGGCGGCCTGCACGGTGTAGGCGTGTCCGTGGTAAACGCCCTTTCCCAGAAACTTGAGCTGGTTATCCGCCGTGAAGGCAAAGTACATCAGCAAACCTACGTACACGGCGTGCCGCAAGCACCGCTGGCGGTAACGGGTGATACCGACGCGACAGGTACGCAAGTGCGTTTCTGGCCGAGCCATGAAACCTTTACCAACGTTATCGAATTCGAATATGACATTCTGGCGAAGCGCCTGCGTGAGCTCTCATTCCTGAACTCCGGCGTGTCTATTCGTCTGCGCGATAAGCGTGACGGCAAAGAAGATCATTTCCATTACGAAGGCGGCATCAAAGCGTTCGTAGAGTACCTGAACAAGAACAAAACGCCGATCCACCCGAACATTTTCTATTTCTCAACCGAGAAAGACGGGATTGGCGTGGAAGTGGCCTTGCAGTGGAATGATGGTTTCCAGGAAAACATTTACTGCTTTACCAACAACATTCCACAGCGCGATGGCGGTACGCACCTGGCAGGCTTCCGTGCGGCGATGACCCGTACCCTGAACGCCTACATGGATAAAGAAGGTTACAGCAAAAAAGCCAAAGTCAGCGCCACCGGCGACGATGCGCGTGAAGGCCTGATTGCTGTCGTTTCCGTGAAAGTGCCGGATCCGAAATTCTCCTCGCAGACCAAAGATAAATTGGTTTCTTCCGAGGTGAAAACGGCGGTTGAGCAGCAGATGAACGAACTGCTGAACGAATACCTGCTTGAGAACCCGACCGACGCCAAAATCGTGGTAGGCAAAATCATTGATGCTGCCCGCGCCCGTGAAGCCGCGCGTCGCGCCCGTGAAATGACTCGCCGTAAAGGCGCGCTGGATCTGGCAGGCTTGCCGGGCAAACTGGCGGATTGTCAGGAACGTGACCCGGCCCACTCTGAACTTTACCTGGTGGAAGGGGACTCAGCGGGCGGCTCTGCAAAACAGGGGCGTAACCGTAAGAACCAGGCGATCCTGCCGTTGAAAGGTAAAATCCTCAACGTCGAGAAAGCCCGTTTCGACAAGATGCTGGCCTCTCAGGAAGTCGCGACGCTTATCACCGCGCTGGGTTGCGGCATTGGTCGCGATGAGTACAACCCGGATAAACTGCGCTATCACAGCATCATTATCATGACCGATGCGGACGTCGACGGCTCGCACATTCGTACTCTACTGTTGACCTTCTTCTATCGCCAGATGCCGGAAATCATTGAGCGTGGCCACGTGTATATCGCGCAGCCGCCACTGTATAAAGTGAAAAAAGGCAAGCAGGAACAGTACATCAAAGACGATGAAGCGATGGATCAGTATCAGATTTCCATCGCGCTGGATGGCGCTACCCTGCACACCAACGCTAACGCGCCTGCTCTGTCAGGTGAAGCGTTAGAGAAGCTGGTGGCCGAATTCAACGCCGCTCAGAAGATGATTGGTCGTATGGAACGCCGCTTCCCGCGCGCGTTGCTGAAAGAGTTGGTTTATCAACCGACGCTGACCGAAGCGGATCTGTCCGACGAAGCCCATGTGACCCGCTGGATTTCTCAGTTGACCACCGTGTTGAATGAGAAAGAAGCGCACGGTAGCGTATGGAAATACGATATTCGTGAAAATCAGGAATTGCATCATTTCGAACCGGTAGTCCGCGTGCGTACTCACGGTGTTGATACTGACTACGTTCTGGATAATGAGTTCGTTATTGGCGCGGAATACCGCCGTCTGTGTACGCTTGGCGAGAAGCTGCGCGGCCTGATAGAAGAAGATGCATTTATCGAGCGTGGCGAGCGTCGTCAGCCGATTGAAAGCTTCGAACAGGCGCTGGAGTGGCTGGTGAAAGAGTCGCGTCGCGGCCTTGCTATTCAGCGCTATAAAGGGCTGGGCGAGATGAACCCGGATCAATTGTGGGAAACCACCATGGACCCGGAAAGCCGTCGTATGCTGCGCGTGACCGTTAAAGACGCGATTGCCGCCGATCAGCTGTTCACTACCCTGATGGGCGATGCGGTTGAACCACGCCGTGCCTTTATCGAAGAGAATGCCCTGAAAGCCGCGAATATCGATATTTAACGCTTTTCCGGTCATCAAAATTCGCCGCTCAGATGAGCGGCGTTTTTTTTGGCATTGTTTGGGCGCAAGTACCACCACGATGAAGAGGTTTTGTCGTGAGCGGAATCGCGTTAGCATGAACGAAACCCACTACCAGAAAAGATCCCATGACGATAAAACTCATCGCAATTGATATGGACGGCACGCTTTTGCTGCCCGATCACACCATTTCAGAAGGTGTGAAAGATGCTATCGCGAAGGCGCGTGCGCAAGGCGTCAACGTGGTGCTGACCACCGGTCGTCCGTATGCGGGCGTGCACAGCTACCTGAAAGCGCTGCACATGAACCAGCCAGGCGATTACTGCATCACTTACAATGGCGCGCTGGTGCAGAAAGCCAGCGACGGTAGCACCGTGGCGCAAACGCCGCTGAGCTACGATGATTATCGTTTTCTGGAGAAATTGTCCCGCGAGGTGGGTTCACATTTCCACGCGCTCGATCGCACCACGCTTTATACCGCGAACCGCGATATCAGCTATTACACGGTGCATGAATCCTTCGTCGCTACCATCCCGCTGGTGTTCTGCGAAGCAGAAAAAATGGACCCCAATATGACGTTTTTAAAAGTCATGATGATCGACGAACCGGCCGTGCTCGACAAAGCCATTGCCCGCATTCCGGCTGACGTGAAAGAAAAATACACGGTACTGAAAAGCGCACCGTATTTCCTTGAAATCCTTGATAAGCGCGTGACGAAAGGCACTGGCGTGAAGTCCCTCGCGGAGGCGCTGAACATCAAGGCGGAAGAAGTCATGGCGATAGGCGATCAGGAAAATGATATTGCGATGCTGGAATATGCCGGTATCGGCGTCGCGATGGGCAACGCGATAGATTCCGTAAAAGCAGTCGCGGATTTTGAAACCAAAACCAATCTTGAAGATGGCGTCGCTTACGCCATTGAGAAATTTGTTCTCTAATCCCACCTGATTTAAACGCCGTCAGACTCTCCTTAGACGGCGTGTTTTCCCGCCTGAATCGCCATTCCCTGTTATCAACCTTCCTTTGAACACCTTCTTATGGGGGTTTTGATCCCTTTTTGATCCGTCTTTGGTTATGGATTGTCGTTTTTGTGATCTAAATTGTAGTACAACCATTAACTGTTGTACTACATTGAAGCTCATACGATGACATCTCGCTTCACGTTTGTACTTCAAAATTGAGGCGAAAATCGGCGGTCACGGTAAAGTAAAGGGACGATGCTATGACCAGGGAAAAACCATGACACTGACAAAAACTGACCGCATTGCTATCACGCTGGGTCGCCAGATTGTAGGCGGCAAATATGTACCGGGCGCGGCGCTACCGGCGGAAGCCGATCTCTGCGAAGAGTTTGAAACCTCGCGCAATATCATCCGGGAAGTGTTTCGCACGCTGCTTGCCAAGCGATTAATAGAAATGAAGCGTTATCGGGGCGCGTTTGTCACACCGCGCAACCAGTGGAATTACCTCGATACCGATGTGTTGCAATGGGTACTGGAAAGCGATTATGACCCGCGACTGATTAGCGCCATGAGCGAAGTGCGCAATCTGGTTGAACCGGCGATTGCCCGCTGGGCGGCGGAACGCGCGACCTCAAGCGATCTGGCGCAAATTGAAGCGGCTTTAAACGACATGATTGCCAACAATCAGGATCGCGATGCCTTTAACGAGGCGGATATTCGCTATCACGAGGCGGTGCTGGCTTCGGTGCATAACCCGGTTCTGCAACAGCTGAATGTGGCGATAAGTTCATTACAGCGCGCGGTATTTGAACGGACCTGGATGGGTGATGAGGCCAACATGCCGAAAACGCTCCAGGAGCACAAAGCGTTATTTGACGCCATTCGTCATCAGGATGGCAACGCGGCAGAACAGGCGGCGCTGGCGATGATCGCAAGCTCCACCCGCAGGCTTAAGGAAATTACATGACATCTCGCTATATCGCTATCGACTGGGGGTCGACCAATCTTCGCGCCTGGCTGTATCAGGACGGGAAGTGCCTCGACCATCGGCAATCCGCCAGCGGCGTGACACGCCTGAACGGTCAGACGCCAGAAGCGGTGCTGAACACCGTGACCGAAGGCTGGCGCGATGCCAACACGCCGGTATTGATGGCCGGTATGGTCGGTAGCAATGCCGGGTGGATTAACGCGCCTTATCTGCCGTGTCCCACAGCGTTTAACGCTATTGGCGCAAAGCTTACCGCCGTTATCCCGGGCGTGTGGATTATCCCCGGCCTGAGCGTTGATCGTGACGATAACCATAACGTAATGCGCGGCGAAGAGACTCAGCTCATTGGCGCAGCCACGCTGGCGCCCGCATCGCTGTACATCATGCCGGGCACCCATTGCAAATGGGTGCAGGCCGATAATGAACGTATTGATGATTTTCGCACCGTGATGACCGGCGAACTGCATCACCTGCTGCTTGCGCATTCACTTATCGGCGTGGGTATTGCCGACCAGGACGAAAGCGTCGAGGCGTTTGATGCCGGTGTTGAGCAGGGCATTAATGATGATGCCATCGTCACGCGTCTTTTTGAGGTACGCGCCTCCCATGTGCTTGGCGCCCTGCCGCGCCATCATGTCAGCGAATACCTTTCCGGGCTTTTGATCGGCAATGAGGTCGCGACGCAACTGCGCCACTATCAACCCGCTGGTTCAACGCCTGTCACCCTCGTTGCCAACCCCAGACTTTGCGCGCGTTATCAACGCGCCCTGGCGCGGTTGGGAATCACCGCCAACTCGCTTGAGGGCGACCACGCCTTTCAGGCTGGAATAAGGAGCATTGCCGATGCAATGGAAAACTGAACTTCCCCTCATCGCCATTTTACGGGGTATTACCCCTGAAGAGGCCGCAGAGCATGTGGGCGCGATTATTGATGCAGGTTTTGAGGCGGTGGAAATTCCGCTGAACTCACCAAACTGGCAGCAAAGCATCCCGGAGATGGTGAAGTTATATGGCGATAACGCGCTGATTGGCGCAGGGACGGTCCTTCACCCGGAGCAGGTTGACCAACTCGCCGACATGGGCTGCACGCTTATCGTTACGCCAAACATTAACGTCGAGGTCATTCAACGCGCGGTGAAGTACGGCATGACGGTATGCCCGGGCTGCGCCACCGCAACAGAAGCCTTCACGGCGCTGGAGGCAGGTGCGCAGGCGTTAAAAGTCTTTCCGTCATCCGCCTTTGGCCCAGATTACATCAAAGCGCTCAAAGCCGTGTTGCCCGCGGAAATTCCGGTCTTCGCCGTCGGCGGCGTGACGCCAGAAAACCTGGCGCAGTGGCTCAAGGCTGGGTGTATCGGCGCCGGGTTGGGAAGCGATCTTTACCGGGCAGGGCAGCCGCTCAGCCGTACCAAAGAACAAGCACAAGCATTTGTTAATGCGTATCGAGAGGCAGTGAAATGAAAATAACCAAACTCACCACGTACCGATTACCGCCCCGCTGGATGTTCTTAAAAATCGAAACCGATGAAGGCATTGTGGGGTGGGGTGAACCTGTCATTGAAGGACGAGCCCGCACCGTGGAAGCGGCGGTACATGAACTGGGCGAGATGTTGATTGGCCAGGATCCGGCGCGCATCAACGACCTGTGGCAAATAATGTATCGCGGCGGTTTTTATCGCGGCGGCCCGATATTAATGAGCGCCATTGCCGGTATTGATCAGGCGCTATGGGATATTAAAGGCAAAGTATTAAATGCCCCGGTATGGCAATTAATGGGCGGCCTGGTGCGTGATAAAATCAAAGCCTATAGCTGGGTCGGCGGCGATCGTCCGGCAGACGTTATCGCGGGGATTGAAACACTGCGTGAAATTGGTTTCGATACCTTTAAATTAAACGGCTGCGAAGAATTAGGCGTGATTGATGATGCGCGCAAAGTTGACGCTGCCGTGAATACCGTGGCGCAAATTCGTGAAGCGTTCGGTAATACTATCGAATTTGGCCTGGATTTCCACGGTCGCGTTAGCGCGCCAATGGCGAAAATATTAATTAAAGAGCTTGAACCGTACCGTCCGTTATTTATTGAAGAGCCGGTATTAGCCGAGCAGGCAGAATATTATCCGCGTCTGGCCGCGCAAACGCATATTCCGATTGCCGCAGGCGAACGCATGTTCTCGCGCTTTGAATTTAAACGGGTTCTGGAAGCGGGCGGCATTGCTATTTTGCAGCCGGATCTCTCCCATGCCGGCGGCATTACCGAATGCTTTAAAATCGCCGGGATGGCTGAAGCGTATGACGTTGGCCTGGCGCCGCATTGTCCGCTGGGTCCCATTGCGCTGGCAGCCTGCCTGCATATTGATTTTGTCTCCCGCAATGCCGTGTTGCAGGAGCAAAGTATGGGTATTCATTATAACCAGGGCGCTGAATTGCTCGACTTTGTTAAAAACAAAGAAGACTTCGCAATGGACGGCGGTTATTTCCACCCCTTAATGAAACCGGGCTTAGGCGTAG
The DNA here is from genome assembly GCF_011077955.1 of Citrobacter freundii. Classification (GTDB taxonomy): domain Bacteria; phylum Pseudomonadota; class Gammaproteobacteria; order Enterobacterales; family Enterobacteriaceae; genus Atlantibacter. The sequence goes on from NZ_JAALBX010000003.1 coordinate 55,175, forward strand.
AAATCGACGAAGAGCAGGTTATTGAACGCAGTAAAAGCGTAACCGACTGGCGCAACCCATTATGGCGTCATGCGGATGGCAGCGTTGCGGAATGGTAATTACGCACCTCGCGATATGTAAATAATAACGCTTTATAAAAGCCGTAAAAAAATAATTCGATACATCACCCTCTGTATTTCACAGGGCATGGTGAGGGGCCTCACCATGCCAAAATCTGGAGACAGAACATCATGGATATTTCCGTTAACGCGGCGAAACCTACACGCCGCCGCTACCTGACGCTGGTCATGATCTTTATTACGGTCGTGATTTGCTATGTTGATCGCGCCAACCTGGCGGTGGCTTCCGCCCATATTCAGGAAGAATTCGGTATAACTAAAGCGCAAATGGGCTATGTCTTTTCGGCCTTCGCCTGGTTATATACCTTATGCCAGATTCCCGGCGGCTGGTTTTTAGATCGCGTCGGGTCACGGTTGACCTATTTTATCGCCATTTTCGGCTGGTCGGTGGCGACCTTATTCCAGGGATTCGCGACGGGATTGTTATCGCTTGTGGGGCTGCGGGCCATAACCGGCATATTCGAAGCGCCCGCTTTTCCTACCAATAACCGGATGGTGACCAGTTGGTTCCCTGAACATGAGCGCGCCTCGGCGGTCGGCTTTTATACCTCCGGGCAATTTGTGGGCCTGGCATTCCTGACGCCGCTGCTTATCTGGATCCAGGAACTGCTGAGCTGGCACTGGGTGTTTATCGTCACCGGCGGGATTGGCATTATCTGGTCGTTTATCTGGATTAAGGTGTATCAACCGCCGCGTCGCAGCAAAGGCATTAACAAGGCTGAGCTGGATTATATCCGTGAGGGCGGCGGTCTGGTGGATGGCGATGCGCCGGCTGAGAAAAAAGAGCGTACACCGCTCACGCGCGCCGACTGGAAACTGGTGTTTCACCGGAAACTGTTGGGCGTTTATTTAGGCCAGTTTGCCGTCACCTCGACGCTGTGGTTTTTCCTGACCTGGTTTCCAAATTACCTGACTCAGGAAAAAGGCATCACCGCATTGAAGGCCGGGTTTATGACCACGGTGCCGTTCCTTGCCGCTTTCTTTGGGGTATTGCTCTCCGGCTGGGTCGCCGATCGCCTGGTGCGTCGCGGGTATTCGCTGGGGGTGGCGCGGAAGACGCCTATCATCTGCGGGCTGTTGATTTCCACCTGCATTATGGGCGCGAATTACACAAACGATCCGGTATGGATTATGACGCTGATGGCCGTGGCGTTCTTCGGTAACGGATTCGCGTCTATTACCTGGTCCCTGGTCTCTTCTCTGGCGCCGATGCGGTTGATTGGTTTAACCGGCGGGGTATTTAACTTTGTTGGCGGGTTAGGCGGGATTACGGTACCGCTGGTGGTGGGGTATTTAGCGCAGAGCTACGGCTTTGCCCCGGCGCTGGTGTATATCTCGGCGGTCGCGCTGGTGGGTGCCTGTTCGTATATTTTGCTGGTCGGCGACGTGAAACGCGTCGGTTAATAAAACCCGGCGCCTGTCATAAGGCGTCGGCTTTTTAGCGTAAAATGACAGGCATTGATGTCATCCGACAGAGCCTGTTATGAAACAAATCACCTTTGCCCCACGCCATCACCAACTCACGAACATCAACACCTGGACGCCAGACAGTCGCTGGCTGGCGTTCGACGTCCGTCCATCCGGCGCCTCATTTAGCGGTGAAACCATTGAGCGCGTCAATGTCGAGACGGGAGAGGTGGAGGTGCTTTATCGCGCCGCGCACGGCGCACACGTGGGCGTAGTGACGGTTAATCCCCGCAAAGCGCAGTATGTTTTCATTCACGGGCCGGAAAATCCGGACGCCGCCTGGCAGTATGATTTTCATCATCGCCGTGGCGTGGTGCTGGAAAACGCGCTGGCCCATAATCTGGATGCCATGGACATCACCCCGCCATTTACCCCCGGCGCGCTTCGCGGCGGTAGCCACGTGCATGTTTTCAGCCCGGATGGCGAATGGGTAAGTTTTACCTATAACGATCATGTGCTGCACGCGCGCGACCCGATGCTCGATTTACGTAACGTCGGAGTGGCGCTGCCTTTTGGGCCGGTATCGCCGCCATGCCGTCATCCGCGTGAATATGCCGGGCAATACTGGTGCGCGTTAGTCAGTCGTACGACGGCGCAACCGACGCCGGGCAGCGATGAAATTAGCCGGGCATATGAAGAGGGTTGGGTGGGTGAGGATGGATACCGTAAACCCGATGGCTCTGTGCAGCGCCGCGCGCTGGCCTTTATTGGCGATACCCGAAGCGTCACGGGTGAAAAAATCCCTGAACTGTTTATTGTCGATTTACCGTCGGATGTCGCGGACTGGAAACGGGCCGGCGATGAACCGCTTGAAGGCACTGAAACGACAATGCCCGCGCCGCCAGCAGGCGTGATACAGCGTCGATTAACCTTTACCCACCATCGCCCCTGGCCGGGGCTTGCCACCACGCCGCGTCACTGGGTTCGCAGTAATCCGCAAGGTAATGCCATTGCGTTTTTAATGCGCGATGAGAAGGGCGTTGCACAACTGTGGATGATTTCACCAAACGGTGGCGATCCGAAGCAGTTAACGTCTGGCGAAGGGGGAGTGGCGTCAGCGTTTAACTGGCATCCAGGTGGTAAATGGTTGGGCTTTATACAGAACGGGTGTGTGGTGCTCTGTGATGCGGTCACCGGCGCTATCACACCGCTGACGCCATCGCATTCGCCGTCTGGCGACGCAGTCGTCTTCTCACCAGACGGGAAATACGTCGCCTGGATGGCGCAGAAAGACGGTTTCCAGCAATTATGGACGGTTGAAACCGGTCATTGAATGTTAGAAGGGGGGATCACGCTATTCACGGCGTGATTCTTCGCCTCGCTCTCTTCTACCCGTGCTTTCACCGATTTATCGGTACGGAAGATATCCCAGGGCAACAGGACGGTGTCCATCACTGCCGTAAAGGGGAGATCAAGGATAATCAGCGGCTTATATCCCCAGCTAATCGTATCATCGCCAAGGTGCTCGACGCTGGTACGCGTACCCGGATAGACGCCCTTCTCACCGCCGCCTGTGTGTGTCATCACGCTTGAGCAGCCGCCCAAAAACGCTACCGCGCAGATCATCATCAGAATCCGTATAAAAATTTTCATCGTCATTTTTATCTACTGTTGTGGCATCAAAGCGATTAAGTGGACGTTATTTTTTTAATCAAGGCAGGCAACGGTTATGTCACTTAATCGTCTTTTTCCCATTGCGTTGAAACCAGTCTACGCAAAGAAACGTAAACCAACAAAAAATCGTCTGTATTAAGACTTGAAATGGGGAGGTGCACCACCATTTTAAGAATACAGTCATCGAAGACGTGCCGACAGGACGTTTTGACTTACCGCCTGTCCCGCCGGGAAGGCAATTTATCTCTCGCTGATTTCAGGAGTTTAACGTTATGCGTAATTTCGATCTTTCTCCGCTTTATCGTTCCGCCATTGGTTTTGATCGCCTGTTTAACCTGCTGGAAAACAACCAGAGCCAAAGCAACGGTGGTTACCCTCCGTACAACGTAGAGCTGGTGGACGAAAACCATTACCGCATCGCCATCGCCGTCGCCGGTTTCGCTGAAAGCGAACTGGAAATTACCGCCCAGGACAACATGCTGGTGGTAAAAGGCGCACATGAAGGCGAACAGAAAGAGCGTACTTACCTGTATCAGGGTATCGCCGAGCGCAACTTTGAGCGCAAATTCCAGTTGGCCGAAAATATTCACGTTCGCGGCGCGAACCTGGTTAACGGTCTGCTGTATATCGAGTTAGAACGCGTGATCCCCGAAGCGGACAAACCGCGTCGTATCGAAATCAACTAATTTCACTGGGCCGCGCCATGCGGCCTTCAACACCGTGCTTGCCGACAGGGAGCACACTGCGAGCATGAGCTTGCAGGATTTTACTCGCTTCTTTGAAGGAGAATGACCATGCGTAATTATGATTTATCCCCACTTCTGCGTCAGTGGATTGGTTTTGACAAACTGGCTAATGCCCTGCAAAACAGCACTGAAGCCCAGACGTTTCCCCCGTACAACATCGAGAAAAGCGATGATAACCACTACCGCATTACCCTTGCGGTCGCCGGGTTCCGTCAGGAAGATTTAGATATTCAGTTGGAAGGTACGCGCCTGACCGTAAAAGGCTCGCCGCAAAAACCGGAACAAGAGCCGAAATGGCTGCATCAGGGGTTAGTGACTCAGCCTTTCAACCTGAGCTTCACCCTGGCCGACCATATGGAAGTTTCCGGCGCGACCTTCACTAACGGTCTGCTGCATATCGATTTGGAACGGCATGTTCCTGAAGCGCTTGCGCCGCAGCGTATCGCCATTAGCGAGCGTCCTGCGCTCAATAGCTAATCATATTGCGCTCCCGGACTCGGGAGCGCCTTTACAAACTCGTCCAATCGTCTGATATCCCCCTGTAAATTGTGCGCCAACCCCCATTCATTCCCGTAAGGCTCTGCCAGAATCTCTTTTAACAAAAAATGTTATTCACAGGGAATCGGTATGAGTGAGATAGCGTTAACGGTCTCCCTTCTGGCATTGGTTGCGGTGGTGGGGCTATGGATCGGCAATATCAAAATTCGCGGGGTTGGGCTTGGCATCGGCGGTGTGCTGTTTGGCGGCATTATCGTCGGTCACTTTGTCGAGCAGGCCGGGGTCGGCCTGAACAGCCATATGCTGCATTTTATCCAGGAGTTTGGCCTGATTCTTTTCGTCTATACGATTGGGATCCAGGTAGGGCCTGGTTTTTTCTCCTCACTACGCGTTTCCGGGCTGCGGCTTAATTTATTCGCCATCTTAATTGTGGTGCTTGGCGGCGTAGTTACCGCCATTTTGCACAAGCTTTTCGATATTCCTTTACCGGTGGTGCTTGGCATCTTCTCCGGTGCGGTGACCAATACGCCTGCGCTGGGCGCAGGGCAACAGATCCTCGCCGATCTGGGTACGCCGTCCGGGATTGTCGATCTGATGGGGATGAGTTACGCCATGGCGTATCCATTCGGCATTTGCGGCATCCTTCTGACCATGTGGTTTATCCGCATGGTGTTTCGTATCAACGTCGATAATGAAGCTGCGCAACATGACGCCAGTAATGGTTTTAGCCATACCCAGCTTCACACCATCAATATTCGCGTTGAAAACCCTAACCTCAATATGCTGGCCATTCAGGATGTTCCCATTCTGAACAGCGATACCATTATCTGTTCACGCCTGAAACGCGAGGATGTGTTGATGGTGCCCTCGCCCAATACGGTGGTGCAAATCGGCGATTTGCTGCACCTGGTCGGGCGTGAAAGTGATTTGCATAACGCGCAACTGGTTATCGGCAAAGAAGTGGATACGTCGCTGTCGACCCATGGCACCGAACTGCGCGTTGAGCGCGTGGTGGTGACTAACGAGAAAGTCTTCGGCAAGAAAATCCGCGATCTGCAATTCAAACAGCGCTATGACGTGGTTATCTCACGGCTTAACCGCGCCGGGGTGGAACTGGTGGCGAGCAGCAACGCCAGCCTGCAATTTGGCGATATCCTGAATCTAGTGGGCCGCCCGGCGTCTATTGACGCGGTTGCGGCAGAGGTGGGCAACGCGAAGCAAAAATTGCAGCAAGTGCAAATGTTGCCAGTGTTTATCGGTATTGGGCTTGGGGTGTTGTTGGGTTCAGTACCGTTATTTATTCCCGGTTTCCCGGCGGCATTGCGCCTGGGCCTTGCAGGCGGGCCGTTAATTATGGCGCTCATTTTGGGGCGTATCGGCACCATCGGTAAGCTGTACTGGTTTATGCCGCCCAGCGCCAACCTTGCCCTGCGCGAGCTTGGGATTGTGCTGTTTTTGTCCGTGGTAGGGCTAAAATCTGGCGGCGACTTTGTCGATACGCTACTTGCGGGCAGCGGCGTAAGCTGGATTGCCTACGGCGCGGTAATCACCGCCGTACCGCTGATTACCGTAGGTATACTGGCGCGCATTTTTACCCGTATGAACTACCTGACACTCTGTGGGATGCTGGCAGGCTCGATGACCGATCCGCCGGCGCTTGCCTTCGCCAATAACCTTCATGCCACCAGCGGCGCAGCGGCGCTCTCCTATGCCACGGTTTATCCTCTGGTGATGTTTTTACGTATCATCACGCCGCAACTGCTTGCCTTACTGTTCTGGGGAGCAAGCTGACGGTGTGGTGACACCGCCAATCAAAACCGGCATCGACAGTGCCGGTTTTTTTATCGATAAAATAATGCCAGGCTATAAAACATCGTTGTCCCCGGTTTGCCGGGCGATATGATTTCTATCGGGCAAAAGGAAGGAACATGAAGATTTCCCAGCTGGGAGAAGCGCCGGATTATCGTTTTTCGCTTGCCAATGAACGTACGTTTTTAGCCTGGATCCGTACCGCGCTGGGGTTTCTGGCGGCAGGCGTAGGGCTTGATCAACTCGCGCCGGAACTCGCCACGCCGCTGGTACGGGAAATGCTGTCGCTGTTACTGTGCGTTTTCTCCGCTGGCATCGCGTTATATGGTTATTTGCGCTGGTTGAATAACGAAAAAGCGATGCGCCTGAAGCAGGATTTTGTCTATACGCGGGGCCTGAAAATAATCAGCATCGCCATGATGCTCATTGCGGCAGTGGTCATTGTCATGGTTATCCAGGGTGGCTAACTCCGCGCGCGACCCGGGCTTGCAGCCTGAGCGGACCTCGCTTGCATGGTTACGCACGCTGCTTGGCTACGGCGCATTGCTGGCCTTAGCGCTGCGCCATAGCTGGTATCAGGCAGGTGCGCTGTTTTGGTTATCACTGGTGATTCTTGCCGTAGTCAGCGCATTGATTTACAGGTTTGTACGCCAGCGTAATTTACTGGATATTGCGCGCTGCGATTTTTCAGATCGACGCGCGCTGCGCGGTAAGCTGTTTATCGCGCTGGCGGTGGTGATGCTGGCGCTGCTGTTTTGCGTATCCCACCTGCATAACATCCTGATGTTATTAAATTAAGCCATATGGCGTTGTTGCTGTTCGCGATGGGCGAGCGGCAGCCAGCACAGTAAGATCATACCGCCCATCACCGTCATCAACAGGCCAAGACTGCTTTGCCCGGTTTGCGGAAGCAGCGCGGAGAACCAGGCAAGAAGGCCCGATCCGACATTTTGCAGCCCGCCGACCAGAGCGCCAGCCGTGCCCGCCAGAAAGGGAAACGGCTCCATTGCACCCGTGGTGGCAAGCGGGAACAGCATACCCGCACCGAAGAAAAACAGCGCGGCAGGCAGTAGCAGCGTCCAGATAGTCATCATGCCGAACCAACCGGGGATCCACATCAGTATCCCTGCCAGCAGGCAGCTCATTACCGATTGCCACATTAAGGTTGAGAAACGTTTATTCTGGCGACCCGCGTACCAGGCGCCAAAAAATGCCGCCGGAATAGGCAGAATAAACAGCACACTCACCACCATGCTATTCAGCCCCAGGACCGCGCCCATTAATACCCCGGCGCAGGCTTCAAAAACCGCGATACCGGCAAGCCCGCCAATTAGCATTAGCAAAAAGCAGTTAAACGACGCCGTACCAAATAAGGTCCTGTAATTGGCCAGCAGTCGGGTGCGAGGCGCCTGCGTCGGACGGGTTTCCGGCATCCAGCGCGCCATACTGAACGTGACCATCACGCACAGCGCCAGTAAAAAGGCGAAACAGGCGCGCCAGCCCCACACCGTATCCAGTAACCCGCCAATTAACGGCGCCAACAGCGGGCTGACTAAAATGCCCATATTCAACAAGCTATTGGCGTGGCGCAGCGCCGAGCCTTCAAACAGATCGCGTGGCATGGTGCGCGCCATCACGCCCGCCACGCCGGTTCCCATGCCCTGCAACGCGCTGGCGGCAATCAGCACTGGCAGGCTGGTGGTGCGTAGCGCAATGACCGTCGCCACCATAAAAATGCTCATTCCCACCAGGATAACCGGGCGGCGCCCCACGCGATCCGAAATCGGGCCGTAAATCAGTTGCGAGACGCCATACGTGAATAAATAGGCTGCCATCACGCTTTGTATGGCGCCTTCACGCACCTGTAAATCGCGGGCCATATCGGCTATCGCCGGGATATAAATGGTTTGCGCCATTTGCCCCACGGCGATGAGCATAATCAGCATCAATAGCAAATGAGAATTCGCCAGCTTTTTCATGGAAATGAAGACTCTTTATTATTTTCAGTAGAAGATTTTTCTGTGTTTGAGCAGAAAGCGAGACGAATCTAGCACAATGGCAAGAGATAACCAGATCATCGCTGGTAACGAAGGCGGGTGGGATGTAAACCTCATCCGGCAACAAAAATTGCCAGAAATCAGTTAATCAGAGCAGATTACCGTTGAGTAAATGGGTTGCTTGTCCCCAGTTTTCGATCCTCAACGCGTGAGCTTGTCGATGAAGAACAGAAAAGCTGCAATTGTGCGGGCTAAAGCGGGTAAAGGGGGCGCGGAAATCTGCACCCTGCAAAAGCCAGAGTAAACCTGCCAGCGTATTGCCATGTGTGACGACGCAGATGCTGGCGTCAGCCGACGCGTCCTGGTCGAGCAGTGCCTGATGAAGACGGTTTGCCGCTTCCAGTACGCTCTCGCCGCCCGGCGGAACGGCGGCGACATCACCCGCGAGTAGCGCATCGGCAACCGCAGGGTTACGTTCCCTTATTTGTGCCGGGGTGAACGCCTGGAAGTCGCCAAGGTGTTGTTCATGAAGACGGGGATCGAGATGAAGCGGCGAGCCATGAAACTGGGCGATAGCCTGTGCGGTGGTTAATGCGCGCTGTGAGGGAGAGCTGATAACGGCGCTGAATGAATAAGAGGCGAGCGCCCCAAGCAGCGCATCGATTTGCCGCAGCCCGCGAGCGCTGGTGGGGCTATCAAGCTGCCCCTGCAAAATACCGCGCTGATTCCATTCTGACTCGCCGTGGCGTACGACAATAAAACGCACTGACTTGCTCACTCACCATTCCTTCAGAGAAATGATTACCATAGCATGTTGGCGAAACGCGAAAAAAGCGGCTGTTAAAGGAGGGCGGTTGCCCGCCCTCCTTTGGTGCGACTTGACCCTGAATTACCGCAGGTATTTCAGGACAGCGTCAAGCAGTTGCAGCAAGGCAACAATGAGTTTCAGGACAAGGATAACCCAATCCATTGCGCTCATACGCGTCTCCTCTGGTCAAGGAGCACGCCGCTGGTGTACCTCTCCGTTGCCTGTTGCCAGCGGCTTTTGTTGGCGTAACACAGTGTGCTCTCTCGGGGTTAAGGCACTGACGGCACCACCCGTTTCAGCCAGGACTTGGTTTTCGCCGCGTTTACGGCCCCGTATCGCACACTGTGATAAGCCACATCAGTATAGATAAATACTGTATATATGAACAGTATTTTCTCGACAGCTTTTACCCGGTGTCCTATAGTTAATCTGACTAAAACCGCCGCATTTATTGCGAGTGCGGTCAATTGGTCGTATAGTTATAAAGTTGACGTAACACAGTGTGCTTTTGCGGCGACCATCCGCAAAACCGCTCTAAAAAACCTCGCTTCCCGCGGGGTTTTTTGTTTTTACGCCCCCCTTAATTCGCTTTCCCTTCGTTGTTATTGCTGCCTGTTCACTACGCAGAACGTATGAGCGCATGTGTGATAAAACTCACGGATCTTTTCTGTGCTTCATAAACTGCTTGTCAGCAACACGACGCTGTGTTTGTATAAATTTTATCGTTGATCAAAAAACTGAGATCCCATGACCGCATTCATGCACACTTCCGACCTACTACTAACCGCGCAAACTGCCGCGGTGGTCGTCGTGCGTGTGGTGGTGGTCGTCGGCAATGCGCCGTAGGGTCCCGAGTCAACGTACCGATTCTAAAAACCCCGCCGGCGCAACCGAGCGGGGTTTCTTGTTTATCTCGCCCGGAAAGTAAAGCTGGCCCAGAAAGAGAAAGGACTGGAGCATGGCGACTATGGGCACAACTTCCCAATCACAACGCTTTACCGGCGCGCAACTGATCGTTCATTTACTGGAGCGGCAGGGCATTACAACCGTCACCGGCATTCCGGGCGGAACCGTACTGCCGTTATACGACGCGCTCAGTCAAAGCAGTCAGATTCGCCATGTCCTGGCGCGACACGAACAGGGCGCGGGCTTTATCGCTCAGGGTATGGCGCGCACCAAGGGCACGCCTGCGGTATGTATCGCCTGTAGCGGGCCGGGGGCCACAAACCTGGTAACGGCGATTGCCGACGCGCGTCTGGATTCGATCCCTCTGGTGTGTATTACCGGCCAGGTTGCGACCTCAATGATTGGCGCAGACGCCTTCCAGGAAGTGGATACCTACGGCATCGCCATTCCCATCACAAAACATAACTATCTGGTTCGTCATATCAGCGAGTTGCCGCAGGTGATAAGCGATGCGTTTCGCATTGCTCAGTCAGGCCGTCCGGGGCCGGTGTGGATTGATATTCCAAAAGATATTCAGACGGCGGAAATTGAAATTGAAACCTTCCCGGAACCCGGCCGCTGTGCGCCAGCTCCTGCGTTTAACCCGCAATTAGTCGCCGATGCGGCAGCAATGATAAATCAGGCGAAGCGCCCGGTATTGTACCTGGGCGGCGGCACCATTAATGCCGCGCCTCAGGTTCGCAAACTGGCGGAACAGGCCAATTTACCCACCACCATGACGTTAATGGCGCTGGGCGTATTGCCCACCGATCACCCGCTCTCGTTGGGTATGCTGGGGATGCATGGCGCGCGCAGCACCAATTTTATTTTGCAGGAAGCAGATTTACTCATCGTGCTGGGCGCGCGTTTTGATGACCGGGCGATTGGTAAAACCCAGGAATTCTGCCCGAACGCTAAAATCATTCATGTCGATATCGACCGCGCCGAGCTTGGCAAAATCAAGCAGCCGCATATCGCCATTCAGGGCGATGTCGCGGAAGTGCTGACGCAGCTAACGCCGCGCGTGATGCCTACCGACCGCGCCCCGTGGCGTGCGCTGGTAGCCTCGCTGCAACAGGAATTCCCGTTCAATATGCCCAATGCCGATGACCCGCTGTCTCATTACGGGTTAATCAATGCGGTAGCGGCCTGCGCGCAAGAGGACGTCGTTATCACCACCGATGTGGGCCAGCATCAAATGTGGACGGCACAAGCCTATCCGCTGCGCCGTCCGCGCCAGTGGCTGACATCGGGCGGCCTCGGCACCATGGGCTTTGGATTGCCCGCCGCAATCGGCGCGGCGCTCGCTGAACCGCAACGCCAGATTATCTGCTTCTCTGGCGACGGCAGTTTGATGATGAATATTCAGGAGATGGCCACGGCTGCCGAAAATGGTCTGAATATCAAAGTGATCCTGATGAACAACCAGGCGCTGGGTCTGGTGCATCAACAGCAAAGCCTGTTCTATAAGCAAAACGTGTTTGAAGCGACTTATCCGGGCATGACCAATTTCATCAAAATCGCCGAAGGCTTTGGGATGAGTAGCTGTGATTTAAATGAGGCAGAAGACCCGCACGCGGCGCTGCGTGAAGCGATGGCGCGTCCTGGTCCTTGTCTTATTCATGTGCGTATTGATGCGCAGGAAAAAGTGTACCCGATGGTTCCGCCAGGTGCGGCAAATACAGAAATGGTAGGAGAATAAGCCATGCAACAACAAAACGTAATTCTGGAACTGACGGTGCGCAACCATCCTGGCGTGATGTCGCATGTGTGCGGCCTGTTTGCGCGTCGCGCGTTTAACGTCGAAGGTATTTTGTGTTTGCCGCTACCGGACGGCGACCACAGCCGGATTTGGTTACAAGTGGCGGACGATCAGCGGCTTGAGCAAATGGTCAGCCAGATAGATAAACTTGAAGATGTGATCCAGATTATTCGTCATCAGGACGATCCTGGCGTGTTTAATAAACTGGAGTTGTTCTTTCAGTAATCGGCCATCGTTTTGCATCGCAGGCAAAGTTACTTTACCCTCGGGCTGACGATAAACCGGCTGTGGTGCCAAGACAGGCCCCCAGCCCGTTAGCCCGGCAGGTATCTGTGATCAAAACGCTGCATATTGAGAATTACCGTTCTATCAGGCGGCTGTCGCTGGAGCTTGAGCGGCTGAATATTGTCTTTGGCCCGAATGGCACGGGTAAGTCCAACATTTATAAAGCGATCCATTTAATGCACAGCGCCGCGCAGGGCGCGTTTTCGCAAGAGCTCGCCACAGAAGGCGGCATTCTCAAGGTTTTCTGGGCTGGGCACAGCCGCCGCGATGAAAAACGCCGGGTTACGCTTGCCGTGGAAACCGATCGCTATGAATATGAATTGCAGTTCGGTTTTGTCGAGAAAGTCCCTTATCCTTCGCTGTTTAATCTCGATCCGGTCATCAAAGAAGAGAGCATCTGGCTGAGCGATCACCAACGCCGCGCGGCGGCACAGCTGATGCGCCGCAAAAATCAGGCAGTGTTCTTAAGTAATGTCCATCACGAGAAAGTCACCCACAGCGGCACGCTGTATGAGAATGAATCGGTGTTCGGGCAACTGGGCGAGCCGCATCTTTACCCGGAAGTGTCGCAAATGCGGGAGGCCATGCGTAACTGGCGTTTTTACCACGAGTTTGCGGTGTCGACGCACTCTGCCCTGCGCGAACCGCAGGTGGGGTTTCGATCGCCCGTTTTAGCCAGCGATGGCGCCAATCTGGCGGCGGCATTTCAGACTATTGTCGAAATCGGGGATGAAGGGTTGTTGATGACGATCCTCGATCAGGCTTTTCCGGGCTGTCGGTTTTTTTGTGAAAATCCCGGCGGACGTTTTCAATTGCTCATGCAGCGCGAGGGTTTGACCCGACCGCTGGAGCCGGCTGAGTTTTCGGATGGCACGTTGCGTTTTCTTTGCCTGACCGTGGCGCTGCTGAGCCCGCGTCCGCCCGCGTTTATCGCGCTGAATGAACCGGAAAATAGCTTGCATCCGCAGATGCTGCCCGCGCTGGCAAAACTGATCGCTGAAGCTTCCCGGTATTCGCAAATCTGGCTGACCAGCCACTCGCCGGAACTGGCGAAGCTGATTGAACAACATGCGCCCTTCACGCTATATCAGCTGGCGATGGAAGAAGGAGAGACGCAGGTAATGCGCCTCTCGTGAGGGTTAATGCAGATAGGCTTCGCCGGTGAGATTTTCCAGCGCGCTGAGCATGTCGCGCGCTTCGTCCTCATCAAGAATGCTCATGGCAAACCCGACGTGCACCAGCACCCAGCGATCCAGCAAGTCCTGCGGCTGGTCTTCACAGACCAGCGCGATATTCACCTGGCGCTGCACGCCATTCACCTCCACCGTCGCCAGTTCATGAATCTCCTCACCGACGGCGATAATTTTTCCCGGAACACCCAGGCACATAATCCACTCCTGTAAAACTTAACTCAGGCGACTTTACCGCGCAGTAACGACCGACGGCTCATATTGACCGGCGCATCGCGCCGTACGGGCAACGAGAGCGCCAGACTGACGCTATTTTCCGCCAGCATGATTGCCTGTACCGGGCTTAAATGCGGATCGAGCGGCGACATCAGCGAACAGGCCACATAATGCAGCTCTGGCGTCAATTCGCCGACGCGAAATGCCATATCGCCCGCCGGAAAGGTTAACGCCAACCGGGAGCCTACCTGGCGGCGCGGCCATTGCTGGTCCGGGCCGGGTAAGACCACCAGTTCCAGCATCCACGGCGTTAACATCGCGCCAACCCATTGCCCTTCGAAGAGTTGGAAACTACAGGCTTTAACTGGCATATGCGCTTGATAAAACGGCAGGGCGGCCATTTGGTCGGCGGCGACACGGTTAAACTGCGCTTCCAGCGCCGCCGCCGGGCTGCTACGCCAGCCTTCCACATCCCAGATCAGTTCGTCGTGCATGGTTCATCCTGCCGTTGTATTGCTATGCCATGCTCCGCCAGCAGGCGTTGCACTTCACGCAACGCCACATCCAGCGCACGTTGCGCGGTGGCACTCAGCGCCATTCCCGGCGCCAGAGACGCCGGTTCGATGCCAATCAGAATCAACTTCCGGGGATATTCCCCGGTCATTTTCAGTGCCATCAACACATCGCACAGGCCAAGCTGGTGCGGGGAGAGTTTCTCGGTAAACAGCGCGGGCACCTCTTCATCCTGAAGGACAAACACGCTGCCCGCCTCGTGATTGCTGCGTACCGCATCCACCACAATCAGCAGATCCCTGTCTGCCATGGCTTCCATCAACTCCATGCCGGAGGTTCCGCCGTCAAACAGCTCGACCTCCGGGGGGATCTGGTAGTGCGCTTCGAGGGTTTGAATGGCGCGAACGCCAATTCCCTCGTCGCTTAACAGCAGATTCCCAATCCCTAACACTAATGTGCGCATTACAGCACCTTAACCTTACTCAACTCTTTGCCGGTGAGATCAACCATATGCACCGCACACGACATGCACGGGTCGAAGGAGTGCACGGTGCGCACCACTTCCAGCGGCTTTTGCGGATCGGCGACGGTAGTGCCGATAAGCGCGCGCTCATACGGACCTGGCTCATCGTTAAAGTTGCGCGGCCCGGCGTTCCAGGTGGATGGCACCACAGCCTGATAGTTGGCTATTTTGCCGTCTTTAATCACAACCCAGTGGGATAACATACCGCGTGACGCCTCTTCAAAACCGACACCGCGAATTTCGCCTGCCGGGAATTCCGGCTTCACGAAGGTTTCCACATCGCCGCGTTTGATGTTGTCGATAAGCAACTGATATTGCTGCGACAGGGAGTCCTTCAATACCCCGGAGCGCACGGCGCGGCCCAGAATACGGCCCCAGGTAGACTGCAACTGATCCGGCGTCAGCGTCTGGCCCGTCAGGGTCTGGTACAGCTTGCTCATACCTTCATAGTGAGCAACGGTGCCTTCGTGCTTCGAAGCCAGGCCGCATAAGAGCCAGGCGAGCGGGCCGACTTCCACCGGTTTGCCGTAGAACGTTGGCGCTTTAACCCATGAGTATTTACCGTCTTCCTGCCAGCCGGTGTACTGCGGGTTGGTTTCGCCTTCCCACGGTTTCAGCGGTTGGTCGTCCTTATACCAGGCATGTTTACCGCTCTCTTCAATCCCGTCGATAAGGTATTTATCGGTATGGCTGGTGATAGGACGGAAGGTGGTGAAATCCGCGCCCTTCATATAGCCGCCAGGGATTGCGAAGGTTTCGCCTTTGCGATCGACCGGTAAATCCGGAACGGCCAGGTAATAATCGGCAGCCTTGCCCAGTTGCAGCCACTGCGGATAGCTGGCGGCAAAAATTACCGCGTCCGGTTTATACACCTGCTCGATAAAATCGCCCAGTTTGTCGATGAACGTCTTCACGTACATCAGGCGTTCAAGGTTCAATACGCTTGGCGCGTCGAGGTTAATCGGGTTCGCGACACCGCCCACCGCCAGGTTCTGGATATGGGGGGTTTTGCCGCCCAAAATGGCCACGATGCGGTTGGCATCGCGTTGGCACTCCAGCGCCTGAAGGTAGTGCGCGACGGCAATCAGGTTCACTTCCGGCGACAGTTTCATTTCGCTGTGGCCCCAGTAGCCGTTGGCGAAAATGCCCAACTGGCCGCTGTCTACCAGCGCCTGAATCTTCTGCTTCACTTTCGCGAATTCCGCCGCGCTGTTCAGCGACCAGGTGGAGACGCCTTTCAGCATCGCTTCGGCTTTTTCAGGATCCGCTTTCAGCGCCGCGGTGATATCGACCCAGTCGAGCGCGGAAAGCTGATAGAAATGCACGATATGGTCATGGAGTTGGTGCGCGGCCAGGATCAGGTTACGAATGTATTGGGCGTTAACCGGGATCTCCATTTTCAGGGAATTTTCTACCGCGCGTACTGAGGCGATTGCGTGGATAGTGGTGCACACCCCGCAAATACGCTGCACGATAATCCATGCATCGCGCGGATCGTTGCCTTTAACAATCTCTTCCATGCCCCGCCACATGGTGCCGGAGGACCATGCCTTAACAACCTTACCCCCCTCAATTTCACAGTCGATCCGCAAGTGGCCTTCGATGCGAGTAATGGGATCAATAGTGATACGTTGACTCATAATTTTATCTCTTCCTTAATGCGTTCTGACCGGCCCTGTTTTGCAGGTAAAATTGGCAGTAAACGGGTAAGTAATACGTATGCGGCGATTTCAATGGCGACGAAGCCGATAGAAATCAGGATTTCGCTGGTAGTAGGGAAATAGTGATAGCCGTTGCCCGGGTTGTAAGCGATAAGCGAATAGTCCATGCGCCATAACGCCGCGCCCAGCAGCAGGCATACTGCACTGATAAACAGCCCGCGCGCGCTATGGCGCAGGCTGCTTTGCAGCATCACCAACGGCAAAGCCAGCAGCACGATTTCGGCGATAAACAGCCAGGAGTAGCGATCGCCGGCAAACACCAGCGGCAGCTTGCCATGCCAGACCACTTCGCCAATACGCAACACCAGGAACACGCACAGGAATACCTTGATTACGTTGCTGAGTTTGCGAAACAGCGGCGTCTCGTCTTCATCAATGGTGTTGCTGGCTTTCAGCAGTGAGCCTTCGAAAATGACAATCGAGAAGCCCAGGATAAATGCCGTTAACAATGAAAACAGCGGCAGCAACTCGTAGCTTTGCCAGAGCGGATGCACTTTATAGCCCGCGACAATCATCAACGACCCCATTGATGACTGGTGCATGGACGGCAGCAGCGCGCCAAGGCCGATGATAAAGAACATCACGCTATTGAGACGGCGCAGCGACACTTTCCAGCCCAGGCGTTCCAGCAGCGCGGGCAGCAGCTCCAGGCTCATCACCCCGATGTAAATCGTCATACAGACCGCGGTTTCGAACAGCACCGAATTGGGGTTGAAGTGCGAGGGCATAAAGAAGTTAGGCATATTCCAGTAGCGGCCCAGGTCGATGGTAATCGACAGCCCGCCCATGGAATAACCAAACAAACTTGCCAGCAAAGCCGGGCGCACCAGGTCGTGGTATTCGCCACGGTTAAACACATACACCGCCCAGGCGAGCGCCCAACCACCGCAGGCGAAACCGGTGCCGATGAGCAGGTCAAAGGCAATCCAGATGCCCCACGGGTAACCGCCGTTGAGATCGGAAACATCACCAATCCCCATCACCAGTCGTTTGGCGACCAGCAGGAAGCAGATAACCACCAACGGCGCGAGGATCTTTATGCTGAAGGTAAACAGCTTGCCGCCGAGGGGACGAAGCGCATGGTCACTCATGGCCATCCTCCTTGTTATGAGATGAGTCCTGCTCATGCTGAATGCGGGAGTTGCGACGCACCAGGAAGGTAATCCCCGCCAGCGCGGCAACCGGCAAAATCATGCCTTTGTACAGCGAATGTTGAACATGTTCGGAGCGCGCGCCAGTCGCCAGCGGATCGAGCGCAGGCAGCCCAAAGTGTTCAAACGGAATGCCGGACAACACCAACACCTGAGTGCCGCCGCCTTCCATCTCGCCATAAATATGCGACTGGTAATTCGCCACCGGATGCAGATACACATCCTGGCCATTTACCCGCTGGCGAGGATAGGGGTACTCGCTGCCGGGCTTCTGAGCGAGGCGTTTCTTCGCCTCCGCCATTAGCTCTTCACGGGTGCCGAAAATCACCGCGCCGGTAGGGCAAACTTCGGTACAGCCCGGTAAGCCGCCTTTATCGAGGCGCTCAACGCCTTTCTGGTTGCAGAGCTCGCATTTATGGATGTAACCAAACGGATGGTCGTAATCATATTTCGGCACGTTAAACGGACAGGCCACCATGCAATAACGACAGCCGGTGCAAACGTCTTTGTCATATTGCACGATGCCGGTTTTGGCGTCTTTGGTTAGCGCCGATACCGGGCAGGCGGACACGCAGTTGGGGTCGACGCAGTGCATGCATTGCTTCTTAATAAACGCGTAACCGTCTTTTTCCTGATTCTTATGCGTGCCGTCGCCGCTACGCCAAATCTGAATGATGTTATTGGTATAGGGGCTGAGTTTATCGTTCACAGACCAGGTATTGTCGCCGTGGGCATAGGTATCGCCACGATGTTCACTGGCCTGCGGATGGTTGATTTCCTGGCATTTACTGACGCAGGCCTGGCAACCCACACACAGCGTTGAGTCAAACAACATGCCGAGCGCACCGGGGATCGGTGGGCGGTTTTCTGCTGCGGCTTGTACGGCGGGCGCAACCCCTGCTAATACTGCCCCTGCGGAAGCCAGCTTAAAGAAGTGACGCCGATTCAATGCTTCTCCTCCCGATCCGCAGCGGATTTGTCGGCTGGATTTTTACGGCCGAGCTGTTTTACCGCCATCACGCTGACCCCACCGACGGCGCCCACTACCGCGCCCAGCAGCCCGACCGCGCTCATGGAAACGGCGCCGCCTTCAGTACGCTTCACGTCCGGCACCTGTGCGCGAGGGGTAGGCTGGTGCACTTCCGCAAGCTGGGCGATACCTTTTTTAAAGCCGATGCCTTCTTCGTTGCAGCCATAGCAAGGATGCCCGATGCCTACCGGCCAGATGCCGCCACCGACATCGCAAAATTCCAGAGTCGAGCAGTTACCGTAGGTTTCCGGTCCTTTGCAGCCTAAATGGTAAAGGCACCACCCCTGACGATGGCCTTCATCACCGAACTGACGCGCAAATCGCCCGGCGTCGAAATGCGGGCGACGCTCGCAGTTTTCATGAATCAGTCGCTCATACGCGAACAGCGGACGGTTTTTGGCATCCAGTTTTGGCGGGCGATTAAAGGTGATCACATGCGCCACCGTCGCCAGGAAGTTATGCGGGTTCGGCGGACAGCCGGGAATATTGATGACCGGAACGTTGGGGATCACATCCTGAAGCGAGACCGCGCCCGTTGGGTTCACGCCCGTTGCCGGGACGCCGCCCCAGGCAGCGCAGGAGCCGATAGCAATCACTGCCGCTGCATTGGCCGCCGCTTCGCGGATATGCTCAACGATAGGTTTACCGGCCACCATGCAGTAAATGCCGCCGTCTTTAAGCGGAATTGAGCCGTCCACTACCAGCACATATTTCCCTTTGTACTGTTCGAGGGCGCGATGTTTATTTTCTTCCGCCTGGTAACCAAAGGCAGCAGAGAGCACCTCATGGTATTCAAGCGAGATGACATCCAGCACGAGGTTTTCCACCGTGGGATGCGTTGAGCGTAAAAGCGATTCCGTACAGCCGGTGCACTCCTGCGCGCCGATCCAGACGACAGGCGGGCGAGACGGGGAAGAGAGTGCATCCACCATCGTCGCCGATGCCGTACCGGTTAAACCCATTGTTGCCGACAATGCTGCGCACAGCGTCATAAAATCGCGGCGTGAAATGCCATTATGATAAAAAGCGTTTTGTCCTTCGGACATGCTGTTCTCCCGAAAGCTTCTGCCTTAATCACCCGGATGCAGGAAAGCCATCTCCCCTACAGCGTGAGGTATCACGGGCAGAAAGTCCTTGTTTTCGTTGTGGGCTATACAGTGAAACTTTTGATAATTATTTTTTTGACACTTATCAACGAAACTTTAATTGGCGCTGAGGGATGAACAATATTGTGAGACTGAACGTTTCAGTTATTGTTAAAAACCAAAAAAATGCGAATTAGAAAGTTAATCTTGCGCAAAATATAACCCGTATTAGGTATTTGATAATAATACAGACAAGGTGAGAAGAATTATTACTACCGTGTCGGTAGACGCCTTATTCCACGGGTTGATGGTCACTTTGTTAAAATAAATTTATCGACTTTTAATAAATCCGCCTTGCTATCCATCAATGAAAAATAAATGGAAATCAGACAAGGTTTATACATGAATTCTTAATTAACGGTTCATCCTCTTAAATATGCATGAATTATCGTTAGCTCAGGGCGTTATTCAGTTACTGGAAGATCAAGCCGCGACCGGACATTTCCAGCGTATCACTCACGTCTGGCTGGATGTGGGGGCGCTTGCATGCGTTGAGCTTTCTTCATTGCAGTTTGGTCTGGACGTGGCGCGCCGGGGAACCGTGGCGGCAGAAGCGCAGTTTCATATTACTGTGGTGCCCGCTAAGGGGTGGTGTTTTGCCTGTAACGCGGCGTTCAGCGCTGAACAACATGCGTTGCCGTGTCCGCACTGCGGCTCCTGGGAAATCCAGATTGATAAAGGCAACGCGATGCGCGTGCGCGAAATGGAGGTTGAATGACATCCACAGCGATCCCGGGCGTACAGCTGCATATTCGCGGCAAAGTGCAGGGCGTAGGGTTTCGGCCTTATGTCTGGCAACTGGCGCAGCAGGCAAACCTGAAAGGCGATGTCTGCAATACCGGCAACGGCGTCGTGGTGCGTATTGCGGGCAGCGAAGGCGATTTCGTTGAACGCCTGTATGCGCATTGCCCGCCGCTGGCCGCCATTCATTCCGTTGAACGCAGCGAAATTGTCTGGGATGACGCGCCGCAGGATTTCATTATTGTGCAAAGCCAGCAGTGCGCCATGGACACCCAAATTGTTCCGGATGCCGCCACATGCCCGGCATGCCTTGAAGAAATCACTACCCCTGGCAATCGTCGCTACCGTTACCCGTTTACGAACTGTACTCACTGCGGCCCTAGGCTCACCATTATTAAAGCGATGCCATACGATCGCGCCTGGACCGTGATGGCGGCGTTCCCGTTATGCCCGGATTGCGAACGGGAATACCGTAATCCGCTGGACCGGCGTTTCCATGCTCAGCCGCTGGCGTGCCCGGTTTGCGGGCCGCAAATTTTTTGGCAGCAGGGCGAGGAAACCCTGCATCGTGACGATGCGCTGGCGGCGGCTGTGGCGGCGTTACGACGCGGCGAGATTGTGGCTATTAAAGGCTTAGGCGGAATGCATCTTGCGGTAGATGCGCGAAGCGACAGCGCAGTGATGCGGTTACGCGAACGCAAACAACGCCCCGCCAAACCGCTGGCGGTCATGCTGGCGGATGATGCCGGGCTGCCGGAGGCGGCGCGCGCACTTTTACATACTCCCGCCGCGCCTGTGGTACTGGTGGAGGCAAAAACGGTATCTGGTCTGAGCCGCCATATCGCGCCTGATCTCAGCGAAGTGGGCGTCATGCTGCCCGCTAATCCACTACAGCATCTGTTGTTACAGGCGTTTGGCGCGCCGCTGGTGATGACGTCCGGCAACCTGAATGGCCGACCGCCTGCGATCACCAATCAACAGGCGCGGGAAGAACTCGCGGATATAGCCGATGGCTGGCTTTTGCATAACCGCGATATTAATCAGCGTATGGATGATTCCGTGGTGCGCCAGAGCGGTGAAGTGATGCGCCGCGCCCGTGGTTATGTGCCTGATGCGATTACGCTACCACCGGGTTTTGAGGCATTGCCGCCGCTGCTTGCGATGGGCGCAGACCTGAAAAACACCTTCTGTTTACTGCGTGGTAACAGCGCGGTCCTGAGCCAGCATCTGGGCGATCTCACCGAGGAGCGCGTACCTGAACAGTGGCGGCTGGCGCTAAAAATTATGCGTGATCTGTATGACTTTACCCCCACGCGGATCGTGGTGGATGCGCATCCGGCCTATATCAGCAGTCAGATGGGCTATGAAATGGATGCCTCGCCAGAGGTGGTCTTGCATCACCACGCTCATGCAGCCGCGTGCCTTGCAGAACATCTTTGGCCGCTGGATGGCGGTCCTGTCATCGCGCTGACGCTGGACGGCATTGGCTACGGGGCGAATGACCAGTTATGGGGCGGCGAATGCCTGCTGGTGGATTATGCCCACTGCGAGCGAGTCGGCGGATTACCGGCGGTGGCGCTGCCGGGAGGCGACCTGGCGGCGCGCCAGCCGTGGCGCAATCTGTTGGCGCAGTGGCTGGCGTTTGTTCCTGAGTGGCAAACGTATCCTGAGGCCAACACCCTGACATCCCACCCGTGGGAAGTCGTGGCGCGCGCGATCACGCGCCAACTCAACGCGCCTCTCGCCTCGTCAACCGGGCGCTTATTTGACGCCGTCGCCTGCGCGCTGGGCCTCGCGCCCGACAGGCAAAGTTATGAGGGCGAAGCCGCCTGTCGGCTGGAGGCGCTGGCGTTGCAGGCGACGAATACCGCCCACCCGGTGACCATGCCGTTTAGTGATAACACGCTGGATATGGCTACCTTCTGGCATCAGTGGCTGAACTGGCAGGCGCCGGATGCCGAACGCGCTTATGCGTTTCACGACGCGCTGGCGCACGGCTTTGCTGATATGGCGCGTCATCATGCCCGGCAACGTGGCATCAATACCATTGTGCTTTCCGGCGGCGTGTTGCATAACCGGTTGCTCAAAGCGCGCTTTGCTCACCATCTGGCGGATGTTGATGTGCGTTTTCCGATGCAACTGCCGGCAGGCGACGGCGCGGTGTCGTTCGGCCAGGCGGTGGTGGCTGCGGCGCGTTGGCTACGCAATCAACCTTGATTTTGCAGCATTTTCGCCATATTGATGGCCTCAATCAGCTTCGCCCGGCTCACGCGCGGGGAGTTAAGATCAAGCAGACGCTGCCACTGCGTAATAGCCCCGTCGTAATCGGCGCGCATAAAGGCATCGGACGCCAGCAGCATGCGGGCCGTGACTTCATTGCTGTCGAGCGCCAGGGCCTTATCGATAAGCTGGCGGGTTTCTTGCGTCATCTTTTGCCCGGACTGGTAGTAACGCACTGTGGCGAGCGCGGACCACAGCTCTGCATTGTCGCCGCGTAACGCCATGGCGCGTTGATAGGCCAGGTAGGCATTCTGGTAGCTGTTGCGATAAAGGTAGTATTCGCCAAGCTCGGCCCAGAGCGTGCTGTCCTGCGGCATGGCGCGTATTTTTTGTTGAAGCGCAACGAGTTCCTGTTCCACTCTCTGTTCATCGGTGAAATTGAGCAGCGGATCGGTCAGGCGTTTATGCTCGGCAATGACAGCCGGCGCGCGGCCTGATAATGCGTAAATCCCGGCGCAAATCAGCATTAAAGCGGTAAGCGTTAACCCAACCGTGCGCCAGGGCAGCGCGCGCTGCGCCTGCCAGTCAGTCGACGGCGCAGGCGGGATATCGTGCGCCAGTTCCTGCTTTAACGCCTCGTCATTAGTGTGCGTCTGCGCATGGCGGGCAATCGCGCCCTGGGCGCGTCGTAGCTCATCATCCGGCCTGTCTGTGCTGCGTCGGCGCATCCACACCATTGCAAGGCCAATACTCAGCAGCAATACCAGCGGCGTAAACCATAAAATGCTCGTTTCACGTTGCAGCCGCGGGTTATAGCGAACAAATTCCCCATAGCGCGTCGTCATAAACGTCATGATTTCCGCTTCGGATTTACCGGCTTCGGTCAGGGCATAAACTTCATGGCGCATACTCACCGCAACGGGCGAATTGGACTCCAGCAGGCTTTGGTTCTGGCATTGCGGGCAGCGCAATTGCCCGGCCACTTTCAACGCCTGTTGCTGTTGTTGCGGGCTACGAAACTCCCAGGTATCCACCAGTTGCGCATGCCCTGGCGAGGCGAGCAACAGCAACAACACCAGAAGCAGGTTACGCATGGGCTTTCCTCCCGCGCCACCAGCCTGCTAACGCGCCCGCCATCATCACCCCGGCACCCAACCACACCCAGCGAATGCCGCTTTGCACGTAAAAACGCATGGCGTAACGATCTGCGCCGGTTTTCTCGCCCATCACCACATACCATTCAGACAGCACATCCCAGGCAATGCCCGGCTCTATCATCAACTGGTTACGGGCGGTGTAAAAACGGCGCTCCGGGGCGACCTGCGCCACGGGCTTATTATTCCGGCTGATGTCGATAATCGCCTGCTCGGCGGTGTAGTTTTTCCCGGTCAGCAGATTGATGGTCTGGAAGCGGAACTGGTAGCCTGCCACGCTCACCTGTTCGCCCTGCGTCACGTTGAGGCTCATTTCCTGTTTTTCACCGCTGGAAAAGACAATCCCCAGGGCGAAAATCCCAACGCCGGTGTGGGCCAGCAGCATCGGCAACTGGCGTTTTACTAAGCCTGGCGACGTCAGCCATTGGGCGCTCACCACCCCGCACACCAGCGCGGTGGCGAATGCCACCACAAACCCGTGAGCGTGCAGCGCTAGCGCAGCGAGAACGGCGATGGCCATCGAACCGAAAAGACGCAAACGCGTCCAGCGCGGGCTGCGTTTCCAGTAACTCCCCGCCGCAAGGCCCATTACGGCTAACATCACCAGGCCAAACGGCAGCAGGACGGTATTGAAATAGGGCGCGCCGACTGAAATTTTGCCCCAACCTGCCAGGGTATACAGCATCGGATAGAGCGTTCCCAGCAGTACAATCACCACCACGGCACTAAACAGCAGCAGGCACAGCAGCAGCCACGTTTCCCGCGACCAGCCCACGAAGCGCGCTGCCGGTTTCCACTCTTTGGCCCGCCAGCCGTACAGCGCCAGCGCCCCGGCGCTCAGCGCGATAAACAGCGTAAACAGCGGGGCGGCGCGTGCGTTATCCAGCGCAAAGGCGTGAACCGACACCAATATGCCTGAGCGCACGATAAGCGTGCCTAACAGACTAAAAATAAAACCGAAAATCGCCAGTAGCAGCGACCAGTGGCGGAAAACGCCGCGTGCCCGGGTGGCATACAGGCTGTGCATTAACGCGCTGGCGGTGAGCCACGGCAGTAACGACGCATTTTCCACCGGATCCCAGAACCACCAGCCGCCCCAGCCCAGTTCGCTGTACGCCCACCATGAACCGAGCACAATGCCGGCGGTTAATGCGCTCCAGGCAGGCACAATCCAGCGCCAGCATAGTTCGGCAATCGCCGCGTTAAATTCCCCACGCAGCAGCGCGGCGAGAGAAATGGCGGCGACAACGGTCAGGCCGCCATAGCCTGCATACAGTAACGGAGGATGGAGGATAAGCCCGATGTGTTGCAGCATCGGGTTCAAATCACGTCCTTCAATGGCGGGCGGGAAAATGCGCGTAAACGGATCGGAATAGAGCAGGATAAACACTAAAAGCGCGGCGGTGATGATGCCAAGCAGAGCTAACGTCAGTGCGAAAAGCGGGTCTTTGGCGTGGCGATAGCGCCAGGCGAACAGGGCGCTCCATGCCGACAAGCACACCACCCACAGCAATAATGAGCCTTCATGACCGCCCCAGACGGCGGCAAGTTTGAGGCCAAACGGCAATTGTCGGTGCCCGTGCTGCGCTACATAGACCAGCGTGAAATCGTCGGTAAGGAAAGCCAGGATCAGCAACCCAAAAGCCAGCAACAGCAAGCCAAACTGCGCGAAGGTGAGTCCGCTTACCAGCCGCGCCAGGCCGGACCAGTGAGAACGGTATCCGGCAAACGCCAGCGAGGCTGTCGCTGCCGGGATCCCGCAGGCAAGGAGCAGTGCTATAAACCCAAGCTCGGGCGCGATCAGTTCCACTTTTTACCCTGCCGGGGCATCACGCCCTGTTCAGACAACGGTTAATTGCCCCGCATAGAGAATAAAAAAGCGCAGCAGCAATACGCCGGTCAGGCTGGCGCCGCTTATCAGCAACACGCCGGAGGGCGTGGCTGCCTGCGG
Organism: Citrobacter freundii; assembly: GCF_011077955.1. GTDB lineage: Bacteria > Pseudomonadota > Gammaproteobacteria > Enterobacterales > Enterobacteriaceae > Atlantibacter. The sequence goes on from NZ_JAALBX010000003.1 coordinate 80,780, forward strand.
CAGTAGCCGTTTTAACAACATCGGGATGACAAGCCCAATACCTACCACGCCCGCCCAGAACCACCAGGTCCAGAAACCGCCGCCGAGCGCCGCCACCAGCGAGCGCATTTTTCCGTCATCCCCTAATGCCAGGCCGACGAAAAACGCCACCAGCAGAAATATTTCCAGCCAGATAACCGGCGTTTCCACTTTATGGAGAAAATGCGCCTCTTTGTTATGCGGGTCGCGGAACATCGCGAGCAGGGCTACCGCTGCGCCGGAAGAAATCCCGGAGAATAAAAACAGCGCCGGAAGGATCGGGTTGTTTAATAGCGGATAGGATTTCAGCGCCGACAGCAGAAAGCCGGTATACGCGCCGAGCAGTACTGCCAGCACCAGCATCAGCGTTTCGATGGCGCGATGAAAAGGCGTCAGCCAGCCGAGCACGGTGCGCACCAGCGTGAAGCGCGGCAGCCAGCGTTGTTGTAGTCGCAATACGTCGTTTTCGAAGATTTTCGCAAGCCACACCACCATCACAGCCATGTAAAGCTGGAACAGCATGACGCCCATCGACATGACTGACGTCAGGCTGTAATGGAACATCAGCTTCCAGAAAGTCCAGGGGCGCGTCAGGTGCAAAATCAGGATCAACAGACCCAGAATAATGGTGGTAGGCGCGAGTACCAACGTGGTGCGGATAAGCGTACTTTGCGGGCCGCCAAGGGTCGGGTGATAACGCCGCAGCAGGACAGACAGCGTAACCAGCCCGGCCGAAATGCCAATCAGGAACAGATAAAGGGCAATCGGCCAGTCCCAGACCAGTGATTCAAAATGGAACGGCGTTGGATTTACGGGGTTCATTGGGTGACCTCCCCATATTTAAACGGCACGCGGTACACCTTCGGTTTGGTGCCCAGCGCCAGCTTGTAGCGATAGGTCGGTTTCTTCGCCAGCATCAATGAAATCTCGCTGTTGGGATCGTCGAGATTCCCGAAGGTCAGTGCGCTGGTGGGGCATGAAAGCACACAGGCCGGCAGTTTGCCTTCCTTAAGGTTTGTTTTACGGCAAAAATCGCATTTATCCGCCGTTTTGCTTTCCGGGTGGATAAACCGCACGCGGTACGGGCAGGCGGCGATACAGTACTGGCAGCCCACGCACAGATCGGGGTTTACATCCACAATCCCGGTTGCGGCGTCGCGAAACGACGCCCCGGTCGGGCACACATCCACACAAGGCGCGTGATCGCAGTGCTGGCAGGATTTGCGGAAGAACTGGTATTTCACATCCGGAAACTCGCCGATGGGTTGGCTTTGAATAATCGTCAGCCGCGAAACGCCTTTAGGCACCTTATTCACTTCGCGGCAGGCGTCCATGCAAGCCGTGCAGCCAATACACTTCGACTCGTCGTGGATCATGCCGTAGCGCACGCCGTTAATGGTTAGCGCATGAGCAATTGACGCTCCCATCGTTCCGCTCACGGCGATCAGTGCCCCCATTCTGGTAACGAATTGACGACGAGAGCATGTCATGGATGCTCCTTACCCAGATGAACCGAGGACGGGTTGAACGCTGGATTGTCGCGCTGTTCGCGGTGGCAATCGACGCAAAGCTTGATCCGACTCTTATCGTTCAGCGTCTGCATCGTGTCCTGCTTCGGATGCAGATTATGGCAACTGGCGCAGGCGACTTTGGTGGCATGCACGTTATGTGGCCAGAACGTTTTTTGCAGTTGTTCAGGCAGGTGGCACGCCATACAGACGCTGTTCTGCTGCTCAACGTTGTACATCGGATCGTTAAACCGCATGGCGTCTTTCACGCCGTTGCGATGCTCCGGCGAAATATTGCCGTGGCAGTTAGTACAAGTGACAGGCAACTGGTTATTCGGGTTGATGGCTTGCGCATGTTTACCGTGCATCCCTTCTTTCTCGGGCTTATGGCAATCCTGGCAAGCCTTGTCAGGATTGCGCTGTTGCGTCACGGTCCACTGCGAATCGGTATCTGCCTGGGAAGACGGCGCTGCCTGTACGGGTAAAAACCATAAACAGCCTAACGCCAGCACCCCAGCAGCTAATAACGAACGTGATACGCTCATATTGACTCCATTTCTCGCCACCCCATTAAGCTATTTTGTTTGCCAGATTAGGCCCGGGCAGTGCTCACAAAGGTTAACCTTTGAACGCCTTTTAGGGCGGCCCCGCGAGGGGTGAGCGATGCGAATAACATCCTCGCGTACTACGTGTACGCTCCAGTTTTTCCGCGCTGTCCGTGCCCAATCTGGCTGCGCCAATTACGCTTAATGGAGCAGCTCCTGTTTACAGGGGTTATTTGCCTTCAGTTCCCAGCAATCCGTTTTGACGCGCTTGCTCGTCCCACTGCGGTACCACGGTTTTCAGGAAGTCTTGTTTCTCGGCGTTGATTTTCTGCATATCCAGGCCAATCGCCGCCTGCGCTTTTTCTTTGGTCGAAATATCCGGCAGTTGAACCTCTTGCGTAATGCCTTTGGTGGCCAGCAAACGAATCAGCTTAGCGCGGGCATCGGCGGCTTTGTTCAGTGCGGTGCCGAGCATACGCAGCGCTTCATCCGGAGCGTGCATATGAATGCCATGAGAGGCGATGGCCAGATCCCAGCGCCATTGCGCGTGGCGGATATCGGTCTGAATCGGTTTCATCTCTTCGTCAGTCGCCCCGGCATCCAGCGCCGCTTTGGCTTCGAAGTGCGCGTGCACCAACTGAACTTCCACTTTGCGTTTCAGATCCTGAATAGCCGCTTTACGCTCGGCGACCACTGATTGCAGCGCTTCTTTGGTCTGGGTATGGCAGTTTTTACAGGTCTGATCGAAGGTATCGAACGGGTTACCAATCTTATGGCTGGTAAACATTTTGCCTTCGGCGTTCTGCAACTTCGGCATATGGCAGTCGATACAGGTCACGTTGTTTTTGCCGTGGATGCCTGCGCTCCAGGTTTCATATTCCGGATGCTGCGCTTTAAGCATGGGGGTTTTCGACAGCGGATTGACCCAGTCGGAGAAGGCGATGTCGTCGTAATATTTTTCCATGCCGTCAACGTTCGGACCGTTATCCCACGGGAATTTCACCTGTTTATTTTTGCCGTCGAAATAGTATTCAACGTGGCACTGACCGCAGACCATGGACTGTTGGTCCAGACGGCTGGCCTTATCAAACGGCTTGCCGATGGTTTCCATGGCGCGCGCTGCATATGGACGCGACAGGGTGAGCGCCGGTTTGCCTTTCGCGAAGTCTTCAGAGGCGGTGTTATGACAGTCGGCACAGCCTAAGTTATTGACGATTTCCGGTCCGCCACGTGCCCATTTGCCATGGAAATAACCAGCTTCGCCCTCTTTTTGAATCAGGCGAGCCACATCAGGGCTTTTACAGCTCCAGCAGGCCATGGGCAGCGGGCCATCTTCGGCGGTTTTTGGCGCGCCGGTACGTAGCGTTTCACGTACATCAGTCAGCGCGTAAGCGTGACCGCGCGGTTTGTTGTAATCCCGCGAGAACGGATAGCCTGCCCACAGGATCACCATATTCGGATCGTCTGCCAGCGCATCTTCACGTTCCGATTGCTCGCTGGTGGCTTTCCATGAATTAAATTGGTCGGGGTGTTTATTTGCGAAGACTTCATTATGCGTTTCAATTTTCGCAGGGGGTGTTGCTGAGGGAGCTTGTTCTGCATGCGCCGTACTCAACAACAATAAACCGGCGAATAGGCTCCAGAAGTAGGGGAGAAATTTGCTTATCCTGGCCATGAGCGTTCCGTCCAAAGTAAGCCGCGTCTGTGCGGTTATTTTTATTCACTAAAGGGAATGGCAATAATTGCCATCTCGACATTGCTCTGAGCGTAAAATTAGCAAAAACCACACTAAAAATATTGTTTTCGATCAAGAGTAAAGTTGAGTAAGTAAATATATATGGCGGCTTAAAATGCTTATGAGAACAAGTGGTTATGCAATCGCTATTAATTGCAGTGGAATAAATGACATCGCCTGCATAATGACAAAAATAGCAGGATCGGCGATCACGAAATATTTAAAATACCCATTTGTGGGTATTGATTATGAGATGGATCAAAAATGCATGTTTAGCGGGATATTTATGTTTATGCGCTTTAACATGCCGTTTTTTTAGCAAGAATAAAAGGGGGTTTATTTAATTTATTATTAAAGTAGTCCCGTCAATTCACTGCGTGTTGATGAACGCCGCATCCCCTTCTTTTTAGCGCTACTCATCCCGGCCAGACCGGTTCATAGATTGCTGCCTGACGATGGCCTGAAACGTAGCCGAATGATTTGTCGTATTAACGCAAATTATCGCTTGATTAAGCGCGCCGAATATCATCACGACATGTAACAGTTAACACTTTGTTCACTAATAACTTTTTCGAATGTATTAAGTCATTTTTAGCATTTGGCGAAGCGAATAACTTATGGGAGCGTAATAGCACACTAATAAAGGCAGGATTATCAGAGGAAACGATGGCACAACACAATCACGTACAGCGCAAAGCACTGCTGGCTCTGGCTATGGTGGCATTAGGCGGTTTTGCCGCCAGTGCGCAGGCTGACCAATTGGCTGATATTAAAAAAGCAGGCGTCGTTAAAGTCGCGACCTTTGACGCGAATCCGCCCTTTGGCGCTGTGGACGCGAAAACCCATGAAATCGTCGGCTACGATGTCGATTTCGCTAAAGCGCTGGCCAAATCCCTTGGCGTAAAACTGGAACTGGTCGCCACTAATCCGGCAAACCGTATTCCTTTATTGCAGTCCGGCAAAGCGGATCTGATTGTGGCCGATATAACCATCACCCCGGAACGCGCCCAGGTGATTGATTTCTCCACGCCATACTTTGTTACGGGCCAACAGTTCCTGGTCCCGGCGAAATCGCCGGACAAACTCGACGACTACAGCCGCGCGCGTATCGGCGCCGTAAAAGGGACGACTGGCGAACAAGCGCTGCATCAGCGTTACCCGTCAGCCCGTGTGATGGCGTATGACGATATCCCGCTGGCCCTGACGGCGCTGCGTAATGGCAACGTTCAGGCCATTACCCAGGACAGCACTATTCTGGCAGGCCTGTTAGCGGGCGCGCCGGATAAAGCCAACTTCAAAATTCTGCCGGATCTGTTAAGTAAAGAAGAGATAGGCGTAGGCGTGAAAAAGGGCGAAACCGCGCTTTTAAAAGCGGTGAATGATGAACTGGTGAACCTTGAGAAAAACGGTGAAGCCAGCCGTATCTACGACACCTGGTTTGGCCCGTCTACCCAGACGCCGCAACCGCGTTCCTTTACGATAGAAGCGAAGTAATATGCTGGCAGGCCTCATCACTCGTTCCGCGGCATCGTCCGCGGATTTTTCACATCTGGAGCAGGCGCGCGTTGAGTTTCGCGACGTGGTAAAACAGTACGGCGATCACCGGGTTTTGAACGGCATTAATTTGACGATTAATCCCGGCGAAGTGGTGGCGATCCTCGGGCCTTCCGGGTCCGGGAAATCGACACTGATCCGGCTTATCAACCAGCTTGAGCCGTTAAGCGGCGGTGATATTCTCATCGACAATAAACCCACCCGGGGGATTGAAGGCCGCGCGCTGCGCGAACTGCGCAGCCGGGTTGGCTTTGTGTTTCAGCAATTCAACCTGTATGCCCATCTGACCGCGCGTCAGAACATCACGCTGGCGCTGGTGCAGGTTCACGGCTGGAAGCAGGCCGCGGCAGACGAACGCGCCCGGGAATTGTTGCAACAGGTCGGTCTGGCGGACAAAGCCGACCAACTCCCCGCGCAGCTTTCCGGTGGGCAGCAGCAACGCGTGGCGATAGCCCGGGCGTTAGCCTCTTCCCCGCAAATTATCCTGTTTGATGAACCGACGTCTGCGCTGGATCCTGAGATGATCGGCGAAGTGCTGTACGTCATGAAGACCCTGGCGCACAGCGGCATCACGATGATTGTCGTCACGCATGAAATGCAGTTTGCCCGTGAGATTGCCGATCGCGTGGTATTTATCGATGGCGGCGACATTCTCGAAGTGGCTGCGCCGGCGACATTTTTCACCGCACCTGAACACCCTCGCGCCCAGCGCTTTTTGAAGAAAGTGCTCGACCCGTTACACCAGGAGCGGCCCGACTGATGTTTAATCTGGACTGGCATGGGGTGCTGACCGGGCTTCCCCTGCAATGGATTATTTCTGGTTTCCTGACCACGATATGGGTGTCGTTAGCCGGTATGGCTTTAGCCACCGTGCTGGCAGTACTGTTTCTGGCGCTGCGGCTGGCAGGCGGCGCGGGTGGCCGCGCGGTCGTAGCGGCCTGGGTGTCAGTGTTTCGCAATACCCCGCTGCTGGTGCAGCTTCTGTTCTGGTATTTCGCAGCGTGGAACCTGTTGCCGCTGGCGGCGCGCGATTTCGTGAATGCCGATCATGCCTGGTCGATTCTGCCGGGGGATGTCTGGTGGCTGACACCGGAATTTCTCTGCTCGGCCTGGGGCCTTGGTGTGTTTACGTCAGCGTTTTTAATTGAAGAGATTGAGGCGGGCCTGAGCGCCGTCTCGCACGGTCAGCGGGAGGCGGCGCTTTCCCAGGGGTTTTCCACCTGGGCGCTGTTCCGCTGCGTGCTTTTGCCGCAGGGGCTGGCAAACGCCTGGCAGCCAATCGTGGGGCAGTATCTCAATTTGATGAAACTGTCGTCGCTGGCAAGCGGCATCGGTTTTGCCGAACTCACCTACCAGGTGCGCCAGATTGAGAGCTACAACGCGCACGCGCTGGAAGCTTTTGCCGTGGGGACGGTGCTCTATTTATTACTCGGTGTGGTCATGGGCGTGGTGCTCGCAAGCGTCGAGCCGGGGAAAAGGCGCAAAAAAGCCCTGACCCAACGCGCCTTCGTGCAAAGCGAGGTGCAACGTGATCGCTAATCTCACTGTGATTACCGATAACCTCGATTATCTGTTGTGGGGCCGTATGGCGCAGGGTGAGCCGGGCGGCGTACTGCTCACGCTGATGATGGCGCTTGGCGCAGGCGTACTGGCATTGCCCGGCGGGATTGCGCTCGCCTGTCTGGCCTGGCGCTATGACGGTTTGGTGCGGCGGGTGCTGTTTGCCTGGGCGGAGCTAATTCGCGGCATTCCGCTCATCTTCGTTATCTTCTGGCTGTGGTATTTACTGCCCATGATGACGGGCATCGATCTGCCGGGTGCGGTCACGGTGACCCTGGCGCTGGCGTGGTTCACCTCGGCTTCGGTAATGCACTCCACGCTTGCCGGGCTTAACGCGTTGCAAGCGGGGCAATATGAAGCGGCGTTGACCCAGGGGTTCAGCCCATGGCAGGCGCTCAGGCTGATTCTGCTGCCGCAAGTGTTGCGCAATGTTTTGCCGTCGCTGGTGGGGATTTTTATCGGTTTGCTAAAAGACACGTCACTGGCGTTTATTGTCAATGTGCCGGAGCTGACTACGGTGGCAGGGCAGGTTAACAGCCGGGTGCAGATTTATCCGGCCGCGATTTTTATCTTTGTCGGTGTGGTCTACTACTTGCTGTGCAGCGGTTTAGGCGTCCTGGCCCGACGCTGGCAATAGCGAGCGCTTCAGCCATAAAAAAAGCGCGCCGCGGGCGCGCTTTTTTATCACCTTATAACGGGGCGTAATCGCCAACGCCATCCGGCCACGGTGTCAGCAGGTCATAACCGCTGTCTGTCACCGCCACGGTATGTTCCCACTGGGCCGACAGCGAACGGTCTTTGGTCACCACCGTCCAGCCATCATTGAGTACACTGGTCGCGGCTTTACCGGCGTTGATCATCGGCTCAATTGTGAAAATCATCCCCGGCTCCAGCACAAGACCGGTGCCCGGCGTACCGTAGTGCAGAATTTGGGGTTCGTCGTGATATTCACGCCCTACGCCGTGCCCACAATATTCCCGCACCACAGAAAAACCGGCGTCTTCGGCCACACGCTGAATTGCCGCGCCAATGTCGCCTAAGGTGGCGCCCGGACGTACCGTTTTAATGCCTGCAACCATCGAATCATAGGTCACATCAACCAGGCGCCGCGCGCGGATAGACGGTTCGCCCACAAAATACATGCGGCTGGTATCGCCGTACCAGCCATCTTTAATAATCGCCACATCGATATTGACGATATCGCCCGCCTTGAGCCGTTTGTCAGACGGGATGCCGTGGCACACCACATGGTTTACCGAGGTGCATACCGTTTTGGTATAGCCGTGATAACCAATATTCGCCGGGATAACGTGCAGCTCATTCACCAGATAGTCATGGCAGATCCTGTCAATCTCATCGGTGGTTATGCCCGGCTGCACGTACGGGGTGATCATTTCCAGTACTTTGGCGGCCGCGTGGCCTGCGGCGCGCGCCATTTCAATTTCCTGCTGAGTATGAAGAACGATTGTCATTGCGCGGCGCCTTCTTTGGTTTCGGGAAAGGTATCATCCAGTAACGTGGTAATGTCCACGCCACCTTTAAGTTCAGCGTGCATAAGCGCACGGGTTAATTGCTGGTGAGTCAGATGCGGGTATAGCTCCGCCAACATGCCGATTTTCATCCAGTGTTCCGCCTGGGCATTAATCGAGCGACCCATCGCATTACTGGCAACGCGTAGATTTTCATGCATCAGATCAGAGATCTTAACGATACCCATAAGCCACCTATACGAATCATATATGTTTCGTATATTACCATGCCCACGCGGTGTTGGCGAATCGCGTTCAGGTATAAGAAGTACATGATATATTTCTGGAAACTATAAGAAATAACGATAGATTGAGGATTTGATAACGAATATTCAGATTGATATTATCGAAATATGATCTCCAAAAATATTAAAAATTATTAAAATGGCTTCTTTTTAAGGAGTTAGTTTTTTGTTCAGCATATTTAATGCTGAGATAAATCTTATTTGCAGGATATATTACCTGACGGCACTGTAATTTGGTCTTGCGGGAAGTGTGAGGCAGGCTATAGTTAACACTGCTTGACGGGAATAACGCTTCCCAATATATGAAAACTTCACCAAAACATAATGAGGAAATTATTATGACTCAGCATCGTGGCGGTTCAGGTAATTTTGCAGAAGACAAACAGCGTGCTTCTGAGGCCGGCAAAAAAGGCGGCCAAAATAGCGGCGGTAATTTCAAAAACGACCCGCAGAAAGCATCCGAAGCGGGTAAAAAAGGCGGTAAAAGCAGCGGCGGTAGCCGTTAGCCCTTAAGCCATAGTGGGATTTGATCCACCTTTGAAATTAGCAGTCGTTTAATTACCTAATTAAATGAAGGTTATTTCTGTTATTTGCTTAATTACTTATTAGGCAACGCATACAAACGGTGTCCCTTACGCAGTGTTTTAGCGTTCAGTTAAAAGGGGTGCCGTTTTTTATGCACTTTAATTAACCGTAACGGTAACAATAACGAGACGAGGAATATATTATGCCTTCAGTAAAAACACTTGAAGACCTATTTATTCATGAGCTGTCAGATATTTACAGCGCGGAAAAACAAATTACCCGTGCGCTTCCAAAAATGGCTCGTGCAGCAACCGATAAAAAATTGAAAGCGGCCTTTGAAGCTCACCTTGAAGAAACCCGTGGGCAAATCGAACGTATCGACCAACTGGTTGAAGCGACCGAAGGGGTACGTATCCGCCGTATGAAATGCCATGCCTTAGAAGGGCTGGTGGAAGAAGCGCAGGAAATTATTGAGTCCGTTGAAGCGGGTACACTGCGCGACGAAGGGCTTATCGGTGCCGCGCAAAAAGTCGAGCACTATGAGATTGCTTCCTACGGTACGCTGCGAACGCTTGCGATGAAGCTTGGCTATAAAGAAGCAGCGCGACTGCTGGAAGAAACCCTCAATGAGGAAAAAGCGACCGATACTAAGCTGACCGGTATTGCCGAAGGCAATAAATAGTATTGTGAGCAAAGCGGGCCTGCGAAAGCAGGCCGTTTTTTTATTGCCAGCCAAGCGCCTCAACAATCGCCCGGCGATAGACCGTATCAATCTGTTCGGGTACGCTTTTGATGTAATCCTGCGCATGCTCCCGCGTTTCGCCCGTTAAACTGTCCAGATAAGCGATCGCTTCGGTCACGGTAGGCGCCCGGCCTTCCATCTCGGCGCTTTTAGGCGGTAATGCCGTCCATACCACGGCTTCAATCCCATGTTCCTGCGCCCATTCCGCCAGCTCCCCTTCAGGCGTTTCATCAATGATAAGCAAGCCGACCCCGTCGACGCGATCATCGTCGATACCTTCTCGCTTACGCAATGCGTCGCAAGCCACGGTGACATCTTCAATATCCAGCCAGGCCCAGAGCACCTGAACGGGTGCAGCGTTAACACAAATGACCGTTGCCAGTTCACCGCCGTCGCTGACGCGGGCGAATTCAATGGGCAGCATCGGGCCATCCGTGTGCCATTCACCAGCAACGGGGAGGTGTTGCGGTTTCCAGATAAGTGAGCCCCAGCCCAGACAGGCAATCTTCATATGTGGTCCCTGAAATTAGTCATCATTAGAAAACTGTAGCAAAGCTGAGCCGGCTCGTAATGCGTATGACGCGGAAATAAGGATAACCTCTGCCGGGCGACAGAAAGAGAGCAGAATAATCCGGCATAAGGCATGTTGCCTGAGTCAGATGAGGTGGTGGGCATGCCATGTGAGTGAAGGTTCGTCACGACCTTCAGACAGACGACCTCAAAAAGGGCGCTTTTAAATATAAAATTTTTATGAATCGTCGAGGCTGTATTATTTATATTTAGGGTAAATAGGTAATTCAAGAGTCAGAAAAGGTGCTCCGTTTTGTGTCACACGCAATTTCAATAAGCATTATTTAATTGGTAAATATATTTTTACCAAATGAAACGTAAGTTACATTGTCTTTGTTAAAAGGAGGGAGTATTAAAACGATATATTTCGCAAAGGATTTTTGGTTTTTTTAACAATACACTGGATATTATTTAAAAGGAATATTTATGTCTGTACCCGCTTATTTATGGCTTTATGATGAGACTGGAACGTTGATCAGAGGTGATAGTGAAGTACTGGAAAGGGAAGGGAGTATAGAAATCCAGAGCTTTGGTCATGGTCTTACGGTGCCCTATGATGGTAATACTGGAAGATTAACAGCAACCCGAATTCATAATGCAATGAATATAGAAAAAGTATTTGATAAATCCAGCCCTTATCTTTATCGCGCAGTCTCAACCAATAAACCATTACAAAAAGCGATTATTAGATGGTATCGCATTGATCAAACCGGGGCAGAGCAAGAATTTTTTCACATGTTGCTTGAGTCTGTAAAAGTTATTGGCATCCATCCAAATATGCACAACTTTAAACATCCTGAAGGATTACTGAGTACACCTACCGAGTCAATAAGCCTTATTTATAATAAAATCACATGGAAATACCTTAACGGTAATATTCAGTACACAGATGAATGGAATGGCAGAATCATAGCATAGGACTAATTATATGATTATTTGTCAGTTGAACTACAATGATAAAGCCTATGATGGCAGTTTAAATTTTCGCTGCGCGGGAGTTTCTGTTTACCCGGTTTTTTCTGGATTAGGTGCTTTTAAAAATATGCTTGAATTTTCAGGGCGTCAAAATGGCCCGATACCCTTAGGGAGATATTGGATAGTTGACAGGCCAGAAGGCGGTATTTATTCGCGATTTCGTACATGGCAGAAACAACAAAAAACCGGTAATCACTATCAAGAATGGTTTGCTCTTTATAGACAAGATGGATTTATCGATGATGTTACGTTTATTAATGGCCATCGTCGTGGAAGTTTTAGAATTCATCCCCTAAGACCAGATGGTAGCGGGGTTTCAGATGGATGCATCACATTCTGTAATAGAAGTGATTTTTATCATTTACGTGATGCACTATTAAACACCGAGAGAATTGCTGTGCATTGTAGCGGTCTTCAAGCGTATGGCGAAGTAAATGTTATTGGGATGCCCTATGGGAAATTATAATCCGTTCTTACCCTTAAAAGGTTGGTTGTTAATTTCATTAATCATTTCTCCCCTGTTTGTCATGATTATTGTCAATTTCTTTATGACAACTGTTGGAGACAATATAATAATTTTTACAGCGCTTTATTTTATTACCAACTGTATGCTGTGGGCGTTTTTATTGAGAAATTTCTCCATGATGAGTGTGGGCGTTTTTTTGTTTGGGGTTTGTTATAATTTCGTTTTGTGCATCCAATTCATTTTTTTTAATGGTATATATTTTTGTGATAAACTTTCTTTCTACCTTGTTGATCAATTCTCCCCCTCTCTGCGCATTGTAGACCTTGAGGCGCAGATTGATACGTTAAGTGATATATTGTTTTTTTGCTCGTCGTCGATTATTACGCTTATAATAACATGCATGATTTTCGTCTTATATAGAGTATACATCCTAAGATATTTTATCCGTTAAGGCCGAATTTATAACAACCTGATAACTTATCACATCACTGTAAGATGCGCCAAAGACCGGGTGTTGATATGACCATGAAATTCGAGTCGTTTTGTTTATGGCTTAGTAAGAAATCAAGACTTATAAACCCTAAGTGCTTAACCTGCAGTGATAATTGCGTTGGTCACAAATAATCCCCGAACTCACATTGCGAAAGAATTTAAGTTGCCCATCTTTTTCATCCTCACCTAAGATAAAAAAAGGTTATTGATGTATAAGTCGTATGGGTGAGGAAATATGATATATCCAGCAACACCACCTAATGAATCAGAACGCCTTAAATCTCTCTATTTGATTGATTTATTAGATAAAAGCAATGACGAAAGGTTTGACAGACTAACACGTCTGATGAAAGTGTCGTTTCACGTGCCGGTGGCTTCACTGAGCTTACTCGACCGGGAACGGCAGTGGCTGTTGTCCAGTGCCGGCACAGATATCCGCGAAACGCCGCGAAGCACCTCATTTTGTGCGCATGCCATCCTGTCGGAAGGGGTCTTTGTGGTGAAAGACGCCTATAAGGATAAGCGATTCTGCAATAATCCTTATGTGAAAGGCGAGCCACATGTGCGTTTCTACGCCGGCTACCCGGTTCGTTTGCCGGACGGTATGATTGCCGGCACGCTGTGCATTGTTGACCACGTTCCTCGTGATTTTTCGATGGATGAAGCGAACGCATTAATTGATTTTGCGGCAATAGTGGAAGATGAGTTTCTGATTGTCAGCAAAAGCATGTCGGATAACGTCACTGAGCTCATGAACAAGCAAAGCTTCCTTAAACTTGGGCAGAAGCGCTTTGAGCAATTTACGAAATACCAACTCCCTTTTACGCTTATCTATTTTGAACTCGATAATATTAAATCCATCAGGGAGGTGCTGGGCGATAAAGAAGCGGATGCTATCCTGAAAAATTTCTCCGTTTATATTAAATCTACGCTTAAAAAGCATGATATTGGCGCTTATTTAGGGCGGGGAGATTTCGCGGTGCTTCTGGAACATGATATTGATAACGCAGATGAGCGCTACCTGTTTAACCTGCAATGTTTTATGGATGATGTAAATGCCACATCTCAAAAAGCCTACCATATTAATTATGGCTATGGCCTGACGAATTATGTCCCGGAAGACCATGTTTCGCTGATCAGTATGCTTGAGCAGGCGAGTCGGACCACATACGCTGAGAAAAAAAGAAAAGAGCCGCAGTGAGTAAAGGCGTTACATCCTGTTTAACCTCATGATTAGCAAAAATTATGGGGTTTTTGATGGTGAGGTTTACGCCCACGTACCCAGGTCAAAAATCAGAGGATGATCCCGGTAACAAAACAGAGAACTCGTCTAAATTTTATACCCGCATTTGCCGATAATATCTGAACGGGTGTGGCCATTTTCCAGGCCTGCACATACTCGCCCGTTAAGAGATGGAGAAAATGAACAGGCATCGTTTCAATAAAGTCAACGCGTTTTCCGGCGAAACCAGCGGAATAGTAAAGAAAACGTATCTCATTACCGTAGCGTTGCTGAGTTGCCTTTTTCTGGCCGCGATAATAAGTCTCTTTTTTATTGCCGATAATCTCAATAATAAAGCAGATGCCCGCAGCAGTATGCTCCTTCAAAAAGCCCTCACTAATCGACAAGAAAAAATTCGCTCCAATTTAATGGATAATGCGGAATGGGGAGAAGCGTATAACCATTTGCATAAGCAAATTAATCTTAAATGGGCGTGGGACAGTCAAAACCTCGGCGAGTCGCTTTACACCAATTACCACTATGAAGGCGCGTTTGTCCTCTCACCAACCGGCCAAACCCGTTACAGCGTGATTGAAGGCAAACTCGCCCATCTGCACATCGATAGCTGGTTGGGGCGTGATGTCAGCGCTGACATTATCAGGGATGTGGCACGCAACAACGGGAAAGCGGTTTCGCGCCTTATGATGGCAAATGGACATCTGACGTTGCTGGCTGCCGCCTGGATAACGCCGGGCGATGATGAAGAGATCATGCCCGCAGAAGGTGAAAATTCATTACTGGTTTTTGTTGATGTACTGACACCGCCCAAGCTTATACAAATGGGCAACGAATACGGTATTCAGGACGTCCATACATTTGGAGAGATGCAACCTGCCACAGCGAGTGATTACCGCAAAGCACAGCTGGTTTTACCCATCGATCACGGTAATATTCTGGTGGAATGGCGCAGTGATGATCCGGGCCGGGCATTAATGAGCCGGGAAGTGCCGTTAATTACATTGATATTAATTTCCACCATTGCATTTATCTGGGCGATGCGGCGCAGCGCATTAACCAAAGCGCTACGAAACGATGAAAATGTTTTTCTTCTTCAGCAGAGTCGGCAGGCGCTCGCGGCAAGTGAACGACGCTTTCGCGATGTCATTGAGGCAACGACTGACTGGATTTGGGAAGCCGACAGTCAGGGGCGGTTAACATGGCTGTCCGATCGTTTTTCGGCCATGACCGGTCATCATACCGACCGCTGGATTGGGCAGAGCATGCTGGATTTTATTCCCATGGATAATACGCTCTTCGGGCAATGGCTTTTCAACCATTCCGCGACGGGCAATTTTAGTATTAAAAAAGCCCGCTATTATTCCGCCCAGGGCCATGAGCGTTTCTGCAACCTCGAAGCAAAACGCGCCATTATGGATAATGGTTCTATGGGATTTCGCGGCACGGTGACTGACGTTACGCTGGAGGTTGAAGCGCAAGATCGGGTGGAATATCTATCACGTCATGATGAATTAACGGGATTGCCAAACCGTATCAGAATGAAAGAGTTCCTGGAGGGTAAATTACAGGCGTTACCCGACCAGAATCATCCACTGGCAATGATTAGCCTCGACCTGGATAAATTCAAACCCGTAAACGATTTATTCGGACACACTGCGGGTGATGAACTGCTTAATGAAGTCGCGAGGCGGTTACGAGACTGTACCCGGAAAATCGATCTTGTCGCGCGGCAAGGCGGGGATGAGTTCATTCTCATTTTGCCGGATATTTTTGGCCGCAGTGACATCGAAACCCTTTGCCAGCGTATCGCCAGTGAAATGAGTCGGCCGTTCAGTATTAACGGTAACGAAGTCCATATCAGCGTTAGCATGGGGATATCGCTGGCACCGCAGGATGCGATGAACGCCAGTGATTTAATTCGTTATTCCGATATCGCCTTATATAAAGCAAAAAACAGCGGGCGCAATAACTGGGTGTTTTATGAGCCGAATATGGGCGAGTATTTGATTCAGCGCCGGGAGATGGAAAAGGAATTTCGTGAAGCGTTGAGCGAAGGGCAATTTAAGTTGGTTTATCAGCCGCGCTACGATATTAAAACCTCGCGTATCGCGGCCATTGAGGCGTTGGTCCGTTGGCAGCATCCCCGCCATGGATTATTGCTGCCCGATCAGTTTATTCCCCTTGCTGAAGAGACGGGGCTTATCATCGCCATGAGCGATATTGTGCTCGAAAAAGCCTGCCGGGATCTGTTGCTCCTTTCGCCGGATTTATCGGTGTCGGTCAACATCTCGGCGGTGGAGTTTAACACAGTAGGTCTGGCGAAACGGGTGAAAACCGCACTGCAGAAATCAGGGCTGGAGCCGTCGCGCCTGGAACTGGAAATAACCGAGAACGTCACCATTTCTAATCCGGAAGTCACCCTTGAAACCATGACGCAGCTAAAAGCAATCGGCGTTAGATTTGTGATTGATGATTTTGGAACCGGCTACTCGGCGTTAAGCTACCTCAAGCGCTTCCCGTTTGACGGAATAAAACTGGATAAATCTTTTGTGTTCGCCATGGAAGAATCCGACAACGCCAAAATTATTGTGGAAAATATTATTGGCCTTGGCAAAGCCTACTCGCTGGCGGTAACCGCCGAAGGCGTGGAAACGGCGGAGCAACTAAAACGGCTTAGAGAATACCATTGCGATGAAGCGCAAGGGTACTTTATTGGCCGGCCCGTGGCGCTTGAAAAATTAAACCTTCATCCAGATTTTGTTGAGTAAGTTTAGCAAGGAGTAAGTGGTTTTAACTCTCAGCACTGATGGCGGGTAACTAAAAAGGCAGGCGTGATACCTGCCTTTTTACATAATCAGGCGGTTTTAAACGTATTCCCCAATCGGCTGAAGGTGTGTTCCATTTCTGTCATGGTGCGTCGCGAGGTGTTTAATGGTGTGAGAAGTGCTTCCTCACGTGAGTTCATCATCACCAACAGTCGGCGCTCACTTGTACGGTGTAATACTGTCCTGCTTCAACGAGCCATTGTCCAGAAAGGGTAATTTGCGGCGTGCTGGTATCGTCACCCTGCGGCCTGTATCCCACAAAAAGAGGGTGGTCTGTTCTGGAAGTGCGCTTTGATTATGTTTATTGCTTTTGTTTTGCCTCTTTAACTCATAACGTTTGACCTTTCTCTTACCAGTGATAATGCCATTTTGATGTGATTTTCATTAGGTTTAAATCTTGACATATGACGGATGCAGATGACGGGAATAGACTTGCCGCTAAGTTTTGCAGAGAAAGCATATGTTGTGTAGTAACCGCTTTTTTGCGCATAACATAGGGTGTCTGGATCGCCGAAGTGTTTGAGTAACAGGCTGGCGGCTGAAATAGATTGAAGGCCGTTGCTGTAAGCGATGATCATATCGGGCTCACACAAGGGGATAGTGATATGTTCAAAGTATGCCATTGAACGTTCAATAATGTCTTTGACGGTTGTATTAAACTTGTTTGCCTCAACTTTCAGTGACGCTGCGCTAGAGGAGCACATCAGCAATGCATTGGTATAAACGACATCTTCCCAATTGTAACCAAGGCTTATTGGTATCTGTTGTAACCGTTTGGCCAGGTGCGTGATCCCCCATGTACCTTGAGTACCTAAATGAACATTAGAGACACAGGGATTGGCATGATCCTTTAGAATAGATAATTTATTATTCATCTTACTATCTGCAGATGAGCCATTAAACCCTATCATAATAAGCCGTTTTCTGGAGGCAGGGGCAGCTAAAAGCTCAAAAGCGCAATCGTACGGCCTTCCTGCGAAATCAGCCAGACCAAAGCGGATAAGGCCATCGATAATAAATTCCCTAGTCTTATCCATGATTCATTCTCCTGTTAAGATAATTTTTATTCATATAATATGGGAAAACTCTCCCCTTGGAAATTATTAATCACAAAATAATTATAATAATCTTATTAGGATGTGCGTTACATATAACATGTAGAAATATATGATTTACCACCAAAAAATTCATGACCTGAAGAGGTAGAAATTCCTTGCGCTTTCTTGTAATCATAATTTTGCATTAGATTTTCAAGCGAGTCAGTAGGCATATCAGCACGAATTTTACCCGGTTGCGCTGTTAGGAGCATGGTACTTACTCAATTATTCATTCTGGCTCCTTTGCATTGCTAAGAACTATCATCGTTTCTTATGCAAAACAGACTATGTACATTTACATGGTCTCTGTCTTGCATCAGTGATGGAATGGGCGGTAAACAGGAAAACGAAGGCCGCTATGCGGCCTGTCAGATATTCTCAGCGTTAATAATTACTTATTGGCAGGATTTACAAAGTTAACCTTTCCAATATTATTTTGATTGAATTAATCGGGAGGTTTTTGTCGTTACATATGTGCAGTTATCGGGTATGTTTTCCATAATAAATGACATCGCACCTATTTTAACGTTGTGCCCAATTTTCACTGATAACCCTAAAATACAGGAGTTGGCCCCGATATCGACATTGTGACCAATAAATATACGATTCTGCTTACTATCTGAATCCTTTTGTCCAATTGTAGTATTTTGACGGATCACAAAGTTATCGCCAATATCAATATTGCCATGGATAACAATCCCGGAATGATGAGGGATCATTAAACCTTTGCCTATGTTTGCACCTAAACCAATCTCACAACCATATTTTGAGGTTAGTTTCTCATTTATCTTTATGGCGCATTTACGCTGCCCTTTATTTCCATGAATATACATTTCATTAGCAAGACGCCACCACATTAAAAAATTCCTTTGGCGTTGCTTACCTTCACGCAGTAGTCTGTGCAAAATAAATCTATCTCTTCTTATTACTTCTGCTTTCCAGTAATAAAATAATTTCTCGTTATTTCCAAAAAGTATAAATTTCATTATGTGGAAGAATCGCATAGTTATCGTCTCTCTGCGGTATAAATAACTTATGCTTATCGGCAGCAAGCGTAATAACTTTACATAAAGGCCTCGTTATTATTGTAAGACTGTGAGGCAAGATGGAATTTTTGCTATGAGGCAAATACCCTGGCGGTATCCAGTCTATATACCAGTGGCCGGAACAGCTTTCGTACATATTGAATGTGCTTTCGAGTCACCATCCGGGTGAATGCTGGAACGCAGGCAGTGTTGGCGCAATGGGTAACCACGTTCCCGAGCGATGAAATATTTTTGACGTATTAAAAGTGTGTTCATACCCATAGCAGCTATGTTGGCTCCAGGTCAGATGTGACTGACCAGTGCCTGTCATTCCCTGGATATGTTAGGCAATAGGCGCGTATAAAACCCACCACCATCAGATAACTGCTGCGGCTTGTCTTTGAATTGGCTGTATCGAGTTGCGAACTATCAGGCTATTTCAATCAATTGAAAATAAAAGTTTTTTAGATTATTTCTGAGGGATTTGGAAGAAGTTTGGCGGAAGATCACAGGAGTCGAACCTGCCCGGGATCGCTGGCGACCCCAACTGGATTTGAAATCCAGCCGCCTCACCGGAGACGACGATCTTCCGAGCCTTCATTGCTACATGGAGGCCGGCGCATTATAGGCGCGTTTCAGGCACTTACCAAGACCTACCGCGTTCTTTTTTCTCCCGCATCGCCTGAATGCTAATCATCCGCAGTGTGAATGTAAAAGCCCGTCACGTTTCAAAATTTAATTGGTTTAAATATCAATAAGTTAATTTGATCACAGAAAACAAGAAACATAAATAAATTACCAGAAAACACAATTCCACACGTTGCCAGACCGGGATAAAACACCTTAAGCGAAATTTTACGCTGTGCGATTAAGGATGGCCGTCATGAGCGAGCACGTGTTATCGGTTAAAGAGAAAATTGGTTACGGCATGGGAGACGCCGCCAGCCATGTCATTTTTGATAACGTCATGCTTTATATGATGTTTTTTTATACCGATATTTTTGGTCTTCCCGCCGGGTTTGTCGGCACGCTGTTTCTGCTGGCCCGCGCGCTGGATGCCTTGTCCGATCCGGCCATGGGCCTGATTACCGACCGCACCCGCAGCCGTTGGGGCAAGTTTCGGCCATGGGTGCTTTTTGGCGCGCTGCCCTTTGGCGTGATCTGCGTTTTTGCCTATAGCTCGCCGGCGCTGAGCCTGAGCGGAAAAATGATTTACGCCGCCGTCACCTATACGTTGCTGACATTAATGTACACGGTGGTAAACATCCCGTATTGCGCGCTGGGCGGGGTGATCACAAGTGACCCGGAGCAGCGCATCTCCCTGCAATCCTGGCGTTTCGTGCTGGCGACCCTGGGCGGCATGCTCTCAACGGTTTTGATGATGCCGCTGGTGCGGCTGATTGGCGGCGGTGATGACGCGTTTGGATTCCAGGGCGGCATCGCCGTGCTGGCGCTTGTCGCTTTTCTGATGCTGGCGTTTTGCTTTTTCACCACCACAGAGCGCGTTGACGCGCCGCCCAGCACATCCTCTATGCGGGAAGATTTACGCGATATCCTGCAAAACGATCAATGGCGTATTGTCGGGCTGCTCACGCTTCTTAATATCCTTGCGGTCTGCGTGCGCGGCGGGGCGATGATGTATTACGTCACCTGGATTATGGGCGATGCGACGCTGTTCTCCTGGTTCCTTGGCGTGTACTGCGTTGGCAACTTGCTGGGTAGTGCGCTTGCCAAACCCCTCACCGACTGGAAATGCAAAGTCAGCGTATTCTGGTGGACCAACACCGCGCTGGCGGTGCTGAGCGTGGCGATGCTTTTCGTGCCGCTGCACGCCACCGTTTTAATGTTCGCCTTTATCTTTGTCATTGGCGTGCTGCACCAGCTCGTTACGCCTATCCAGTGGGTGATGATGTCCGATACCGTGGATTACGGCGAATGGCGCAACGGCAAACGCCTCACCGGCATCAGCTTCGCGGGGACGCTGTTTGTGCTGAAACTGGGCCTGGCGCTGGGCGGCGCGCTGATTGGCTGGATGCTGGCAGGCAGCGGTTATGACGCCACCGCGCACGCCCAAAATCACGCCACGCTTACCACCATCCTTGTGTTGTTTACGCTCGTACCCGGCCTCTGCTATGTGCTGAGCGCCCTTATCGCCAAACGCTTCTATACCCTGAAAACGCCGCTTTTGCGCCATATCTTAAGCGAGCTGGGGCAGCATGCGCGCGACCATCAACAGGAATTTGAAACGTCACCGGTCAGTAAAGACCTGAACCAGTCTGAGGGACAGAGATGAAAATTAGCGATGGAAACTGGCTTATCCAACCGGGTTTAACGGTAACGCATCCGCTACAGGTGTTTGATGTTGAACTGCATGATAACGAGATGGTGGTATATGCCGCGCCGCGTGACGTGCGTGAACGCGCCTGGCAGCTCGACACGCCATTATTCACTCTGCGCTTTTTCTCGCCGCAGCAGGGCCTCATTGGTGTGCGTATCGAGCATTTTCAGGGCAGGGTAGACCGCGGCCCACATTACCCGCTGAACGTGCAGGAAAATGTGCCGGTAACGATGCAAAACACGGCGGCATTTGCCGGGCTTACCAGTGGCAATTTGAGTGTGCGGGTAACCAAAGGGGAAGTATGGGCGCTCGATTTTCTGCGCGACGGCGTGCGCATTACCGGCAGTCAGGCCAAAAACAGCGGCTACGTGCAGGATGGCAATACCTCGCGCCAGTATATGTTCGAACGGCTGGATCTCAGCGTAGGCGAAACCGTGTATGGCCTGGGTGAGCGCTTCACCGCGCTGGTGCGTAACGGCCAGACAGTGGAAACCTGGAATCGCGACGGCGGCACCAGCACGGAACAGGCGTATAAAAATATTCCGTTTTATCTCTCCCGGTACGGCTATGGGGTGCTGGTGAATCATCCTGAATGCGTGTCGTTTGAAATCGGCTCTGAGAAAGTCTCGAAAGTGCAGTTCAGCGTGGAAGGGGAATACCTGGAGTATTTTGTGATTGACGGGCCAACGCCGAAAGCGGTGCTTGACCGTTACACCCGCCTCACGGGCCGTCCTGCCTTGCCGCCTGCGTGGTCGTTCGGGCTGTGGCTGACCACCTCGTTTACCACCCAATACGATGAAGCCACCGTTAACCGTTTTATCGACGGTATGGCGGCGCGCAAACTGCCGCTTCATGTGTTCCATTTTGATTGCTTCTGGATGAAGGCGTTCCAGTGGTGCGATTTTGAATGGGACCCCGCAACGTTCCCGGATCCAGTTGGCATGCTACAGCGCCTGAAAGCGCGCGGCCTGAAAATATGCGTGTGGATAAATCCGTATATGGGGCAGAAATCGCCGCTGTTTCGCGAGGGCATGGAAAAGGGCTACTTACTCAAACGCCCGAACGGCGCGGTGTGGCAGTGGGATAAATGGCAGCCAGGCATGGCGATTGTCGATTTCACCAATCCAGCGGCGTGTACGTGGTATGCCGGTCATCTTAAGCGGCTGGTGAAAATGGGTGTGGATTGTTTCAAAACCGACTTCGGCGAGCGTATCCCGACCGATGTGGTGTGGCATGACGGTTCCGACCCGCAGAAAATGCATAACCATTACGCCTGGCTCTACAACAAGCTGGTATGGGACGTGTTGAAAGAGACCGTCGGTGAAGAAGAGGCGGTGCTGTTCGCCCGCTCGGCGTCCGTGGGCGCGCAGCAGTTTCCGGTTCACTGGGGCGGTGATTGTTACGCCAACTATGAATCCATGGCGGAGAGTTTGCGCGGCGGGCTGTCCATCGGGCTTTCGGGTTTTGGTTTCTGGAGCCACGATATTGGCGGCTTTGAGAACACCGCGCCTGCGCATGTTTATAAACGCTGGTGCGCCTTCGGGTTGCTTTCCAGCCACAGCCGCCTGCACGGCAGCAAATCCTACCGGGTACCCTGGGCGTATGATGATGAGGCCTGCGATGTGGTTCGCCACTTCACCGAACTGAAATGCCGCCTGATGCCCTATTTATATCGTCAGGCGATGACGGCGAATGCTGTAGGTACGCCGATGATGCGCGCCATGATGCTTGAATTCCCTGACGATCCGGCCTGCGACTATCTTGATCGCCAGTATATGCTGGGTGATTCGCTTCTGGTGGCGCCCGTATTCAGCGAGGCGGGCGACGTGGCGTTCTGGCTGCCGGAAGGGCGCTGGACGCATCTATGGCACAACGACGTGCAAACGGGCAGCCGCTGGCTTAAACAATGCCACGATTTCCTGAGCCTGCCGGTTTATGTGCGCGACAACACGCTACTGGCACTGGGCAATAATGACCAAAAGCCGGATTACCCCTGGCATGAGGGCACCGCATTCCAGCTGTTTAACCTCGACGAGGGGCGGGAAGTGCAGTGCGATGTACCCACGACGAACGGTTCGGTGGCGTTTACACTGTACGTGAAACGCGAGGGCAACAAACTGATGGCGTGGGGCGAGGGCAACGCCACCAACTGGACGCTGTGCCTGCGCAATATTCACCAGTTTACTGCGGTGACTACTGCCAATGTCTGTCCGGGCGAACTGGGCCTGATTGTGACACCGATGAGCGGCGCGCAGTCGTTTAGCGTCACGCTGTAAATCCTCTTCACCGCCGCCTTCGGGCGGCGTACTGTTATTTACGATTTGCCAGACGCCATGTCACATCACGCATCAGATCCCGGGCGCTTTGGCTGATGCCGCCAAGCTGAAAGAAACCGTGGATCACGCCAAGCCAGCGCTGGCAGGTGCAGCTTACGCCTTGCTCTGTAAGACGTGCAAAAAGCGCCTCGCCTTCATCGCAGAGCGGATCGAATTCTGCGGTGACGATATGCACGGGCGGCAAACCGGCAAAATCGTCGCGCCATAGCGGGCTGGCTTCAGGGTGGAGGCGAGTGCAGGTGGCCAGATAGGTATCGTAGCCGGTCAAAAGCACTTCGCGAGTAATGACATAATCCAACCCGTTGCGGGTATAACTTTCGAAGTGCGCCGTCGCGTCCAGCATGGGATAAATCAGCACTAGCTGCGATGGCTGCCAGCCGCCGCTGGCTTTAAGGCGCAGCGCGGTTACCAGCGCGAGATGCCCGCCAGCGCTGTCGCCCGCAAGGGTAATTCGAGTGGGATCAATTCCCAGCGTATCGGCATGCTGCGCAATAAACCGCGCGGCGCATTCCGCATCATCATGCGCCGCCGGATAGACGTGTTCAGGCGCCAGACGATAGCGCACGGCGATAATTCGGCAGCCGCTAAAAAATGCCAGTTGCCGCAGTTGATTATCGTGAGTTTCAAACCCGCCGCTGACAAAACATCCGCCATGGTAATAAATCACTGCCGGTAAATGCGCTTCGCCGTTGAGCGGCGACACCACGCGCAGCGATATGCCTTCAAGTGTGATGTCTTTTACCTCGACGCGCTGCTCAATATCGCCCGCCAGCGCGGCGCTGGCGATATAGCCCGCGCGCCGTTCATCGATGGTTTTACTCCGTATTGACGGTCTTCCGGCAGCGATAAACGCTTTGACCAGTGTTGCTATTCCCTCTTCTAACGCCATTTTTTTGCCCGGTTAATCTGTATGGATATACAGTAATTTAGCCTGGCGAAACGTGGGATCACAAGGCTGGTTTGCTAAAAAAGCAGTTTCTGGAAAGCATCTCGCAAAACAGGATTTGTGAGCGTACTTATCTTGCACGGCGTCGTGCGTTTTGAAGGCCGAGTTATTGCCTGGAGCACTTGAGCAATATCTGGATCGACAAAGCAAAGATGCTATTTCTCACGCAAAGGGATGATGGGAAAGGCATTAAGGGCGAGCTTGCCTGTGAACGCAAATGGCATGAAGAAGGGGGTACTGAAAAGAGGCTAAAAACAACGTAACTAACTGAATATGTCTCGCTAAACGTCGCAAGCCTGGTGATGCTGTCATTTACAATAATTCCCGCCTTCTACCGAAGACGGGAATCAACATCGCAGGGAGATTATTCCCCTTCGCCCGGGAACAGGAACGGGTTAATGGAACTGCGGGCGAAGCCCTCTTGTTCCATTCGCGCGTCCAGCACCAGCGAAGCGAGGTCGTCTGCCACCGCGTCCACTTTCGGGTCTTTTTCCTGATACAGGATCTTCAGGTACGTACCGCAGTCACCGCAGCTTTCCGCTTTAATCGCCGCCTGCTCGCTGTCGAGCGACCAGTAATGTAAATCACGGGTTTGCTCGCAGTTGCTGCATTTGACGCGTACCACGTGCCACTCGGTTTCACACAGGTTGCAATGCAAATAGCGCAAACCGTTGGTGGTGCCGATCTGTACGATGCTGGAAACCGGCATTGACCCGCACACCGGGCAGAACTGACGCTGTTCGCCGTATTCCGCGCGCGCTTTGCCGGGGATCAGGCTTGCCATTTGCGCCCAGTAAAGCGACAGCGCCGCCCAGATGAACGGGGCTTTGTCGCTGCTGACGGTACCAAAATCCGCCGCGAACAGCGCGCTCGCCATCTCTTCCAGTTCCTGGCCTGAGGCCTTTTCCAGATTTTCGATGACGGCCAGCGCCGTGCCGCTCATTTCCGGTTTCAGCTCGGCAATCATTGAGTGCAAAAGCTTCTGCCAGTGGGCGTCGCGCGGCAGGACATGGATATCGAGCGGCGGTTTACCCTGGGCGGCGGCCTCTTTGATGCGCGCCGTTAAATCCATCTCCAGCGGGTGGTCATACAGCACCACTTCCTGGGCGTGGGCGATAAGCGCCGCAAAGCGCAGAAAATCGCCCAGCGGATTGCTTTCGGCTAACTCGCGCAGGCGTTCTGCGCGGCGGTTATAGAGGTTTTTCAGCCGGGGGAACAATAACGGCGGAATCATATCCGCCGTATGTTTTTCGCCCTTCTCCAGCTGATCTTGCGGGATGATGCGAATACTCATTCAGTCGATTTATCCTGTTTTTCGCGCACTTCGCGATACCAGCGCGGGTGATGTTTCTTAGCCCATGCGGAGGTGACCCAGCCTTCGACCATTGCGGTAATGGTGCCTTTCACCCACAGGGCGGCGTAAATATGCACCATAATAACCACAATCAGGGCGACCGCGGCAAACGAATGTACCATCAGCGCTACGCGGATCACCGGAATCGAGAAGACCGGGGCGAAATACGGACGCCAAATAATGACGCCGCTTGCCAACAGCAACACCAGGAAGATAATCGCCGCCCAGAAAACGCATTTCTGACCGAAATTATAACGTCCGGTGTCACCTACTTCGTCGTTAACGATAATCTTACGAATATTCTTCGCCCAAAAGATATCCTCACGATTGATTAGATTGTGGTGCCAGTATCTAAAAAACATGATGATAAACGACGCAAACATCACCACCCCGACAAACGGGTGAACGATCCTTGCCAGTTGCGGCGTACCCATAATCTGCATCAACCAGTTGAAGGAGGGGAACAGGAACCCCAACCCGCTCACCGCCGCCAGAATGAAGCAGAAGGCCGTGATCCAGTGGTTGATGCGCTCGGGCGCGGTATAGCGCACGATCGTATTACGTTTCCTCATTTGCGCCCCTCCTCACGATCGTCACGAGGTTGGTCTTTTTCCTCATGAAGATTGTCTTCTTCATCATCCGCACGGTTCGGGCCGACGCCGACATAGTGGAATACGCTGGCGGCGAAGGTGGCGGCAAAGCCAATCGCGGCAAGCGGCTTCCAGACGCCTTTCCAGAATTTAACGGTTTCGCTGATTTCCGGGTTTTCCGGCAGCCCGTGATACAGATTCGGGTTGTCGGCGTGATGCAGCACGTACATGACGTGCGTCCCGCCCACCCCGGCCGGATCGTACAGGCCTGCTTTTTCATAACCACGGGTTTTCAGTTCCGCCACGCGCTCACCGGCAAGCTCTTTCATGTCTTCTTTCGAGCCGAAGTGAATCGCCCCGGTCGGACACGTTTTCACGCACGCCGGTTCCTGGCCCACGGTTACGCGGTCCACGCACAGGGTGCATTTGTAGACGCGGTTATCTTCCGGGTTCAGGCGCGGAACGTCGAACGGACAACCGGCGATGCAGTAGCCGCAGCCGATGCACTGCTCGGACTGAAAATCGACAATCCCGTTAGCGTACTGAATGATTGCCCCTTCCGCCGGGCACGCCTTCAGGCAGCCCGGATCCGCGCAGTGCATACAGCCATCTTTGCGGATAAGCCATTCCAGTTTGTCGTTTTGCTCCACTTCCGAGAAGCGCATCACCGTCCAGGTTTTCGCGGTGAGATCCGCAGGGTTGTCATACACCCCCACGTTGTGACCCACTTCGTCACGCAGGTCATTCCACTCGGAACACGCCACCTGACAGGCTTTACAGCCGATGCAGGTGGTCACGTCGATAAGCTTCGCCACTTCCTGCTGGTGGTCCCGCGCGTGAGGCGCGGGGGTGAAACCGTTAGTCGCGGAACGACGGATAATGTCTTGCGATTGATAAGCCATAAGTCGTCTCCGTTACACCTTTTCCACGTTCACCAGGAACGCCTTAAATTCCGGCGTTTGGGTATTGGCGTCGCCGACAAACGGCGTCAACGTGTTCGCGATAAAGCCTTTCTTCGCTACGCCCTCGTAGCCCCAGTGGATCGGAATGCCGATGGTATCGACGTCCTGATTGTTCACTTTCAGGGTGCGAATACGCTTAGTCACCACCGCCTTGGCTTTGATATAGCCGCGGTTGGAGGAGACTTTCACGGTATCGCCGTGGGCGATGCCCAGCTTGTTCGCCAGCTTTTCACCGATTTCCACGAACTGTTCCGGCTGTATGATGCTGTTGAGCAGCGCATGCTTGGTCCAGTAGTGGAAGTGCTCCGTCAGACGATAAGTTGTCCCGACGTACGGGAACTTATCGGCTTTACCCATCGCGGCCAGGTCATCTTTAAAGACGCGGGCTGCGGGGTTAGACACCACGTTCGGGTGAAGCGGGTTAGTGCCGAGCGGCGTTTCAAACGGCTCGTAGTGTTCCGGGAACGGACCTTCGGCCATCTTATCGATAGCAAACAGGCGTCCCATCCCTTCCGGCTGCATGATGAACGGACCGACATCGCTGCCAGGTGCGGCGGCGCTGTAATCCGGAATATCCACGCCGCCCCATTTCGCGCCGTCCCATTTCAGCAACTGACGCTTCGGATCCCACGGTTTGCCCTGCGGATCAGCGGAGGCACGGTTATAGAGGATGCGGCGGTTAAGCGGCCACGCCCATGCCCAGCCCAACGTATTGCCAAGGCCAGACGGGTCGGAGTTATCGCGACGCGCCATCATGTTGCCTTCCGGCGTCCAGCTACCGGCGAAAATCCAGCAACCGCTTGAAGTGGTGCCGTCATCGCGCAGTTGCGCAAAGCTACTGAGTTGTTGGCCTTTTTTGACGATGACCGCGCCGGTCGCCGGGTCGGTAATATCCGCCAGCGCCTTACCGTTGCTTTCCATCGCCACTTCTTCCGGCGCCGGGTTATGCGGCGTCAGGTAGTTCCAGGTCATGTTCAGCACTTGTTCCGGGCAGGCGCCGCCTTCTTCGGCGTACATTTTGCGCAGGCGCAGGAAGATGCCCGCCAGAATTTCGCCGTCGTTGAGCGCAATGCCCGGCGCGTCCTGGCCTTTCCAGTGCCATTGCAACCAGCGGCCGGAGTTCACGATAGAACCGTTCTCTTCGGCAAAGCAGGTCGACGGCAGACGGAAGACCTCAGTCTGAATCGACGCCGGATCGACATCGTTCTGTTCACCGTGGTTTTGCCAGAAGGTGGACGTCTCGGTGTTGAGCGGGTCGATAGTGACCAGGAATTTCAGTTTCGACAGTGACGCTACAACCTTGTTCTTGTTCGGGAACGAGGCCACCGGGTTAAAGCCCTGGCAGAAGTAACCGTTCACTTTGCCCTGGTGCATCATCTCGAAATATTGCAGTACGTCGTAGCCTTTATCCCACTTCGGCAACCAGTCGTAGCCCCAGTTGTTCTCCGCCGTCGCTTTATCGCCATAGAAGGCTTTCATCATAGAGACGAAGAATTTCGGGTAGTTGCCCCAGTAGTTGACCTGGCCTTCGAGCAGCGGTTTCGGCGTGTTCGTGGCGAGATAGGTCTGGATATCGGCCTGTTTTTCACTCGGCAGCGTCATATAACCCGGCAGGCTCTGGGAGAGCAGGCCAAGGTCAGTCAGCCCCTGAATGTTGGAGTGACCGCGAAGGGCGTTTACGCCGCCGCCTGCCATGCCCATGTTGCCGAGCAGAAGCTGAATCATTGCCATGGTGCGGATGTTCTGCGCGCCCACGGAGTGTTGCGTCCAGCCCAGCGCATACAGGAACGAGGCGGTTTTATCGTGAACGCTGGTTTCAGCGATGTATTCGCACACTTTCAGGAAATCAGCTTTCGGCGTGCCGCAGATGTTTTCCACCACGTCCGGCGTATAGCGGGACACGTGGGTCTTCAGCAGGTTCCACACGCAGCGCGGATGGCTTAGCGTGGTATCGCGCTTCGCGAAGCCGTTTTCATCCAGCTCGTAGTTCCAGGTCGTTCTGTCGTATTTGCGTTTCTCGGCGTCATAGCCGGTAAACAACCCGTCATCGAAGCCGTAATCTTCGCGCACGATAAGGCTGGCGTTGGTATACGCTTCAACATATTCGCGGTTGAATTTGTTGTTAGTCAGCAGATACAGCAGTACGCCTGACAGGAATGCAATGTCAGTACCTGAGCGGATCGGGGTATAGAAATCGGCCACCGACGCGGTACGCGTAAAGCGTGGATCAATAACAATCAGTTTCGCGCCATTGTGGATTTTGGCTTCCATCGCCCAGCGGAATCCCACTGGATGCGCTTCAGCGGCGTTACCGCCCATCACCACAATAAGGTTGGCGTTCTTAATATCAACCCAGTGGTTGGTCATCGCACCGCGACCAAATGTTGGAGCAAGACTTGCTACCGTTGGTCCGTGTCAGACACGCGCCTGGTTATCCACGGCTAACATGCCGAGGGCGCGGGAGAATTTCTGGGTTAAATAACCGGTTTCGTTACTGGAAGCAGAAGCGCACAGCATGCCCGTGGTGAGCCAACGGTTTACCGTCACGCCTTTATCATTCTGCGCCACGAAGTTGGCGTCGCGGTCTTGCTTAATCAGCTTAGCGATGCGATCGAATGCCTCATCCCAGCTAATTTCCTGCCATTTATCAGAGCCAGGCGCACGATATTGCGGCGCTTTCAGACGGCTTTCTGAATGGATAAAATCGACTAAACCTGCGCCTTTTGGACACAGGGCGCCGCGGTTGACCGGGTGGTCCGAGTCGCCTTCAATGTGAAAGATGGATTCTTTCGCGTTTTTTGCGCCGTCGCCGAGGCTGTACATCAACAGCCCACAACCAACGGAGCAGTATGTACAGGTATTACGGGTTTCGCGGCTGCGCAGCAATTTATATTGCCGTGTTTCCGCAAGCGCGACGCCTGGGGCAAAGCCCAGCGCTGCTGCCGTGGTGCCTGCCATACCGCCAGCACAGATCTTAAAGAACTGCCTTCTGCTGACCTGCATGGATCGCTCCTTGTTTTGACATTGTCACTAGCCCTCTGTTTTTCGCTACTCTGCGCACGAAATTCGTTGGGCTTATTGTTTTTGTTTTGCGGTTGGTTCCGCAAAGGTTCAGAATTGCTGCTATTAACCCTCCTTCCGGGAGGGATAGTGCCCCCAGAATACCACAACGGTGTTAAGGCTGTTCCAATACGGTTAACAAAAAGTGAATAACAATCTTCTTGAAAGTGTTGAAAACGTGACCGACTTCACCGGCGTTCGCGCGTGCGAGCTTTGGAAGCACGACGATTTGTCGCACCCTGATCGTGATTGGCTCGCTGAAGAGGTCCCCGTTGCGCTAGTTTACAACGGTATTTCCCATGTTGTAATGATGGCGACGCCCAAAGACCTGGCGCTTTTTGCGCTGGGTTTTTCGCTGTCGGAGGGCATTATTGCCTCCCCTCAGGATATTTTTGGGATGGATATTGTCAAGAGTTGCAACGGCATTGAAGTACAAATTGAGTTGTCCAGCCGCCGCTTTATGGGCTTGAAAGCGCGTCGTCGCGCGCTCGCGGGCCGCACCGGCTGCGGTGTTTGCGGCGTTGAGCAGCTTAATGATATCGGCAGGCCCGTTGAGCCGTTGCCCTTTACCCAGACGTTTAACCTGAGCCATCTCGACCAGGTCGTCAGCCAACTGCGCAGCGTACAGCCTATCGGTCAAATGACCGGCTGCACCCATGCGGCGGCGTGGTTAACGCCTGAGGGCGAAATGCTTGGCGGCCACGAAGATATTGGTCGACATGTGGCGTTAGACAAGCTGATGGGCCGTCGGGCGCGCGAAGGCTGGCACGATGGCGCGGTGCTGGTTTCCAGCCGCGCCAGTTATGAGATGGTGCAAAAATCGGCGTTATGCGGCGTTGAGATCCTGATTGCGGTGTCGGCTGCAACAACTCTTGCGGTAGAAGTGGCCCAGCGCTGCAATCTCACGCTGGTGGGATTTGCGAAACAAGGGCGCGCCACGGTTTACACCCATCCGCAACGCATCGTTTCGGCATAGTGCAGGCCGCCTGAACGCGGTTTCTGATTGCTTTATGACGGCAATATTGATGGCGAAAATCATTCAATTTATTTGAATGGTTTTCGCAAATACTTCCGCTTTTTAATTCCCGCCTTCAGCTCTATCATTTATCACATCAAGGCAAAACGCCTTATCTAAACAAACAAGCTGAAGGAATTATCTCATGAAAAACGTCAAAACTTTTGTTGCTGCTATCGCTCTTGCTACCTCTTTTGGTGCTTTCGCTGCGCAGACCGTAACCGCAACCGGTACCACCATGGACAGCGCCGAAGCCAAAATCGCAGCACAAGCTCAGGAAGCGGGCTCGTCTTATAAAATCACCGAAGCCTTCACCGGTAACCAGGTGCATATGACCGCGGTGCTGACCAAATAAGCGATTAACCCTGTCGAAAGAGCGCCCCTGGGGCGCTTTTTTAGTTTATGCCTGCCAGACGCATCAGCGCCGTCACCACGGCTGCGGCGATAATCACTACGATTAACGGCATTTTTCGCCAGGCGAGAAACACGGCAAACGCCACACCCAGCACCCGCGCCATCCCGGCAAAATGCTCACCTTCATAAAACGTGGTCGCCAGCGCCACTGAAAACAGTAAGACCGTTGCCGCGTCGGAAAGCAGCGCCTGCGCGCGTTCTGAGAGCGCTAATCGGTTACCCAGTTTCGCCCCGCCAAGCCGCATTAAGTAAGTGCCTGCCGATAACATCCCAATCCCGGTGAGTAACAGTGTGAGGCTGCCCATTATTTTTTCCTCGCCAGTAAGCCAAACAGCGATAACAACACCGGTAGCCCGACGGGGGCAAAAGGCACGGCGGCAAGCGAGAGCGCCGCGCCGCTACAAGCGCGGATAAGCGTGGTGCGGTTTTTGAAAGCCGGTACAACCAGCGCCAGCAGAATGGCGGGGAACACGGCATCCAGACCAATGGTTTCAGGCGCGGGGAGCAGTTTGCCGACGCCTGCGCCAAGTAAGGTGCCGAGCGGCCAGACCATCGCCACGCCGAGGCCGCACAGCCAGTAGGCGGCTTTGCGCTGTTGAAGCGTAGGTTGCGAGAGGCCAAAGACCACGCTTTCATCATTCATGATATGGCAACCCAGAAAGCTTGCGGCGCGATGCCCCACCAGTTCGCGTACCGTTACGCCGAACGGGATATGCCGGGCGTTGACCAGTAATCCCGCCGCGGCGGCAGCCAGCGGGTTGCCGCCGCTGGCAACGATACCGATAAACAGAAATTCCGACGCGCCCGCCAGCACCGATACCGACAACGCAAACGGCACCCATAGCGGGAAACCATACGCCATTGCCAGCGAGCCGTAGGACATACCCACCACGCCAACAGCCAGGCAAACCAGAAGTATCGCTTTTACCGTGTCGCCTGTGAGATTTGAGAAGAAATGTTTCATAGCAGTTTAGCCATATCGAACGTTTATCCATTATAATGAACGCTGCCACATCGTTTATCAAGATGAACGATTCGTTCGATATAACAAAAATGAGGCCGTATATGACGCAGCCAATCAGCGTTATTGCTAAAAGCCTGGTCCGGGAGCGTCTGCGCACCGGGCTTTCTCTGGCGGAAATTGCCCGCCGCGCCGGGATTGCCAAATCCACCCTCTCGCAGCTGGAGTCCGGCAACGGCAACCCCAGCCTGGAAACGCTGTGGTCGCTCTGCGTGGCGCTGGACATCCCTTTTGCCCGCCTGTTGGAGCCACAATTACCCACCACGCAGGTGATCCGCCGTGGCGAAGGGATGAAGGTGATCGCCGGCGAAGCCAACTATCAGGCGATTTTGCTGGCTGCCTGCCCGCCTGGGGCGCGTCGCGATGTGTATCTGCTACTGACGCAGCCGGGCGCCGACCGTATTTCGCAGCCGCATCCGCCGGGTTCAGTGGAACATATTATTGTGACCAAAGGACGTGCGAGAGTAGGGCTGACCGACGCGCCGGAAACCTTGGGCGAAGGGGATTACATCTGCTATCCCGCCGACCGCCAGCACATCTTCCAGGCCCTTGAGCCAGATACTCAGGCCCTGCTGGTGGCGGAACAACGCTAAATAAAAAGCCCAGCATTGCCGGGCTTTATGTTTACTTCAGGTGAATCACAGTGCGACTCAGTAAAGTGATTATTGCTGGGTCATCACCAGCACCGCTGACGCGGTAAACGCCCCGGAAGCGATATCTTTCACGGCTACAGCGGGATCGCGTATTGCTGCAAAATCAAGATTGACGGTATTCGAGCCAATTATAAAACTGATTGGTTTGGAGTCTGATGGCGTCAGTACGGCATCGTTGTAACTTACCGCCACGCCAACGCCCGTGGTGGAGGTTGGGATCGCCTGCGTGCTGCCCATCGTGACCGGGGTATACTGGAGCTGCATTTTGACCGAGGCGGCCACGTCGCCGCTGCACACCACCGAGATCGGCACCGTTTTTGGCGTACCGCCGCCGGGCGTAGTGGGCAGCTGCGTGCGGTCAAGGGTGCCTAAATCCACGTTGATATTATTACCGTTGTTAATGGCGCAGGTTGAGGTGGTCGGCGGAGTTGGCGGTATTGGGGTACCACCACTACCGCACATAGAATCATTTGGTAAACGGGTAAATATTTCTCCCTTGTCAGAGACAAGAGCATAGCAAAAAGCAACGGCTTGATCGGTTGAATCGGGATGGTATGGCGGTATGCCCGAATTGATGGGTATATTCTGGGCAGCCAGCGATAATGAGGCGGATAAGGGAGCGTATTGTGTGACGGGGGCCTGCCAGTAGGCAATCGACGGATTGCAAGCCAAGCCAGTACAGGCATAAAGTACTAACCCATAGTTGCCGGATGTCGGCGGATAAGCGTCGTTACCAAATAACATAGTGTCGCTTATGAGACTCATTTGCGGGGTTGCTCCACACCTTTGAACGTAAGGCCCATACGGCATTGTATTTGGTGATCTTGTGTTTCCTTTTAATATACGATTGCTTCCTGAGTTAGACCATCCATTTCCGCTAAAGCCACAGTTTCCCGACCCAGGGATTATGTTAAATACATTTCCTTGGCCTTGCGCCGCTGCTTTATAAGCAGGCATCATCACCAACAGCGAAAATAACAGTAACCCTGCCAGTGAGGTCAATTGTTTCATTATTTTACTCCATTATTGTGTTACGCGTGTCATCTAAAGCCTGTAACACCGGTAATTCGCTGTCTGGCATGATGATAAGGTTTATTTATAAAGGAATTGGCGTTATTGCCTGCGAATAAAGAAATCGCTAATGGCAACAGTGTTTGAAGCAGAGATTCATTATGTTTGAAGCTATACTTAATAGAATTCCTTAGAATGCGAAAAATAATAACGTATATATTTCTTGCTGACGATATTATTGTCATATTTTGAGATAAAGTAGTGCCGCGATAGCACCTTCGGCTACATATTTTCGGAGATTAACCGTGAGGGAAAGATTTATGGCAGAAATAATTATGGCAGATTTATAACAAAGCCCGGCATTGCCGGGCTTTATGGATCAGGCTAGATAAAACACGTTTTTGAGTTCATCGCTTAACGGGCTGTTATCCGGATGGGTCGGCATCACGTCACGCATATACTTCCACCAGCGCTGGCAGACTTCCGTTGCGGCGACCGCATCCCAGCGGGCTTCTGATTCTATCTCGACGTTGGCGAACAGCAGGTTGCGCTGCGCGTCGAGATAAATCGCGTAGTGATGCGCGCCGTGCGCTTTCAGCACGGCTTCCAGCTCCGGCCATATCGGCGTATGGCGGCGTTGATACTCCTCGTGGGCATCGGGGTTCACCTGCATCACAAAGGCTTTACGGATCATAGCGCCTCCAGATACAACGCTCGCACCTCGTCACGCGAGGCGGTACGCGGGTTGCACGGCGCGCACGGATCGGCAAGCGCGTTGTCCAGCCAGGTTTCGATATCCGCGTGCGTAATGCCAAATTCCGCGAAACCCGACGGAATGCCCACGCGGGCCGACAGCGCGCGGATCGCCTCAATGGCTTTATGGCTCGCCTGTTCGTCATTCAGACCGTGGATATCTACCCCCATAGCGGCGGCGATACACGCAAAACGCGTCACGGCTTTTGGACGGTTAAAATTCTCGATGACCGGCAGCAGGATCGCGTTGCAGACACCGTGCGGCAGGTTATGGGTCGCCCCCGGCTGATGCGCCAGCGCGTGAACCAGGCCAAGCCCGGCGCTGTTAAACGCCATGCCCGCCAGGTACTGACCGTAGGCCATCATTTCGCGGGCCTGAAGATTATGGCCGTGGTCCACCGCCTGCGGCAGCCACTGGCTAATCAAACGAATAGCTTCCAGCGCGTTTGCGTCGGTCAGCGGATGCGCGCCCACAGAAACATAGGCTTCCACCGCGTGGGTCAGGGCATCCATGCCGGTTGCGGCGGTCACGCTTGCAGGAATATCCAGCATCACGCTGGCATCGTCTACGGCGATATCCGGAATGATATTGGTGTCGATAATCACCTCTTTCACATGGCGTTCGCTATCGATGATCACCGCGTTACTGGTCATCTCTGCGGCCGTCCCGGCGGTGGTGTTTATCGCCACCAACGGCACGCCCGGATGGGTAACGTGACCCACGCCGGAATACGCCGTGGATGGCCCTGGATTGGCGGTTAAAATTTTCACCGCTTTGGCGGTATCGATCGGGCTGCCGCCGCCAAAGGCGATCAGGTAATCGCACTGCGATGCCTTAAAGGCGGCGAAACCCTGCTGCACCAGCGCTTCCGTCGGGTTAGGAAATACCTCGTCAAAGAGCTGATACGACAGCCGGTGGGCGTCCAGCGCGGTAAACAGGCTATCCAGCAGCCCCATTTTAACTAACTGACCGTCGGTGACGATCAGCGCTTTGCCCCATTTCTTCCCGGCGATCAGTTTGACCATATCGCCTATAGCGCCTGCGCCGTGCAGGCTAAGTTTCGGCAACGCTAATAAAAAGCTCATCTGTGTCGTCCTTTACAGTTCCAGCGCACTGGCAAGCGGGGTCACGCCGAAGCGTTTGCCAAGCGCGATCAGTTGGTCGCGGGAGATAGTCTGTTTCATGCCGCCCATGGCGATGACTTTGACCAGGATTTCGGCGGATTTTTCGGCGGTATCGATCAGGCCAAAGGCTTCATCAAGCGTCGGACCGCTACCGAATACGCCGTGGAACGGCCAGAGCACCAGCGCATGTTTCGCCATTTCCTGCGCGGTCGCCTGACCGATTTCATCGGTACCCGGCACCATCCACGGCAAAATGCCCACGCCGTCCGGGAAGACCACCAGGCATTCGGTGCTGCCTTCCCACAGTTTGCGGGTAATCACGTCGCAACGATTTTCCAGCACATAGGTGAGGGCAATCAGATTGGTGGCGTGGCAGTGCATAATCACGCGGTCTTTCCCCTGGGTCGCTTTTATGCGCTCGCAATGCGACTGGAAATGCGCCGGCAGCTCTGAGGTGGGCACGGCGTGATCTTCAAGGCCCCACAGAATGTGATAGCCCGCGCCGTCGCTATCGATTTTAACGATGCCAAGATTAGCCGCTGGCGCCAGTTGAACGTTGCGGAAAAACTTGCCGGAACCGGTGACGATAAACGGCGTATTCGCAAGCTGCGGCATCGGCTGGCTCAGGGGGATATAGCGCGGTTTGGCGTGGAAATCGGCTTGAAAGGCTGCGATATCCGCCTCATCTAAGCGCAGCGTCAGGTTGCCGCCGTTGCGCTCATCCCAGCCCTTAAGCCAGGCGTCGGTGGTGGCTTTGATCATGCCCTGCACGAACCAGGAATGAATAATAGTCTGCATAGTGTTTTTCCTTTACGGGGCAGGCCTGCGGCACAGCCCCTTTGAAGCTGAGTCGGGATGAATTACGCGCGTTTGCGCAGAATGCTCTCTTCATAAGCGCGGACGCTTTCCAGCCATTCGCTGCCTGCCGGGGTATCGTTGCGCTGGCAATACATTTCCCACACCGCCTGCCACGGCAGGGATTTCTGCTCTTCCATCAGCGCTAAACGCGCGGTGTAATCGCCGTTCAGTTCAAGCTGGCGCAAATGTGCGGTGGGTTCCAACAGGGCGCGCAGCAGGGCTTTTTTCATGTTGCGGGTGCCGATAACCCAGGCGGCAATACGGTTAATGGAGGCGTCAAAGAAATCGAGGCCGATATGTACACGGTCAAACAGGTCATGACGGATGATTTCGCTGGCAATGGCCTGGGTTTCATCATCCAGCAGCACCACGTGATCGCTGTCCCAGCGCACCGGGCGGCTGACGTGCAGCAGCAGGCGCGGCACATAGAGCATCGCGGCGGAAATCTTGTCGGAAATCACCTCGGTCGGATGGAAATGCCCGGCGTCCAGGCACAGCGCGGTCTGACGGCTGGCGGCATAGCCCATATAAAATTCATTGGAGCCAACGGTATAGCTTTCAGCGCCAATACCAAACAGTTTGCTTTCAACGGCGTCGATATGGTGGGCATCGTCGAACTTCTCGCTGATTACTTCATCCAGCGCGGCGAGCAGACGCTGGCGCGGGCCAAGACGGTCTACCGGGATATCTTTCATGCCATCCGGGATCCAGATATTCATTACCGACGGCGTACCCAACTGCTCGCCGAAATAGGCAGAAACGCGGCGGCTGGCTTTGCAGTGATCGATCCAGAACTGGCGGATGTCGTCGTTGGCATGCGACAGGGTAAACCCGTCGGCGCTCAGCGGATGCGAAAAACAGGACGGGTTGAAATCAAGGCCAATGTGCTGTTTTTTCGCCCATTCCACCCAGTTTTTAAAGTGCTCGGGTTGAATGGCGTTACGCTCGACCGGCGTGTCGGATTCAAGATAAATCGCATGCAGATTCAGGCGTTTTGGCCCTGGGATCAGGCTCATTGCCTGCTCCAGATCGGCACGCAGTTCCGTGGCGTTGCGCGCTTTGCCCGGATAGTTGCCGGTGGCCTGGATGCCGCCGGTCAGGCCGCCTTGCGGATTCTCAAAACCGCCGACGTCATCGCCCTGCCAGCAGTGCATAGAGACCGGCAGACGATCGAGGGCCGTCAGAGCCTGTTCGACATCGACGCCAACGGCAGCGAAACGCTGTTTAGCCAGTTCCCATGCCTGATTAATAGAAGTAGTCATGCGCAAAGCTCCTTTGTTTGATGGGTTTGCTGAAACTGCGCAGCAACGCGGGCAATTTCGCTATGTTGATTGGGCATAAACGTGGTGAGTGAGCAGGTGTTAGCGATCACCCGACGGAAATCATCGACATCAGTGATATCGTCCAGCGCCATCAGCTGGCAGCCGATATTGCCGAGGGTGGATGCCTCCACGGGACCTGCTGAAACCGGTAACCCGCAGGCATCTGCACACAGTTGATTAAGAAAGTGGTTCTGGCTGCCGCCGCCCAGGATATGCAGACGGGTAAACGCCTTTCCGCGCAGGTGCGCCAACTCCTGTAACACCTCGGCATACAGCAGCGCCAGGCTGTCAAAAATCGTGCGCGCCAGTTGCACCCCGGTTTGCGGGACCGGCTGATTGCTTTCCTGGCAGGCAGC
Organism: Citrobacter freundii; assembly: GCF_011077955.1. Taxonomy (GTDB): domain Bacteria; phylum Pseudomonadota; class Gammaproteobacteria; order Enterobacterales; family Enterobacteriaceae; genus Atlantibacter. The sequence continues at coordinate 119,545 of NZ_JAALBX010000003.1, forward strand.
CTGGATTTCATGGCTCATGTTGTGCGGATTGATAAACCGAGCGTCGTTTGGGTTAATGACAGAGCGGCACGCCGGAAGCGCGCGGGCGCTCTCAATCAACGCAGGTAAATCGGTGATGTTGTGTTCGCGGGTAATGCGCTGTAACAGCCACAGCCCCATGATGTTTTTCAGCACCCGGTAGCGCCCCTCCGCGCCGCCTTCGTTGGTGATATTCGCAGTCAGCGCGCTGGGGCTGGCATAAGGCACTTTGCTTTCAAACCCCATCAACGACCAGGTGCCGGAAGAGAGATATGCGGCGTCGTTGTCTTCAAGTGGGGCGGCGATCACGGCGCTGGCGGTATCGTGCGTGGCGACACACACCACCGGAATGCGGTTGCCCTGGGCGCACACCCAATAACCCACCACGTTGCCCGGATGAGTCGGTTTGCCAAACCAGGAGGCCGGTACGCCAGCCCATTCCAGCAGCGTGTCGTCCCAGTTATCGGTGCTGATATTGATTAATTGCGTGGTGGTGGCGTTGGTGTATTCCCAGTTCATCACCCCGGTCAGGCGATAACACAGGTAGTCGGGCATCAGCAGCGCATGGGCGACTTTTTCGAGCAGTTCCGGTTGTTGCTGCGTCAGTGCGCGCAGTTGATAGAGGGTATTGAACGGTAAAAACTGAATGCCGGTACGGCGATAGATATCTTCACGCCCAGGGGTTTCGCAGGCGCGTTGCATCACGCCGTCGGTCCGGCTGTCGCGATACGAAACCGCAGGGCCGACGCGCTCGCCGTGTTTATCCAGCAGCACCATGTCCACACCCCAGGTATCGATGCCGATACTGTCTATCCTGACGCCTTGCTCGCAGGCTTTTTGCAGGCCGATGCGAATGTTGCACTCCAGGGCGTCCACGTCCCAGCAGTCAAACTGCCCGTCGCGGATAAGCTGGTTGGTAAAGCGGTGAATTTCCGTTAATTGCAGGTCGCGGCGAGTGGTGTCAAAGCGCGCCAGCATTACGCGACCGCTGGAGGCGCCAAGATCAACGGCTACGCTGTGTCGAAGGGTCATGATGGGGATCCTTGTCTGAATCAATGCCCATCAGTCTAAAAAGAACCGCTATGACTCACCTTCTTGCCACTGACAATGAAAAACCCGCTCTGGCAAGAAGCCAAAGGTGAACGTGAGTGAACTCACAGTTTGCATTTTGCAGCCCCTCAATGCGGGGTGTGAGCCTGCCCGCATTTCCCGATCTTTCCCGCTGATTCTTAAAAAACGAACCTAATTTGCGCGGTTTACGGTCGAAAAATTAAGGTGTCGGGCGGGGCGGTTATCTACTATCAAGCCAACATTGAGTGGAGGGGAGGCGAAAATGACCGTGTTAACGTGCAGCGATTATTTCCCGTGTAGCGCCGCGACTGTCACGATAGAACCCCGTTTGCCGCAGCCGGAATTTCCGGAACATCACCATGATTTTTTTGAGATTGTGATTGTTGAGCACGGTACGGGCGCGCACATCTTTAACGGACAGCCCTATACCTTAAGCGGCGGTTCGGTCTGCTTTGTGCGCGATCATGACCGGCATCTTTTCGAACATACTGAAAACCTTTGCCTGACCAATGTCCTTTACCGCGCGCCTGACGCGTTCAGCTTTCTCTCCGGGCTGGATAAATTACTGCCGCAGGAGCAGGACGGCATTTATCCCTCCCACTGGCGCGTGGCGCCTCAGATACTGACGCAGGTGAAAGGGGTGCTGGCGCAACTGGAAGCGTCAGGCAGTGCCAGCGACACCCACAGCCTGGCGTGGCGTGAAATCCTGTTTATGCAGCTACTCATTCAAATCCGTAAAGGGAGCCTGGCCGAGCACATGTCTGGCGCGGATAACCGCGTTAACAGGATGATTGAGTGGCTTGAGACCCATTTTTCCGGCGAAGTCTGTTGGGAGACGCTGGCGGACCAATTCGATTTATCGCTTCGTACATTGCATCGTCAGCTTAAGCAGCAAACCGGTTTAACGCCTCAGCGTTATCTGAATCGGCTGCGTTTACTGCGCGCCCGTCATCTGTTACGCCACAGCGAAGACAGCGTGACGGATATCGCTTATCAGTGCGGTTTCGGCGACAGTAACCACTTTTCCACACTGTTTAAGCGTGAGTTTTGTTTCTCGCCGCGCGATATTCGCCAGGGACGCGATCGCCCGCTCCAGTAACGCGAACAGCATCACCGTTTTTTGCCTCAGGAAATTCAATAATTTCCGATTGCGACCAGACCCGCCGTCAGGCATCACAGCGCATTAGGGCGGGCTTTGCGTACTTCCATTTTGTCTACCGTCGGGGGCAAGCGTTGGCCGCTCAGTTGATCCTCAAAAAAGCAGACTTTTTCGCCTCGCCCGTGCAGCCCGTCGCGGTTGCCGATCGCTATCCGCAAAACGTGTTCGCGGAGCATACTCATGATTTTTGCGAACTGGTGCTGGTCTGGCGTGGCAATGGGCTTCATGTGCTCAATGACCGCCCCTGGCGGATCACCTGCGGTGATCTGTTTTATATCAAAGCAGACGACCGCCATGGATATGAATCGGTAAACGATCTGGTGTTGCATAACATCATCTATTGCCCGGAGCGCCTGACGCTCAATGTGGACTGGGATTCGCTGTTGAAACCGCAGGAGTCGAACCCGCGTTGGCGGCTCAGTAGCCAGGGCATTGCCCAGGCGCGGCACATCATCAGCCAGCTCGAACACGAGAGCCCCAAAAATGATGCGCTGTCGCGTATTTTGAGTGAAAGCCTTTTTTTACAACTGTGCATAACGCTACGTCGTCATCGTTATCAGCCCGACAGTGCCGATTCGCCAGGGGAAGGCGAAATGCTCGACTTGCTTATCGCCGCGCTGGGCAATAGCCTGAATAACCCTTTCGATTTACAGCAATTTTGCCAGCGCCATCATGTGCATGAGCGCGCGTTGCGCCAGCGCTTTCGCCAGCAAACCGGAATGACCATCAACCATTATTTGCGCCAGTTGCGGATTTGCCAGGCACAATATTTGCTGCGTCACACCGAGATGTTGATTAGCGATATCGCGTCGCGCTGCGGCTTTGAGGACAGTAACTATTTTTCGGTGGTTTTTACCCGGGAAACGGGCGTGACGCCACGGTTGTGGCGTCAGCAGTGTCATGAATGGTTAAAACGTCAGGGTATACGGGAGGATTAATTCGCCATCCCCAGGCCTACGATGTTGGCGGCGATGATGATCACCACACAACCGACGCTCAATACGCCAACCGGGCGGCGTCCTGCCGATTTCCACTCTTTCATAATCAGCCCGACCAGACCGCCGCACAGCACATAGAAGCTCATGTGCAGCATCCAGCTCATATAGTCGTACTGCGCCGGGATTTTGGCATGTCCCCAGGCGTAGAAGAAGAACTGTAAATACCACATCAGCCCGGCGAGCATCGAAAACAGCACATTACTGATAATCAACGGCTTAGCCAGCGAGAAGTCTGCCCGTACCGACAGGTTTTTCACTTTCGCAAGACGAATAAAACAGAAGCCAAGGTTTATCACCGCGCCGCCGCCCATGATGACCACATAGCTTGGCAGCGCCACATACAGCGGATCGACGCCTAATGCCGCAGCGGCCTCGTGCATCGGTTTTGCCGCGTCCATGGCAAACGACATACCCGCCGAGAAAATGCCGCACATCACCGCCAGAACCAGCCCTTTTTTGAGGTTGAACTCTTCGGCTTTGATGCCCATCTGACGCTCTTTCAACTGGCCTGCGCGGGTCACGATTGCCACGCCAATGAGTGCGACAAAGACCCCAAGCAGCGTCATCTGCCCGCCAGGTGTGCCAATCAGTACGCCGAATTTCCCGTTGAGGATGGGCGTCATCAGGGTGCCGACGATTAACGTTATGCCGATGGCGATCCCGATGCCCATCGACATCCCGAGATAGCGCATTGTCAGGCCATAGTTAATGTTGCCAATGCCCCACATCGCGCCGAACAAAAATACCGGCAGTAATGTAGCGGCGCTAAACGAACCGTAGTAGGACCAGAAATCCGGCAGCAATGCGGCGCTGACGGCCCAGGGCAAAACAACCCAGGAGACCAGCCCGCCCACCGACCACATGGTTTCCCATGACCAATTTTTTACCTGTTTAAAGGGGGCGTAAAAGCAGGCGGCGCTGGCCGCGCCGATAAGGTGCCAGAGAATCCCCATCGTTATTGCGTTACTCATTCTTAACTTCCTCATTTTGTCGAATGGGTAGGGGTTCGAGCACACCCCCAATGACGACGAGTTTAGGGATTTGGGGAAAGCGTCACCTTTGGGCAACTGCCGCGCCCACATCATAAATGGCAAAAAACAGCGGGTGGGTAAGACCGGGATCACAGTTCGAAATTTCTCCTTCCGGCTGTGACCGGAAGGAGGGCGGTCAGGCGATTTTCACCGCCGGGATCGCCAGAAGCCAGGCGAGTTTTTCAAGCATTGCGCCCTGATGGCCGATGCCGATAGCGCAGTGGTGCGACGGGCCGCCGAGGCTCCAGCGCGTGGTAAAATCGCGAGCGCTGAGCGCAAACCGGTAGCGGCTATTGGTGTTGCCGATATCAAGCGTTTCACCGCGCACCGCTTCGCCTTCGGCGTATTGCAGAATGACCTGGTTATTCGCATCCTCCACCACGGACAAAAACGTCACCGGGCCGGGTTTGACGGTCATTTGAATAGAGACGCCTTTGCCAGGTTTGCCGTGGTAAACCGGCAACGGCACCAGCCGGACCTCACCATCTGCCATGTGCGGATGAGCAGGCCCGTCATGGCCCCACAGCACCACATCATCATGAAATTCAATGCCGTAAGGTTCCGCGAACGAGCCGCCTGCGCCCAGCATTTGCAGGATTTTCATCGCCAGTACGTTTTTGATTTCATATTCACCCGCAACCGGAATGCCGCGTCCGGTGAGCAAGGTGGTGCCCATAATGACGGAGGTAACGATATTTTCGTAAGCGTTGCCGTTGCGGCCTTCATAGTAATAGGCAAGCGCTGCCAACTGGCGGGTTTCTATCAGAATGTCCAGCGCGCAGGCGGTCTGCACGGCGCGATCCAGTTCTGCTTGTTCGCACGCCGGATCGATATGCATCGCCTGTTCAAGTTCCTGCCATTTCGCCTGGGTTTGATCCAGCGTGACGCCTTCCCGGTATTGCGCGAGCTCGCACATCTCAAGCGGCATAAAGCGCACGCCGAGCCTGGCCGATAAATTGGTCATGTTGCTGTACACGTCCACCATACCGTCGTAGTAATGCCCCAGCACGCCCACGCGGCACGTTGCCAGTGCGCGTTGAACGTTTGCGGCCTCAAGCCAGGCGTCGGTTTCCCGCCAGACCGTTTCGTCGCCGTCCAGCGCACCGACGACCAACTGATAACGTACACCGGCCCGGTTAAACACATTGGCCAGCTCCGGCGCGCTACAGGCCTGACAGTGCGCCAGCCATTCGCCGGTACGCGCACCGCGATCGGCCATGGCGCGGATCGCGGCATAGGGCAGGCCAGGCTCAGGCTGAAGGGCGAGAATAATCACCGGCTTATTGACGCGTTGCACCAGCGGCAGCACCGTCGCGCTCAACGCGTAAGTACTGATATAAAGACAAATAACGTCAACCGGCTGGTGTTGAAGCTCGGCGGCGAAAGCGTCGGCTTTGGCGACACTGTCGATAAGCCCGCCATTGATGATATGGCGCTCAGGCGAGGCCAGACGCTGATGAATGCGCGACAGATAACCCGTCAGGCGTTGTTCGAGACCGCTAAACTGCGGCCAGTAGGTGTCCAGTCCAATTCCAAAAAGTGCGATATTTATCGTCATTGCTTTCGCTCCAGAGAAGATGCGGAGCGTCGACTATCGCCCGTTTACCTGGCGACTACCTTCGTATTTTTGCCACTCCTGTAAGTCTCTGGCAGAAAACCGGTTATCGCGTTACTTAAGCTTTGCAGACTGACTTATTCCAGATGTGAATAACCCTATAACAAATACGGCATTGATAAACATTTTCAATATCATTTAATTAACTATAATGATCCCACTGATTACGCGGCGTTAACACACCGGCTTCGAAAGGGCCAGTTTGCCGCCCGACAATAATGGAGATGAAAAATGAGCTATACACTGCCATCCCTGCCTTATGCTTACGACGCCCTGGAACCGCATTTCGACAAGCAAACGATGGAAATCCATCACACCAAACACCACCAGACCTACGTCAACAACGCTAATGCGGCGCTGGAGTCTCTGCCTGAATTCGCTAACCTGCCGGTAGAAGAACTGATCACCAAACTGGATCAGGTTCCGGCGGACAAAAAAACCGTACTGCGCAACAACGCAGGCGGTCACGCTAACCACAGCCTGTTCTGGAAAGGCCTGAAAAAAGGCACCACGCTGCAGGGCGACCTGAAAGCGGCTATCGAGCGCGATTTCGGCTCTGTGGAAAAATTCAAAGAAGATTTCGAGAAAGCAGCGGCAACCCGTTTCGGCTCTGGCTGGGCGTGGCTGGTACTGCAGGGTGACAAACTGGCTGTGGTTTCTACCGCAAACCAGGACAGCCCGCTGATGGGTGAAGCGATTTCTGGCGCATCCGGCTTCCCGATCCTGGGTCTGGACGTGTGGGAACACGCTTACTACCTGAAATTCCAGAACCGCCGCCCGGACTACATCAAAGAGTTCTGGAACGTAGTGAACTGGGACGAAGCTGCTGCACGTTTTGCTGCTAAAAAATAAAGTTGCAAAATTGCGGTGATAAAGCGAGCCTGAGGCTCGCTTTTTTTGTGTCCGCATAAGGAGCAGCAGATGCATTATCCCGCAGAAATTTATATCGGCCAGGTGCGTGACTACCCCGGCAGCCGTCCCAGCGCTATCGGCAAAGTGCAGGTTGAAGGCGCGTTAACGCTGACGGACCTCGGCCTACAAGGCGATCAGCAGGCGGAAAAAACGATACACGGCGGCCCGGATCGCGCACTTTGCCATTATCCGCGCGAACACTACGCACGCTGGGCGCTCGATTTCCCGGAACTGGCGGAACGCTTCGTCGCCCCGGCGTTTGGTGAAAACCTGTCAACCGTTGGATTAACGGAAGAAAACGTGTTTATCGGCGATATTTTCCGTTGGGGCGAGGCGCTGATTCAGGTCACCCAGCCGCGCTCACCGTGCTTCAAAGTGAATTTTCATTTTGGTATCAGCGACCTTGCGTTGCTGATGCAGCAAACCACCCGCACCGGCTGGCTGTACCGCGTGATCCAGGGCGGCAATGTCAGCGCCGATACGCCGCTTGAACTGGCGTCGCGTACCAGTGATATCAGCGTTCACGATGCTGCGGTTATCGCGTGGCATATGCCGTTTGACGATGATCAGTACCACCGCCTGTTAAGCGCATCAGGGTTATCGGTAAGTTGGACGCGAACCCTGCAAAAGCGCCGTCTTTCCGGCTCGATTGAGGATTTTTCTCGTCGGTTATGGGGAAAGGCGAAGCCTGCGAAGTGAGGTGTTCAGCGCGCTTTCAGACGCGCTGAACAACAAGAAGAGGCGAAACGCTGCTGGATGGGGCGCGCAACACGCGTATCGCCCCTTTCTGAGGCCGGCTACGGGCTAGGCGGCGTCGGTACGCTGATTCACGCTTGCACTGGACGCCGGTAACGATGCCAGCACCGAAGTGAATTCCGGGTCCGGCACCAACGAGTCGCGGCTGATTTCTTTAATGGATTTCGCGCCGGTCAGGGTCATAGCGACCCGCATCTCTTTTTCGATCAAATTCAGCAAGTTCGTCACACCCGCCTGACCGTGGGTCGCCAGCGCGTAGAGATACGCGCGGCCTAACAGCACGGTATCTGCGCCGAGCGCAATCATCCGCACCACGTCCAGCCCGCTGCGAATGCCGCTGTCGGCGAGAATGGCGATATCGCCTTTCACCGCGTCGGCAATGGCAGGCAGCGCGCGCGCGGAGGAAAGGACGCCGTCTAACTGGCGACCGCCGTGGTTCGATACCACAATCCCGTCTGCGCCGAAGCGCACCGCGTCGCGGGCGTCTTCCGGGTCGAGAATGCCTTTGATAACCATCGGGCCGTCCCAAAACTCGCGGATCCACTCAAGGTCTTTCCAGGAGATGGACGGGTCGAAGTTATTGGCCAGCCAGCCGATGTAATCCTCAAGCCCGGTAGGCTTGCCAAGATAGGTCGAAATATTGCCTAAATCATGCGGACGACCGTGCAAACCCACGTCCCATGCCCACTGCGGGTGGGTCGCTGCTTGCCAGTAGCGGCGCATCGCAGCATTAGCGCCGCTCATGCCGGAATGCGCGTCACGATAACGTGCGCCAGGGGTTGGCATATCGACGGTAAACACAAGCGTTGAACAACCGGCCGCTTTGGCGCGCTCCAGCGCATTGCGCATAAAGCCGCGATCGCGCAGGACATACAACTGAAACCACATCGGGCGCTGAATTTTGGGCGCCACTTCTTCAATTGGGCAGACCGACACGGTAGAGAGGGTAAAGGGGATGCCTTTCGCATCGGCGGCCTGCGCCGCCTGCACTTCACCGCGTCGCGCGTACATACCGCACAGCCCGACGGGCGCGAGTGCCACCGGCATCGACAGCGTTTCGTTGAACAAGGTCGTTTGCAGACTGAGATCCGACATATTTTTCAGCACGCGCTGGCGCAGGGCGACCTGAGCGAGGTCTTCCACGTTACGACGCAGGGTGTATTCGGCATAGGCCCCGCCATCAATATAGTGAAACAGGAACGGCGGCAGAATGCGCTGTGCGGCGGCACGGTAGTCGCTTGCGGCGGAAATAATCATTATTCGTTCTCCCTGGGGGTGTCATCGATGTCGGGCAGGCGGGTGACTCGCGCCTGGCGCGCCACATCTTCATCAAGACGTTTAATGGTGGAATGGACAAAGCCGAGATGATGAGTGGCCGCTTTACGCGCCCGTTCGGCATCGCCGGCTAAAATGGCGTCCAGCATCTCGCGGTGCTGTTCGGTGAGTTGTGAGAATATGGGCGGCTCAAGGTACATGCGCTGGCGGCTCTGCATCACCGACGATTGCAGCAGATCGAAAAAGCCGCGCATGGTCTGGAGCAGTACCACATTATGTGAGGCTTCCGCCACGGCCAGATGAAAACGCACATCGGCCTGAGCGGCCAGATCCGGGTCGTCTCGCTCGGTGAATTTCAACGTGGCGTCAAAGCAGTAGCGGAGTTTTTCTTTATCAAGCTCGGTGGCGCGCAACGCGGCATGCCAGGCGGTACTGGCTTCAATTGCGTGGCGGGCTTCGAGAATGTCGTAGCGGTAGCCCGGGTCGTCCGCCAGCAGCGTTTTAATCGGCTGGACGATACGTTGTTCAGACCAGGGTTCGAGCTGGTAGCGCACAAAAGTGCCGCCGCCGCGACGGCTGACCAGCGTGCCTTCGCGGATCAAAATCTGAATGGCCTCGCGCACGCTATTGCGCGAGACGCCAAGTATCACCGCTAACTGGCGCTCGGACGGCAGGCGCATGCCGCCGTCGAGCTGTTGGTCCGCAATCAGCGCCTGAATACGCTCGACCAGTTGGTCAGCCAGGCGCGGCGTGGTTGTTGTCATGGAATCATCCAGGTTAAGACATACGCCTGCAGTGTGGTGATAACGCCCACCATGCAGGTAAAGATCAGGCTGTGTTTAACCGTGAAGCGGAACAGATCCGATTCTTTGCCCACCAGCCCTACGGCGGCGCAGGCGATGGCGATGGACTGCGGCGAAATCATCTTGCCAGTCACCCCGCCGGTGGTATTGGCGGCGACCATCAGCACATCCGACACGCCAATCTGTTGAGCGGCGGTAGCCTGGAGCGCGGCGAACAGGGCGTTGGATGAGGTGTCCGAACCGGTCAGGAATACCCCAAGCCAGCCTAAGAACGGCGAGAAGAAGGTAAACGCCGAGCCGGTATGCGCCAGCGCCAGGGCAAGGGTCGATGACAGTCCCGAATAGTTAGAGATAAAGGCGAAGGCCAGCACCATACCGATGGAGTAAATAGGCAGCGCCAGTTCTTTTAACGTCTCGCCGAAGGTCTTGATCGCGGCGGCGGGTTTCATCTTCAGCCAGATAATGGAGATAATCCCGGCGAATAGAATGGCGGTGCCGGTTGCTGAGAACCAGTCGAATTTATATACCGCGGCGTACGGCGTGGCGGCGTTAACCACCGGCGGCATGCGGGCTACCAGTTTGTCCAGGTACGGCACAGAAACGTTAAACACCATGTCGTACAGTGCGCCGCCCGGCGCAAAAAGCGCTTTAAACGGCGGAACGCTCCAGAGCGTAACGGTGGCGGTGAGGAACAGGAACGGCGACCACGCGCGAATCACCTGGCGAGCGGTGTAGTTTTTGCGGGCCAGGGTCTGATCGACGACCGATGCGCCCATGTCGCCGAAGCGGAAAATACGCGTTGGCTGCCAGCGTTTCAGGAACAGCGTCAGGCAGACTAACGATACCAGCGAGGAGATAATGTCCGGCAGTTCCGGGCCGATAAAATTCGAGCTGAGGAACTGGGCGATTGCGAATGAACCGCCCGCCACGATAACCGCAGGCCATGTCTCTTTGATGCCGCGCCAGCCGTCCATAATGCCCATGATCCAGAACAGTACGATGATGGTCAGGAACGGTAACTGGCGGCCCACCATTTGGCCGATTTCAAAACTATCAAGACCAGTGACCTGGCCTGCCACCAGAATCGGAATACCCATTGCGCCGAACGCGACCGGCGCGGTGTTCACAATCAGGCACAACCCGGCGGCATAGAGCGGATTAAAGCCAAGGCCGACCAGCAACGCGGCGGTAATCGCCACCGGCGCGCCGAAGCCCGCCGCCCCTTCCAGAAAAGCCCCGAAGCAAAAGCCGACGATCAGCATTTGCAGGCGCTGGTCCGGGGTAATCGACAATATGGATGAACGGATAATGTCGAACTGCCCGGTTTTCACCGAAATTTTGTACACAAATACGGCGGCGATAATTATCCAGGCAATCGGCCACAGACCGTAGAAGAAGCCGTAAATTACCGACGCAAATGCATTCGCGGCAGGCATTTTGTAGAAGAACAGCGCAACCGCCAGCGCAATGGTAACGGTCCAGGTCGCGGCGATATAGCCTTTGAGTTTCAGCTTAATCAGCGCGAAGAAGAAAAACAGGATTGGTAACGAGGCGATAAGGCTGGAAAGCCAGATGTTGCCAGCCGGATCGTAGTTTTGTTGCCAGAGGCTCATGCAATTCTCCCGAGGACCGCAGATTCGTCACGCAAGGAGTCTGTGCTCTGCTTTGCGCCACGAATTGTAAAAGTGGTCCTGCCAATAGTGTGATGTAGGGTTGGTGTCGATGAATGGTTAATCAAATGTTGCTGGTTTGCAATGTTGTGGTAACTGGTATTTTGTTGCTTTGTGATTTTTGGAAGGAAATTTCGTTAATTGGTTGGGCCAATTTTGGGTTGCGGACCTGAATAACGTCGTGAAGAGAGGTTAGAAAGGGAGCGTATCTTGATAGAGACGAACGAGAAGACGGGCACACAGGCCGGGAATGCGAAGAGCAGGTGAGGCGGGGCGTTAAGTTGCACCAGTTGCGATAACTGGTGCAAAGGATACGTTTTTAAAACTCGGTCTTTGAAAAGCCGGTCATTTCTTTCAGGCCCATTTCACGGCCAAGCGCCGTCATCGGGTGGACCACCACCAGACCGCGCACGCTTTTCTTCAGCTTGCCCATATCGGCCTGCTCTTTTTTCGTGATGGCACGCTTATAGGGCATGTCCATCAGCTTCTGCGCTTCTTTGCTGAGCTTCTGGCTTACCACGCCATGCAGACGAGTGATTTCCGCTTCAATGGTCTCTTTTTCTTTTTCCAGCTCGGCGTATTTATCGGCATGTTCAACCAGCGACAGCGCGGCTTGTTGATGGCGGATAGCGTCCAGACGATCGCTCAGACGTTTAATTTCGTTTTTTTCGACTTCTTTCATAGTGCTGACTCAAAGCAATGGGGTTTTAGTGCAAGGATACACTATTGCGCGAAGGCTTACTTCTGAAAGGCTTTTTTTAAGCTTACCCGGGAGATAAGCTCAGTCAGGGAGAGAACCATGGTGGACCGGACGATTTGCTGGTAGCGCTGCTGCTGCATGGCGCGCAGTTCAGGGTCGCCGCTCACGTCGAATACCGGTGCGGCAGGCAGGGCGCTGACGCAGTGCAGTTCACCAAATGGCCCCAGCATTTCATCGTCGGTAAAGGTGTAGTCGTTGCCGTCGTGATTCAGTTCTTCGCGCAGCGCCATTAATAACTCACAGTCTTCATATTCAGTGCGGCTGATGACGCCAAGACCATAGATAAGTTTTAATCGCACAGAAAGATCGCCCAACGGGCCGTCGCCGTCCAGCAGGGGTTCAACGGCATATTTCACCGCGTAGTCATCTTTGCGAAACACCTGAAGCACCAGAATATTGACCGCCTCAGTGAGTAATTCAACAGCGGCGATTAACAGGCTTCGTACGGTTTTGCCAGCATTCAGACGCTCAAGCACCCGGTTTTCAAAGGCCTGTGTTTCTTCCATTTTTGCCTGCATATCTGACAATCTATAAACGGGTGCGGCCCTTGCCTGCACCGCACCCGGACACATCATGGTTGTGCGTTATACGCGTTGACGGCAGCGGTCACGACTTCACTGTTGGCATCAAGGCCAGAGATCTCGGCAAGCGTCGCCTGCGGGCCTTTCTCCGCCAGCATTTGCGCCAGCTCCTGGGCTTGCGGATCCTGCTCGCTGCGATAATGCATCGCGGCGGCAATCCCCAGCACCAGATTATCGTGCGGTAAGCCGTATTCCAGTGTGCCTAAAAGCGGTTTAATTAAACGGTCGCCGGCGCTCAGTTTACGCAACGGCTGACGGCCTACACGCTCAACGTCGTCTTTCAAATACGGGTTTTCGAAACGACCGAGGATTTTCTGGATATACGCCGCATGCTTATCGGCATCAAAGCCGTAACGCTTGATCAGTACCGCGCCGCTCTCTTCCATCGCGCCTTTGACGACCGCGCGGATTTTCTCGTCCAGAATGGCGTCACGAATAGTCTGATGACTGGCCAGTTTTCCGAGGTAGGCGGTTATAGCATGCCCGGTGTTAAGGGTGAAGAGTTTGCGCTCGACAAACGCCATTAAATTATCAGTCAGCTCCATACCTGGAATGACCGGCAGCTCGCCTTTAAACTGGGTTTTATCAACAATCCACTCGCTAAAGGTTTCAACCGTCACTTCCAGCGGATCGTGAGTGGCGGATTCTGACGGCGGAACGATGCGATCCACAGCAGAATCCACGAAGCCGACATGCTCATCTACCCACGCCTGATCGTCAGCCGCCAGCGCTGCCATCACATGGCCTTTCAACTGGCTGGTGCCGCGCACCATGTTTTCACATGCGATGATATTAAGCGGGACAGTGTTGCCGTTCGCGCGGCGCATCATCACGCCTTTGGCGATAGCGGGCGCGATGCGCTCCAGAACCACCGGGCCAACCGCCGTCGTAATTAAATCGACTTCAGAAATCAGCTTCACAACGTCGTCGCCGATGCTGCTGACCGCGTTAACGCCGGATACGGTATCAATCTGCTCGTTTTCACCCACCACGTGGACCTGGTAGCTGTGACGTGCGTTTAAAGCATCCAGCACCACCTGGTTTACATCGGCGAAAGTGAGGCTGATACCCGCGTCTGCGAGCAGTTTGCCGATGAATCCACGTCCAATATTACCTGCGCCAAAATGTAATGCTTTCATTGTCTGAACCTTCTTAAATTTGAATCACCCGAGAGGGTTGGGGTGAAAGGCAGACGTTCGGCCTTTCACCCAAACCCTCTCCCGTGAAGGGAGAGGGAGTGGTGTTATGCTTTTTTACCGCCTAACAGATCGAGCACTTCCTGAACGCTTGCGGTGTGAGCCAGACGTTCAATAACCGTTTCGTCATCCAGCGCGTTAGTCAGGCTGGTGATAACCTGGATGTGTTCGTTATTGCGGGCAGCAATACCGATAACCAGACGGGCGACATCGTCTTCTTCTTCACCGAAACGTACGCCTTGCGGGTACTGGCAGAAGACAACGCCGGTTTTCAGTACGCGGTCTTTCGCGTCAACAGTGCCATGAGGAACCGCGATGGACTCGCCGAGATAGGTCGACGTCATCTTCTCACGCTCAAGCATCGCATCCACGTATTCCGGCTGTACGTAACCGCCTTTTACCAGTTGCTCGCCAGCAAAACGAATCGCTTCTTCTTTATGGCTCGCGGTGCGGCCCAGGAAGATGTTATCGGCGGTCAGCTTAAACAGGTGGCTGTCGTTAGCGTCAAAGCTATCCTGCAGGCTGGAACGCACTTTGGTTTCGTTGTCGGTGTGACGCTGCGCGGCCACCAGACGTTCGGTCAGGCTGGTGTACAGGCCGCTGTCCAGGAAATTGGTCAGCGAAATGTGCTGCGCCTGCGGCGCCTGGCGCATCGCACGCTCAGTCAGATCGCGGTGGGTAATAACCACATCCACATCAGCCGGCAGGCTGTTAATCGCGCTGTTGGTCACGGAAATGTTGGTCAAACCTGCATCCTGCACTTTTTTGCGCAGTACGCCTGCGCCCATGGCGCTGGAGCCCATACCGGCATCGCAAGCAACGATGATTTTACGCACATGGCTCAGGTCATTGCTGACTTCGCCAGCAGACAGCGGGGTTGCCGCGCCTTTGGACTGTGCTTTCATATCCTGCATGCGACGGGTCGCAGCTTCGATATCGTCTTCTTCTTTCACTTTGCTGGTTTTCAGCAGGATAGCGGCGATGACGAAGGATACGCCCATCGCAGCGAAGATAGACACCAGGTTTGCGAAGTACGCGCCTTTAGGCGTCATCGCAAGCACTGCCAGGATGGAGCCCGGAGAGGCCGGAGAAACCAGGCCGCCGTTCAGCACGCTCAGGCAGAACACGCCAGTCATACCACCGAAGATTACGGCAATCAGCAGACGCGGGTTCATCAGAACATACGGGAAGTAGATTTCGTGGATACCACCCAGGAAGTGGATGATTGCCGCACCGCCCGCAGACTGTTTCGCGTTACCGCGACCAAAGAACATGTACGCCAGCAGGATGCCCATACCCGGACCCGGGTTCGCTTCAATCAGGAAGAAGATGGACTTGCCAAGTTCATGAGACTGCTGAATACCCAGCGGCGAGAAGATACCGTGGTTAATCGCGTTGTTCAGGAACAGGATTTTCGCAGGCTCCACGAAGATGGACGCCAGCGGCAGCATGTCATGGACAACCATGAAGTTAACGCCAGCCGCCAGTGCTTTAGACAGCACTTCTACCATCGGGCCAATGCCGAGGAACGCCAGAATCGCCAGGATCATACCGATGATGCCAGCGGAGAAGTTGTTGACCAGCATTTCAAAACCGGACTTGATCTTACCGTCTACCCAGTTATCGAAATGCTTAATCGCCCAGCCGCCCAGAGGACCTGCAATCATTGCGCCGAGGAACATCGGCATGTCCGCGCCCACAATCACGCCCATGGTGGTAATCGCACCCACCACGCCGCCACGGTCACCGCCAATCAGACGACCGCCGGTAAAACCGATAAGCAGCGGCAGCAGATAGGTGATCATGGGGCCTACCAGTTTCTCCAACGTTTCGTTTGGCAACCATCCGGTGGGAATAAACAGCGCCGTGATAATACCCCAGGCGATAAATGCGCCGATATTCGGCATTACCATGTTACTTAGAAAGCGACCAAAGCTTTGCACTCTGATCTTGATATCGGATGACATAAAACACCCCTTCTTATGTTTACGCGCAGGCTTGCGGCCCGAGGTTTATTGTGAACGTGGCGGCAGAGGTAGCCGACGCAATGTCCTTGTGATGCGAAATCTGGCACTGAATCGTTCAACTGTCCAGTAGACGGGATGAAACGTGATTTTGATCTCCTTTTTTGGGGGGTAGGCCAGGTATATGAGGTGATCAGGATCACAAATAACGCGTGTAAAAAAAGAACAAAGGTAAAGAAAACGCAGTTTTTGAGGGTTAAATGTGATGTGAATCACATTGTGTTGCGGCTGGTTTGTTATTCGTTTGTGAGGTTGATCACAATAAATTTTGACTCGGATTTAACTGAATGTGATCAACCGCAAACCGGCTAAACGCGCGTGATAAAGGTGTAATTTTGCGACATCGAATCTGGGTCTCATCCCCCTGTATGAGGCGAAGCGTTCAACATTAACTTACTCTATGCTTGAACCATTAAGCCTTACCAGCCTGCAACGGGCTATGTCATAACCATAAGTAAGCTCAGTAATCCTTATCCTCACCCCAACGCTGCTGGCGTATTTTGCAACGAAGGAAAACCGATGTTTTATGCCTGATGCCACGGCATTAGCCGGGTGATGGCGGCTTTCTCCTGGAGGCCAGTATGTTTCTCAATTATTTTGCTCTCGGCGTGTTAGTCGTGGTCTTTCTGGTGATTTTCTACGGCGTCATCATTATTCATGATATTCCCTATGAAATAGCCAAAAAGCGCAATCACCCTCATGCAGATGCCATCCATGTCGCGGGGTGGGTCAGTCTTTTTACCTTGCATGTTATATGGCCATTCTTATGGATATGGGCAACGCTTTATCGTCCGGAACGCGGGTGGGGAATGCAGGATTCCCAAAGGATAGATGCGTTAAATCAACGGATCATCGTGCTCGAAAATGAGCTGGTGCGGCAAAAGAGCACACAACAACCTAATGAAACAGGTGAATAATCATGGACCTGCTTATTATCCTCACCTACGTAACCCTGGCATGGTTAATATTTAAAATTTTCAAGATACCCGTTAATAAATGGTCGGTGCCGACTGCGGCGCTGGGCGGTGTATTTTTAGTGGGTGCGTTAATTTTATTAATGAATTACAACCATCCTTATACGTTTACCGCGCAAAAAGCGGTGATCTCTATTCCCATTGTTCCGCAAGTTACTGGCGTTGTGATTGAGGTTACGCAAAAGCAAAACCAACTGATTAAAAAAGGCGAGATGTTATTCAGGCTCGATCCCACACGCTACGAAACGCGATTAAAAAAACTTCAGGCGGATTTGGTCACGGCGGAATATGCCACCAAAGTACTGGCCTCTCAGTTTCAGGAAGCCTTAGCCATAACGGAACAAGCCTCCGCCGAACGCGATAAATTTTTTAAGGATTACCAGCGTTATCTCACAGGCAGCAGGGCGAAGGTTAATCCTTTTTCTGAGCGTGATATCGATACTGCCCGCCAACAATACCTCTCCCAGGAGGCGGTGGTAAAAGCTTCGCTTGCCGATCAGCAGCAGATTAAAAGCCAAATCAATAGTCGGGTTTTCGGTGAACAATCGGAAGTGGCGAGTTTACGTGCTCAGGTGGCGGAGGCGACCTATAACCTGGCGCAAACGGTGGTGCGCGCACCGGAAAATGGCTATGTAACCCAGGTATTGGTTCGCCCGGGCACTTATGCGGCGGCGCTACCCTTACGCCCGGTGATGGTCTTCATTCCCGAACAAAAGCGCCAGGTAATGGCCGCGTTCCGGCAAAATTCGCTGTTGCGTTTGCAGCCCGGCGATGAGGCAGAAGTGGTGTTCAACGCGTTACCCGGGCAAGTTTTCCCGGGCAAATTGGTCAGCATCAGCCCGATTGTCCCCACCGGGGCGTATCAATCGCAGGGTACGTTGCAAACGCTCAATATTACCCCGGGCGGCGATGGGGTGATTGCAACCATTATTCTCGATCCCAATGAAGAGATTGATGCTTTGCCCGATGGTATTTACGCGCAGGCGGCGGTGTATTCCGACCATTTTTCCCATGTCTCGGTAATGCGCAAAGTGCTGCTGAGAATGACCAGTTGGATGCACTATTTGTATCTTGATCATTAATCAACAGCAGGGCGGCGCGTTTTCCTGCCGTTCTGCCATTTCGCTTGAACTGCGCCATACTTAGCGCTTTATAGGCGATTATCCAGGGGGTCAGTCATGAAACTTGTCGGTAGCTACACCAGTCCGTTTGTGCGAAAGATTTCGATAGCCATGCTCGAAAAAGGGATCACGTTTGAGTTTGTTAACGACACCCCTTATGAAGCGCAGAACAAAGTCATTGCCTACAACCCGCTCGGTAAAGTTCCGGCGCTGGTGACCGACAGCGGCGAGGTGTGGTTTAACTCGCCCATTATTGTGGAATACCTGGAACTGTTGGATATCGCTCCGGCGCTGCTGCCGCGCGACCCGTTGGCCTCGCTTAAAGTTCGTCAGATTGAAGCGCTGGCAGACGGCATTATGGACGCGGGATTAGTCTCGGTGCGCGAGCAGGCCCGCCCGCCCGCGCAGCAATCAGAAACCGAGCTGCTGCGCCAGCGGGAAAAAATCAGTCGAAGCCTTGATGCGCTGGAAAAATACGTTGCGGATGGCACCCTGAAAGCCGACGAGTTGACTATCGCGACCATCGCCGTTGCGTGCGCAATTGGGTATTTGAATTTCCGACGCGTGTCGCCAGGTTGGTGCGTGGATCGCCCAAACCTCGTGAAACTGGTAGAAACCTTATTCCAGCGCGAGAGCTTTGCGCGTACTGAACCGCCCTCTGCATGATCTCCCCCTATGACAGGGGGTATCGCCCCCTGTACACTAACCGCCAGTTTCCACCATCCATTCAGCGCCATGACCACAGAAAACCGTTCACTTTATAGCCAGATACCGTCTACGGATAGCCTGCTGCGGGATGCGGCGTTCCAGCCGCTTCTTGCGCGTTGGGGGCATACTCAGGTCGCCGCGATGCTGCGCCTGCTTCAGGAGCAGGCGCGCAAAAGCGTCCGTGAAACCCATACGCTGCCTGACTGGAGCCAGGACTGGTGCGCCATCTGCGACAGCCGCTTGCGTGAAACGACGCAAAGCGCATTTCGTCCGGTCTTTAACCTGACCGGCACCGTTTTACACACCAATCTTGGCCGCGCGTTGCAAGCTCAAAGCGCGATTGACGCGGTAACGAACGTGATGCGCTCGGCCATTACGCTTGAATACGATCTTGATGATGCCGGACGCGGCCATCGCGATCGAGCGCTCGCGGCGCTGCTGTGTGAGATTACCGGCGCCGAAGACGCCTGCATTGTGAATAACAATGCCGCCGCCGTGTTGCTGATGCTGGCGGCCTGTTCCGACGGAAAAGAGGTGGTGGTGTCGCGCGGCGAGCTGGTGGAAATCGGCGGCGCATTCCGCATACCTGACGTGATGCGCCAGGCCGGTTGCCAACTTGTGGAAGTGGGCACCACCAACCGCACGCATGCCGCGGATTATTTGCAGGCGATCGGTGAAAATACCGCCTTGCTGATGAAAGTGCACACCAGCAATTACCACATAGAAGGGTTCACCCACGCGCTGAGCGAAGCCGAACTGGTACAACTGGCGCAGGCGTCGGGCGTGCCGGTGGTGTCGGATTTAGGCAGCGGATCGCTGGTGGACTTAAGCCAGTACGGGTTACCGAAAGAGCTGGTGGTAAAGGACCTGATTGATGCAGGGGTCAGCCTGGTCAGTTTTTCCGGCGATAAGCTGCTCGGCGGGCCGCAGGCGGGCATTATCGTCGGCAAAAAAGCGTTGATCGAACGCGTGCAAAGCCATCCGTTAAAACGCGCATTGCGAGCGGATAAAATGACCCTTGCCGCGCTGGAAGCCACGCTTCGCCTTTATCAACATCCCGAAACGCTGACCCGGCAGCTTCCTACGCTGCGGTTGCTCACCCGTGATGCCGCCGCGATTAACGAACAGGCGCAGCGGATGTTGCCTGTGCTGCAACAGCGCTTTGGCGAGGCGTTTGACGTGGCGGTCATGCCTTGTCAGTCGCAAATCGGCAGCGGTTCGCTGCCTGTCGACCGTCTGCCGAGCGCGGCGATAACCTTCACGCCGCGCGATGGGCGTGGCGGCACAACGGAAACATTAGCCCTGCAATTGCGCGGGTTGCCTTCCCCGGTGATTGGCCGCATTTACGATGGGCGTTTATGGCTGGATTTACGTTGTCTGGAAGACGAATCGCGCTTTATGGAGATGCTAACGAAATGATTATTGCCACCGCAGGACACGTTGACCACGGGAAAACCACGCTATTGCAGGCTCTGACCGGGGTTAACGCCGATCGTCTGCCTGAAGAGAAAAAGCGTGGGATGACCATCGACCTGGGTTATGCCTACTGGCCGCAGGACGACGGGCGGGTGATTGGTTTTATCGATGTGCCGGGCCATGAGAAGTTTCTCGCCAATATGCTGGCGGGCGTGGGCGGAATCGATCATGCCCTGCTGGTGGTGGCATGTGATGATGGCGTGATGGCGCAAACCGAAGAGCATTTGACGCTGCTGCAACTTGCCGGGCGGCCCGCGCTGACCGTGGCGCTCACTAAAGCGGATCGGGTTGACGAGGCGCGCATTACGGCGGTGAAAAGTGAGGTGGAAAATCTGCTGGCGCGCCTGGCGTGGCCTGCACATGCGGTGTTTGTCACCGCAGCCACGGCGTCGCGCGGTATTGACGCCTTACGCCAGCATATTCGCGAACTGCAACCGCAAACCCATCCGATTGAGCACCGTTTTCGCCTGGCCATTGACCGCGCTTTCACCGTGAAGGGCGCAGGCCTTGTCGTGACAGGAACGGCGTTAAGCGGCGAGGTTAACGTGGGCGATACGCTATGGCTCACGGGTGTGAATAAACCCATGCGGGTGCGCGGCCTGCATGCTCAGAATACCGAGACACAACACGCGCGCGCCGGGCAGCGTATCGCGCTGAACATCAGCGGCGATGCGCAAAAAGAGCAACTGAATCGCGGCGACTGGCTATTGGCTGCCGCGCCGCGTCATCTTTGCGATCGCGTGATTGTCGACGTGCAGGCGCTGGCGCCGTTTCAACAGTGGCAACCGCTGCATATCCATCATGCCGCAAGCCATATCACCGGCCGTATTTCGCTTCTCGACGACCGTTTTGCCGAACTGGTGCTGGATATGCCACTATGGCTTTGCGATAACGACCGGCTGATCCTGCGCGATATTAGCGCGCGGCACACGCTTGGCGGCGGTCGGGTTGTGCTGACAACGCCGCCGCGTCGCGGCAAACGTCAGAGCGAATTTTTAGACTGGCTGGCGCGGCTTGCGGATGTCGAGAATGACGAACAGGCGCTGACGCTGCACCTTGAGCGCGGCGCAGTGTCGCTGCCTGACTTTGCCTGGCACCGCCAGCTTACGCCGCAGGGCCTGGAGGCGTTGCTTAACCGCCCGGAGCGATTACAGGCGGGTGAGCATTTGCTTAGCGCAGAAGTCGCGGCGAGCTGGCAGCGCAAGCTGCTGGAGACGCTCAATTATTATCACGAACAGCACAGCGATGAACCGGGCCCGGGGCGCGAGCGTCTGCGACGTATGGCGCTGCCTTCTCAGGAAGAGCCGCTGGTGCTGGCATTGATTGAGAAAATGCGTGAAGCCGGTTTGCTCGTCAGCTATCAGGGCTGGCTGCATTTGCCGGGGCATCAGGCTGGTTTTACCCCGGAGCAGCAGCAGCGCTGGGATAGCATGGCGGGTCTGTTTGGCGACGACCCGTGGTGGGTACGCGACCTTGCCCGTGAAACCGGTACCGATGAGCAGGAAATGCGTAAGTTTCTGCGCCAGGCCGCGTTGCAGGGGCTTATCACCGCGATCGTTAAAGATCGCTATTACCGTAACGATCGCATTGTGATTTTCGCGGATTTGATCCGCCGACTGGACAGTGAAAAAGGATCAACCCAGGCCGCGGATTTCCGGGACAGCCTCAACGTCGGCAGGAAACTCGCTATTCAGATTCTGGAATATTTTGATCGCATCGGTTTTACCCGTCGGCGTGGCAATGAACACTTATTACGCGATGCGGCATTATTTGGCCGACGCGATTAAAAAAGCAGTGCGACATATATACGTAAAATATATGTCGCATTCAAATATAAATAAAAATAATAAATAACATCTTAATTTTTATTTATTGTTAAGCGGGTTGTCTTTTATTATTCAATTTCTCTGGCTGCTGGTTTTCTTTTTCGGGTTGTAGGTATATTACGGGAAAGGTTTTTAAATCTTTCAAGGACAAGTTATGACATCCGTATTTTATATTCCTGCAATAAATGTTATCGGTCTGGATTCGTTAAATGATGCGTTAAATAACATCCGTGACTATGGTTATAAAAGCGCGCTGATTGTCACAGACATCATGTTGGCAAAGTTAGGGATGGCGGAACACCTCCAGCAATTGCTGGCCGATCGCAATATTAAAAGTGTAGTTTTCGATGGCACGCATCCAAACCCGACGACGGCAAATGTGAAAGCGGGTTTAGACATCGTCAAAGCCCATCATTGCGACTGCGTTATTTCATTAGGCGGCGGTTCCCCGCATGACTGTGCGAAAGGTATTGCGCTGGTGGCGACGAACGGCGGCGATATTCGCGATTATGAAGGTGTCGATCGGTCTGCAAAACCACAATTACCGATGTTCGCCATTAATACCACCGCGGGCACGGCATCCGAAATGACGCGCTTTTGTATTATTACCGATGAAACGCGACATATTAAAATGGCGATTGTCGATAAACACGTCACGCCGGTGATGTCGATTAACGATCCGGCATTAATGATGGGGATGCCAAAATCCCTCACCGCCGCAACCGGTATGGATGCGTTGACTCACGCCATTGAAGCCTATGTTTCTGTTGCCGCCACGCCTATTACTGACGCGTGCGCGCTTAAAGCCATCACAATGATTGTGAAACATTTGCCGGTGGCGGTGGAAGAGGGCGATAACATGGTGGCGCGGGAAGCCATGGCGTATGCGCAATTTATGGCAGGTATGGCCTTTAATAACGCCTCATTAGGCTATGTCCATGCCATGGCGCACCAGTTGGGCGGCTTCTATGATTTGCCGCATGGCGTCTGCAATGCCGTTTTGTTACCTCATGTTGAGCTGTTCAACAGTCGCGTGGCTGCCGCGCGTTTACGCGACTGCGCGGGCGCAATGGGTATTGATGTGAGCGGGATGAGCGCTCAACAGGGCGCGCAGGCGTGTATTGCCGCAATCCGCCAACTGGCTAAAAAGGTGAATATCCCGGCTGGCCTGCGCGATTTAAACGTCAAAGAGAAGGATTTTGCGATCCTGGCAACCAATGCGCTAAAAGACGCCTGCGGACTTACCAACCCTGTGCAGGCCTCGCATGAAGAAATCGTGGCCATTTACCAGGCCGCATTTTAATTTCCCCTGTATTTGCCCGTCATACCGCGCCTCATTTCCGGGGCGCGATTTTTGTCTTCGCAAGCCACACCGCACCTAAACGCCCAGCCTGGTTTCCAAGCTGACAGGGCTGGATCGGTATCTGCAAGGTGTCCCACAGTTCAAAAGATTCAAGATGGCGCCCCAGAAGCGTAAAGACTTTCTCTTCTTCGCTGATGCCGCCGCCTATTAATATCACTTGCGGATCAAACATCGAGATAACGCTGTAGATCCCGCGGGCCAGATTACGCGCCCATAAGTCGATGGCTTCACGCAGATGCACGTCGCTGTCCATGCGCTCAAATAAGGCTTTGCCATGCGGCATCTCGTCGACAGAAAGCGCCAGCGCCTGGCGACAGGCCTCCATCAGGCCGCTTGCCGACGCCACTTCATGCATACATTCGCCGTTATCGCCCACAGGAATGACGCCAAACTCCCCGGCGCGGAAATGCGAGCCGCGGTACAGCGCGCCGTCGAGAATAATCCCGCCGCCAATACCGGTGCCGACGGTGATGCATACCAGGTTTTCGTAATCTTTACCCGCGCCTCGCCACAGTTCCCCCAGCGCCGCGCAGTTTGCGTCGTTTTCTACAATAGCGGGCAAATCAGTGAGTTCAGCGAAGAGGTCGAGCAGATTAACGCCATCCATATATTCCAGCGCACCGGCCTTCGCGGCTTCGCCGGTATGTGCGTTGATATGCCCCGGAAAGCTGACGCCGATGGCGACAATGTCATACGTTTGCTGATAGTGCTCAACCACGTCTTGCCACATCTTCCTGAAGGTTTGCTCATCCTCAGGCGTGTCATATTCATCACTTGTGAGTTCATTCCCTTCTTCATCAATCACGCCGTGTTTGATGTGGGTTCCGCCGACATCGAAGCCAATGAAGTGCTGCATACGATTTTCCTTTGAGGGGGCATAACAGTAATTATGGCTGAGGCCTGCGCGTGGAGTGTAAATAAAGGTAATGGTTTAAAAACAGACGTATAGGGACGCCATGACGATAAATGCCAGCAGATGTGAGACGCCTTAAGGCGAAGGTGGAAAAGGGATGGCTTTGCCTGTCAGGATCAAGGCGTTTCACCGCGCTTTTCTGGCAATCTGGCGGTTTAACGCCTGAAGGAGTGAGAGATGAACCGGTTTATTGTTGCTGAATCGAATAAGTGCATCGGCTGTCGTACCTGCGAAGTGGCCTGTGCAGTCTCTCATCAGGCGTTTCAGGATTGCACTGCCCTGAGCGCCGAGGCGTTTCTGCCCCGTATTCGGGTCGTGAAAACCGGTACGCTTTCCACCGCCGCGGTATGCCGTCAGTGTGAAGACGCGCCGTGTGGCGCCGTTTGCCCGACGCAGGCGATTTCCCGCAAAGGGGACTTTATTGCCGTGGACCAGGCGCGCTGTATCGGTTGTAAAACCTGCATGCTGGCGTGCCCGTATGGTGCCATGGAGGTGACGGCGGTCGCGCCGAATCAGGTGCAAGCGCTGAAGTGCGATCTCTGTTTCCATCGTGATGCAGGCCCTGCGTGCGTGGAGGCGTGTCCAACCTCCGCGCTGCGCTGTATGGACCCACAACAGCTTGAGCAAATCAGTGCAGAAAAACGCCGCCGGGCGGCGGCGTGGTAATGGATTACGCGCTCGCCTCTTGCCAGGCAAGCGCAATCTCTTCAGCTAAAATTTTCACACCTGCCTCAATTTTTTCCGGCTCCGGCACATAGTTCATGCGCATACACTGGTGGGTGTGAGGCCAGGGTTTATCAAGCCCCGGGAAGAAGTAATCGCCCGGCACCATCAGTACGCCGCGCTTTTTAAGACGCTGATACAAAAGTTCGGTGGTGATCGGTAAATCTTTAAACCATAACCACAGGAAAATCGCCCCTTCCGGTTTATGGATAAGGCAGCGCTCCTGGGGGATATAGCGGCGGATAATGGCGAGCGTTTCCTGAACGCGCTGCTGGTAGAACGGTTTAATCACCGTTTCAGACAGGCGCAGCAGATCTTTACGTTTAATCATTTCGCAGGCGATAGCCGGCCCAATACCACCTGGCGCCAGGCTGATGATGCCGTTCATATTGCTGACGGCGGAGATGATCTTCTCATTGGCGATAATAATGCCGCAGCGGCTCCCCGGCAGGCCAAGTTTTGACAGGCTCATGCACAGAACAATATTGGGGTTCCACAGCGGACGCGCTTCGGAAAAGATAATGCCGGGAAACGGTACGCCATAGGCGTTATCGATAACCAGCGGAATGCCATGCTGGTTGGCGAGCGCGTCGAGCTTGATGAGCTCATCATCGGTAATCACGTTGCCGGTTGGGTTGGTTGGCCGCGAAACACAGATCATCGCCGTTTCTTTGCCGATATGCAGGTGCTCAAAATCTACATGGTATTTGAACAAGCCATCCGGCAGCAGTTCAATGTTAGGGCGCGCCGAAACGAACAGATCCTCTTCGAGGCCCGAGTCTGCGTATCCGATGTACTCCGGTGCGAGAGGGAACAGCGCTTTTTTGGTGGAGCCATCCGCCTGGCGGCCCGCGAACAGGTTAAACAAGTAGAAAAACGCGCTCTGACTACCATTTGTTAGCGCAATATTCTGCGGTTCGATATCCCAACCAAACTCTTCGCGCAGCATGCCGGCAAGGGCTTCCAGCAACTCGCTTTTACCTTGTGGACCATCATAATTACAAAGCGCTTCAGTGACTTTGCCGCTTTCCAGCATCTCGCCTAACAGCTTCTGAAAATAGTCGGTCATCTGGGGGATTTGCGCCGGGTTACCACCCCCCAGCATAATCGCGCCAGGGGTGCGTAACCCGTCGTTAAGGTCTTCCATCAGGCGCGTGATGCCTGCATGGCGGGTAAATTTGTCGCCGAAAAGAGAAAAAGTCATAGCCGTCTTGATATCGAATACTGATAAAAGAGGCTAACGATAACGCTCCCGGTTGTGCGGCGCAAATGGGCTTATCCATCCTTCCGTTACCAGTTATGCCAGAGATTTACATTCTGCTGGCATAACCTTCTGTTTTAGCGCTGCAACGCCCCCGCCCAAATGACCATAACCGTATCGTCGCCCTGCGTGCGGCTAAAGCCATAGATTTTCTCGTCATTAATGGGCATGTGCTTCCCTTCGCCAATAGCGGGATGACGGGCGCGGAATTGGGCGAGCTTTTGCCAGTGCGCAAGCGTCGCGGCCTGCGAGCCATCCACATCCTGCCAGTTCATGGATGAACGGGTGCCCTGAAGCGGATCGGAACCGGTTGGGCCGAAGGGGCGGGCCGTCTCGTCACCATAAAAGATCTGTACGGCACCGGGGGCCAGCAGTAACAATTCCGCCGCACGGCTGCCGCCTTCGCGAAATAGCCGGGTGTCATGTGAGGAGAGATAGCTCAACACATTGAACTGCTGGAGCTTGTCGGCCATCTGCTGCCAGACCGGGTCGATATTCGCAAAACAGTCCACTGCGCCTGCGGCCTGTTCCTGATAATCAAAGTTAATCATCGCATCGAAGCCGTTTCGGTAGTAATCACTCTGCATTACCCCGTGCCCCCAGGCCTCGCCGGTCATCCAGAAAGGCGCGTCATCCAGTTTTTTATCCGGGTGCGCGGCTTTCCACTCGTTCAGCGCGTCGCTGGCCTGATTTTTCAGTTGTTGCCACGCCCCCATCTCAACGTGTTTCGCGGTATCGACCCGGAAACCGTCAATGCCAAAATCCCGCACCCATTGGCTGAGCCATTGAGTCAAATAATCACGTGGCGTGTAATTGGGGTGCTCTTTTGCCCGGGTATCGGGTTTTTGGCTGTAGAAGTTGGGCAATCCAGTTGGTGTGATGGATTCCGTTTTCAAATCCGGAAGAAACGCCAACGACATGGTGAGGTCGTCGAAGCCTGGAGTGTCATAATCGCCGATATCGGTGCGGATCCAGTTTTTCCCCCACCACTTATCCCAGGCGGCCTTATCGCTGTAGTTGATGTAATCATTAAAGCTATGCCAGGTCTGGCCGGGTCCGGGCTTCCAGTCTGTCCAGTTTTCGCCCAGCGTTTTGGTTAGCTCATCGCCTTTAAGATAGAGCGCGCCAAACTGGTACTGCTGCATATCCGCAAGCGTAGCGTAACCGACGTGGTTCATCACAATATCGAAAAGCACGCGGATGCCGCGCTGATGGGCGCCATCAACCAGTTTCTCAAGATCGTCGCGGGTACCCATATTGGCATCAAGCATGGTCCAGTCCTGGGTGTAATAACCGTGATAGGCATAATGGGGGAAATCGCCTTTGGTTCCGCCGCCGACCCAGCCGTGAATTTGCTCAAAGGGTGCGCTTATCCACAATGCATTGACGCCAAGCTGTTGCAGGTAGTCCAGTTTTTTTGTCAGACCTTGCAGATCGCCGCCGTGAAAGGTGCCTATCTCTTCCATGCCGTCTTTATGCCGACCATAGCTGTTGTCGTTATCCGGATCCCCGTTTTCAAATCTGTCGGTCAGCACAAAATAGACGGTGGCGTTATGCCAGCTAAAGGGGGCTTTTTCTGCCGTGTCTTCAGCTTCCAGCAACAATAAGCCATTACTGGTTGCCGCAGGCATCAGGGTGATTTTGCCGTCGGTGACCGTTGCGCTATTGCCGCTATAAAAGTCGCGAACGCTTGCCCCCTCTTCAAACCGGTCGTTGACCGCAACGGTAACCGGGCCGCCATCCCATTTTGGGCACTGGCGCACCGCTTTCGCCACCGCGTCAGGCTCATCTTGTTTTACGCTCAGCATCAGGGTTGGCGTGCCGGAACGGGTGTCGACCTGAATCTGATAGTTGCCGCTGCGAAACAGCTTCCATTCCGGCGCGTCGTCCGCGCAGGGGGCGAGGGAGAGCATCTGATTTAATTTTATAGTGCCGCTCGGTTGCCAGCATTGTTCGCCCTCTGTTAAACGCAGCGGTTTCGCGCCTTTTTCAAGCGTGCCCTGGGTTGTGAAAATGCCGGCGGGCTTTTCTTCAAAGGCGGGGAGATCGGGCAGGCTCCATTGCGCAAATGCTGTACAAGGCAGCAGAACGCCAGGCAACAGTAACAGAGCGAAACAATTTTTTTTCATCGGGCGGCTCCCATGAGAATTTTTGTTATTCTGACAGCACTTTCCTTTATGAGAATCATCCCTGTAAACCCCTTGCAGGGCTGAATCCACAGGCTGAGTGAGCCACCTCTCATTTTTGCTTCTTTCTGCGATAACCGTCAGAGAATGCACTATTTTCGACTACGATTTAGAGGTCGCGCGTGACAAGGTTTCGGATTTGTATTATTTCTTTTACTGCTCTTGATGGTTATTTTTGGTAAGATTTGAGATTCGGCTCACAAATTTTTCTCATGAATAAGGTGTTGGAATGCATTTATCCGACCAGGAGACCTAATGACATCGACTCGATTACGACACATCGGGGCGGGGTTACTCATCTTTTTCACCTTGGCGTTTTCAGGTGGAGTGCTGGCAAAACAGCACAAGACGACGAGTCACACAGCTCAGATTAAGAAAACCAGCGTTAAGCATCAGGCAAGCAGTAAAAAAGAGTATTCTCGCAATAGTGAAATAAGTGGTTCACTTCCTGACTTGCGAAAATACCCTTCCGGGACCCCAAGAAAAAAAGCGTTTCTCCGGACAGTAATGCCCTATATCACCAGCCAAAACGCGGTGATTACTGCTGAACGTAACTGGCTAATTTCCAAGCAATATGATGGACGCTGGTCGCCCGCTGAACGCGCGCGTCTGAAGAAAATCGCTCAAAACGTTGATGTGAAATGGAATGGCAATACTAAGCGCATTCCATGGAATACATTGCTTGAGCGCGTCGACATTATTCCAACCAGCATGGTTGCCACCATGGCAGCAGCGGAAAGCGGTTGGGGCACGTCTAAACTTGCCCGCAGTAACAACAACCTTTTCGGCATGAAATGCGCTCAACAACGTTGCAACAGCGGAACGGGTAAGGTGAAAGGGTATTCACATTTCAGTTCAGTTGAAGAGTCCGTAGCGGCGTATGTGAAGAACCTGAATACGCATCCCGCTTATTCCTCTTTCCGTAAATCTCGTGCGCAACTACGCAAAGCGGATCAGGAATTAACGGCATCAAACATGATCCACAAACTCAAAGGCTATTCCACGAAGGGCCAGAGTTATAACAATTATCTGTTCTCCATGTATCAGGATAACCAGCGTCTGCTGGCCGCGAACATGTGATCGTGGATGAAATAAAAAACCCGGCGACCATGCCGGGTTTTTTATTGCCTACAGAAACTCACGCCAGGGTTCCGCAAAGCTTTCAGCGTGAAGCCTGTTATTTTATGACTGAAAGCGATGTTCTGTGGGCGCGGTCATCAACAGGTTTTGGCGCTGGTTTCCTGTGTTGTTTACCTTTGACGCAACACGCAGAGGCAAACTGAACAGAAAAGGCTAACGGAACCGGCAGAAGCGTTTTTGAGGGGCGTATAGCCACCTCTTTAGGGCGCAATCATTACTACTTTTCTGCCGGCAAATTTTATTGCCTTACCTTAGCACCCTTTCAGCCGCTGCCCTTGTACTTGGCTCCCGTCACTGTGTGTCTTCGCGGCACGTAAGCTATCGCGAAAATTCACTGTGCCGCTCGCGGTAATCTTTTGGCGTCGCGTCATACTCTTTTTTGAATACGGAATAAAAATACTGTAGCGAAGGGTAGCCGCAGATCTGCGAGATCTCATTAATCGATAGCGACGTAGAAATAAGCAGACTGCGCGCTTTATGCAGCTTTTCAGCATGCAGCACGGCGTGAATGGTTTCGCCCACTTCTTCCTTAAAGCGTTTCTCAAGATTCGAGCGCGACATGCCAATGGCATCGAGCACCTGCTCGACTTTAATGCCTTTATAGGCATGGTTGCGAATATAGTGCATGGCCTGAATCACGGCCGGATCGTGCAGCGAACGGTAATCCGTGGACTGACGTTCAACCACTTTCAGCGGAGGGACCAGCAAACGCTGTAGCGGGAGAGGCTCACGCGCTAACAGCCGATGTAACAGTTTGGCCGCCTGATATCCCATCTGGCGCGTACCCTGCGCCACCGAAGAAAGGGCGACACGCGAGAGATAGCGCGTCAGCTCTTCATTATCGATACCAATCACGCAGATTTTCTCAGGCACCGGGATATGCAAATGCTCACAGACTTGCAAGACATGGCGCGCACGGGCGTCAGTCACGGCGATAATGCCGGTTTGCGGCGGTAACGTTTGTAGCCAGTCCGCCAGACGGTTCTGGGCGTGCTGCCAGTTATCGGGTGCGGTTTCGAGGCCCTGATAGACCACGCCGCGGTACTTTTCCTGGGCCACAAGCTGGCAAAACGCGTGTTCGCGTTCTTCCGCCCACTGTTTACCGCTGGAAGGCGGCAG
Organism: Citrobacter freundii; assembly: GCF_011077955.1. Lineage (GTDB taxonomy): Bacteria > Pseudomonadota > Gammaproteobacteria > Enterobacterales > Enterobacteriaceae > Atlantibacter. Next base: position 150,224 of record NZ_JAALBX010000003.1, read on the forward strand.
GCCATAAAACGCGAACCGGTGTACCCCTTTTTCCTTCAGGTGCAGAAAAGCCTTCTCAACCAGCGCATAGTTATCGGTCGCAATGTAGTGAACCGGCGGATAATGCTCAGGATTGTGGAACGAGCCGCCAACGCCCACGATGGGCACATCTACGTCGGCCAGCAGTTTTTCTATCTCTTTATCATCGTAATCAGCGATAACGCCGTCACCGAGCCACTCTTTGATATTGTCGATCCGCGCCCGAAAATCTTCTTCAATAAAAATATCCCAGCTTGATTGCGTTGCCTGAAGATATTCGCCTACTCCTTCAACCACTTGACGGTCATAGGCCTTATTTGCGTTAAACAGCAAAGTGATACGGTGACGTTTTTCAAACATGACATAGCCCTGACAGTTCTTCCATTCCTTGAATAGCATAAACAACAACATGCCGGAGATTTTACGCTCCGGCATTGCGATCTGATGCGCAGTTTATTAGCCGCGTCGCTTCGTTGCCGAATCCATCCACACAGCCAGTAACAGGATGGCGCCTTTCACGATGTACTGCCAGAAGGTCGGGACGTCCATCATACTCATGCCGTTATCCAGCGACGCCATGATAAATGCCCCCATCACTGCGCCAGCCACGCTACCGATCCCGCCCGCAAGGCTGGTGCCGCCAATGACGCAGGCGGCAATCGCATCTAGCTCCGCAATATTCCCGGCGGAGGGCGAACCTGCGCCAAGCCGTGAACTGAGGATAAGCCCGGCAATCGCCACCATCAGGCCATTAATCGCGAAGACGGCAAGCTTGGTGCGTTCAACGTTAATACCGGATAGCCGCGCGGCTTCAATGTTGCCGCCGATGGCGTAAATCCGCCGACCAAAGGCAGTACGCGTCGCCATAAACATCCCGCCCAGCAGTAAAAAGGCGAGAATAAGCACGGGTGTCGGTACGCCGCGATAGTCATTAAGCAGCCAAATTGCGCCAAGGACGATAACGGCAATCAACGCCTGTTTGCCCACGCTTCCACCAGTGGCGTTAACGGGTAGCCCTAACGCCTGACGGCGCACACGACCACGCCATTGCCAGGCCATAAACCCCATCAGGCCAAGCGCACCCACCACAAAACCGACGCCGTCAGACAGATAGCTTTGCCCGATTTGCGACATCGCGTTGCTGGTGGGTGAAACGGTTGTCCCGTTTGTGATGCCAATTAAGATGCCGCGAAACGCCAGCATCCCCGCAAGGGTGACAATAAATGACGGGACTTTCCGATAAGCGACCCACCAGCCGTTCCATGTACCCAACAACAGGCCGAGCGCCAGCGTGACGATAACCGTAAGCGGTAGCGGCCATCCCAGCCAGACGTCAAAAATTGCCGCCGCGCCGCCAAGCAGCCCCATCATCGATCCGACCGACAGGTCAATTTCCGCCGAGATAATCACAAAGACCATCCCCACCGCCAGAATGCCGGTGATGGCGGTCTGGCGCAGCAGGTTTGAGACGTTACGCGCGCTGAGATACGCGCCTTCGGTCATAAAGGTAAAGAACAGCATAATGACAATGATGGCGGCAATCATGACAAAGACTTGTAAATTCAGCGCCTTCAGGCCACCGGTTTTTTTCGCCAACGGTGCTGCGAGTTTCATTTCAGACAGGTTGCTTTTCGACATGGGGTTCGCTCCTCAGGGCCGCTTCCATGACCTGCTCCTGGGTCAGGTTTTGGTTGATCAGGTTGGCTTTCAGGCGTCCTTCATGCATTACCAGTACCCGGTCGCTCAGGCCGAGCACCTCTGGTAATTCTGAAGAGATAACGATGACAGCGATGCCTTGTTGCACCAGTTGGTTAATGAGCTTGTAGATTTCGTATTTCGCGCCGATATCAATGCCGCGTGTTGGTTCGTCGAGGATCAAGATGCGCGGATTGAGCAGCAGACAACGCGCAAGAATGGCTTTCTGTTGATTCCCACCGCTCAGGCGACCAATTGCCAGATCCGGTGACGACGTTTTGACTTTTAGTCGGGCGATAGACTGCAAAATACACTGCTGTTCCGCAGCGTCATCAAGCGTACTGACAGGGCCGGTAAAATCGCCTAACGAGGCGAGCGTAATATTTTTCCCGACCGCCATGACCGGCACGATGCCGTCTCTTTTGCGGTCTTCCGGCACCATCGCAATGCCATGAGCTATTGCCTGCTGGCAATTTTTTATCGTCACGGGCGCGCCATCAATAATGATGTTGCCCTCCCAGCGACCCGGCCAGACGCCGAACAAACATTGCACCGCTTCGGTACGGCCTGCGCCCACCAGCCCGGCAATTCCAAGGATCTCGCCACGCCGCAGACTAAAGGAGACATCATTGACGCGTTTGATATGACGGTTTACCGGATGCCAGGCGGTAAGATGCTCGACGCGCAAAATTTCGTCGTGTATTTGATGCGGTTCGCTGGGGTAAAGCGAGGTTAATTCACGCCCCACCATCATGGTGATGATGTCGCTCTCGCTCATCTGCTCCGCGTCGCGGGTGCCAATATGTTGACCGTCGCGGATAACACAGATGGTATTGGAGATAGCCTTCACTTCGTTCAGCTTGTGCGAGATATAAATACAGGCGATACCGTGGTGTTGAAGATCGCGAATGATATCCAGAAGTACCGTGGTCTCCTGCTCAGTAAGCGAGGCTGTCGGCTCGTCGAGGATCAAGAGGCGTACCTGCTTATTCAGCGCCTTCGCTATTTCAACTAACTGCTGATGCCCAAGCCCTAAATCGCCCACCCGCGTATCGGGTGACAGATTCAGGTTCACCTGCGCCAGCAGCTTTTGGCAGCGCAACGTCATGGCGTCATAATCCATAACGCCATGACGCGTGATTTCCGCGCCAAGAAAAATGTTTTCCAGCACGGTGAGGTGCTTAACCAGCGCCAGCTCCTGGTGAATGATTGCAATACCCTTGCGTTCGGTATCCCGGATATGGCTTGCTTCGAGTTTTTCGCCTGCAAACCAGATTTCACCATCAAAGGTTCCGTGCGGGTAAATTCCACACAGTACTTTCATCAGGGTGGATTTTCCGGAGCCGTTTTCACCGCACAGAGAAAGCACGTCGCCCGCGTTGACGTTGAGGCTGACGTTATCCACCGCTTTTACAACACCAAAGGCTTTGGTGATGTTTTTCATCTCAAGTAAGTAAGGCATGCCAACCCCGTATTTCACGGTTGAATTCAGGCCAAAAGCGCCCGCAGCTCTTTGCGGGCGCCCAGAGATTACAAATCGCTTTTCTTATGGAAGCCGTCTTTAATCACGGTGGATTCAATATTGGTTTTTTCCACTTCGATAGGCGTAAGCAGACGGGCGGGAACGTCTTTAAGCCCGTTGTTCAGCTTCGCATCTGATTTCGGTGTTTGACCGTTGCCAAGCTCAACGGCAATTTCCGCAGCGGAATTGGCCAGTTCAGTAATGGGTTTATAAACCGTCATTGTTTGGGTGCCGGCGATGATGCGTTTCACACCTGCAAGGTCGGCGTCCTGCCCGGAAATCGCAACTTTACCTGCCAACCCTTGCGCGCTCAGCGCCTGGATTGCGCCGCCTGCTGTAGCATCGTTAGAGGCGACGACGGCGTCGATTTTGTTGTTATTGGCGGTTAAGGCGTTCTCCATGATTTTCAGGGCGTTTTCCGGTAACCAACCGTCTACCCACTGATCCCCGACGACGTGAATTTTGCCACCGTCGATAAAGGGCTTAAGCACTTTCATTTGTCCGGCGCGGAACAGTTTGGCGTTATTGTCTACCGGCGAGCCGCCCATCAGGAAATAATTGCCCTGGGGCACTTTATCCACCAGCGCTTTAGCCTGTAATTCACCGACTTTTTCGTTATCGAAAGAAATATAAAAATCAATGTCGGCATTATTTATCATTCGGTCATAGGCTAATACTTTAATTCCTTCGCGCTTGGCTTCGGCAACCACATTACTTAATACCTGGCCATTGTAAGGAATAATCACCAGAACATCGACGCCGCGGTTAATCATGTTTTCAATCTGCGACATTTGCGTTTCTTCGTTGCCATTTGCCGATTGCACAAACACTTTTGCACCCAGCGATTCTGCTTTTTTTACAAAAATATCGCGGTCTTTTTGCCAACGCTCCAGACGAAGGTCGTCGATGGCCATGCCGATTTTCACTTCTTTGGCGATGCCGCTCATGCTCGTCAACAGCAATGATGCGCACAGGGTGAGGGCAAGGTTCTTTATCTTCATAGTGTTAATACCTGTTGTAGGGTGATAGTGGCGTATTACAACTCAGAGTAAAGAGACATTCTTTTCAGTAAACATTTAGAGTTTTGACCCTAAATCGACGAACCTTCAATTACAGATTTTCGTCCCGGCATTACGTTTTTTTGTTTGTTTTCTGTTTTATGACCGCGATCGAATTTTAAATTTAACAATTGCTACTATTTGCGTAGTTCTGGATTATTTCTCGCATTGCTGGTTTTTCTGAAAATAGATTTTGTGACCGACAGCGCGTTTGTGCATTATCTTAACGCCAGTGTGAAATAACGTAATTGAGTAACGGGCGGGTAATAACCAGGATTATTTTACACAGTGCTCGAACCCGCTCTCTGATTACGGAGTTAATTATGCAAAGTTATTTCGACCAGCTTGATCGTGTGAAATATGAAGGACCGCAAACGTCAAACCCTCTGGCGTTTCGTCATTACAACCCGGACCAGAAAGTGCTGGGTAAACGCATGGAAGATCACCTGCGGTTCGCCGCGTGCTACTGGCACACGTTCTGCTGGAATGGCGCAGATATGTTTGGCGTAGGTTCGTTTGATCGCCCCTGGCAGCAGCCAGGCGACGCCCTGGCGCTCGCTACCCGTAAAGCAGACGTCGCGTTTGAGTTTTTCCATAAATTGAACGTCCCTTACTACTGCTTCCATGACGTGGATGTGTCCCCGGAAGGCGCATCGCTTAAAGAGTATTTGAATAATTTCAGCCACATGGTCGATGTGCTTGAGCAAAAACAGCAAGAGTCGGGCGTGAAATTGTTGTGGGGCACCGCTAACTGCTTTACCAACCCGCGTTATGGCGCAGGTGCGGCCACCAACCCGGATCCAGAAGTGTTTTCCTGGGCCGCCACGCAAGTTGTCACGGCCATGAATGCGACGCACCGTCTGGGCGGCGAAAACTATGTTCTATGGGGCGGGCGTGAAGGCTATGAAACGCTGCTCAATACTGACCTGCGTCAGGAGCGTGAGCAAATTGGCCGTTTCATGCAAATGGTCGTCGAGCATAAACACAAAATCGGCTTCCAGGGTACGTTACTGATTGAACCGAAACCGCAGGAACCGACGAAACATCAATATGATTACGATGTGGCGACCGTCTACGGCTTCCTTAAACAGTTTGGTCTGGAAAAAGAAATCAAGGTCAATATTGAGGCCAACCACGCTACGCTTGCCGGACACTCTTTCCACCATGAAATCGCCACCGCCATTGCGCTGGGCGTCTTTGGTTCCGTGGATGCGAACCGCGGCGACCCGCAACTGGGCTGGGATACCGATCAATTCCCGATTAGCGTAGAAGAGAACGCGCTGGTGATGTATGAAATCATTAAAGCGGGCGGCTTCACGACGGGCGGCTTGAACTTTGATGCCAAAGTGCGTCGTCAAAGCACCGATAAATACGATCTGTTCTATGGTCATATCGGCGCAATGGACACCATGGCGTTAGCCCTTAAAGTCGCGGCGCGCATGATAGAAGACGGCGAACTGGATAGCCGTGTCGCGAAGCGTTATGCCGGTTGGAATGGTGAGCTGGGCCAGCAAATTCTGAAAGGTCAGCTAACGCTTGAGCAAGTGGCGAATTACGCTGAACAGCATAATCTGGCGCCGCGTCATCAGAGCGGTCATCAGGAACTGCTGGAAAACCTGGTTAATCACTATCTGTTTGATCGTTAAAATCCTGCGCCACGCTGGTGGCGCTAATGAAGGAGTTGCCGCCATGTATATCGGGATTGATTTGGGTACGTCGGGCGTAAAGGTCATTTTGCTGGGCGAGAGTGGGGAACTGTTGGCGACCCATTCTGAGCCGCTGACGGTATCGCGCCCGCATCCGCTGTGGTCAGAGCAAGATCCCGAATCATGGTGGCACGCAACCGACAAGGCGATGCAGGCGCTTGGCGCACAGCACAGCCTGCGTGATGTGAAAGCAATAGGCATTGCCGGGCAGATGCATGGCGCAACCTTGTTGGATAAACAGCAGCGTGTTCTGCGCCCGGCTATTTTGTGGAACGATGGCCGCTGCGGTGAAGAGTGCCGCATGCTTGAGGCGAGCGTCGCCGATTCCCGCTCCATCACCGGCAATCTGATGATGCCGGGCTTTACCGCACCGAAGCTGTTATGGGTGCAGCGTCATGAACCTGCGATTTTTGAACAGGTCGATAAGGTTTTATTACCTAAGGATTATTTACGCCTGCGAATGACGGGCGAGTTTGCAGGCGACATGTCCGATGCCGCCGGAACAATGTGGCTGGACGTCGGGAAACGCGACTGGAGCGATAAAATGCTCGACGCCTGCGGCCTGACGCGTCAAAACATGCCAGCCTTGTTTGAAGGCAGCGAAATAACGGGACAGCTTACCGCCGATATCGCCAGCCGCTGGAATATGGCTGCGGTGCCGGTTGTCGCGGGCGGGGGTGATAATGCCGCCGGCGCGGTCGGCGTAGGGATTGCCGAAGCCGGGCAGGCGATGCTTTCACTTGGCACATCGGGCGTTTATTTCGCGGTGAGCGATGGATTTTTGTCAAACCCGGAAAGCGCGGTGCACAGTTTTTGTCACACCTTGCCGAAACGCTGGCATTTAATGTCCGTTATGCTGAGCGCTGCATCCTGTCTGGATTGGGCAGCGAAGCTGACCGGCCTTGGCAGCGTACCGGCATTGATCGACGCGGCGAAGCAGTCGAACGCCGATGCCGGGCCGGTGTGGTTTCTTCCCTATCTTTCCGGCGAGCGTACGCCTCATAACAATCCGAACGCCAAAGGCGTGTTCTTTGGCATGACGCACCAACATGGTCCGGCGGAACTGGCTCAGGCCGTGCTGGAGGGCGTGGGATATGCGCTGGCAGACGGCATGGACGTGGTACATCACTGCGGCTTGCAACCAAAAAGCATTACCTTAATTGGCGGCGGCGCGCGTAGCGCCTACTGGCGACAAATGCTGGCGGATATCAGCGGGCAAACGCTGGATTATCGCACTGGCGGTGATGTTGGCCCGGCGCTGGGCGCCGCACGACTCGCGCAGATTGCGCTATCGCCGACGCGTCCCTTGCAGGATTTGTTGCCGCCGCTACATCTGGAGCAGCAACACCAACCTGATGATGCGAACGTCAAACGCTATAGCGAAAGACGTGAGACGTTCCGGCAGATTTATCAGCACCTGGCACCGTTGATGAAGTAACAGTAGCGGTCGTCCTGGTTAAGCATTTCTTTGTCCGTTTTTGGTATTACCGATCTTCAGACGCCTTGCCAGAATAGGGTTACACCCATCAGACAAGGCATCCTCAAATGTCACATTCCGCATTGATTAACATTGATTCACAGGTTTCTTTTTTTCATCGCGATTACTGGGATGAGACCGACTTTTCTGGTTTTCAGGTCGCGATTTCTCGCCTGATTTCGGGTTGCCAGAAACGCGATATCCCGGTGGTGGATATTTTCCATGTTGCCGATGAAGGCGCTTTTTCTCTGGCGTCCGGCTATGTGAAGCCAATGCCCTTCCTGACCCATCAGGCCGATGTCACTTTCCATAAACATGTCCATAATGCGTTTACCGATACCGGGCTTGATCGCTGGTTGCGCGTTCGGGGGATCACTCATGTGATTATCTGCGGGATCCGCACTGAGCAGTGCTGTGAAACCACGGCGCGCGTGGCGTCGGATTTAGGTTATCAGGTGAGTTTTGTTTCTGAAGCGATGCTGACCTTTGCGATGCGTTATAAAGGCATTACTCTGGATAGCCAAACCCTGCGTCATCGCACTGAGACGGTACTGGATGGCCGCTTCGCCACGGTTCAAACGGTCTCTGAATGCCTGGAGTCGCGTAGATGAAAACAGATGTCTGGTTTTTAGTGTTACCCGGTACGCTGGCGCTGGACATGATTGGGCCTGCGGAAACATTAGGGCTGGCGAGTGATGCGTTTAACCTGCATTACATTGGGCCAGAACCAGAAGTCAGTACGTCGATTGGTTTAACCATGGGCGGTATCGGGCCGCTTCCTGCCAGTCTCCCGCAAGGCAGTCTGCTGGTGCTTTCCGGTGTGAGTGATTCAACGCGTTATTTTGATACGCCCCAGGCGGAGCAAGCGCGCCGCTGGCTGGGCCGACAGCTTGCAGCTATTCAGCGTGGCGAACTGCAACTGGTCTGCGTGTGTTCCGGTTCATTGCTGGCGGCGCGTGCGGGCCTGCTCCATGGCGTTGAGTGTACGACTCACCATGATGTGATTACGCGACTCAAAGCCGCCGAACCGGCTGCAATTGTGCGCGAAGGTCGCATTTTTGTTGAAGACAATGGCATCTGGACCAGCGCGGGAATCACGTCCGGTATTGATTTATCGCTGCATCTTATTAACCGTCTGCATGGCCCGCAGCTGGCGCTGGACGTGGCGCGGGAGATGGTGGTGTGGTTTCGCCGCTCGGGAGAGGATCCGCAGCTTTCACCCTGGCTGCGCTATCGCAATCATATGCATCCGGCGGTTCATAAAGCACAAGATTTATTGTCAGGCGCGCCACAGACGGAATGGCGCTTGCCGGATATCGCCGCGCGGGTGTTTGTCAGCCCGCGTCATTTGTCGCGATTATTTCAACAGCATCTTGGGATTAGCGTGCGCGATTATCTGGAGCAGCTTCGCCTGGCGCAGGCCGAACAACGCCTGCTGCAAGGGCAGGGCGTTGAGCAGGCTTCCCTGGCGGCGGGATTTTCTTCGCCCCGCCAGCTTTACCGTGCCAGACAGCGCGCTAGCTAACCAGTCTGCGGGTATCAATTCGCTGTAGCAGCATGGACAGCGCCAGCGAACCGGCAAGCGTCGCGCTAAAGATCCACGCAATATCCAGTACCGGCCAGTGGGTCATTTCGATATGGCGTGTACGCAATGCATGAATAAACAGAGCGTGGAAGCCGTATATACCAAGCGAGTGCCGTGATATCAACGCAAGCCCCGGCAACGGGCGTTGATGAAGCGTATTTTTCACCGTCACGAACAGGCTTATCGCGGCGATAAATACCAGCGGGCCGCAATAAAGATAAAAGGTATCGCTGAAGTTGCCCTGGCGCGCCAGCTCACTGCGTGTACCAAGGCTAATTAATGTTACGCAGGCGATAAACGCCAGCGCGGCAGTCAAAGTATAACGTCGGCCCTGTGTTTCCATCATGCCAATGGCACGGCCTAATAACCCATACAGGACGTAATAAAACGTATCACCGTTGATATACAAATTTACGGGGAGCCATTTAAAGCCGTACACGCTTTGCGCCATCGTATTTGGGTTGGCAATAACCCCGACGACCAGCAGTAAACCGAAAATCACCGGTATGCCCACTTTCTTTACGGATATCAGCGGTGAGAGCAGGTAAACGACGATGATCGCAAAGAAAAACCACAGGTGATAAAACACCGGTTTTTGAAGCAAATTCATCAATGACAATCGCGGGCTAATCGAGGTGAAACACGCGATATAAATAAAGGCGACGGCACTGTAAAACAGCAAACATAATCCGATACGTAAGAAATGCCGCCGTTCGGCGCTACGTTCTCCAAAAAAAAGATAGCCCGATATCATAAAGAACAGCGGCACGCTCACTCTGGAGGCGGAATTTAAGACATTCGCGAAATCCCAGCTAAACGGTGTGACGACGTCGGCGTTGGTAATATACCAGGTCGTGGTATGGATAATAATCACCATCAAACAGGCGATGCCGCGCAAATTATCTATCCAGTTTATTTTATGCTGCATTTTCTCCCCAAGGCCTATTTTGCTATTCCGTTAGTGTCGGTCTATTAATTATTGGCTGTACCTCAGAGCTATCTGAGTTTGCGGCCAGCGGCTTGCTCAAGGCCACTCTATCCCGTCACAATGCGATTTCACTGCGCAATTATCGGTAAAATAACGACTAAACGGATAGCTAAGTATAATGACAACGACACCCATACGCTTATATATGCTTGCCGCCGTCATCCTTCTCGCGGGGTGCGCCGATGAGAATACGCAGCCGCAGCATGCGCAAAAAGTGAAAATCACGCCAGCTCATTCACAAGCGATGGAAAATCAGTGCCGGGAAAACGCTGCGCATCGCTATAACGTCGCCCTTCAGCATATCAAGATAACGGATTTTGATGCCTTTCAGGGCAGTTACGAAATGCAGGGTAGCACCGCGCGTGAAGAAGGTTTTACCTGCGCGTTTGACACCGATGGTCAGTTTTTGCATCTTTCGATGCGATAACCCCCCCTGTTTTGAGCGGATAACCGCGCCCGCCTGCCTGAATTCCGTTTTAAACCCCGTTCCGTTGCCCCTGTGATGCAACGTTTAGCCTTTTGAGTATATACTGGTCGCTTCCACTTAAACCCACTCGTATCGCGTGCGAAATCAACATGCAAAAGTTTGATACCAAGACCTTTCAGGGCTTGATCCTGACCTTACAGGATTACTGGGCCCGCCAGGGCTGCACCATCGTTCAACCGTTGGATATGGAAGTCGGCGCCGGCACTTCACATCCTATGACCTGTCTGCGTGCGCTTGGCCCGGAGCCTATCGCCGCCGCTTATGTGCAGCCTTCTCGTCGTCCAACCGATGGCCGCTACGGCGAAAACCCAAACCGTTTACAGCATTACTATCAGTTCCAGGTGATCATTAAACCGTCGCCGGACAATATTCAGGAACTGTATCTGGGATCGCTGAAAGAGCTGGGTATGGACCCAACGATTCATGATATTCGCTTCGTGGAAGACAACTGGGAAAACCCGACGCTGGGTGCCTGGGGCCTTGGCTGGGAAGTGTGGCTCAACGGTATGGAAGTGACGCAATTTACCTACTTCCAACAAGTAGGCGGCCTGGAGTGTAAACCGGTTACCGGTGAAATCACCTACGGGCTTGAGCGTCTCGCCATGTACATTCAGGGCGTAGACAGCGTTTACGACCTGGTATGGAGCGACGGCCCGCTCGGTAAAACGACCTATGGCGACGTGTTCCATCAGAACGAAGTCGAGCAATCGACCTACAACTTCGAATACGCGGATGTGGATTTCCTCTTCACGTGCTTTGAGCAGTACGAAAAAGAAGCCCAGCACTTGCTGGCGCTGGAAACCCCGCTGCCGCTGCCTGCCTACGAACGTATTCTGAAAGCCGCCCATAGCTTTAACCTGTTAGATGCCCGTAAGGCCATCTCGGTCACCGAGCGTCAGCGCTATATTCTGCGCATTCGTACGCTGACCAAAGCTGTGGCGGAAGCCTACTACGCCTCCCGCGAGGCGCTGGGCTTCCCGATGTGTAACAGAAACAAATAAGAGGCTGCCATGTCTGAAAAAACTTTTCTGGTGGAGATTGGCACTGAAGAGCTGCCACCAAAAGCCCTGCGCAGCCTGGCGGAATCCTTCGCTGCGAACGTTACGGCTGAACTTGATGCGGCCAATATCGCCCATGGTGAGGTGAAATGGTTCGCAGCGCCTCGTCGTCTGGCGCTGAAAATCGCGAATCTTGCGGAATCTCAACCCGATCGCGAAGTAGAAAAACGCGGCCCGGCTATCGCCCAAGCGTTTGATGCGGAAGGCAAACCGAGCAAAGCGGCAGAAGGCTGGGCGCGCGGTTGCGGTATTACCGTCGATCAGGCGGAACGTTTAACCACGGACAAAGGCGAGTGGCTGCTTTATCGCGCGCATGTTAAAGGCGAAAGCGTTGAAGCGTTGCTGCCGGGCATGATCAGCGTGTCGCTGGCGAAACTGCCTATTCCGAAACTGATGCGCTGGGGTGCGTCCGACGTGCATTTCGTGCGTCCGGTGCATACCGTTACGCTCTTGCTGGACGACAAAGTAATTCCGGCAACTATCCTCGGTATTCAGTCCGATCGCGTGATCCGCGGCCACCGTTTTATGGGCGAGCCGGAATTCACGATTGATAATGCTAACCAGTATCCGGAGATTCTGCTGGAGCGCGGCAAGGTTGTTGCCGATTACGAACAGCGTAAGGCCAAAATTAAAGCGGATGCGGAAGAGGCGGCACGTAAAATCGGCGGTAACGCTGATTTGAGTGAAAGCCTGCTGGAAGAAGTGACTTCGCTGGTGGAATGGCCGGTTGTGCTGACTGCGAAATTTGAAGAAAAATTCCTGGCGGTACCGGCGGAAGCGCTGGTCTATACCATGAAAGGCGACCAGAAATATTTCCCGGTGTATGACAACGCCGGTAAATTACTGCCAAACTTTATCTTTGTGGCGAATATCGAGTCCAGAGATCCGCAGCAAATCATTTCCGGTAACGAAAAAGTTGTCCGTCCTCGTCTGGCGGATGCGGAATTCTTCTTTAATACCGACCGTAAAAAACGTCTTGAAGACAACCTGCCGCGCCTGGAAACCGTATTGTTCCAACAGCAGTTGGGTACGCTGCGCGACAAAACCGACCGTATTCAGACGCTGTCGGGCTGGATTGCCGGGCAAACGGGAGCGGATGTAAACCACGCAACGCGCGCAGGTTTACTGTCTAAATGCGACCTGATGACCAATATGGTGTTCGAATTTACTGACACCCAGGGCGTGATGGGGATGCACTATGCCCGTCATGACGGCGAAGCGGAAGACGTGGCCGTTGCGCTCAACGAGCAATATCAACCGCGATTCGCGGGTGATAACTTGCCATCCAATCCGGTTGCATGCGCCGTGGCGATTGCTGACAAAATGGATACCCTTGCGGGCATCTTCGGCATCGGTCAACATCCGAAAGGCGATAAAGACCCGTTCGCACTGCGCCGCGCCGCGCTTGGCGTGCTGCGTATCATCGTTGAGAAAAACCTGCCGCTTGATCTGCAAACCCTGACGGAAGAAGCGGTGCGTTTGTACGGCAGCAAGCTGACCAACGCCAACGTGGTGGATGATGTTATCGACTTTATGCTGGGCCGTTTCCGCGCCTGGTATCAGGAAGAAGGCCACAGCGTAGACACCATCCAGGCCGTGCTGGCGCGTCGTCCGACCAAGCCTGCGGATTTTGATGCCCGCATGAAGGCGGTATCGCATTTCCGTACCCTGGAAGCGGCGTCAGCGCTGGCTGCGGCTAACAAACGCGTATCGAACATTCTGGCCAAATCGACAGAAACGCTGCATGACCATGTTCGCCCTTCAGTCTTGAAAGAGCCGGAAGAGATCGAACTGGCGCGTCAGTTGGTTATTCTGCGCGATAAGCTTGAACCGTCATTTGCGAAAGGTGAATACCAGCAAGCGCTGGTTGAACTGGCCACTCTGCGTACGCCGGTTGATGCGTTCTTCGATAAAGTCATGGTCATGGCGGACGATCAGGAATTGCGCGTAAACCGTTTGACGTTGCTGTCTAAACTTCGCGAATTGTTCCTGCAGGTAGCGGATATTTCTCTGCTCCAGTAATTGAATCCGTAATAATTAAAACCCGCTTATTAATGGCGGGTTTTTTATTTTTGGCGTTATCTTAAAAGAGTAAGATTTAATTAAAACCATCTTTGTATTAGCGGTTCTGCTAATTTTATCAATCTACAATAACAGTATTATCAAGGCCGGGTGCTCAAGGCTATTTAGCCGGAGCATGAGGCGATGGTTAGATAGACGAAAGCCCCGTAATTAAATCCATTTAACTTACGGGGCCGCAGTCCAAACCACACAGTTGGATTGTAGCCCCTTCCACTGAAGGAGGCAATTATGCCTGTAAAACATAAATACACATTTTTATGTGTAGTCGTGATATGTGCAACGGTTCTTTGTTTTATCTGGATAGTGCAGGACAGACTGTGCGAATTCAGTATTAAAGAAAAAAACAGAGAACTGCGGGCGGTCCTTGCTTACGAATCCGGGAAGTAGCCACAATGCGGGGGAGTGATCCCCCGCATTACAATCAACTGGAAAAGTTGGGCCTGAAGGCACCCGCACTCTTCTTAAATATTGCCCTGTATTTTTTATGCCAGCGCTTATCTTAAAACTGCGGTAAGGATGGTAAATACGCTGGTTATTAAGGGTTCCGCTAATTATCGGCCAGGGTAAACATATTATTCTACTGTCCGGGTGCTCAAGGTTATTTAGCCGGAGCATGAGGCGATGGTTAGATAGACGAAAGCCCCGTAATTAAATCCATTTAATTAACGGGGCCGCAGTCCAAACCCAAACAGTTGGATTGTAGCCCCTTCCACTGAAGGAGGCAATTATGCCTGTAAAACATAAATACACATTTTTATGTGTAGTAGTGATATGTGTAACGGTTCTTTGTTTTATCTGGATAGTGCAGGACAGACTGTGCGAATTCAGTATTAAAGAAAAAAACAGAGAATTACGGGCAGTCCTTGCTTACGAATCCGGGAAGTAGCCACAGCGCGGGGGAGTAATCCCCCGCATTTCAATCAACTGGAAAGGTTGGGCCTGAAGGCACCCGAACTTATTTTTGAATCTCATCACCCCCGTATCAAAACGGGGGTTATCACGACCAGGGAAAACCAAAAGATACAGAGCTATAAAATTAATCCATCAACTGCTTACTAAGCTGCGGGTTCGCCTGAATCAAGCGCATCAGCTTAAGTTCGGTGCTGGAGGGTTTTACACGTTTTGATTCCCATTCATGCACCATGGCAACACTCACGCCCATCACCCGGGCCAGGTCATCAATTTTTAAACCGGTACTTTTTCGCAGTTGCTCGAACTCGGAAAAAGCAGACGATTTGTGGGACAATTTCGTTTTCGGAGAATTATCTTTAAAAACAATCTGCTCCAGGCTGCTGAGCAACTCAACCATTGGATCTTTATATTCCATTGAAAACTCCTCATAAATCACACTGCGGGATCGTGAACGGTAAGAAGCATCTTAAGAATAGTTCTTAAAAATGATCCCGGATGGTTGCGTCGGTTATTAATCGCTCGATTAGTTTTTTTTAAACGGCTTTTTATACTGAGTTTAAAGTTAACTTGTTGATTACGTAGTCTATAAAAGCTTAAGAAAATTTTTGTCGTTGAGTATAAATAATATGTAAATGCCACAATCAGGCAGACGGAACGATCTCCGCCTGCCTGAATTTTATGCAGCCCGTTCGATAACCATTAATAATTGTCCGGCCTGAACCTGATTTCCCTGCTGACGCTGGAATGTGCGGATCGTGCCGGCTACAGGGGCGGTAATCGGGATCTCCATTTTCATGGATTCGAGAATACCGATCAGTTGACCTTCCGCGACCGCGTCGCCGGGCTGAACCAGCCATTGCCAGACGCTGCCCGCCACCATGCTTTCCACGCCGCAACAACTTTCGGGAATGGTATCGTCGCTGTCATTCTGCGCATCGACCTCACTTTCAAAGGTAAACTGACCGTCGGCGCGCCAGCGAGCCAACTCTTCATCGAACGCACGTTGACGTTTTTCCTGAAACGCGGCGATATCCGTCGCGTCATGCTCAAGCATCTGCTGCCACTCGGTCAGGCTGAATTCGCCTTGCTCAATACGCAAGGGATGATCGCCCCACGGGAAGCGCTCGCGCAGCGCCAACAACGCGTCGTGACTGACCGGATAGAAGCGGATCTGGTCGAAAAAGCGCAACAACCAGGGCTGGGTAAAGGCGTCAGTTCGGCGATCCCGGTTCCACATCTGCACCGTACGGCCAACAAACTGATAGCCGCCAGGGCCTTCCATTCCATAGACGCATAAATACGCGCCGCCGATACCGACCGAGTTTTCCGCAGTCCAGGTACGGGCCGGATTATATTTTGTCGTCACCAGGCGATGGCGCGGATCAACAGGTGTTGCCACCGGCGCACCGAGATAGACATCCCCTAAACCCATCACCAGATACGAGGCGTTGAAGACAATCTCTTTCACCTGCTCAACGCTTTCCAGGCTATTAATCCGGCGAATAAATTCGATATTGCTCGGGCACCATGGCGCGCCCGGACGTACTGACTGGGTGTAGCGGGTTATCGCTTCACGGCAGGCGGCATCGTCCCAACTGAGCGGCAGCCATACGGTGCGCGAGGGCACTTTAGCATCGCGCAAATCCCGCAAGTCGAGATCTGCCTTGCGAAGGTGAGCGATCATGACTTCACGCGGACACTGCGTCGGATCGAAATGGATCTGCAAAGAGCGGATCCCGGGCGTCATCTCCAGCCGACCCGCAATGGTCATCGCCTCAAGCTGTTGCATCAATGCATGCACCCGAAAGCGCAGGGCGATATCAAGACGCTGCTCGCCATATTCCACTAACAAGAAACGGTCGCCCGCCGCGCGTATAGCAATGGCAGGCATGCCGTCACGGGCATCGTCATGCCAGAGGATCGGCGACGGCAAGGCCGCAAGCGACACCTGTGCTGAGGCGCTGGCGGTTTGCTGCGTTGTGTCCGCCTCGTCAAGGGTGACGGGCGCAAACGAAATCGTATCTCCCGCCTTTAATTGACCCAACTTCCATAAATCCTGATGGATAACCGTTGCCAGGCAGACAAATCCGCCGAGCGACGGCCCGTCCGGCCCGAGGATCACCGGCATATCACCGGTGAAATCCACTGTACCGAATGCGTAGGCGTTGTCATGAATGTTAGACGGGTGCATCCCCGCCTCGCCGCCGTCCGCACGCGCCCAGGTGGGTTTAGGCCCAATCAGGCGAATGCCGGTACGGCTGGAGTTGTAATGCACCTGCCAGCGTGCTTCGAAGAAAGCCGCTATGTCTTGCTCGGTAAAAAATTCGGGTGCGCCGTGGGGACCATAAATCACCCGCAATTGCCAGTGGCTGGAAATGGCGGGGTAGGCGTTGGCTGCAAGCGTCGTTTCCGGGCGGAGTTCAGGTGCCGCAAGATGGATGACATCGCCTGCACGCAGCGCCCGTCCGGCGTGACCGCCGAATTTTCCAAGCGTAAAGGTGCTGCGACTGCCCAGATAACAGGGGCAATCCAGCCCCCCGGCTATCAGCAGATAACTCCGGCATCCTGCGCCCTGTACCGCGCCGAGTTTGAGCGTCTCGCCTGCCTTAACGGTGATGACGCGTCCCATCGTGAGCGGCCTGTCATCAAGCGTGGCGTCGATAGCCGCGCCAGTCAGCGCGATAGAACATGCCTGATTGAAGCGAAGCGTTGGCCCACGCAGCGTGATTTCAAGCCCTGCTGCCTCGCGCGGGTTTTGCAGCAGTTGGTTACCGAGCTCAAATGCCAGGCTGTCGAACGGGCCGGATGGCGGCACGCCCACGTCCCAGTAGCCTGTGCGACCCGGTAAATCCTGAATCGTGGTCATGGTGCCGCCGCTTATCACATCCAGCGTGGCAGGCTGCCAACTGACCTCACTTAGCGTGGCGGTAATCACCTTGCCTTGTTGAACCTGCGGCAGGGTCAGTAAATGACGAAGCCATATCAGGTTGGTTTCAATGCCATAGAGACGGGTTTGAGCGAGCGCATTTTGCAGCGCCGTTAAAGCCTCGGACCGGCTGTCGGCATGGACAATCACTTTCGCGAGCATCGGATCGTAAAACGCCGACACCTCGCAACCGCCAGAAATCCAGCTATCAATGCGCAACCGTGCGTCTGCCACGCGGTCCGGGAAAATCACTTCGCTGAGCAATCCGGCCACCGGCTGGAAGTTTTTGGCCGGATCTTCGGCATACAGACGCACCTGAATGGCATGACCTTTCGGCTCTGTTACCAGTGTGTCTAGTGGGGGCAGGGTTTGCGCGCCCAATTCCACCATCCAGCGCACAATATCCACGCCATAGACCATCTCCGTGACGCCATGCTCCACCTGTAGACGGGTATTCACCTCAAGGAACCAGAACTGTTCAGACACATCGTCATAGACGTATTCCACCGTCCCCGCGCTGCGATAGTTCACCGCCTGGCACAGACGAATTGCAGTGTGATGAAGCGCGTGTCGGTTGGTATCGGAAAGGCGCGGCGCAGGGGTTTCTTCTATGACTTTCTGATTGCGGCGTTGGGCGGAACAATCACGCTCGCCGAGTGCGATGACATTGCCGTTGCCGTCGCCAAAAACCTGCACTTCAATATGACGCGCCCGGGCGATAAATTTCTCTAAAAAGACGCCATCGTCGGCGAAGTTGTTGCCCGCAAGCCGTTTTACGCGGGTAAACGCCTCCAGGAGCGCCGCCGCATCATCGCAACGCTGCATACCAATGCCGCCGCCGCCCGCCGTGCTTTTCAACATCACCGGATAGCCGATGGTTTCCGCAGCCTGGAGCGCGGCGTCTGGCGTGGTCAAAAGGCCGCTGCCCGGCAACAGCGGGATCTGATTTTGCTGCGCCAGCTCACGCGCGCGATGTTTCAGGCCAAAGGCCGCCATTTGGTCCGTGGTAGGCCCCAGGAACACCACGCCTTCGGCTTCGCACCGTTCCACGAAATGGGCGTTTTCACTTAAAAAACCGTAGCCAGGATGCACCGCCTGAACGGCGTTTTCGCGCATGATGGCGAACAATTTGTCTTGATTCAGGTAGGTTTCGCGTACATTGCCGTCACCCAGCGACACGGCAATATCGGCCTGACGCACGTGTTCGGCATGTTTATCCGCTTCGGCATAGACGGCAATAGCCGTAATGCCCATCTGTTTCAGAGTGCGAATAATACGCACGGCAATCGCGCCACGGTTGGCAATAAGAATTCGAGTAAGCATAACCGGCTCTCCGGCGGGCAGGTCGTCCTGCGTCATTGATAGCGCTGAAGTGCGGGTCGTCCCGCAGCGCCGGCTCACCACACCGTGACGGCGATGGGGGTCGGGTTGTAACCGTTACAGGGGTTGTTAAGCTGCGGGCAATTGGAGATCAGCACCAGAACGTTCATCTTGGCGACCATTTCGACGTATTTCCCGGGCGCGGAGATGCCGTCGGCAAAACACAGCCCGCCGTCCTGGGTTACCGGCACGTTCATAAAGAAGTTGATGTTATGGGTGATATCGCGGCGCGTCAGGCCATATTCCGGGTGCTCAGCAATCGCCAGCATCCACGAGTCGCGGCAGGCGTGCATATGACGCTTTTCCAGGTCATAGCGCACGGTGTTGCTTTCAGTCGCGCACGCGCCGCCCAGCGTGTCGTGACGGCCACAGGTATCGGCGATAATCTCAAGCATCGGGCGGTCGTCGTTTGAGCGCAGGACCGTGCCCATCGACAGAAATACGTTGCCCTGACCGCGCACCGTATCCGCCATGCTGTAACGTTCGGCAATGTCGTCAGCGTTGAAAAACAGCGTGTCCGCCGCCTGATTGCCTTCCAGATCGGTAATGCGTAGCGTCTGCCCTTCTGTCACCTTATACAGCCAGTAATCTCCGGCTTTTACGGTAGCGTGATAAACGGCATCCGCCGGGTTGCGCGTGCTTTCGGTCAGCATGAGCAGGCTCCTTCGCTAAGGTGATAAAGATGGTTATTGCAAAGCCCGCGCTGGTTTTCGGCGCGTTCAAGACACAATGCAGAGAGCGGTTTACGCTCGCCGTCGATGTGAATGCCCAATGGCTGACGGGGATAGGCCGTGGCGCTGCTTAACGGATGCGGGCAGGTATGAAGAATAACCAGCGTATCCATGGCGAAGCGCAGCGTAACGCTTGCGCCCGCTTCTCCCTGACGCACCAGCGCCAGTTTGCCGTCGTCGTCAGCGGCGACATGGGCGAAAAAATTCAGGCACGCCGCCATATCGCGTTTACCGAGGCCATATTTCGCCAGTTCCACCAGAAAACTGTCGTAACCGTTCTGGTAGCGATCATTGCGCGCCTGCTGGTAATCGCTCGCGCCGAACTGTCGTTCAATAAGCGCGGCGTTGGCGGTTCCGCATACCGATTCATGCCAGCCAAAGCTGTCGTGTTCGATGCCGCAAAAAATCCGCCCCATATCGGAATAAAGACAGTGTCCCGCCGTCAGGCGAAACGTGTGCTGGCATTTCAGCGTATCGGGCGCGTTATAACGCTCCAGCAAATTCTCCGGGTTATAAAACAGCACGCCTGCGTTCACGCCGCCTGCCACATCGGTGAGGGTCAGGGCGGTGCCCCGGCGCATCATCAGCGACCAGTGGCTGCCTGCCGGTAACTCGGTTTGATAAGAATTCATCATGGCTCCTTCTTAATGGCCAAACAGCGCAGTGGGCTGTTCAGTGACGGGATACGGGGCATGCGGGAACAGCGGCGTTACGCTGCCTGCGGGTTTACGATCCAGCGGGATGTCATAGGTGATACTGGCGCCGTACGCCTCCGGCGCTTGCGGGTCATGGCGTACTTTGTCGAATACCCACAGCCGGGAGCCCAGCGAAAACCCCTCTTTTAAATCGTGGGTTATCATAAAAATGGTCAGTTTATGGCGCTCCCACAGGGAGCTGATGAGCACATGCATCTCCGCGCGAATGCCTGGATCGAGCGCCCCAAACGGTTCGTCGAGCAGCAATATGCGCGGCTGTTTGATTAACGCCTGGGCCAGCGCCAGACGCTGCTGCATCCCGCCCGATAACTGATGCGGGTATTTATCCTGTGCGCCCAGTAAGCCCACCTGCTTTAGCATCACGCGCGCCTGTTCGCGGATAGCGGCACGCTTGCGTCCCCAGACGCGGCCTAACACCCGGGCCTGGCAGAACTCTTCTGCCAGCATCACGTTTTCAATTACTGTGAGGTGCGGAAACACCGAATAGCGCTGAAACACGATCCCGCGTTGAGCGTCCGGCTCCTGAGCCAGCGGCTGGCCGTCGAGCAAGAATGTGCCTTTTGAAGGGGATTCAGTACCGAGCAGCATTTTTAAAAAAGTGGTTTTACCGCAGCCGGAGGCGCCGACGATGGTGACAAACTCCCCCTCGTCGACCTTCACGTTAAGCCGTTCCAGCACTACCTGGTTGTCGTATTCTTTTCCGACGTTTCTCAGTTCTAACAAAGGCATAACCACTCCTTATCGGGCGTAATACCACGGGAAACAACGGCGATTTACGCCACGGAGTAATAAATCAAGCGCGAACGCGAGCAGGGTAATCCAGGCCACGTAAGGCAGAATGACGTCCATCGCCATATAGCGGCGCATCAGAAAGATGCGATAACCCAGCCCTTCGGTGGCGGCGATGGCTTCGGCGGCAATCAAAAATAGCCACGCCGAGCAGAGCGACAGGCGCACGGCGTCAATCAGGCGCGGCAACAGTTGCGGCAGAAATACCCGCCACAGGATTTGTCCGCTGTGGCCGCCCAGCGTCTGGGCTTTGATCAGCTGCTCATGGGGGATGGCCATGGCCTGAAGCTGTAAGTCGCGGACGATAAACGGCGTAATGCCAATGACGATCAACACCACTTTCGAGACTTCACCAAGACCAAAGCAGATAAACAGAATCGGCAGAATAGCCAGCGGCGGGATCAGCGCGAGTGTGGTGATAAGCGGCGATAAAAAGGCCCGCACCGCCGGCAGCGCGCCGCAAAACAGGCCGAATGTCAGGGCGATAATGGCGCTCAGAACCGCGCCGCTCAGCAGGCGCAGCAGGCTTGCAGCCGTGTCGGTCCAGAGCAAATATTCTCCGGTACGCGGGCTTGGGGTAAACGCCATCCGGTCGATGGCGTTGAACATCGCGTCAAAGCCTGGCAGCAGTTTATCGGCGTCATTGGCGGCAAGCCGCGCGTCTGAGGCAATCAGATAAACAAACAGCATCGCCAGTAGCGGAAGGGCGCCCAGCAGCGCGCGGCTCATCGGCTGGGGTTGAAAGTTAATGATTTTGCGCATGGACGCCTCCGTGATCAGAGTTGGTTGTCGGCCGCAAGCCGGACGAATTCGTCGCTAAAACGTAATTTGATGTTCTGGCTATCGCCCCAGACCCCTGCGGGCGTTTCGATACCGACCACATCAGCAGACGGCGCGGCGTCACCGAGCAAACCGTGGGAGAAGGAGAATTCCGCCACTTTCTGCATGGTGGTTTTCAACTGGGGGCTTTGGGTAAAGGCCAGCGCCAGTTGCGGCGTGGTGAACAGGTGGGTCGCGGCCAGTTGCGCCTCGAACCCTGCGAGTGTGGTGCCTGCCGCTTCGCCCATTTGGGTGCGGGCCGCTTTGGCGGTTTCGCTATCGCCCTGCATGGCTTTCAGGGTTTCGAACCACGCGCCGGTCAGCGCTTTGCCGAGTTCAGGGTGTTTTTTCAGCGTGGCGGTATTCACGACCAATAAGTCGAGGATCTCGCCGGGGATTTGTGCGGAGGTGAACAACGTTTTCGCACCGGGTTGTTTTTGCGCTTCAGCAAGCAATGGGTTCCAGGTCACGATGGTTTTGACGTCAGGCGTCGTGAATGCGGAGACCAGATCCGCATCGGCGGTGTTGACGACCTTAATATCTTTTTCGCTCAGGCCTGCCGTTTCCAGCGCGCGTGCCAGCAAATAGTGGGAGACGGACAGCTCCACCAGATTGACCGGCTGGCCTTTTAGCGCCGCGACGCTGTCGGCAGATTTTGTCAGAATGCCGTCGTTGCCGTTGGAGTAGTCGCCGACGATAAGCGCGGTGGAGTCCACGCCGCCGCTGGCGGGCAGGGTGAGGGCATCCATGTTAGTCATGGTGCAGCCGTCAAATCCGCCTGCGGTGTACTGGTTAACGGACTCGATGTAGTCGTTAACCTGCACGAACTGGATATCAATATGGTATTTGTCGGCCCATTTTTTAATGATGCCGCTCTGTTGGGCATAGTCCCAGGGCATCCACCCGGCATAAATCGACCAGCAGAGTTTGAAGGCGGGTGTTGCCGCGGCGGCTCCTGCGCTGAACAGCACCAGCGCGGCGAGCAGAATTCCTTTGTGGCAGGCTTTAAGCATGATGGTTCCTCTGACGTTGACGGATAAAGCAGGAGGGCGCGAGCCAGTCGCGTATCCTCCCGGGCTTTTGTCCCGCCGTGTAACCGCCAGAGGGCGGTCGATCACTCTCGGACCAGCATCTTGCGACCGGAACCCTAGTGATCCATTTTCAAATTGTCTGGCGACGGGCGATAAGTCGCCTGTCCCCCCTGCCTGTTCAACACAGCAAGATGAGTGCCAGTTTCCCAAAACCACCAAAAAAAGCAGTAACGACAAGGCGCTGCGTGATTTTAGCCCGCCAACCGGACTTACCCCGTTGCGTCATTACGGTGCAGTGCGGCGCGCACCCGCGCACCGCGATGAGGCAAGGCATAAAGAGTTTGTGTTATGGGGGTATCATGCGGAGCGCGACTGCACTATCCTTGTCAACGTTGAAGGCATACGGGATGTCGTGTGCGTATTTTGGGTGAAGGAGTTAAAAAATGGCGACAGGAAAGTCCTGCTCTCGCTGGTTTGCGCCTTTGGCGGCGTTACTGATGGTGGTCAGCCTGAGCGGTTGCTTCGATAAAGAGGGCGATCAACGCAAAGCGTTTATCGATTTTCTGCAAAACACCGTGATGCGCAGCGGCGAACGTCTGCCGACGCTGACGGCGGATCAGAAAAAGCAGTTTGGACCGTTTGTCTCGGATTACGCCATCATTTATGGCTATTCCCAACAGGTTACCCAGGCGATGGATGCCGGTATTCGTCCGGTTGTCGACAGCGTAAATGCGATTCGCGTGCCGCAGGATTACATGACCCAGAGCAATGCGCTGCGTCAGGCTAACGGCTCGTTAGGCGTGTTAAGCCAGCAATTGCAAAATGCCAAAATGCAGGCCGACAGCTCTAAAGCCTCGCTAAAACAAGCGGAAGATCTGAAACCGGTTTATGACAAAGCGTATGAAAAAGTCGTCACTAACCCGGCGAACGCGCTGCAACCGCTGATCCCGGCGGCACAAACCTTTACCCAACAACTGGTACAGGTGGGTGAGTTCATCAGCCAGCAAGGTACTCAGGTGAGTTTTGTGGCGAACGGTATTCAGTTCCCAACCTCTCAGCAGGCGAGCCAGTACAACCAGCTCATTGGGCCGCTGGCAGCTCAGCATCAGGCCTTTAACCAGGCGTATACCGCCGTCGTTAATTCGCTGCAGTAATCTTTTCACTTCCTCGCGCCCGGCGCGCGGGGAAGTTTCTATTCTTCCCACGCTCTTGCCCACGAAACAGGTATGCTTTTTCTGTCTGTTTGTACCTATTAACCGGCACTGGTTTCATTCCCCCGCTCTGCTTGTTATAACAGCCTTACTGTAAGCAATAAAAAAACGCACCTATACCCGTCATACTTCACGTTGCAGATGCGATGGTTGTATTCGATCGCCCTTTGGGGGCAGCGCGTTGCGCTGTTCAACACGCCCGGAGCGTTGCCCTGCAACTCGAATTATTCAGGGTATTTACCCTAACAAAAGCGTAAGGACATCCTATGTCTGTAATTCGGCAACGCGTGATGGAAAATATGCAGAAGTTTTCCAGAGCGATGATCGGGGCAGTATTATTTTTACCGGTAATTG
The DNA here is from genome assembly GCF_011077955.1 of Citrobacter freundii. Classification (GTDB taxonomy): domain Bacteria; phylum Pseudomonadota; class Gammaproteobacteria; order Enterobacterales; family Enterobacteriaceae; genus Atlantibacter. The sequence continues at coordinate 174,769 of NZ_JAALBX010000003.1, forward strand.
GTTTAATTCTCGCACTCAGTTCAGTATTAACTAACCCTACATTACTACCTGAAAATAGTTTCTTTCATCAGGTTGGTCAGTTATTAGGTGACACGTTCTGGCCGCTATTTGGTAATTTAGGTTTGTTATTTTGCGTAGGGATAAGCTACGGTCTCGCCAAAGATAAAAAAACCGAAGTCGCCCTGGTGGCGGTGATGTGTTTTATTATGTTTTTGGGGGCCAATCACTCCTGGCTCGAATTAACCCATCGGGTCGCAGATACCATAAACGGCGAATATTACGGCACCGGCCAAACCCGGTTACTGGGATTTGTGGTAGTAGATATGGGGGTCTTTCTCGGGATTATTCTGGGCTGCACCATCGCGTGGGTTCACAATAAAGTCTCGCAGATTGAATTACCCGGCGCACTTTCCATGTACGGCGGCGCGAAGTTAACGCTTATCGCCATGACACCCGTTATCCTGCTTTACGCTATTGCATTTACCACTATCTGGCCGGTGATGACCCATGGCATTACCGCACTGACTGGGTTTATGAAAAACGCAGGCGTGGCGGGGGTATTTGTCTACGGCTTCTTCGAGAAATTCCTTATTCCGACGGGCTTGCATCACTTTGTCTGGTCGCCGTTTCAGCTTACGCAAATCGGCGGCACCATTACGGTGGATGGGCAGACGGTGTCGGGTACGCAGGCGATTTTCCTGGCCTATATGCGCCACCCCGATTTAACGCCAGTAATGAATGACGCGCTGCGGTTCTCACAGCAAGGGATGACCACCATCTTTGGCCTTGCTGGTGCGGCATTAGCGTTCTATCACACCGCCAGCCCGGCGAAAAAACAGATGGCGAAAGCGATTTTGTTACCGGCGATCATTACGTCGATGTTAACCGGGATCACCGAGCCGATTGAATTTACCTTCTTATTTGTTTCACCGCTTTTATGGGTGATTCATGCGACATTAACGGCAGCATCCCAGGCCGTGTGCGATATATTCAGCGTCCGTCCGTGGGGAGCGTCAGGTTTAATCGAATTTATTATCTATAACCTGCCGTTGCCGGTGGCATTAACGCGTTGGCCTTTATATATCGTGATTGGTATCGGGCAATTTGCGGCGTATTACGTGATATTCCGCACGCTGGTGGTGAAATTAAATCTTAAAACGCCTGGGCGTGAAGATGATGATGAAGTGAAGTTATACAGTAAGCAGGATTATCAGGCGAAGAATAAGCAAAAAAATAATGATATCACCGATGACATTATTAAAGGCTTAGGCGGTCGTGAAAATATTCTCTCTGTAGATAACTGCTTTACGCGCTTGCGCGTGGAAGTAAAGGATGTCGCGCAGGTGAATGATGTGCTTTTGAAATCGACCGGGGCTAATGGCGTCGTGCGAAATAATAATGAAGTTCAGGTTATTTATGGCGTGAGAGTAGGGCAAATTCGCTCACGAGTTGACGTCTGGCTCGCGCAAACACAAACCGGGAGTAACGTATGAAATTAGCAGTATTAGGTGGCGGCGGCGTTCGCTCGGCTTTTTTAGCCAAATCGTTAGCCTACAATGCGCATCGCATCAATCTTAAAGAAGTCGTTTTCCTGGACAGTTCGCAAGAGAATCTGGCGTTGTTTGGCGAACTGGCGCGTTATGTGTTCACCACCATTCGCCCGGACATTGACTTCACACTAACGAGCGATCCGCTGGTCGCATTGAAAGGGGCTAACTATATCATCACTACGCTTCGCGTCGGTGGCGATGAAAGCCGTATTCGCGATGAGCGTATCGCGCTGAATCTGAATACGTTGGGTCAGGAAACCACTGGCGCAGGCGGCTTTGCGATGGCGCTGCGCTCGGTGCCTGCCATTCTCGATTATTGCCGCCTGATTGAAGAGCACGCTGCAAGCGATGCCATTCTGTTTAACTTCACCAATCCGTCCGGCCTCGTGACGGAAGCGATTGTAAAATCCGGCTTCAAACGTCGCGTGTACGGTATTTGCGATGCGCCGTCAGAACTGATCCGGGAATTACCGGCGCTGCTGGGCTGTGAGGAACGCGATCTGCGCGTGGAGTGTTACGGTCTGAACCATTTCTCCTGGTTTACCAACATTACCGTTAAGGGCGAATCGGTCACGGACAAACTGGTGGCGATGCCGGAACTGTATGCCCACACCGCGATGCAATATTTCTCGCCGGAGTTGGTACGCCTGTGCGACAACCAGTTGCTCAACGAATACCTCTACTATTACTACTACAAAGAAGAAGCGCTGGCGGCAATTCAGGCCTCCGGTGAAACGCGCGGCGAACAAATCGCGCGTATCAACCGAGAAATGCGTGAAGAGTTGTCCGGCATTGATGTGAAAGCTGAACCGCAGCGCGCCTTTGGCGTCTGGATGAAGCATTATCTGCGTCGTGAAAACAGCTATATGCAAAATGAGTCGCAGCAAGAGAAATTCCACACCAGGGAACCCCTTACGCTGCAACAGTTTATTGAAGAGCCAGATACTGGCGGCTATGCGGGCGTAGCGCTGGATATTCTTGAAGCGGTAAACAGCCAGGAAACCAAACGCATCGTGGTTTCAATCCCCAATAACGGCACGCTGGACTTTCTGCGCCCGGATGATGTGATTGAAATCAGTTGCGACCTGAGCAAAGACGGGCTTAAACCCGTCACGCCAGCCTATGTGCCGCAGGCGCAAAAGAACATGATTTCCTGTGTGAAAGAGTACGAGCGGCTGGGCGTTGAGGCCATTCTCACCGGCGATCGCAGCCTGGCGGTGCGGGCGCTGATGGCGCACCCGTTAATTGGGTCGTGGAGCCTGGCGGAAAAACTGGTGCATGCGTATATTGATGAACCAAAGCACGCCTGAGTAAAATAGCGAGTGCCTGCCATAACGAATGAGGCGTGCCGCGTCTCTGGGCCAGCGCAACGTATACGCTCTGCGTGTACGTTGTCAGCCTGGCCAGGGTGACAGCAGCAACCGACTTCGCGTGATAGGCAGGCACAGCGCCCCGTTATTTTTGCTGGTTAAACCACAGCTTTAGCAAATGCTCAAAACCTAAAATGCAGTAGCCGAAAAAGGGGTTAGACCAGTAAATATCATCATCGTATTTTTGTGGGTCGTGAATAATAAATGCGGTATTGGCCTGGGTGGCCAGCGGGCTTTGATAATCCCCGGTAAAACAGACGATATTGATATTTTTATTTTCCAGCGCCTTTAGCCAGTTTAATGCAGAGCTACTGCGCCCGGATTTGGATATTATCCAGATAGAATCAAATTTGGCTGCGGTTTTTTGTTCGAGAATCTCATAATCAGGCCACAGCGCCAGGCTGGCATTCACGCCCGTCACCAGGAATTTATTATAGATATATTGCGCGATGAGCTGAGAAAAGCCGCTGCCATGAATAAGGATTTTTTCCCGACTCAGCCCCCGAAGCAGGTTATCCAGCGACTCGACGGGCTGGATATTCATAAAATCGACATCGTTAGTCACATCTCGTCGCGGCATCGTAATATTAAATTTGATGAAATAAACCATTTCCAGCCAGCCGCTAAATTTTAGTTTTTTAGCGAGCCGGACCAGCGTTGACGGATTGCTATAGCATTTCTCCGCTACGCTGCGCACGCCTTCTTTCAGGCATAACTCAGGGTTTTCCTGAATGTAATTCAGTACCAGTAATTCAGTTCGGGTGAATTTAATATCACGGAATAAATTTTGAATGTCCATTATGCGCTCCCGTTTATTCAGAAAACTGTATCACAGGACGCGGCGGCGGGGCATAACGATGAAAGGAAATAACGTCATATGGCGAGAACAACAGGGGTGTTAATTATGGTTTTCTTTTTATGGGGAGCCATAACCGCAATCAACAGCACTTTACCGCTTTATTTTCTGGATTATTTCCGGTTAACCTGGCAACAGGCTATCAGCATGAACACGCTGTTTTATCTGGCGCCGTTTTTAACCTGCCTTCCCTGCGGATGGTTGTTATCACGCTGGGGTTATCGCCGTCTGTTATATACAGCCCTGCTATTAACGGCGGCGGGGGCGCTGTTGTTGGCCGTCGGTCTGGTGATGTATCGCTTTCGTTTAAGCCAGTGCGCGGTATTTGTCATGGCGTCGGGCGTTGCCGCGCTACAGGTGGTAACAAACCCCTATCTGGCAGCCTTAAGCGGGCCGTCGCGTCAGGTCGGTCTGTTGTCGCTGGCGTCGGCGCTGAATTCGCTGGGAACCACGCTCGCGCCTTTAGCCGTGGCGGTACTGCTGGCGAACTTTCCCGTTAACAGCGCGCTGCATCAGGAGCCGCTGCGCTGGCTATGGGCGGCGCTGGCGCTATTTGCGGTGCTGATTATCATGCTGGGTAAAGCCACCCGTCTGCCCGATGCCACGGTGCGTGTCGCCACCCCCAGCTTTCGCGCGCTGTTTGAAGGCAAACGCATGGTTTTCCATCTCCTTGCGCTGTTTATTTATGTCGGCGTTGAGGTGTCGCTTGCTACCAGCACCGCGAGCTGGTGGGTGCAAACCGGCGGTAAGCGCATCGACCAGGCTATGTCGTTAATGGCGATTTACTGGGGCGGCGCGCTGGTCGGACGATTTGTATTTAGCGCCCTTGCGTCTCGTATTCATGTGCGGATGGCGGCGCTGTGTATGACCTGGAGCGCCATGCTGTTGGTGCTGGCGGCGGTGATGCTGAATAACGTTGCTGGCGGTGGGCTGTTGCTGATTACCGGGCTTGCGAACGCCATTCTTTATCCGGTGATTTTTAGCGAATTGCTTAAAGATGCGCGGCATCAGGCCGGGCTGGCCTCGGCGCTGGCGATCATGGCGGGCATTGGCGGGGCGGTATTGCCGTGGGTACAGGGGATCTTAATTAGCGCCGTCACGCTGCGTTACAGCTTTTTACTGCCAGTTGCGCTCTACGGGCTGTTGATGCTCTGGGCCGGTTTTATGTGTCAATCGCCGCGCGCGAAGCCGCTTTCACCTGATGTGGAAAGCGGCTTAAACGAGCATTAGCCGTTAAGCACCTGCGGGTTAACGCAGTTTTTCTCCACGTTGCCCTTTAACGCGTCGATGAGATTATCCACCGCACAGGCCGCCATATTGTAGCGGGTTTCATGGGTTGCAGACCCGATATGCGGCAGCGCGACGACGTTTGGCATCGTCAACAGTTCGGAATCTGTCGGCAGAGGTTCTTGTTCAAACACATCAAGGCCCGCCGCGTGGATTTCACCGGCTTTTAGCGCGGCGATCAGCGCCTTTTCATCCACCACCGGGCCACGGCCCGCGTTGATGAAGACGGCGGAAGATTTCATGGTTTTGAACTGTTTCTCACCAATCAGGCGGTGCGTCTCGTCGGTCAGCGGCAGTACCAGGCAGACGAAATCGGCTTCCGCCAGCAGGGTATCGATGTCGCAATAGCGCGCGTTAAAGCGTTCTTCGGCTTCGGTGTGATGGCGGCGCGCGTTATACAAAATCGGCATGGAAAAGCCGAAGTGCGCGCGCTGCGCCAACGCCAGGCCAATGCGGCCCATACCGATAATGCCCATAGTTTTATGGTGAACATCAATACCAAACCAGTCCGGACCAATACTTGCCTGCCATTCGCCTTTTTTTACGCGTTCCGCCACTTCCACCGCGCGGCGCGCCGTGGCGAGCACCAGCGTCATCATGGTGTCCGCCACGGTTTCGGTCAGAACAGTTGGCGTATGCATCAGCACCACGTTGCGGGCCGTCAGCGCGTCAACGTCAAAATTGTCATAACCCACTGAAATGGTAGAGGCGGCGCGTAAGCGCGGCATTTTTTCAAGCAGCGCGGCATCGACGTTCTGGCTGGAGCCCAGTAACCCCTCCGCGTTGGCGAACAGTTCCGAATGACGGGCCTGGCTTTGCGCATCAATGCTGTCGAGCTGGGTGACCTCAAAATGGCTTTGCAGGCGGGCCAGCAGATCGTCGGGTAAGGATTTATAGAGGATTACAGACGGCTTCATTCACTCTCTCCGTGGAACGTGTCAGGTGATGGCAAAACGGGCGGCCTGTCGCCGCCCGCAGCCTTTAAGCATGGCGTGCGCCTGCCGGAAGTTTTTGTTGATTAGCAGGCTTAACAATCAAAGTAAGCCACACTGAGGCGAAAAGCGCCACACCCATAAAAATGTAGGACGCGGACGGGCTGCCGGTCGCGCCGTTCAGATAGCCCACGACCCAGGAACCGATAAACGAGCCCAGCGCGCCCATACTGTTAATCAACGCCATCGCGCCGCCCGCCACGTTTTTCGGCAGCATTTCCGGGATAATCGCAAAGAACGGGCCATACGGCGCGTACATTGCGGCACCGGCGACTACCAGCAGGGTGTAGGAGAGCCAGAAGTGATTCGCGCCGACGGCCCAGGAGCCGATAAAGGCGAACGCGCCAATCAGCAGCAGCGGCCAGACGAACAGTTTACGGTTCTGCATTTTGTCCGACCCCCAGGAGACCACAATCATCGCGATAGTCGCCGCCAGATACGGAACCGACGAAAGCCAGCCCAGTTCCACCATGCCCATGTTTTCACTGGCGTTACGGATAATCGACGGCAGCCACAGTACGAAGCCATAAACCCCGATACTCCAGCAGAAATACTGCATACACAGCAGGATCACGTTACGGGAGCGGAACGCCTCGCCGTAATTGCGTACCGCTTTGATGCCTCTCTGCTCTTCTTCCAGTTGCGCTTGCAGGGCGGCCTTTTCGTTATCTGCCAGCCAGCTCACCTGATTTGGTTTGTCTTTTACCAGTACCCACCAGCAGAAGGCCCAGATAATCGCCGGAACCCCTTCGATAATAAACATCTCGCGCCAGCCGAAAGACTGGATCAGATAGCCGGATACCACCGACATCCACAGCACCGTCACGGGGTTACCGAGAATAAGGAAGGTATTAGCGCGCGAGCGTTCCGATTTGGTAAACCAGTTACTGATGTAAATCAGCATCGCGGGCATGACTGCCGCTTCCACCACCCCAAGAATAAAGCGAATGGCGGCAAGCATCGGGATATTGCTCACCATGCCGGTCAGCGAGGCGCAGCCGCCCCATAAAATCAGGCAGATAAAAATGAGTTTACGTACGCTGCGACGTTCGGCATACATCGCGCCTGGGATCTGGAAGAAGAAATAGCCGAGGAAGAACAGCGCGCCCAGCAGCGATGAAACGCCTTTGGTAATGCCGAGATCCTCGTTAATTCCCGCCGCAGACGCAAAGCTAAAGTTGGCTCGATCAAGGTACGCCAGACTGTAAGTAATGAAGATAATCGGCATGATATACAGCCAGCGTTTTGGCGCATTAGTTGGGCTTTTCATAAGCATCCCTCAGAGGTTCGGGTTATGCACCGCGTTTTATGTAGGGTAAAAGGCAGATGCAGCATTTACGCCAGACGCATTAAGCGGTGTGATGTGACGTCTGAAGCCGGTAGCGTGTAGTTTCTTCGCGTACGTGTAGTACGCTCGATGACTGTGCGCTTTCCCTGGCCTGACGGGCTACAGCAAGACGCTTAACGGGTCTGTCATATCAGTCGTTTACATACAAAGCGTTGGTTCGCATGCGGCCAGTTCAGCGCGGGTGGGTAACCCTTCGCTGTCCCCTTGCACCTGAATCGCCAGTGCGCCAATGGTATTGCCCCGGCGTACCGCGTCGCGAATCGATAATCCATCCAGTAAGCCGCTTATCACGCCGACGGCAAACCCGTCGCCCGCGCCCACGGTGTCCACAACATTCTTGACGTTGCAGGCAGCCACGCTCCCTTGCTCGCCTTGCGCCGTTTTAAACCAGGCGCCTTGTGCGCCGGTTTTGATAGCCACGCAGTCAACGCCGTGGTCGAGATAAAAATCAGCGATCGCTTCAGGCTGGCGAAAGCCGGTGAGAATTTCGCCTTCCTTAATACCCGGCAGCACCCAGTTGGCCTGAAACGCCAGTTTGTTGAGCTGCTCCACCATCACTGCTTCGCTTTTCCATAACACCGGGCGCAGATTCGGATCGAAGGAGAGGGTTTTGCCCTGGCTGCGAAACCGTGCTGCCGCATGGTTCAGCAACGCCAGCGAACTGTCGGAGAGCGCCGCCGCGACGCCGCTCAGGTGTAAATGTCGCGCCGTGTTAAAGCCGGTATATTCCGCATCTTCAACGGACAGATGGCTGGCCGCCGAGCCTTTGCGGAAATACTCCACAATGGGATCGGTTCCATTTTCGGCTTTAGATTTCAACTGGAAGCCGGTGGGATAGCGGTCGTCCGTGGTCACCCCGCGGGTATCGATACCTTCACGCTTCAGGCATTCCAGGACGTAGCGGCCATGAGAGTCGTTGCCGACGCGGCTAACCCAACCGACGTTGAAACCGAGCCGGGCAAGCCCCGTCGCCACGTTCAGCTCCGCACCCGCGACGCGCTTAATAAAATGCTCGACGTTTTCCAGCGGGCCGGTTTCAGTGGCGACGAACATGGCCATGGCTTCGCCAATGGTGATGATATCCAGAGAGTCAGACATCGCTTAAACCTCGCGTAACAGATTAACGTAATGACGGGTCACGGCCGTCAGGTCGGCGCCTTCCAGCGGGAACTCAATCCCGCGCGGCGCATCGCCCGGTAACTGGCGCAGCAGCTCCAGCCAGCGTGGTTCGGCATCATCCAGCGCCACTGCGCGGTAATGAGTGTCAACCTGTTGGGCGGCTTTTACATGAATATAGCTCACCAGAGGAGCGAGCTTACTGGCGGCGGTTTCTGGCGATTCGCCTACCCACAGCCAGTTCGCCATATCAAAGGTCAGCGTGACGGGCAGTTTCATTACCGCCACGGCCGCCTGAAAGCGCTGCATGGGAGCAAGTTTTCCGTAGCGGGTTTGGTCGTTTTCCACCACCAGCGCCACGGGCGAAGCATTTAACAGGTCGTGTAGCGCGGCGGCTGCGTGATTAGACTGGAAATTGCCGAGCGAGACTTTCAGCCAGCGCGCATTCAGCGAATGCGCTTCTTCCAGCAGGGCGGGAAGCGCCGGGTTGAGCGCGCCATCATCGTTAAACAGCGCTTGTGGCGCGGAGTAGCAGGCAAAAAGAGAGTGAGACGCGATAGCGGCGGCAAGCGTCGGAAGGGCGTTCAGCTCCTGCTCCGTTAGTAATTCCCGGCGGATCTCTACGCCGTCCGCGCCTGCGGCGGCAATAATCGGCAATACCGCCTGCTGGCCGCCCATGGCGGTCACGTGCGCGTTCCCGTAGGCCGCAGTGACAACAATAATCGCGTTTTTCATGGTTATTCCTTAGCGATGTTTTTTTCATCTACAGGAATACGCTAGATGGAACCGGTTCCAAAGAAAAGGCAGGCATGACGAATTTATGATCGCCATCACGAAGCAAATTAACGGAACGTGGAGCCGCGAACGATAAGCTCGCCGGAAAATACCTGTTCGCGAACGGTGTCGCTGACGCCTTCAATGCGGCGCACCACCTGCTCAAGCGCGGCGTAACCGATTTGCCAGGTGGGCTGTTTTAAAGTAGTAATACCGACGCCTGCAAGTTCAGCCCATTCCAGCTCATCAAAACCGAGCAGGCCGATGTCGCTTCCCCAGTGCAGGCCGATACGCTTAAGCGAGCGGGCCACCTGTAGCGTGAGGGCGCCATTCGCCGAAATAACCGCTTTGCGCATCCCGCGCCAGGTCTGGTGAAACTGACGCAGGGTGTTATCGAGTTTTTCAGCTTCGTGCAGGGGGATTTCAGCGTTCTGCGCCACAATGCCGCGGTAGCGCTGCGCGGTATGTTCAAATGCCTGTAAACGTTCGCGGCGGGTATTCACCGTGCCCAGCGGTTCGCTCAAAAACAGCAGCGCTTCAAAGCCCTGATCGATCAGGTGTTCGGTGGCGGTCGTGGCTGCTTGAGTGTTATCCAGACCCACCACATCGCAGGCGAAATCGGGAATTTTGCGGTCAATCAGCACCATTGGCAGCGAAGATTGTTGCAGGCGATTAAGCCCTTCTTCACGCATCCCCACGGCGTTTACCACGATGCCTTCGACCTGATAACTGCGCAGCAAATCCAGATAATGCAGCTCCTGGTCCACTTCGTTATTGGTATTACACACCAGCGGCGTAAAGCCTTTATCGCGGCAGGCGGCTTCGATGCCGCTTAAGACATGGACGGAGTAAGGATTGGTGATGTCGGCGATAATCAGCCCAATTAACCGGGTACGACCGCGTTTTAGTCCGCGCGCCATCTGGCTGGGATGATAATCAAGGGTGGCGATGGCCTGTTCGATGCGCGCCAGTAAATCATCGGAAAGCAGATGCTTTTCGCCATTTAAGTAGCGTGAGACGCTGGTTTTACCGGTTTTCGCCGCTTTTGCCACATCGCTGATGGTTGCGCGCGTCGTGGATCGTGTCATCGTTGCCCCTGTGCCGTTTGGACTGACAATCCCTGTTTGCCTCCCGTGGAGGGAGGCAAGGGGAGGCAACAGTATCACACTTTTCGCGCCGGACGCGCCAGCGCAGCGGTTTACTGAAGCGGGCTGAGGGTTATCTCCACCCGGCGGTTTTGCGCTTTGCCATCGGCGGTGCTGTTGCTGGCAATAGGATTTGCCGGCCCCATACCGCGGGTCTGGATGCGGTTTGCCGCCACGCCCTGGGTGATAAGTGCGCTACCGACCGAGTCTGCACGCTGCTGCGAGAGGCGCATATTCAGATCGTTGCTGCCGGTGCTGTCGGTGTAGCCAAGCACGTTAACGGCGGTTTTTGGATACTCTTTCAACACCATCGCCACGCCGGTAAGGGTATTTGCGCCTGCCGGTTTCAGGTTGGCTTGGTTGCTGTCGAAGGTGACGTTATTCGGCATGTTAAGCACGATGTTATCGCCATTTCGCGTCACGCTAACGCCGGTTCCCTGCATTTTTTCGCGCAGTTTGGCTTCCTGCACATCCATGTAATACCCGACGCCGCCGCCCAGCGCCGCACCGGCCGCCGCGCCAATCAGCGCGCCTTTGCCGCGATCTTTTTTCGAGGAAGAGAGTGCGCCGACGCCCGCGCCGACTAAGGATCCGATACCGGCGCCGATGCCGGAACTTCCGGCTTCACGCTCGCCGGTATAAGGATTAGTGGTACAGCCAGAAACTGCCAGTGCGCCGCTTACTACAGCGGCAAGAACCATTACGCGTTTTTTCATTATCAAATCCCAATGATTTATTTCGTTGCCACAACCGTGCGTGGCGGTTGATTATGACCTGCGAATAGTTAGAAAATTTTGGGAAGTCGTCTGATTTTGTCAGCGAAAGTAACGATGGGGTCGCCAGAACCCCGATTTTGACCTGCAAATACCGCCAGGAGCTGCTTTGGCCAATTCATCGCATACCACATCCTTGTTAACCGCCGCCCATTGGGGGCCGATGCGGGTAGAAACCGACGGAAAAACCGTCTTCTCATCCAAAAGCGCGCTTAATACGCCGCACCACAACTCACTACAAACCGCCGTTCCCGATCAGGTGCACAGTAAAACCCGGGTGCGCTATCCGATGGCGCGTAAAGGCTTTCTGGCAAACCCGCAACGTCCTGAAGGCGTGCGCGGCGACGACGAGTATGTGCGTATCAGTTGGGATGAGGCGCTGACGTTGATTGACGCGCAGCATCGCCGCATTCGCGAAACCTGGGGGCCGGCGGCGATTTTCGCCGGCTCTTACGGCTGGCGCTCCAACGGCGTGCTGCACAAAGCCGCGACGTTGTTGCAGCGTTATATGAGCCTCGCCGGGGGCTACACCGGGCATATCGGAGATTACTCTACCGGCGCTGCGCAGGCGATTATGCCTTACGTGGTGGGAGGTAATGAGGTTTACCAGCAGCAGACCAGTTGGCCGCTTATCCTTGAGCACAGCGATGTGGTGGTGCTCTGGAGCGCAAACCCGCTCAATACCTTGAAAATCGCCTGGAACGCCAGCGACGAGCAGGGCATCGGCTATTTTGAGGCGCTGAAAAACAGCGGCAAACGGCTGATCTGCATCGATCCGATGCGATCGGAAACCGTTACCTTCTTTGGTGACAACATGGAGTGGATTGCGCCGCACATGGGCACCGATGTGGCGATGATGATGGGCATTGCCCATACGCTTTTGGAAAACGGCTGGCACGACAGCGCATTCCTGGCGCGCTGTACCGAAGGGTTCGACCGCTTCGCCGCGTATTTGACCGGTGAACAGGACGGCGTCGTGAAATCCGCCGAGTGGGCCGCCCCCATTTGCGGCGTGCCGGCGCACACCCTGCGCGAACTGGCGCAGGTATTCAGCCAGAACCGCACCATGCTGATGGCGGGATGGGGCATGCAGCGCCAGCAATATGGCGAACAGAAGCACTGGATGCTGGTGACGCTTGCCGCGATGCTCGGTCAAATCGGCACGCCAGGCGGCGGATTCGGGCTTTCCTATCACTTCGCCAATGGCGGCAACCCGACGCGCCGCGCGGCGGTACTGGGTTCCATGCAGGGTTCGGTCAAAAACGGCATCGACGCGGTGGAGAAGATCCCGGTGGCGCGTATTGTGGAATCGCTGGAGCGCCCCGGTGAGGTTTATCAGCATAACGGCGAGGCACGGCGTTTCCCGGATATCCGCTTTATCTGGTGGGCGGGCGGCGGCAATTTTACCCATCATCAGGACACGAACCGCCTGATTAAGGCCTGGCAAAAGCCGGAGCTGGTGGTGATTTCCGAGTGCTTCTGGACCGCCGCGGCGAAGCATGCCGATATTGTGCTGCCCATTACCACCTCGTTTGAGCGCAACGATCTGACCATGACCGGCGATTACAGCAACCAGCACCTGGTGCCGATGAAGCAGGTCGTCGCCCCGCAGTATGAAGCGCGTAATGATTTTGACGTGTTCGCCGCACTGAGCGAACGTTGGGAATCCGGCGGCGGCGAGCGTTTCACTGAAGGAAAAAGCGAGCTTGAATGGCTGGCCGAGTTTTATGCCATGGCGCAACAGCGCGGCGCGGCCCAGCAGGTAACGCTGCCGCCATTTGAGGCATTCTGGGAGGCAAACCAGCTTATCGAAATGCCGGAAAGCCCGCAGAATGCCGAGTTCATTCGGTTTGCGGCGTTTCGCGCCGATCCGGCGGCTCATCCGTTGAAAACCGCGAGCGGTAAAATCGAAATCTTTTCGCAGCGTATTGCGGATTACGGCTATGCCGACTGCCCGGGGCATCCGAGCTGGCTTGCGCCGGACGAATGGCACGGCAATGCCGAACCGGGCCAGTTGCAACTGCTTTCCGCCCATCCGGCGCATCGGTTACACAGCCAGCTTAACTACGCGCAGTTACGGGAGCAGTATGCGGTGGCCGGGCGCGAGCCGCTGACGCTTCATCCGACAGATGCGCAGACGCGCGGCATTGCAACCGGCGATGTGGTGCGGGTATGGAACGGTCGTGGTCAGGTGCTCGCAGGCGCGGTGGTGGATGACGGGATTAAACCTGGCGTTATCTGCCTGCATGAGGGGGCCTGGCCCGATCTTGATAAACAGGCAGGCGGCGTGTGCAAGCATGGCGCGGTCAACGTGCTCACCAAAGATATGCCCACTTCCCAGTTGGGTAATGGCTGCGCGGGCAACACCGCCCTGGCATGGGTGGAGAAATACCAGGGGCCGCCACTTACTGTGACGGCATTTGATCCGCCTGCCAGTGCATAATCCAGGTGGGATGCTGGGTCTCTTCCTGCCAGGCGCTGTCTTCAATACGAAAACCGTTGCGGTGATAGAAAGCCACCGCAGCGGTATTTTTCTGATACACCTCAAGACTTAACGCGGCGAAATGCCGCTTAGCTTCGCTGAGCAAGGCATGCCCGATGCCGCGCCCGGTCGCATGCTGCGCCACAAACAAAGCGCCGACAAATGACGCATTCATCACGCTGATAAATCCGAGTAAGCATTGGCCTTCAACATAGACCCAGGTGCGGGCGCCCGGCAGGTAACTGTCGCGCACGATGGGCAAACTTTGCCGCCAGTACTCCGGATCGATAAACGGGTGCGCGGCTGTTGTGCTGTCGAGCCATAGATCGAGCAGCGCAGGCAGATCGGCGGGCTGAACGTCGCGGATCATTTCTGATTCCCCGGATGACTGATGCAACAGGTGATATGGTCGTTGACCAGTCCGCAGGCCTGCATAAATGAATAGCACGTGGTGGAACCGACAAATTTAAAACCACGTTTTTTAAGCGCCTTTGACAGCGCATCCGACACAGGCGTGGTACTGGGTATATCGCTCATGACGGCGGCCTGCGTTACCTGCGGCGTATGATTGACAAACGACCAGACGAATTCAGAGAAGGGTTCCCCGTTGGCTTCCATAGCAAGGTAGGCTTTGGCGTTATTAATAATGGCGTCAATTTTGCCGCGATGGCGAATAATGCCCGTATCCTGAAGCAGAACCTCAACCTCGTCTGGTTGCATCCTGGCGACGGCAACCGGGTCAAATTGGTGAAAACAACGGCGATAGTTTTCGCGCTTTTTCAGCACCGTAATCCAGGAAAGCCCGGCCTGTTGTCCTTCAAGGCAGATCATCTCAAACAGTTTTTGCCCGTCTTTTTGTGTGACGCCCCACTCGTTATCGTGATATTCCAGATAAAGTGGGTCCTGGGTCACCCATCCACAACGCTGCATAAAATATCCTTCTTTTTGTATAACCCTACTTGACGTCTGAGTTATATCGAGACAATAGTTTATTCAGGGTCATACCCGTCTTAATTCCAGTTGCAGATGCGTTAGCTGCTCTCGTTCTCCCCCGTCATTTACTCATGTAAGCGCCTGGGGACTCCCGCTTGCCGCCTTTTTGCAACTCGAATTATTTTGGGTAATTACCCTACACTCAGGCACAAAAAATAAAAAATGCCGGAATTTGGCTCTTTATGGAGTCGCATAATGATGACAACTTTAGGTAGTGGCTGCCGCATCCTAAGTGGAGCGGCGATTTTTGCGAGTTGTATTTATTCACAAGGTGCTTTCGCCTGGCAGCAAGAATATAGCGTTGATGACCCACAAAGTAATACATTTGCGCGCTATACCTGGGACAGCGATCACCAACCCGACTATAACGATATTCTGACGGAACGCCTTAACGCGCCGCTGGATATGTCCTATTCGTCGGGTTTTAATCTGATTACCTCTTCGCAAAATACGTTCACGCAACCGTCAACGTTGGGTGTGGGGCTTGCGATCCCGGTACATGAAAAAATCACTACCGGCCCGGTTGCTTCCTGGCACTGGGACGGCAGCAACACGTCTATGTTCAATGACTATGGCGATAGCATGACGCATCAGGGTGGCGGCGACCAGCTCTGGCACGCCAGCGTCAGTACGTTGGGCTGGCGCGTGGATTCATCTTTCGGCAAAGTCCGGCCCTGGGCGCAGGTCAGCTATAACCAACAATTCGGCGATAACGTCTGGAAAGCCCAGTCAGGGATGCATGCCGTGTCTGCGTCTAATCAATATGGCAACTGGATGGACGTTACCGTCGGTGCCGACATGCCGCTTAATAAAAATCTGGCGGCCTACGCGTCGTTTTCCCAGGCGGAAGGGATGATGGAAGGGGATATGACTTCCTATAACTTAGGTTTTAACGCTCGTTTTTAACCTGGCGGTAGTTTCCAGAATCGAGTCGGGAATGGAATTCAAGGCGTTTCATTCCTCTCTCGCGGCAGTTCATTCCCGTATCATGGCACTTCATGGCGTTTCACCCCCTCGTTTGAAGGGTTTTCGATAGGCTTACAGGCAGATAACTTTCCCTTTCTGGATGAGATAACTGCCATGAACGCTCAACAAAATCGTACCCGTTGGCTTACCCTCTTCGGCACCATTGTGACTCAGTTTGCGCTGGGTTCGGTCTACACCTGGAGTTTGTTTAATAGCGCGCTCTCTGAAAAGCTGGATGTTCCCATAAGCCAGGTGGCGTTTTCCTTTGGTCTGTTAAGCCTGGGGCTTGCGCTTTCGTCGTCAGTCGCCGGGAAATTGCAGGAGCGCTTTGGCGTGCGCCGCGTCACCATCGCCTCCGGTCTGCTGCTGGGGCTTGGGTTTTTCCTGACCGCCCACTCCAGTAACCTGATGATGCTATGGCTGAGCGCCGGGGTTCTGGTGGGACTCGCCGACGGCGCAGGCTATTTGCTGACGCTTTCCAACTGCGTGAAATGGTTCCCGGAGCGTAAGGGGCTGATTTCCGCGCTCTCTATCGGCGCCTATGGCCTTGGCAGCCTGGGATTCAAATTTATCGACAGTCACCTGCTGGCAAGCGTAGGTCTGGAACATACGTTTATTATCTGGGGAGCGATTGCCATGGTGATGGTGGTCTTCGGCGCGACGCTGATGACCGACGCGCCAAACCAGCCGGTTCAATCGGTAAACGGCGTTACCAGCAACGACTTCACGCTTGCGGAATCGATGCGTAAACCGCAGTACTGGATGCTGGCGATGATGTTTCTCACAGCCTGCATGAGCGGCCTGTATGTGATTGGCGTGGCGAAAGATATCGCACAAAACATGGTGAAACTCGATGTGGCGTCCGCCGCTAATGCCGTCACGGTGATTTCTATCGCAAACCTTAGCGGGCGTCTGGTGCTTGGCATTCTGTCGGATAAAATGTCGCGGATTCGCGTGATTACCCTGGGCCAGATCGTGTCGCTGGTGGGGATGGCGGCGCTGCTGTTCGCACCGCTCAATGAGATGACTTTCTTCGCCGCCATTGCCTGCGTCGCCTTTAATTTCGGCGGCACCATCACGGTTTATCCGTCGCTGGTCAGTGAATTCTTTGGACTGAACAATCTGGCCAAAAACTACGGCGTGATTTATCTCGGCTTCGGGATTGGCAGCATCTGCGGCTCTGCCATTGCCTCGCTGTTCGGCGGTTTTTACATCACCTTCTGCGTTATCTTCGCGCTGCTGATTGTTTCGCTGGCTCTGTCCACAACTATCCGTCAACCGCAACGTCAGAGCCTTAAACACGCCCACGCTTAAGCCGTTTCCTTTCCTGAGCCGCGCGTCGAGAGAAGGGCGGCTTTTTTTGTTTTCCCCGGTTCCCTCAATTAAGGCCTCTGGTTGCAAAATATTTCATTCTGCGGATTTAGTAGCAATATTTTGTAAATTAAGTGACTGGATGCTAACTGCGTACAACTTTTGCCTGTCGTTATGGTCTACTAGCCGCGCTCACCAGGAAGACTGACTGTTCTCTGGTGCGTTGTTGCTTATTAGAACTCTGTATCCGTAGACGGGTCAGAGATATTTGTACCTGTTCCAGGGGCTTTGCATGAAATACCTGAATTCGATGACGCATCAGAAGCTAAGTATTCTGATCGCGGTTTACATCGGCCTGTTTTTAAACTGCGCGGTATTTATCCGTCGCTTTGATGGATACGCTCAAGATTTTACGGCCATAAAAGGAATTTCAGCCGTTGTAGAGTTGGTCGGCACAGTACTAGTGACCTTTTTTCTGTTGCGCATTCTGTCGCTGCTCGGGCGACGCGCCTGGAAAGTGCTTACCACGCTTGTGGTTTTGTTTTCATCTGCCGCCAGCTACTACATGACGTTTCTGAACGTCGTCATCGGGTACGGTATTATCGCCTCGGTCATGACCACCGATATCGACTTGTCCAAAGAAGTGGTTGGCTGGGGATTTTTCGTCTGGATGGCGCTTGTCAGCGCGGTCCCGTTATGGCTCATCTGGTTTAACCGTTGCAACGATACGCTGTGGAAGCAGCTCACCACCCGCGGCGTGCGCCTGCGTAGCGCTGGGGTTGTTATTATGGCGGGTCTGCTGGTGTGGGGCCCGATTCGTCTGCTTGAAGTGCAGCAAAAACGCGTTGAGCGTAGTTCTGGCATCGATATGCCGAGCTATGGCGGCGTGGTGGCGAACTCGTATCTGCCCTCTAACTGGTTGTCGGCGCTGGGGCTTTATGCCTGGGCGCAGGTCGATGAATCTAACGACAATAAATCTCTGATTAACCCGGCAAAGAAGTTCGACTATAAAGCGCCAGCCGATCTTGATGACACCTATATGGTGTTTATCATTGGCGAAACCACCCGCTGGGACCATATGGGCATGTTGGGTTATGGGCGCGATACCACGCCGAAACTCGCCAAAGAAAAAAACCTGGTCGCCTTCCGGGGTTATTCCTGCGATACCGCAACCAAACTCTCTCTGCGCTGTATGTTTGTGCGTGAAGGCGGCGTGGAAGATAACCCGCAACGCACGCTAAAAGAACAAAACGTCTTCGCCGTGTTAAAGCAGTTGGGCTTTAGCGCGGATGTCCTCGCTATGCAAAGCGAGCTGTGGTTTTACAGCAATACCATGGCGGACAACATTGCCTATCGCGAACAAATCGGCGCAGAGCCGCGTAACCGTGGCAAGCAGGTAGATGACATGTTGCTGCTGGAAGAGATGAAAAATTCCCTTTCCCAGCACCCGAACGGCAAGCACATGATCATTTTGCATACCAAAGGCTCGCATTATAACTACGTTCAGCGTTACACCCGTGACTTCGCCAAATTCCAGCCGGAGTGCATGAGTATTGAGCAAAAATGCAGTAAGCAGAAACTGATTAATGCCTTCGATAATACCGTGCTTTACGTCGACAGCTTTATTGATGACGTTATCGACCAGTTGCGTGATAAAAAAGCGATTGTGTTCTATGCCGCCGATCACGGTGAATCCATTAACGAGAAAGAACACTTACACGGTACGCCGCGTAATATCGCGCCGCCGGAGCAATTCCGCGTGCCGATGATGGTGTGGATGTCAGATAAATATCTGGCAAACCCGGATCATCAACGTTCTTTCCAGCACTTAAAAGAGCAGGCCGCCATGAAAGTGCCGCGCCATCATGTGGAGCTGTATGACACGATTATGGGCTGCCTGGGTTACACCTCGCCGAACGGCGGGATCGACCAGAATAAAAACTGGTGCAACGTACCGCTAGCGGCAAAATAATCGCTGCTGGAATTTCAGTCGATCGGATGGCTTTTTTTCATTAAGGGATTGACGTCCGGGGGGCGCGGAAGTAAGATGCGCCCCGCAATTCGGTGATTGGCGCAGCCTGGTAGCGCACTTCGTTCGGGACGAAGGGGTCGGAGGTTCGAATCCTCTATCACCGACCAAATTCGAAAACCCGCAGTGAAAACTGCGGGTTTTTTACATTCTGGCACCTGTGAGGATTAGTACCTCCGGGGGCAGGGGGGGCGAGTCGAGCGCAGCGAGACAACGTTGCTTCGCAACGGCCCAAAGGCGAGGCGCGACGCGGTGAGTCCTCCTCTGGCACCGACCAAATTTAAAAAAGCCCAACCACAAGGTTGGGCTTTTTGCATTCTGGCGACTGCGAGGATTTATCCCTCTTCGTCATCCGTCTCTGATGCGTATGACGCCCGGTTGCGCCCCTGTTTCTTTGACTGGTACAAGGCACGGTCAGCGCCGTGGATCAACGTCGCTACGTCCTGTTCAGCGCCGCTGCCTGTCACGCAATAGCAACCTGCGCTAATGGTCACAATAGGTTCAGCGTTCTCTGTCGCTGGGTGCGGTATTTTTTTATCGCTAACCATGCGCACCGCACGCCACGCTACCCTGTATGCATCTTCAGCAGAGGTGTTCGGCAGAATAATCGCGAACTCTTCGCCGCCGTAGCGGGCCACAACATCATCGGAACGCCGCGCGGCCATTTCCAGTACATTCCCGGTAATGCGCAGGCAGGCATCGCCGGCTACGTGGCCGCAGGCATCGTTGTAACGTTTAAAATAATCAATATCGAGCAGGATAAGCGAAACGGGTTTTTGGGTGAGCGCCGAATCAGCCAGCGCCTGCTGTAAAGTCGCATCAAATTTTCTGCGATTGGCAAGGCCCGTAAGGCCATCCACCATGGCCATGGTCTGAAGGGTATGGTTAATCTTTACCAAATCATCTCTCAGATGAAACATTTCGAGCTGATCGTCGATATTGATGCGCACCTGTCTGAACAAAACGCGTCCCATCACCAGTAGCCCAATAAGCAGCAGCGCGTTGATAAGCCAGTCGATCAGGTTCGCTTCCACCCAGTGGCGGCGCAGCTCAGCGCGATCAAAACCGGCGACCACCACCAGCGGGTAGCTGGCAATCCGGGCGAAACCATAAACTCTGACGATGCCATCAATAGCCGACAGCCATGTGCTGCTCCCCTGATCAACCCGCACCAGCTCCCGTTTAAACAGGGGGCTGTATGAGAAATTGCGGTTAATCACCGCATCGGTGTAAGGCCGAACATAAAGGGCCGTGCCATCCAGTAATAGCAACGCGAGCAGGTCCCGATCGCCCATTTCAAAGTAGTCATAAAACTTCTTAAAGTAGTCCAGTTTTATGGTGGCAAGGATAAGGCCTGAAAACGCGCCGTCAGGATCGTTAAGGCGCATGGAGACCGGAATAATCCATTCACCGGTGACCCGGCTGCGAATAAGTCGACCAATATGGATGCCGGTCTGTTTATTCCGCTGATGGTAATTAAAATATTCGCGGTCTGAATAATTAATGTCAGGCGGGACATAATTAAAGGATGTACTGCGTCTGTTCCCCTGGGCGTCAAAGATAGACAGGCCATGCAACTGAGGAAGCCTGTCTTTTAAATCGGTAAGCAGGTAATTATATCTTTCATTCGGCGTATCGTTACCTACGGTGCGTCTTATCTGTTGCAATGCCAGATCGGTCTGCAAAAACGTATCTTCAGCCTGCCGGGCCTGGGAAATGGACAGGTTAATGGCTTCGCTTTCTGCGTCTTTAACGGTTCGCTCCCAGGAACGCAAAAGCGAGAGAATATTTGCCGCGATGCTGCCCACCAGTAGGCAGGTAAGAAAAATCGTCAGTGTTCTGCCAAGCGACGTTTCGAGCGCCAGGGTCTTGCATATACGTTGCCGAAAAGACAAATCACAGCTCCTGTTGAAATTCTCCTTCTTAAGCTTACCCATACTTACGTGATTATGTGAGCGTAATAGGAAAAGCCGTAAATGCGGCATGCAGACCGGCGGGGATAGGCAGAGTTCGTTATGCCCGTATCTTGTCTTGTGTGGCAGAAGTATTCAACGCTGCGGTACAGGATAAAATTGCGCGAAATGTGCGGATCGCGCCACCGTCCGGTTACCCGGCCCTCCAATTTACCGCATGGCTTTATGGCAGTCGAAGAAAGCGAAAACGGGACTTAATTCGTCAACGATAATTAGCATCATTTTTATCGCCGCTTCACCGTTTTGTGACATTTTTCATTGAATTTTATTATGAAAGGCGGTGTGGGTTTTCCGCTCTACTTATGGATAGCTTCAGGATTTTTTGCTGCGTGGCTGTCTTTTTTCCGCATTTAGCGTTCATATCTTCGCCATTGCTTAAGAAATTTTAAATATAGCGAACAAATCAATACGGCTGGTCAGAGCAGATAACCAAGACGATTATTCTGCCTGGGCGGCGGTAGCATAATTTTCCGTGCTGGAAATAGCCGCGTGAGGTTTTTTTAATCTTTGTCTGCCGTTTCTCACCCCGGTTGTAAATAACCGATACCTGTATTGACGTTTTCACATTCTGTTGACAGATTGTAGGGCGTGAGGGGCACTTTATGGACGATCTGTACTGCAACTCAGACATTCAAATGAAAGGATTCCCCATCCTCACATTGCCCTTCGGGCAGATTCCGTTAAGACCGGTAAAAAACAAAAAAAGGTCTGGCGGCAATTACTCAACGTATTTCGGTTCACCGCTACGGTAACGCAGCCACACCCGGTGTTTTTTTCCTGGTGCGTCAGCGACTTATCAACGGGGTGAAACGGACCAGGGCGAGTAAATAACAACACAACACATTGGAGCAAAAGAATGAGTATTTCCTTGAAGAAGTCAGGGATGCTGAAGTTTGGTCTCAGCCTGATGGCGATGACCGTCGCAGCAAGTGTACAAGCCAAAACCCTGGTCTATTGTTCAGAGGGTTCCCCGGAAGGGTTCAACCCGCAGCTTTTCACCTCTGGCACCACCTATGACGCCAGCTCCGTACCAATCTACAACCGTCTGGTTGAGTTCAAAACCGGTACTACTGAAGTTATCCCGGGTCTGGCTGAAAAATGGGAAGTTAGCGAAGACGGCAAAACCTACACATTCCACCTCCGTCAGGGCGTGAAATGGCAGGACAGCAAAGATTTCAAACCGACCCGCGAATTTAACGCCGACGACGTCGTATTCTCTTTTGATCGTCAGAAAAACGATCAGAACCCGTACCATAAAGTCTCTGGCGGCAGCTATGAATACTTCGAAGGCATGGGCCTCCCGGCGCTGATTTCTGAAGTGAAAAAAGTCGACGATAAAACTATCCAGTTCGTGCTGACTCGTCCGGAAGCGCCGTTCCTGGCGGATCTGGCGATGGACTTCGCGTCAATCCTTTCTAAAGAGTACGCGGATAACATGCTGAAAGCCGGTACGCCGGAGAAAGTGGACCTGAACCCAATCGGCACCGGTCCGTTCCAGCTCCAGCAGTACCAAAAAGACTCCCGTATTCTGTACAAAGCATTTGAAGGTTACTGGGGCACCAAACCGAAGATCGACCGTCTGGTGTTCTCCATCACGCCGGACGCCTCTGTGCGTTACGCCAAACTGCAGAAAAACGAGTGCCAGGTGATGCCGTACCCGAATCCGGCAGACATCGCGCGCATGAAGCAGGACAAGAGCATCAATCTGATGGAACAGGCTGGCCTGAACGTAGGCTATCTCTCTTTCAACACCGAGAAGAAACCGTTTGATAACGTGAAAGTACGTCAGGCGCTGACTTACGCGGTGAACAAAGAGGCCATCATTAAAGCGGTTTATCAGGGCGCAGGCGTTGCGGCTAAAAACCTGATCCCGCCGACCATGTGGGGCTACAACGACGACGTTAAGGATTACACCTACGACGTTGAGAAAGCCAAAGCGCTGCTGAAAGAATCCGGTCAGGAAGGCTTTACCGTTGAGCTGTGGGCAATGCCGGTACAGCGTCCGTACAACCCGAACGCGCGCCGTATGGCGGAGATGATTCAGGCTGACTGGGCGAAAATCGGCGTGCAGGCCAAGATTGTCACCTACGAGTGGGGCGAGTACTTAAAACGCGCCAAAGCGGGTGAGCATCAGGCAGTCATGATGGGCTGGACCGGCGACAATGGGGATCCGGATAACTTCTTCGCGACCCTGTTTAGCTGCGATGCGGCGAAAGATGGCTCAAACTATTCTCGCTGGTGCTACAAGCCGTTTGAAGATCTGATCCAACCGGCGCGCGCTGCGGAAGACCACAACAAGCGTATCGAACTTTACAAACAAGCTCAGGTAGTGATGCATGACCAGGCTCCGGCGCTGATCATCGCTCACTCCACCGTGTACGAACCTGTGCGTAAAGAAGTGAAAGGTTATGTGGTTGATCCATTAGGCAAACACCACTTCGAAAACGTTTCTGTCGAAAAATAAAAGTTAGCGTGTGCTTTTATTCCCACTCCCCGCCAGGGGAGTGGGTGAAAGATTTGTGAGCAATACAATCCGGTCGCGGCAACGTGGCGGGAGATTACTGAGAATTCGGGATATGTTGCAGTTCATCCTTCGACGCCTGGGGTTGGTTATTCCTACCTTTATAGGCATCACCCTACTCACCTTCGCATTCGTGCATATGATCCCCGGCGACCCGGTAATGATTATGGCCGGCGAACGCGGGCTCTCTCCGGAACGTCACGCTGAAATGTTGGCAGCGCTCGGCCTTGATAAGCCGCTGTGGCAGCAGTACGCCAATTACATTTGGGGCGTCATGCACGGTGATTTAGGTATTTCATTAAAAAGCCGTCTCCCTGTCTGGGACGAATTTGTGCCACGTTTCCAGGCCACGCTGGAACTGGGGGTATGCGCCATGATTTTCGCCGTTGCAGTCGGTATCCCGGTTGGGGTGTTGGCGGCGGTGAAACGCGGCTCCATCTTCGATCATACCGCTGTTGGCCTGGCGCTGACCGGCTACTCGATGCCGATTTTCTGGTGGGGCATGATGCTCATCATGCTGGTTTCGGTGTACTGGAACCTGACGCCGGTATCGGGGCGAGTGAGCGATATGGTCTTCCTTGACGACACCAATCCTTTGACCGGCTTTATGCTGATCGACACGGCGATTTGGGGCGAAGAGGGCAACTTTATCGATGCGCTGGCCCATATGATCTTACCGGCCATTGTGCTTGGCACCATACCGCTTGCGGTGATTGTGCGTATGACGCGCTCCTCCATGCTGGAAGTGCTGGGTGAGGATTACATCCGTACCGCCCGCGCCAAAGGGCTGACGCGTATGCGCGTTATCATCGTTCACGCGCTGCGTAATGCGATGCTGCCGGTGGTGACGGTGATTGGTTTGCAGGTCGGTACGCTGCTTGCGGGCGCTATCCTGACCGAGACTATCTTCTCCTGGCCGGGCCTTGGGCGCTGGCTGATTGACGCGCTGCAACGCCGAGACTATCCGGTCGTGCAGGGTGGCGTATTGCTGGTAGCGACCATGATTATCCTGGTCAACCTGCTGGTCGATTTGCTGTATGGCGTGGTGAACCCGCGTATTCGTCATAACAAATAAGGGGCCATCATGACGCAAATGACTGAAAACAAGGTGGTGGCCGCACCGGTGCCGATGACGCCGCTGCAGGAATTCTGGCACTACTTTAAACGTAACAAAGGCGCCGTGGTGGGGCTGGTGTACGTGGCGGTGATGATTTTCATCGCCGTGTTCGCGAACTTTATTGCGCCTTATAACCCGGCAGACCAGTTCCGCGACGCGCTGCTTGCTCCGCCTGCCTGGCAGGATGGCGGCAGCCTGGCGCACTTACTGGGAACGGATGACGTCGGTCGCGATGTACTGTCGCGTCTGATGTACGGCGCGCGCCTGTCGCTGCTGGTAGGCTGCCTGGTGGTGGTGCTTTCGCTGGTGATGGGTATCGTGCTGGGTCTTATCGCAGGCTACTTTGGCGGTATCATCGATAACATCATTATGCGCGTGGTCGATATCATGCTGGCGCTGCCGAGCCTGTTGTTGGCGCTGGTGCTGGTGGCGATTTTCGGTCCGTCCATTGGTAACGCCGCGCTGGCGCTCACCTTTGTGGCGCTGCCGCACTACGTGCGTTTAACCCGTGCGGCGGTGCTGGTGGAAGTGAACCGCGATTACGTGACCGCTTCCCGCGTGGCGGGCGCAGGCGCGATGCGCCAGATGTTTATCAATATTTTCCCTAACTGCCTTGCGCCGCTGATTGTTCAGGCATCGCTCGGCTTCTCTAACGCCATTCTCGATATGGCCGCCCTTGGCTTTCTCGGCATGGGTGCGCAGCCGCCGACACCGGAGTGGGGCACTATGCTCTCCGACGTGTTGCAGTTCGCACAAAGTGCCTGGTGGGTAGTGACCTTCCCGGGTCTGGCTATCCTGCTGACGGTGCTGGCATTTAACCTGATGGGTGACGGCCTGCGTGATGCGCTCGACCCCAAACTCAAGCAGTAAAGAGGCACGAGATGGCGTTATTGAATATAGATAAATTATCGGTGCACTTCGGCGACGAAGGCACCCCGTTCCGTGCCGTTGACCGTGTCAGTTACAGCGTGGAGCAAGGCCAGGTGGTGGGCATTGTCGGGGAATCCGGTTCCGGTAAGTCGGTGAGTTCGCTGGCGATTATGGGCCTGATTGATTACCCCGGCCGCGTGATGGCGGATAGCCTGGAATTCAACGGTCAGGATTTGAAACGCATTTCAGAAAGAGAGCGCCGTAATCTGGTGGGCTCCGAAGTGGCGATGATTTTCCAGGACCCGATGACCAGCCTGAATCCGTGTTACACCGTGGGCTTTCAGATTATGGAAGCCATCAAGGTGCACCAGGGTGGCAATAAGAAAACCCGGCGTCAGCGGGCGATTGATTTGCTAAACCAGGTCGGTATCCCCGATCCGGCTTCGCGTCTTGATGTGTATCCGCACCAGTTGTCCGGTGGGATGAGTCAGCGCGTGATGATCGCCATGGCGATTGCCTGTCGGCCAAAACTGCTGATTGCCGACGAACCGACCACGGCGTTGGATGTGACCATCCAGGCGCAGATCATTGAACTGCTGCTTGAGCTTCAGCAAAAAGAGAACATGGCGCTGATCCTGATCACCCATGACCTGGCGCTGGTGGCGGAAGCGGCCCACAAAATCATCGTAATGTACGCAGGCCAGGTGGTGGAAGCCAGCGATGCGCGGGATATTTTCCGTGCGCCGCGCCATCCGTACACCCAGGCATTGCTGCGCGCGCTGCCGGAATTCGCCCAGGATAAAGCGCGTCTGGCGTCACTGTCGGGCGTGGTTCCCGGCAAGTATGACCGCCCGAACGGCTGCCTGTTGAATCCGCGCTGCCCCTACGCCACCGACAAATGTCGTAGCGTAGAACCCGATTTGAATACCGTCGATAACGGTCGTCAGTCGAAATGCCATTACCCACTCGATGATGCCGGGAGGCCTAACTATGAGTACGCATGAGGCCACCACGCAACCGCTGTTGCTGGCTATAGATTTAAAGAAACACTACCCGGTCAAAAAAGGTTTTTTCGCTGAAGAGCGGTTGGTGAAAGCGCTGGATGGCGTCTCATTTAGCCTGGAGCGCGGTAAAACGCTGGCGGTGGTGGGTGAATCGGGCTGTGGCAAATCCACGCTTGGCCGCCTGCTGACCATGATTGAAACGCCCACCGGCGGCGAGCTGTATTATCAGGGCCAGGATCTGCTCAAGCCGGATCCGCACGCGCAGAAATTGCGCCGCCAGAAAATCCAGATTGTGTTTCAAAACCCGTACGGCTCGCTCAACCCGCGTAAAAAAGTGGGCCAGATTCTGGAAGAACCGCTGCTTATCAATACCGATCTCGGTAAAGAGGCGCGTCGCGAGAAGGCGCTAGCGATGATGGCGAAAGTGGGGCTTAAAACCGAGCACTATGACCGCTATCCGCACATGTTTTCTGGCGGTCAGCGCCAGCGTATTGCCATTGCCCGTGGTTTGATGCTGGACCCGGACGTGGTTATCGCCGACGAACCGGTCTCGGCATTGGACGTATCAGTACGCGCCCAGGTGCTCAACCTGATGATGGATTTGCAGCAGGACTTAGGGCTGTCTTACGTGTTTATCTCCCACGATTTATCGGTGGTCGAACATATCGCCGATGAAGTCATGGTGATGTATCTGGGCCGCTGCGTGGAGAAAGGTACCAAGGATGAGATCTTTACTAATCCACGTCATCCGTATACCCAGGCGCTGCTTTCCGCGACGCCGCGCCTGAACCCGGACGATAGACGTGAGCGCATCAAACTGACCGGCGAGTTGCCAAGCCCGCTTAACCCGCCACCGGGTTGCGCGTTCAACGCCCGTTGCCGTCGCCGTTTCGGTCCGTGCACGCAGTTACAGCCGCAGCTTAAATCCTACGGTGGGCAACTGGTCGCGTGCTTTGCAGTCGATCAGGATGAAAACGGGGAAAAGCCGCTGCCGTAAGGCAGTGAGAGGTGAATAAACCGGGGCTATTGCTCCGGTTTATTTATGGGCGGGCTGGCCTGAAAGGGTGAATTTAAACGCAATACAGGCAACGTCCTCTCATGCTTCATCAAATAAAAACGCCAGCAATAAGCTGGCGTTTTTTGTTATCGCTCCCCTACAGCGTCGCCGGTTCCTTTTGGCTTAGCGGTGTGGGCATCATTTGCAGCTTTAGCGGCGGGGCGGGTAACAGGTTATCGTTAATGCCCTGATTAATATCGACAGTGGCAATCCCGCCGAGGGAATTATGATGAACGGTAAGTACCCGCGCTTTATTCAGTTCCGTCACCAGTTGCGGGGTGATATGGAAACTGTCCGCCAGTTCCGTCGGCGCGAGGGCCGGCCGGCGTTTGCGGCGTTCCACCCGAAAGCGAAACTGGTTGTACTTGGCCCACATAATAAGTATCAGCCCGTTAACCAGAGCGATGACGAAATACAGCGCCAGCGTGACCAGCGTGGATTCAAACGGACGCGGGCCTAAAAAGGCGTTTTCCGTCAGCGCTTTTATCAGTCCGAGATAAATCAGATAGCCGAACCCAAGCCAGGCGGCAATCGTCAGGACGGTATCGATAAATTTCGGCAATGCGCGTTGTTCGGTGAAAACTAAGGGATGTTCCATGCTTATATCCTCCCAATACCACGGTCAGGACTCACCCAGCGTGCGCGAGCACTCCGGCGTTTCAACATGACTTTCGGGAATGCGACAAGTGTTGTGAACAAACTGAGCATCCAGTACACCACCGGGAACCAAATGACCCAGAACAGCGAACCGGCGATACCTTTTTCATAGCGTCTTTCTATCAGCAGACTGACCAGGAACTGCACCAGGCAGACGACGCCCAGCATGAGCCCGGTAAAGGCCGGAGGGAAAAGACTATGAATGCGCAGGTCTGCCGGCATCGGGACTATGTAGCCCAGCAGGAACAGCACCACGCTCATGGCATAGGCGAAAGCCCAGGTAGTAGACAGCGTAAACTCCCAGTACAGCGGCCACATACGGCGGTATTCCCAGGCGGCCAGACGGCGCATGTTCACCAGGAATACTTCCGCGCCGCCCTGTGCCCAGCGCAGGCGCTGTTTCCAAAGCCCTTTCAGGGTTTCCGGCATCAGGATCCAGCACAGCGCACGCGGTTCAAAGAAGATTGACCAGTGGCGAAGCTGCAACTTCCAACTGATATCAATATCTTCGGTGATCATGTCCTGGCTCCAGTAACCCACTTCTGCCAGCGCGCTGCGCCGAAAAGCGGCGATCACGCCGGAGACAGTAAACACCTGTCCGTAAATACGCTGGGTACGTTTGATAAGCCCGATGATGGAGGAAAATTCCCCCACCTGCACCCGGCCTATCAGCGTTGAGCGAGTACGGATGCGCGGATTGCCGGTCACCGCGCCGACGCGCGGGAACTGCAATAACGGGGCTACCAGATACGCGGCGGTGTCGCGATCCAGAAGCGCATCACCGTCGATACACACCAGTAAATCACTACGCGCGGCGGCGGCACCAGTTTTCAGCGCCACGGCTTTGCCCTGGTTTTCCGCCAGATGGATAACGCGCAGGCGCGGATATTCAGCGGCGAGCTTATCAAGCACTTCTCCGGTGTTATCCGAAGAACCATCATTGATGGCTATCACTTCGAAATTGTCATAGCGCTGCGCCATGGCGGCCTGCACCGTTTCTCTCGCATTCAACCCTTCGTTATAGCAAGGGATTAAAATGGAGATCAGCGGGTTGCCTTCCAGCACCGGTGGCGGGACATCGTCCCCCCACGGCCATTTCCGCTCGCGGTAATACCAAAAATAGATCCCGCCCGTAATCCAGATAGCAGACATGAACAGGGGCCAGAAGAACACGAAGTTCAGCATCATTTCGCCGGTAAAGACCACCGCTACACCGAGCGGGATCCCGAAGACCAGGCAGAGAACGAGAAATGCAATTATGCGATCAATCATTTTTCGGATACCAGTAAGAAGAGAATGCCGGTCGGACTTGCGACATCTCTGGCTTATCGTTAATGAAATCATCAGGGTAGTAGCCAAAGTGTTTGGCGCCGCTCAACTGGAGCTGCTTCATCCATTCGGCTAACTGCGCACCGCTGATTTCCGAGTGATTGTCATCCTTGTTCCAGTCCCTGGCCTGAAGCTCGAAGACCGTCTTATTCAGCGCGTTCGGGTCTTTTGCTACCTGACGTACCAGCTTATCCAGCCATGCATCGCTCTCATTTAACGGCACGCCTTCCATAAGCGGCATCGCCATCGGCGCGACCCAGTCGTAAGTTGAGAGGAAATCGTTCATGTTTTGCGCAAACCAGGCTTCGCTTTCCGGTTCGAGGATCGGCATGGCGTAGATATTGCGCGAGGTTTTAACAAACGGGCCGCGAATGTCGCGCACCGCCTGAGTCAAGTTGCGGGTGAAATCGATAAGGTAGCGGCTCTTATAGCGCGTCCAGCGCTGGAAGGTTTCCGGGTTGGCGCGAATATCGCCAATGTTGCCGCTAAATCCGGCTGCGTGATAGGCATCCATGGCAACCGGGCTGGCGTCTTCAAAGTCGGTCAGCGTCGCGTCATCATGGAACAAAATGCCGCGGAACATCGCGTAGCGCGCCAGATCCTGATAGAGCCGGGTAATTTGCTGGCGTGCCTCTGGGCTCCAGGGCGAGACTCGCTTGTATTGCTCGTGACCGATGCCAATCCGTTTGGTTTTCGGATCCCAGGCTTCAACGCGCGGGATGGAGGCGTCTAAATCCACTGCCAGAACCGGCATCCAGGCATAGACCACCACGCCCGCACGGGTTGATAGTTGCCATGACAGAAAGTTAAACAGGTCGGCACGCACCGGCAGTACATCGTTATGGAAGTACACCGATTTAACCGTGCCGTCGCCACTTGGATCGGCAAACGCCTGCAAATAGACATGGGTAATTTTCATGTCGTATACGCGCTGGATAAGTTTGTCGATATTCCGTTTCTGCTGGAGGGGATCCTCGTCATACACATAGTCGATGTCGATGTGCATCACCCGTTTCGGCGCGATTTCCTCCATCTGATTCAACGTCGTCGCGAATTCGCGGATACTTGGGTTACCGGAAATCAGCACGCGAGGAATGCTGGACAAGTCGTTGGCATTCGCCAGACCATCCTGCAGCGTAAAGGCCATCTGATAGCCATGCTTTTTCGCAAGGGCGAGCGACGTGCCGTTGGAGGCGCCATAAGGCCAAACCCAGGCGCGCGGCGCTTTACCCGTGACTTCTTTGAGCTTGTTGGTAATGTGCACCACATCGTTTTCGATGCGCTGAGTAAACTGCTCGTCGGTTTCATACTTGCCGGTTTTTTTGTCATACAACCGGTTGGCGACGGCAGGTAACTGGCTACCCTGCGGGTTGGCCTGGCTGCCGTAGTGGGAGTTCCAGGTATGGGAGCCGATTTCCACCAGCGGCGACTTGCTTAATTCGCGCACCATATCCCAGGTGGCAAACTTATTACGAGCCGTCATTAAGCCGCCGAAATCCACTTTTTGATTAGGCGGCGCATCGACCCAGCTGCCAACAGGCGCCCATAGCGCAGGCCATTTATACGCCTGCAACAGCGGCCAGACGCGATCGTAGAAGCTGCGGTAGCCGTCATCAAACGTCAGCAGAACCGCTTTGCCAGGCAACGGGCGAACGCCGTTGTGAGCATCCAAAATTTGTTGCACGCTCACCGGGTGATACCCGTGGTCGCGCAGCCAGGCGAACTGATCGTTCAGCGCGCTGGTGCGTACCGCCAGGTAACGCTGGTCGGCGGCATCATCTTCAACGTCATGGTAACCCAGCACCAGAAAACTGTTTGCTGGCCACGGGCGGTTCGCCTCCAGTTGCGGGCGTTGATCTGGCGGTAGAAAACGCGGTTTCTGCGCGTTTCCACAGGCAGTAATCACTAACCACGACGCCACTAACAGTGCGATACGGAACACTTGTTTCAGCATGAGTAATCCTTAAAACCGTAAATTCATATCAAAAGCGACGCCAAGGTTTTGCTCACGTTTACCGTCATAGGGACGTTTGTCCCAGGTCAACATGACGCCGGCGTCGAAGACATTGTTTAATTGAAGTCGTTGACCGTATCCGACTTGGGTAATCAAACCGGTGTCGTAATTTTTCTGCCAGTACGCGCCGACGCCCGCAGCGAACTGCTGGCTCCAGAGCGTTTCGTAATGGCGGTACATGACATGTTCCGCTAAAACGGCAGGGACCGCGGAAAGGTCGCGTTTCGGGTTGTAGTAAGGCACGTTTTCTTTGCTGTTAACGCTGCCAGACAACGTCGGGGTAAAGTCGAGGGTGAAGTTAGGGCGAGTGAACATACGTTCTTTACCGCTCAGGCCATATTCCACACGGTTGTTGCCATCAGAGAACCAACTTGGTGCCACAGTAAGCTGATACTCACGGCGCTCGTTCTGATACCAGCGCACGAACGCATTGCCGCCGTTCGCCGTCACCCCATTACGCATGGCGCGCAGCGGCGTCGTTTGCAAAAGACGTTCGGCTGAACCGCCGACGCGCCAGTTATCATTGAAGTCGTGCCAGCCGGAAAGACGCGCGCCTACTTTGTTGCCGCCGTTGTAGTTACGGTTCGACACTTCGGTTTCAATCCAGTAATCGCGGGCGCGCCACTCAACACCGCCTGCCGCATCGCGAGTGATGCCTTTGCCTTCTTCAAATTCACTGTTGGCATAGTTAAAGCCGGCAAACAGCCGCCAGTTATCGCCCATGGGCGGGCCATAAATCGCAGAGTTAAGGGTGAAATCGTGGCTACCGCTCACCGGGCTGTCGGAATTGATGCCTTGTGAGCCGCTGATACGCAGTTCCGATTTATGATGCACATCGCGTACGCGATCGAGACGCTGCGTGGCCGGGTCTTCGGGGCTACGGGCGACGGCGTCATCAGTCAGCAGATCCATTTGCTGCCATTCCTGTAGATCCTGAGCGACATACGCCTGCTGACGTTCCAGCTCCAGGTTCGCAGGTTCGAGCGCTTCGGCGATTTTTAGTTCTCGCTCGGCGGCACGCGGCAGGCCGCGCGCATCCAGCACAGAGGCATAATTAATCAGCAGTTCCTGGTTGCCCGGCGCGCTACGCGCCAGGTTATAGCTGAGCTTTTCAGCAGCAGGCAGATCGTTGGTCATCACTTGGTATTGAACCAACAATACACGGCCCAGCAGCCATTTATCATTTGGCTCAGGAGTAGGGGAGCCGTAGAAATGTCGCTGGTACGGGCTTTTATCGATGATCTGCCCCAGTTCGCGCTGGGCTAAATCATAGTTCTCGCTTTCCATGTAGGCGTAGAACAGGTCTTGCTCATCATCCATCGGCAAGTTAACGACATCAGTTGCGCTGAAAATCTCGCTAAATATTTTTTGCGCTTGCTGCGGTTTGCGATCGGCAAGATAAGCGGAAGCCACCCAGCGGCGCGCATAATCCGGCACCGGTTTGCCGTCTGCGACTAAGGATTCATATTCACTGATAGCGTCGCTAAAACGGTTGCGGTTTAGCAAGGCGCCAAGACGGTCGATACGCGCACGGCGATATTCCGGGGCGGCTTGCGGGTCGTCTTTCCATTTGTTTAGCAAAACGTCATAACGGGCAAGGGCTTTATCTGCCACCACAAAACGCTCATTTTCACTGCGCGATGAGGTAAATGACATACGCACCAGTTCAGCGGCCGCATCGGCTTCCAGCGCGCGTTCAAACTGCGGTGAAATAGAGGCTGACTGCGAAAGGGTAAGCGCAGGACCGGAAATGCGGTTAGCAGATAACGTACCCAGCAGGGACTTTTCAAGCTCGGCATTAGTGGGTTCCAGCCCTTCGGCACGGGTAGTGGCAAATAGCGTGTCCCAGCTTTTTCCCTGAGAACGGTATACATAGGCCAGCAATTGGTAATGTTTGGCGCTGGGCTCGGCCATCAACAATGCTTCGGCTTCCTGGAGCGCGCGGAAATTTTGTTTCGCATCCGCAAGGGTCATAACCCAACCCACACGGAGATCGTCATCATTTGGCTCGGACTGGCGCGCCTGCTCCCATAAACTGAGTGAGGTATTCCACTGTTTTTGGTTACGGTAAGCGCGCGCTGCGGCGGCAACCCCACGGGCGGGAATATCCATGCTGGTGTGGTAGCGCTGCCAGACGCGGGTGACTTCTGCGTCGTTTCCGGCCCAGTTCGCGACCTGCAACCAGTCGGCGACCTGATTCGCAGTGAGTTCACGTTGTTGTTCTTGCGTATGCAGGTAGTCAAGCAGGCCGCTGGTATGGCCTTCACGAGCCTGAATGACTAGCTGGTCATAATTGGTATCCGTGGCGTTTGCTATTACTGGAAAAAATAACCATAAACCCAGAGCGCAGGACGCTCTTAATCCTTGCCTGAAGGCAATCTTTTTATATTGCTGTGCGGTACGCATAATACCCCTTCTCTTTTTATTCCTGCCCGAGACAGTTAAAACTACAGATTGCGTATTGCAATACGTATAAAACAAGATCAGGGAAAGGTTGAGTTTCCCCACTTTTTAGAAGAATATTCATACGAAAGGCTTATTGACCACCTGGTCAGAGATATTTGCAACCGTCCATGAGGCAAAAATCGAATCGCGAAAATTATAACAAGCGTAATGTATGTGTCCAGATTATTTACAGCTCAAATACTCTTCCTTAACAAAAAGCTCAAGCAGTATAGTTAATGTTTTTCATGTTGAAAGTTCTGGTAGAGGGAAATACTCTTAAAAATGTCAATAAATTACAGTATATTATAGGTGATTTTGGCGCAAAGAAGTTGTGCGTTTTTTAACCGCCATTACGGCAAATCCACGCTAAAAAATTGATCTTGTTCATAACCTTTAACGTAGCACAAACCACCATTATTCCGTCTCTTCCTTAATATAGCGCGTGGTTGGTTACAACGCAGACATGCAAGCTTCCCGGTTTGGTCATCCTTTTGTAGCATTATTTTGTTCATCCCTGGCGCCTGCAACAGAAAGGGTAGCCGTTTGTGTTGTCGCATTTATTAAATTAATCAGCGCGTTCTTAAAAAAGAATAAAATAAAAACAAAATATGATTATTCTTTCGTATTGCGCATTTTAAATAATAGTCTACCCATTATTTTTAATAGGTAGTTAAGTCAGTTGATAATACCGCTTGAAACAATAAGGCACCGCTTTGGGGCGTTGATGACGAATCGTTCGACTGAACGGCGCCCGTTATGATGTCGGACGACAGGCGGGTTAATGCTCGGGCTGGGCGAACTTAACGACTATACTCTTCGCCATGGAATGACACCTGGCGCAGAACGATACTGTGTGAAAGGGTGGGTTTGCGTACCGATCGCAGAGAATGTATCCCTGTCAGCGCTGACGAAAACGCCTGACGCGAAGGGGTACCCGGAATAATCTTTAAAGCCCCGGCAAGCCTGCTTAAAACCCCCCACAATGCAGTATACTCTGGCCGCGCAGAGTAATGATGAGAGTATTCTGCGAGTAGCCGTATCTTTGGAGAAAGAGCTTGCGAGTCAGTCGTTCGTTAACGATAAAGCAGATGGCGATGGTTTCGATCGTCGCTGTGGTTTTTATTTTTGTTTTTGTTGTGATTTTGCTCTTCCATTTTGTTCAGCAAAATCGTTATAACACGGCGATGCAGATGGAAAGCATCGCCCGTTCGGTGCGCCTGCCGCTTTCCGCCGCCGTGTTGAAAGCCGATATTCCACAAGCGGAGGCCATCCTCCAGCAGATTAAACCGGCAGGCATTATCAGCCGGGCGGATGTGGTGTTGCCCAATCAGTTCCAGGCATTGCGGGTGAGTTTCGTGCCGGAAAGGCCGATACCGGTGATGATTGCGCGTATTTTTGAAATCCCGGTGCAAATCTCTTTGCCGCTCTATTCGCTGGAGCGTCCTGCTAACCCGCAGCCGTTAGCTTACCTGGTGTTGCAGGCCGATACCTGGCGTATGTACAAATTCATTATTAGCGCGATTTCGACGCTGATGACGTCGTGGTTGCTGTTGTCGTTGATGTTGTCGGTCGCCATTACCTGGTGCATTAACCGATTGGTTGTGCGCCCGGTGCGTAAGCTGGCGCGTGAATTAAATCAACTGGACTCCCAGGATATCCTCGGCCATCAACTGCCCTTACTGCGTCTTCATCACGATGATGAAATCGCTATGCTGGTGCGTAGTTATAATCGCAATCAACAAACGTTGTTACGCCAGCATGAAGAGATGACCTCCCAGGCGACGCGTTTCCCGGTGACGGATCTGCCGAATAAACCGCTGTTGATGGCGCTGCTTGAGCAAGCTACCACCAACAATCAGCCCCTGGCGCTGATAGCCGTGGCCTGTGAAACATTGCAGGATGTAGCGGGTGTATTAAATGAAGAACAGCGTGAAGTATTGCTGTTAACCCTGGTGGGGAAAATTAAAGCGGCGCTGCCACAGCACACGATACTGGCGCAGGTGAGCCACTATGATTTCGCGATTATCGCTCCAGGGGTGAAAGAGCCGTGGCATGCGATCTCCCTGGCGCAGCGTCTGCAAAAAGAGATAGGTGAAAAACTGCCGATTAACGGCATCCTGTTACGCCCTACCGCCAGCTTTGGCATCGCCATGTTCTACGGCGGATTAACGCCGGAGCAGTTATATCGTCGGGCGATCTCTGCGGCGTTCAGCGCGCGACGTAAAGGCAAAAACCAAATTCAATTCTTCGATCCGGTACAAATGGCGCTGGCGCAAAAGCGGCTAACGGAAGAGAGCGACATAATCACGGCGCTCGATAGCGATCAGTTTGCCATCTGGCTGCAACCGCAGGTTGATTTGCGCAGCGGTAAACTGGTCAGCGCCGAAGTGCTGCTGCGCCAGAAACAGCCGGATGGCAGTTGGGCGCTTCCGGAAGATTTAATTGAACGTATTGAGACCTGCGGCCTGATGGTGTCGGTGGGGCACTGGATCCTTGAGGAGTCGTGCCGGTT
The DNA here is from genome assembly GCF_011077955.1 of Citrobacter freundii. Taxonomy (GTDB): domain Bacteria; phylum Pseudomonadota; class Gammaproteobacteria; order Enterobacterales; family Enterobacteriaceae; genus Atlantibacter. The sequence continues at coordinate 211,260 of NZ_JAALBX010000003.1, forward strand.
GCTGGCGGACTGGCAATCGCGCAACATTACTCTGCCGTTGGCGGTCAATCTCTCAGCCCTGCAACTGCTGCATCACAACATGATGAATGATGTGCTGGAGCTGTTGTCGCGTTATCACATTAAACCCGGCACCCTCATCCTGGAACTGACGGAAAGCCGTCGTATCGACAACCCGGACGCGGCGGTTAATATTTTGCGGCCTTTACGTCAGGCCGGCGTGCGGATTGCGCTGGATGATTTCGGTATGGGATACGCAAGCTTACGCCATCTGCATCATATGAAGTCAGTGCCGGTGGATGTGCTGAAAATCGATAAGAACTTCGTCGAAGGCATCCCGGAGGATCACAGTATGGTTTCCGCCATTATCGCGATGGCGAAAAGCATGGAACTGGATGTGATTGCAGAAGGGGTGGAGAACGATGCCCAGCGCCAGTGGCTTAAAGATGCGGGCGTGATCGTCGCTCAGGGTTATCTTTTTGGTAAAGCCGTCACTCCGCCTGAGTTTGAAACAACGTGGTTATCCGAACCGAAAGCCTAACGCCTTAACGTTGCAAATTGACATGCGCTGGTGCGAGCCAGCTCATGTTTTTTAACATTTCAGTTTCAATTATGCCGCATTCTTATATCTGCACTGGGTAGCGAGTGGTATTTTTAGCGCCACGGGTTGCATAAAGACCTCACGCATCATGTGGACATTTCCTCGCAAGGACACCCTATGAAAATCTCATTATTCAAAAGTCTTTACTTTCAGGTATTGGCTGCCATCGCGATCGGTATTTTACTCGGCCATTACTATCCTGAACTCGGCGCGCAGATGAAGCCGCTGGGCGATGCGTTCGTTAAACTCATCAAAATGGTTATCGCCCCGGTTATCTTCTGTACGGTAGTGACCGGTATCGCGGGTATGGAAAGTATGAAAGCGGTAGGGCGCACTGGCGCTGTCGCACTGCTTTACTTTGAAGTCGTTTCTACGCTGGCGCTGATTATCGGCCTGGTGATCGTCAATGTGGTACAGCCTGGCGCGGGAATGAACGTTGACCCGGCGACGCTGGATGCCAAGGCCGTGGCCGTTTACGCCGAGCAGGCGCAACAACAGGGTATTGTGGCGTTCTTAATGGATGTTATCCCAAACAGCGTGATTGGCGCGTTCGCCAGCGGCAACATCCTTCAGGTGCTGCTGTTTGCGGTGATGTTTGGTTTTGCGCTGCATCGTCTGGGTAATAAAGGCCAACTGATTTTTAACGTCATTGAGAGTTTCTCGCAGGTCATCTTCGGCATCATCAATATGATTATGCGCCTGGCGCCCATCGGCGCATTTGGTGCGATGGCGTTCACCATCGGGAAATATGGCGTCGGTACGCTGGTGCAGCTTGGTCAGTTGATCATCTGCTTCTATGTCACCTGTATTCTCTTTGTGGTGGTGGTGCTTGGCTCTATCGCCCGCGCCACTGGGTTTAGCATCTTTAAATTCATTCGCTATATTCGCGAAGAGTTGTTGATTGTCCTGGGTACGTCCTCTTCGGAATCGGCGCTGCCGCGTATGCTTGATAAGATGGAGAAACTCGGTTGCCGCAAATCGGTGGTGGGATTGGTTATCCCGACGGGTTACTCCTTTAACCTGGACGGCACTTCGATTTATCTCACCATGGCGGCGGTGTTCATCGCGCAGGCGACCAACAGCCATATGGATATTTTCCATCAAATTACTTTGCTGGTGGTGCTGCTGCTCTCCTCGAAAGGGGCCGCAGGGGTGACAGGCAGCGGATTTATCGTCCTGGCGGCGACCATTTCCGCCGTAGGCCATCTGCCGGTGGCAGGGCTTGCGCTGATACTCGGCATCGATCGTTTTATGTCTGAAGCGCGTGCATTAACCAACCTGGTGGGTAACGGCGTAGCGACCGTTGTCGTTGCGAAATGGGTCAAAGAACTGGACCAGAAAAAGCTCACGGATACGCTGAATAACAAGCACAGCAACGAAACGAAACAACAATTATCCTCTTGATATCACTCATTTGCCCGCGGCGGCTTGCCCTCGCCGCGGGCTCCTGCGCATAATTGACCCTAAATTTTATTCTTTAGCGTGACGTTTTTGCGTTTGCGCGGTCAAACGCTTTAACAAAACGTTACCTTAGGTGGCTCATGTAAAAAAGGACGAGCCGCCTTTTCTTGTTTTTAACCAGGAATGTTGATCAGGGGTTCATATGCAGGGCACATTTACTCGAATTTTCACCGGCGGTCTCTTGTTGGCTATCGCCGGTAACGTGCAGGCAGAAGCGCTCCAGCCGGACCCGGCATGGCAACAGGGCACACTCTCTAACGGTTTCCAGTGGCAAGTGCTTTCCACTCCGCAGCGTCCCAGCGACCGCATCGAAATCCGTTTATTAATCAATACCGGTTCTCTGACCGAGACTACCCAACAAACCGGTTATAGCCATTTTTTGCCCCGGGTCGCGCTTACGCAAAGCGGCAGTTTACAGCCAGTTCAGGCGCGTTCTATGTGGCAACAAAGCGTTGATCCCAAACGCCCGATGCCACCCGCCATCGTTTCTTACGATTTTACGCAATACAGTCTCAGCCTGCCGAACAGCCGAAATGATTTACTCAAAGAGTCGTTGACCTGGCTTGCCGATGCGGTGGGCAATTTGACTATCACACCACAAACGGTGACCAACGCCCTGCAAGCCCAGGATATGGTGCTGACGGCACCTGCTGATACCAAAGAGGGTGGCTGGCGTTACCGCCTTAAAGGCTCCACCCTACTGGGACACGATCCTTCCGAGCCGCCAAAGCAGCCGGTGGACGCGGAGCACCTGAAAGCGTTTTATCAGAAGTGGTATACCCCGGACGCCATGACCCTTATCGTGGTCGGCAATATCGATAGCCGTGCGGTGGCGGAACAGATCAGTAAAAGTTTTGGCGGTATTAAGGGCAAGCGCGAAACGCCAGCGCCGGTACCCACACTTGCACCGCTGCGTCATGAGCCGGTCAGCATAATGACCACTGCGGTGCGTCAGGCGCGTCTGGGCATAACCTGGGATGCCCCCTGGCAGCCGATTCGTGAATCCAGTGCCCTATTGCGCTACTGGCGTGCAGATTTGGCGCGCGAGGCGCTGTTCTGGCATGTGCAGCAGTATCTGACCCGCAGTAATGTCAAAGATCTTAATCTCGGCTTTGACTGCCGGGTGCTGTTCCAGCGTGCGCAGTGCGCGATCAATATTGAATCCCCCGGCGAGAAGCTCAACAGCAACCTGAATCTGGTCGCTAAAGAGCTGGCGAATGTGCGCAGTGACGGGTTGTCGAAGGAAGAGTTCGATGCGCTGATTGCCCAGAAGCAGGGCGAACTGCAAAAACTTTTCGCCACGTATGCCCGCACCGACACGGATATTTTGATTAACCAGCGTCTGCGCACCCTGCAAAATCAGGTGGTGGATATCGCCCCTGAGCAATACCAGAAACTGCGTCAGGGCTTCCTGAGCGATTTAACGGTAGAGCAGTTGAATCAGGATCTGCGCCAGCAGTTATCGCACAAGATGGCCCTGATTCTGTTGCAGCCGAAAGGCGAGCCGGAATTTGACATGAAGAGTCTGGAAGCGACATGGAATGAGATTATGGGGCAGGAACCTGCTATAGAGGAGCCTTCTCCTGAAGCTGAAGCAGGCGCACCCGCCGCGCAGTAATCATTAAAAGGCCCGGCGCGTTAACACGCCGGGCCTTATCTTATTTCTTCATCTTCGACAAAATCACCTGGCACTGATTCGCTTCGCCTTCTGAAGGCGAAATTAACGCCAGCAGCGCAGCGGCAGGCGTCACCAGCGTCGCCAGCGCGGCGGCGACCGCGCCACGGGCAATCAACGGACCCGGCTTCACGCCGTAATCCGGATTTTTAAAGGTACCGCGCACGTACAGCGGCGAGCGCAGCGTGACGATACGGATGCCTTTACTTTCCGGATTGATGGTCAGATCAAGTTGCTCTGAGGCGAAACTGGCGGTGCCGGTCACGTTCACCACCGCATTTTCGGTATCAAACGCGAAGATTTGCGGATGCGCCACGCCACGGCGGATATCCAGATTAGCGGCAGCGCAGTTTACCCGGACTTCGTCATCGCCAAAGATTTGCCCCACCAGGAAATTCCCCACGTTCAGCCCCAGGATCTCCATCAGATTGCGGCTTATCAGCCCATCATTCATTAACAGTTTGATATTGCCGTCACTGCTGCCGAGCAATGCGGCGATGGAGTTACCTGTACCGCGCAGTTCTGCGTCGCCATTTAGCTCACCGAGGGTTTTTTGCATCAACTCTACGTCAGGCATAAGCTGCTTGAGCTTCAGGCGGCGCGCCTGAATATCCGCATCACCCTGCATCGGTTTTTTCTTGCCGTCGAGATGGATATTAGAGGCGATAGTCCCGCCAGCCATCCCAAACTTGAGCGGCTTCAGGCGTAAGTCGCCGTTATTTAACAGGATATGGGTGGAAAGATCGCTAAGCGGTAGCGTAGAACTGTGCTCGATGCGGCGTCCTTTGAAACGCACATCGGCGTCCATCGTATCCCACTTTTCGGTTTCGAATTTATCGTACGGCAGGACTTTCCCGGCAGGTTGCGGGGATTTTTCCCCTTTTTTCTGCTCGGACTCGCGGCTTTTCTCGGCGCCTTTGCCGGTATCCACGCCGACAAGCGGGCCGAGGTCGGCAAGCCGCAGCTGACGGGATTCCAGATCGCCTTCGAGTTTCGGGCGCGGTTTGCGCTGGCTGTAAGTTAGCGAGCCGTGAATATCGCTATCGCCGATACGTCCGCGAAAATCGCGATAGTCGTAAACCGAGCCTTTATCGGCATCCAGTTTTGCCACCAGGCGGCCGTCGGTTTCAAATGGCGGGGTATCAGGCAGCAGCACGCCGGTGAGTTCATACAGTTCGCCTAAAGAGTCGCCGCTGAATTTCAATTGAAGATCGACGCCCCCCATCTTCATCGGATCGTTCACCGTACCCTGAAACGCCACCCGGGTATTGCCTGAACGTACATCCGCCTGTACCGGGAACGGCGTCCCTTCGCTACGTAGCGCCAGCATCCCGCCGATTTTGCCGCTACCCTGCACATTCTGTTCGTTATACCGGCCCTTCATTTTTAAACCGAAGACGTAATCGCCTGGTTTTTTATCGTCGTCTTTCGCTTTCTGCCCGCTGACTTCGCTGTACGGCAGCGGTTTGCCGAGCGGGTCGACCAGAATCTCCACATCGGCGTGAGAAAGGCTGTCATCAATGGCGATGCGCCCTTCATCAAACAGAATATTATCAAGGCGGAATGACCAGCTTGAGGGCTGCGCAGGTTGCTCTTCGCTATCGCTTTTGGCCATATCGAAGGTCCAGTTATTGGTCTTCTCATTGATGCGGATGAGCCTGACGTCCGGTTTAACCAGTTTGATCCACGGCAGATAAACGGTTTTCGTAAACAGAGCCAGCGGCGCCAGCGTCGCTTCGGCGCGCGGCAAGTGCACCATGGTAACAGCGGGGATATCCGGAGGGTTGCCAAGAATAATATCGTTGGCGTAAACATGTGGCCACGGCACTAAGCCTCGCAAGCCAGGCTCGTCGCGATTGCGGGCCCAGGCCACGCTTAAATCACCGCGAATAGCAAACGGGCGATTGAGTTCGGTAGACACTTTTTGGTTGATGGTTGGCTTGAGCCGATTCCAGTCAAAAGTAGCGATAACAATAACAATCACTACTACCAGCAATAAAAAAGTCCCTGCTATCCAGCTTATCGTCTTTCCGGTTCGCGTCATGCCCACCTCTGTCTGTTATCTTTTTAATAAAGATAGACGAGCACAGAGAAAGGGCATTAGCTCAACAGCATTTCTACCTCATCAAGCGTGCTGAAACAGACCGGGCGTGACAAGTAATAGCCTTGCGCCGCCAGCGCGGGAGAAAGCTGTACATCCTGCCACTCTTCGAGGGTTTCGACGCCTTCGACGATCACGCCGTTGCAATAGCGGTTCATCAGTTGCAGCAACTGAGTAAACAGATTGCGGCCTTCTGGCGTGGTACGCAGCATGATAAACAATTCGCGCGCCACTTTAATGTAGTCGTAACGCACTTCGCTTAACGCGGAGAAATTTGCCATACCGGTGCCGAAATCATCCAGCCACAATGGGCCAAATTCGCTCATGCCGGCAAGATCGGAGTCTTCCGGTAAGCGGATATGTTCCACCAGCTCAAAGCGCACCCAGGGCAGGGTGTTGACCAATTCGCGAATGTCTTCACGCTCACGCATGACGATAAGCGTGGGGCCATCGACATTCACCGATGCCAGCACATCGTGACGCAAGAAGAAGCCTTCACGTTCCTTGAGCATCAGCAACTGTTCTTCTATGACACTCAGGCGCAGGCGCACCGGAATGGCGGCAAAGTAGCGGTCTGGCGCGATGCGTCGTTGGGGGTTAGCGGGATGCGTGACCACCGTCAACAGCTCCACCGCCAGCAGCTTCCCGTCGGTTTTATAGATTGGTTGATAAGTATAAGCGCGCTCACACTGCAACCAATATCGATGCTCTTCCAAATTTTCGATACTCGCGGCGGGCATTGTCGGCCGGTGAGTGACCTGCTCTAACTTCATCGTCATCGTCCTGTTAAAGGGGTGACATACCTGGACTATGGGATTATCGGCTCAGGGCTTAAGAACTTTATGTCAGGGGGATAACCATTTCTGGCAGTTTTTTATGGTTTTAGTTTCAGGATCACTATCTGGCTCAATAAAATTATCGGAACAATGTTTTAAAATAATTGACGACTTTTCGTTCGCGTAACACACTAACGCATAATTTTGAGAATCGGGTTGGCCACTATGTCGTTGAAAAAGATTGCCGTCATTGGCGAATGCATGATTGAACTGTCGCAGAAAGGCGCGGAAGTAAACCGCGGATTTGGCGGCGATACGCTGAATACTTCCGTTTACATCGCCCGTCAGGTTGATGCGCAGCAATTAGGCGTGCACTACGTCACCGCGCTCGGCCAGGATAACTTCAGCCAGCAAATGCTGGATGCCTGGCAGGCAGAGCAGGTACAAACGTCGCTTATCCAGCGTATGGAAAACCGTCTGCCGGGCCTGTATTACATCGAAACCGACGACACCGGCGAGCGCACCTTTTACTACTGGCGCAATGAAGCCGCCGCGCGTTTCTGGCTGGAAAGCGAACAGGCGCCGACAATCTGCGCGGAGCTGGCGACATTCGATTATCTCTATTTAAGCGGTATTAGCCTTGCGATCCTCAGCCCCGAAAGCCGTGAGAAATTACTGACGTTGCTGCGTGCATGCCGCGCCAATGGCGGAAAAGTGATTTTCGACAACAACTACCGTCCGCGTTTGTGGGCGAGCAAAGAAGTCACGCAGCAGGTTTATCAGCAGATGCTAACCTGCACCGACATCGCCTTCCTGACGCTGGATGATGAAGATGCGCTGTGGGGCGAGAAGCCGGTTGAGGACGTGATTGCACGCACCCAGGCGGCAGGCGTAAGTGAAGTGGTGATTAAGCGCGGGGCGGATTCTTGCCTGGTGGCGATTGCCGGCGAACCGCTGCTTGATGTGCCTGCGGTGAAATTGCCGAAAGAGAACGTGATTGATACTACCGCTGCGGGCGATTCGTTTAGCGCCGGTTATCTGGCGGTACGCCTGACCGGCGGCGATGCCGAAGCGGCAGCGAAACGCGGTCACCTTACCGCCAGTACCGTTATTCAGTATCGCGGCGCGATCATTCCACGCGAGGCGATGCCGCAGTAATTTGTGCTGAAAACCGGATTGGGCCTGCCTTAGTAAGCCTAATCCGGTGATGTCCTCAGGAAACGCTTGCCAACGGTGGGTAGATATCGAACCGATGGCTTTTCGTCGTCACCGCCGACTGGGTGGCAACGCCCGCAAGGGGCGGAGCATAGTCAGGGCGTTTTACCACAATGCGCTTTGTCGCCAGGCGTCGGGCAGGCTCCAGCAAACCGTCCGCATCGATATCCGGCCCTACCAGCGACTGAAACACTCGCATCTCTTTTTTCACCAGCGCGCTTTTTTGCTTGTGGGGAAACATCGGATCCAGATAGACCACCTGCGGGCGCGGCGTAATATTCTCAAGCGCCGTCAGGCTGGAGGCGTGGATAAGATGCAGCCGTTCACGCAGCCAGGGGCCGATTTCCGGGTCCTGATAACCGCGCGCCAGGCCGTCATCCAACAGGGCGGCCACCACCGGGTTACGCTCCAGCATCCGCACCTGACAGCCCACCGCCGCCAGCACGAACGCATCGCGCCCAAGCCCTGCCGTGGCATCCACCACATCCGGTAAATAATCGCCTTTTATGCCCACGGCTTTAGCGACCGCTTCACCACGTCCGCCGCCGAACTTACGACGATGAGCCATCGCCCCGGAAACAAAATCGACAAAAATCCCGCCGAGCTTCGGTTCATCGCGCTTGCGCAACTCCAGATGGTCTGCCGTCAGCACCAGCGCCATCGGGTTATCCGCATCGTGCTTCAGCTCCCAGCGCTGCGCCAGAAGTGATAAGGCGCCGTCTCCGGCGCCTGTTTCATCAATTAAACAGATGTTCACGAGTGGGATTAGCCCTTGATGCCGTAGTGTTCCAGCATCGCATCCAGTTGCGGTTCGCGACCACGGAAGCGCTTGAACAGCTCCATCGGTTCTTCGGAACCGCCACGGGTAAGGATGTTATCAAGGAACGCCTGGCCGGTTTGACGGTTGAAAATGCCTTCTTCTTCGAAGCGGGAATAGGCATCCGCCGCCAGCACATCGGCCCACAGATAGCTGTAGTAACCCGCCGCGTAGCCGCCCGCAAAGATGTGGCTAAAGGCATGCGGGAAACGACCCCATGAAGGGCCAGGGATAAGCGCCACCTGGCTTTTGATTTCCGCCAGCGTTTCGAGAATTTTCGCGCCCTGTTCAGGGCTAAACTCCGCATGCAAACGGAAATCGAACAGGCCGAACTCCAGTTGGCGCAGGATAAACATTGCCGCCTGGTAGTTTTTCGCCGCCAGCATTTTATCCAGCAGTTCTTTCGGCAACGGTTCGCCGGTTTCAAAGTGACCGGAGATAAACGCAAGGGCGTCCGGCTCCCAGCACCAGTTTTCCATAAACTGGCTCGGCAACTCGACCGCATCCCATGGTACGCCGCTGATGCCTGCTACCCCTGGGGTTTCGATGCGCGTCAGCATATGGTGCAGACCGTGGCCGAACTCATGGAACAGGGTTATCACTTCATCGTGAGTGAACAGCGCAGGTTTGCCGTTCAACGGACGGTTGAAGTTACAGGTCAGGTAGGCCACCGGTTTTTGCAGCGAGCCGTCCGCTTTGCGCATCTGACCGACACAGTCGTCCATCCACGCGCCGCCGCGTTTGTTTTCACGCGCGTACAAATCCAGATAGAAACTGCCGCGCAGCTCGCCGCTGTCGTCATACAGTTCGAAGAAGCGCACGTCAGGATGCCAGACGTCGACATCTTTGCGTTCTTTGGCGGTGATGCCGTAAATGCGTTTCACCACTTCAAACAGGCCGTTAACCGCTTTGTTTTCCGGGAAGTAAGGACGCAGCTGTTCGTCACTGATGCTGTAAAGATGCTGCTTCTGTTTTTCGCTGTAGAAGGCGATATCCCAGGGTTGCAAATCGTCCACACCGCACTCGGCTTTGGCAAACGCACGCAATTGCGCCAGCTCTTTTTCACCCTGCGGACGGGCGCGTTTCGCCAGATCGGTTAAGAAATCCAGCACCTGCTGCGGGTTTTCCGCCATTTTAGTGGCAAGGGATTTATGGGCGTAGTTTTCAAAACCCAGCAGTTCCGCCAGTTCATGACGCAGCGCCAGGATCTCTTCCATTATCGGACTGTTATCCCATTTGCCAGCGTTTGGCCCCTGATCGGAGGCGCGGGTGCTGTAGGCGCGGTACATCTCTTCGCGCAGCGCCTGATTGTCGCAGTAGGTCATAACCGGCAGATAGCTTGGGATATCAAGCGTCAGCAGATAACCCTGTTGCCCTTTCGCTTCTGCCTGCGCTTTTGCGGCGGCCAGCGCGCTTTCCGGCATGCCGGAAAGTTCGGATTCGTCAGTGACCAGTTTGCTCCAGCCCATGGTGGCGTCGAGCACGTTGTTGCTGTAGGTAGAACCCAGTTCAGACAACCGCGCGGCGATTTCGCCGTAACGCTGCTGTTTGTCTTTCGGCAGACCGATGCCGGAAAGCTCAAAATCGCGCAGAGCGTTATCAACGGATTTTTTCTGTGCGGTATCAAGGGCGGCGTAGTGCTCGCCGTCATGCAGATCGCGGTAGGCGTTATACAGCCCTTCATGTTGGCCCACCCAGGTGCTGTATTCCGACAGCAAGGGCAGCGTTTGTTCGTAGGCTTCGCGCAGTTCCGGGCTGTTCTGCACCGAATTAAGGTGGCTTACCGGCGAGAAAATACGCCCCAGACGATCGTCCACTTCCGCCAGCGGCTGGCACAGCGTCTCCCAACGGTACGGCGCGCCGTTTGCCACGACCTCTTCAACACGCTGACGGCAGTCATCCAGCGCTTGCGTTACAGCGGGAACCACATGTTCAGGTTTAATGGCGGAGAAGGGCGGCAACTCGAAAGGGACGAGTAAAGGATTGGTCATAAGCGCGTTCCTGTAAAAAAGGTAAGTGAAGCGCATCGAGCGGCGCTTTGTTCATTGTGTTGTAGCATGGGGTTTAGTGTAGTGGATTTCAATGGTCGCCGTCGGCAATCCCCGGTCGGGTTAACTTTCCGGTATACTGTGCCCATACACTTAAGACCCCATCTGGAAACACTTTTCATGCTCAGCTATCGCCACAGCTTCCATGCCGGTAACCACGCCGACGTTCTGAAGCACACAGTACAAAGCCTTATCATTGAATCCCTTAAAGAAAAAGAGAAACCGTTTCTTTATCTTGATACCCATGCGGGGGCCGGGCGCTATCAGTTAAGTGGCGAGCACGCAGAGCGTACCGGTGAATATCTCGACGGTATCGCGCGTATCTGGCAGCAGGAAGACTTGCCCGAGGAATTGCGGCCTTACATCAGCGCGGTAGAGCATTTTAACCGCGGTGGGCAGCTTCGCTTTTACCCAGGTTCACCGCTGATTGCGCGCCAGTTGCTGCGCCCGCAGGACTCGTTGCAACTCACTGAATTGCATCCGAGCGACTTCCCGCTGTTGCGCTCTGAATTTCAGAAAGACGATCGGGCGACCGTCAGCCGCTCCGATGGCTATCAGCAACTGAAAGCGAAACTGCCGCCGTTGTCCCGCCGTGGTTTCATTCTTATCGACCCGCCTTATGAAATGAAAACCGATTACCAGGCGGTCGTCACCGGTATTAAAGAAGGTTACAGCCGTTTTGCCACCGGCGTGTTTGCGCTGTGGTATCCGGTGGTGTTGCGCCAGCAGATTAAACGCATGGTGCATGCGCTTCAGGAAACGGGCATCCGCCGCATTATGCAAATCGAACTGGCCGTTCTGCCGGACAGCGATCGTCGCGGCATGACCGCGTCGGGCATGATTGTGATTAACCCGCCGTGGAAGCTGGAACAGCAGATGAATACGGTTCTTCCGTGGTTGCATAAGAAACTGGTGCCTACGGGAACCGGGCACGCTACCGTTAGCTGGATCGTGCCGGAATAATCGCAGCCATTGATGGAACCGATTGATTTCAGGTATACAATCGCGGCAATCAGACATTAAGGATAAGACTCATGACCAGACATTATGACTATCTCGCTATTGGCGGCGGCAGCGGCGGTATCGCCTCGATTAACCGGGCCGCCATGTACGGCAAAAAATGTGCGCTGATTGAAGCGAAAGAGCTCGGCGGCACCTGCGTGAACGTCGGTTGTGTACCGAAAAAAGTGATGTGGCACGCCGCGCAAATCGCTGAAGCTATTCATCTGTATGGCCCGGATTACGGTTTCGATACCACGGTCAATCATTTCGACTGGAAGAAACTGGTCGCCAGTCGTACCGCGTATATCGACCGCATTCATACCTCTTACGAGACGGTGCTGAAGAAAAATATCGTCGATGTGATCCGCGGCTTTGCGCGTTTTGTCGATGCCCATACCGTGGAAGTGAATGGTGAAACCATCACTGCCGACCATATTCTGATCGCCACCGGCGGTCGTCCGTCTATCCCGTCGATTCCGGGTGCGGAGTACGGTATTGATTCCGATGGCTTCTTTGAACTGGATGAGATGCCGAAACGCGTTGCAGTGGTTGGCGCAGGCTATATCGCGGTTGAGATTGCGGGCGTGATTAATGCGCTGGGCGCGGATACGCATTTGTTTGTGCGTAAACACGCGCCGCTGCGTAGCTTCGATCCGATGATCGTGGAAACGCTGGTGGAAGTGATCAATGCCGAAGGCCCAACGCTGCACACCCAGGCCATCCCGAAAGCCGTGGTGAAAAATGCCGATGGCAGCCTGACGCTGCAACTGGAAGATGGTCGTAGCGAAAACGTCGACTGCCTGATTTGGGCAATTGGTCGCGAACCGGCTAACGACAATTTCAACCTGGCGGCTACGGGTGTGAAAACCAATGAAAAAGGCTATATCGTCGTCGATAAATTCCAGAACACGAACGTGGAAGGGATTTATGCCGTGGGCGATAACACCGGTGCGGTTGAACTGACGCCAGTCGCAGTGGCTGCGGGGCGCCGCCTGTCTGAGCGCCTGTTTAACAACAAGCCGGACGAGCACCTGGATTATACCAACATCCCGACCGTGGTCTTCAGCCATCCGCCGATTGGCACCGTTGGCCTGACAGAACCGCAGGCGCGCGAGCAGTACGGCGACGATCAGGTGAAAGTTTATAAATCGTCGTTCACCGCGATGTATACCGCCGTAACGTCTCACCGTCAGCCATGCCGCATGAAATTAGTGTGCGTTGGCCCCGACGAGAAAATCGTCGGCATTCACGGGATTGGGTTTGGAATGGATGAGATCCTGCAAGGTTTCGCGGTTGCGCTGAAAATGGGCGCCACCAAAAAAGACTTTGATAACACCGTGGCAATCCACCCGACCGCCGCCGAAGAGTTTGTGACGATGCGTTAAGCGCACACTATCTCGTATACATTCTTACCCACCTTCGCGGTGGGTATTTTTTTATAAGACGGCCTCGCCCGACTTGAAATACGTTGGCACCCTTTGCTTACCGTAAGCGATGAAGACATAAACGTTCACTGCTGAGTTAATTGAACGTTTCGATACATACCCACTCTTCCCCTACAACCCGATACACCGATTCCGTCAGGCCGGGCATCACCCACGCTTGATAACCCTGTTCCGGGCACGTTATCCAGATGCACAACCCGCAGCCGCCGCGCAACTGGCGTGGTATATCCGTGACGCGGAAATCCATACCCGCCGCCTGAAGCGCCCGGCGGGTTTTTACCACGCCGAGCGTACTGTGAAACAAAAAAAGATATTCCGTCATCGGGTTTTCCCCGAACGCTGACCGATAAGCGCCGCGCCGACGGCGCCAGCGTATTGCGCATCCGGATGAGTGTGTACCGCCATCCCCACGTGTTCTGCGAGCTTTTCGACAAACACCGCGCAGTGGCTAACGCCGCCGGTAAACAGCACCGGGCCTTGCGCCGACAATCTGCCAATAAAATTGGCGCTACGGCGTGCCATGGCATTGACGATCCCGGCCAGAATGGCTTCCGGCGCGACACCCGCCGAACGCAGGCTGATGACTTCTGATTCCGCAAATACCGTACACATGCTGGTGATGGCGTGGGGTTGCACGCCGTGGGTAATCGCGTCGAGTTGCTCGACGCTTGCGCCGAGCGTGCGGGAAATCACTTCCAGAAAGCGCCCGGTGCCCGCCGCGCATTTGTCATTCATCAGGAAATCGGTCAGGTTGCCCTGTTCATCCAGTTGAATGACTTTACTGTCCTGCCCGCCGATATCGATAACGGTGCGGGTATCCGGCGCCAGTAAACGCGCGCCCAGGCCGTGGCAGGAAATCTCCGTGACCTGTTTATCCGCAAAATCTACCAGTTGCCGTCCATAACCTGTGAGCGTCAGAAAGGGGCGCTCATCAAGCCCGGCGCTGAGTTGTTCCCAGGCGTCGATAATCGCGGTTTCCGGGCGAAAGGGCGTCGGGCACAGGAAACGGCGCGTAATCACGCCGTCCTGCAAAAGCACGCCTTTGGTGGTGGTCGAACCGGAGTCAATCCCTACTGTTACAGCCACAACCACTCCTTAAAGCATTTCGATAAACGCCGCCACACGGGTGCTGAGTTGCCCAATATCCGAGGTGGAATAGTCGGTTTCAATCGCGATATAGGGAATGTTGTGGTTCTCACGCACGTGGCGTTTGATGGCCAGTGATTCCACCGCGTAGGTATGACATGCCTGTAAAATCACATCCACGACGCCGTCGGCCTGGTACTCTTCCACCATCTCGCTGAGCAGTTTCAGACGCTGGTCATTAGGCGAAATGCAGGAACAGCCAATCGCGAGGTATTTATCGGTGAGCGCGTCGTACACATCGCCGGTTTCTTCCACGCAACGTTCCGTGGCTTTCGCGCCCGTGCAGTTTTCAAAGCCCACGACCCAGCCGCCGTTTTCTTCAATCGCGCGAACCACTTTTTCCGCCGCGCCGCCGATGGGGCAGCCGGTAATGAGGATGCGCGGGCGGGCTTCCAGGCGTTTGCCGTCCTGCCACTCCTGGCGTACGCGCTCAGCCATACCGTTCAGCTCGTCAATCAGCGCCTTTTTATCAAAGCGGAAGGTTGCGCCGTACACCACTTTAAGGATATCCATCCCGCTTAACGCAGGCGGATTAAGTTGGCCGACGCGGTAAAAGTTCGCGGTTGCGCGGCGCTCCTGGTTTTTTAAGGCGATGGCATCGCGCAGCGTCTCTTCGGTGATGGTCGTGCCAAAGCGCTGCTCAACGGCTTCTTTCAGGCGGTGAATTTCCGCTTTCCACAGCGCGCGGGATGCCGCATCTGCGGTGCTGTTAGGGAGTTGCATCACATGGACGGGTTTAAAATCGGCCATGTATTCGTACATTTTTTTCTTGCCGTCACAGGTGGTTTCGCCCACCACCAGATCAGAGAAATAGAAATAGGGGCATTTATCGGTTTTACCGAAACCATAGCTGCTTTTAATCAGCGGGCAGAGATTGCGTGGCAGGTCTTTTTCAGCTTCTTCAATGGTTTCATCGGAGGTGGAACACAACGAGACCACCACCGCGCCGGCGGCCATAGGGATCTCCTGAGGCATAAAAGTGCAATAAGTGCCGACCAGCGGAACGCCTTGCTCTTTAAGATCCATGACGGTGAGGAAACCTTTCTGACGTGCCTGGGAAAATTGATCAAAAATGGCGGGTAGTTCAGTGATAAGAGACATACTTTTCCTTCCCCGTTACACGGGCGATAGCAAAATTGGCTCGCTATTATAGGCACACTGAATGAATGGTTTATTTGATCTTTCGCTGAAATCTTACACTCTACCGGGTGGCAGAAGGGGAAGGGGTGACGGCCCGCAAGCCGTCACATATCGCAGAATTACTTCGTTTTCTTGGCTGGCGCTTTGCCAGATACCGTTTCATTCTCGATAGGCGGAACCGAACCGATATCGGTGCCGGTTACCGGGTTAACCGATGGGTCAGACGCGGTGCGCGCTATCATGCTGTCAAGATTCGCTTGCTGCGAAGGAGGCAACTGTACGCTCGCCATACCGTCGCCGCCATCCACCGCAGGCTGCGGATCGGCTACATAGGTAAAGTTCTCATCCGAGTTCCAGCTACCGCGAACGTCGCCGCCTTCGGACATATTAAAGTAGACGTTGGAATACTGTTCGATCGGCGGTAATTTCCCGGCCGGGAAGTTATTGCGAATCGAATACAGCGCTTTCTCAAACGAGATTTGGTGAGCCACTTCGCGGGTCATCAAGAAACCCAACGCGTCTTTCACGCCCACATCGTCCGTCATATTGATAAGACGCTCATAGATAATTTTGGCACGGGCTTCGGCCGCAATGTTTGAGCGTAAATCGGCGGTCACTTCACCGATGGTATCAATATAGGCCGCCGTCCACGGTACCCCCGCGGAGTTCACCAGCGCCGGGCCACCGCCATACAGTAATGAGGTCAGATGGCTGTCGTTGCCGTTACCCGTGATGGTGCGATAGAGGTCGCCCTCTTTCTCTGTGCCTTCCGCCAGATCGCCTTTAGCGCCTTTATTCAGCATCCCTACCAGCGAGCCAATGATTTCGAGGTGGCTCAGCTCTTCAGTGGCGATATCCATCAGCATATCTTTACGGCCCGGATCGTCATCGCCAAGCCCTTGGGTAAAGTAACGGCATGCTGCCGCCAGTTCCCCTTGCGGGCCGCCGAATTGTTCAAGCAACAGGTTGGCAAGGCCAGGGTTTGGCTCGGATACGCGCACGGTGTACTGCAATTTTTTTACGTGTCTGAACATAGCTCACTCCACAAAATTAAAGGCATGGAAAAGCCCGTCTCAAGGACGGGCAGGATGCGACCTGGTGGGATTATTTTTTCGCTTCTACGCCTGGTGCGGCGTCACGGACCAGGAACTGCTCGGTAACATCAGGTAAGTGGTTAAGCGCCCATTCGGCCATGGCGATTTCTTGTTCACGGATTTGTTCAAAAATACGCGCGCCTTCATGGTCGCCGACCAGTTCTGCGGCTGCGATAAGCGAGGTGTAGCAGCCAATTTCGAAGTTTTCGAAAGTAAAGCTGCTGATAGCGCCTTTAACGACTTCGTCGTCGGCGAACATGCCGCCCAGCGCCTGGCCGGTCGCGGCCATTTTGCCCATCACATCTTTGAATGTAGAGTTGGACGTATTGTGACGATCGATAACTGACTGGATAAGGGTTTGCTGTTGGCGAGTTTCGTCAATGTGCTGCACAATACGGGCCTTCAGATCGGGGTAATGTTCCAGGCGCCCGGCCATTTTTTCAAGCATGGATTCAGCCTGTTTCTCCATCGCATGTGCATCTCTTACCCAGCTCAGATAGTTTTCTTCGTAAGTCGTTGCCATGATTATTCCTCTTAGATTAAACACGTTATCGAAAATCTACCGGCTCGCTTTCGACACCACGTAGCCAGTCGAAAATAACAGTCGGTTTACTCTCCGTTTGGTTCAAACATTGCAGAACAAACCACGGATTAATATCATCTCTTCGATTTCACGGTTTTTTTCTCAGACCGCAACCCATCGTTTTTAAATAAAAATAATGAGTGATTTTTTGCGCCAGATTTTTATCTCCAGCCTGCATAATGATAGACGCCAGAACGTGACTTATCCGGCAAAGAGGGGTTTTTGTAGTGTTTCAGGACTATTCTTAACGTCTGGGGAATATATATTGCTTCTGGTGATTTAGCCTCGCTTTAGGCGTTTGTCAGTAGTGATATTTTATATATCGGGGGAGCGAATCCGGCGTAAACGAAGCGGCAAATAAAGCGTAATCGTTATTGTAAATATTTCTTGTTTTCTGTCAGTGTCGCAAAATATAGCGTCATCAAGGAAAACCGAACGGGTCTTTATTTATCACGCTGTATGTCATTAATAAACTATACGAAATTTGTACTGTTTTATATTTTTTATTTTCTAATAATACCGTAAAGAAACGGCCTGTCTTTACGGCAAAAGAAACCGCGCTACATTATCCAAGTAGCGGTAATATATAGGATATATTTTTAAGTACTGTGAAATAAAAAGGTAAAACTGACGCCTTTAACCGCGCTTGTTTCAGGAAAGTTTGCTAAAAATCGGCGATACTACAGACTTTAGAAAACCGACGAGACGACCTGATGAAAGGCAAACTCTCACCGTTTATGTATCAAAGCGTTTCTTTTGCCATATGGATGCTGATTTATTATCTGTCCGGTCTGGTCTCTTTACAATTCGACGATCCGAGCCTTGATTTTTCTATCGTCTGGTTCCCGGCGGGTGTCGCGACCGCCGCGTTTCTGTGCGCGCCATGGCGGCAGTGGCCGGCGTTTCTGCTGGGCTTCGTGGTTGTTAACCTTTTTCTCAGTACTAACCCTGCGGAAAGTTTCTTATTAAACCTGTTGTTTGCTGTGTTATCTATGCCGTCAACGATGGCTATAGCCTGGATAGTCCGGCGTTTTTCCCGTGAGGGTGACGACTTACATCAGATTATGATGTGGCTTGTCGCAACGGTGTTGGTAAGCGTAGTGGATGCGTTGGTATTGTCCTCCGGTCTGCGGTTCTTCAGAAATGAAGCGTTTTCCAGTACGTTCTGGCCGGGATTAATTGCTGATGTCACCGGTATTTTATTTGCTACCACCGTGATTATGGGCTTCCTGAATAATCATCTGCGCACCGAAATTATGCATCGCAACGTGATGATTGCCGGGTGTTTCGTGTGGGTTTTACTGGTCCTGATTACGGCATGGATATTTAGCGACTCGGTAAAATATATTACCGACGCGTTTTATTTGCATCGTTATGACATTCTGCGTTTCGCGGCGGCCTGTATTCCCATTATGCTGACCGTGGCACTCGCCATAATATGGGGCAATCGCGGCGGTTCTTTTGCACTATTAACCCTGGGCGCGATTGTTATCTGGTTTTCAATGCAAAAAATGGGGCCTTTCTTTATCAAAGGATTGAAGACAGGCGAGCCGCTGCTTATTGCCCAGTGTTACTTAACCGCTACCGCATTATTGATGGTATTTATCCGGGTATTAACCCGTGGCGCGCAGCGTCTGGATAACCGCACCGGCGTGCAAAGCGCGCGTGATGCAATTTATCAATTAAACCTTACGACCGGCGAGCTTTATTGGGATCACACGCTGGATGTGCTTGACGATATCACTATTGGCGAGTTGACCGACAAAGACAAAATGCTCGCGCGCATTCACCCTGACGATCGCGAGAAATTCCAGCGGCAGTGGAATGATATCGGTCATGTTCATCAACTACCGACGATTTCTTTTCGGTTTAAAGATAACCATGGCCGCTGGGTAACCATTACCGATAGCGGCAACGTGCTGATTAATAACCAGTCACAACCGGTCATTGTGGGTAACTGGCGGATTAGCGGTACCACGACATTTGGTTAAGCGCACAGAGGCGGAGAGTTGTTATGTTACAAATCGCATTATTGCTTTTCGGTGCAGAGTTTGTGCGCGATAAGGCCAAATATTTATGGATAAGCGGCTTGTTGTGGGGCATCGCGGGAGTGCTGATTTTCGTAGATGGTTTTGACGGGCAAACCTATTTCCCGTTAAAAACGTTTGGCGTGGTACTGCTCGTGGAAAGCCTGATTACGTTGAGCGTGGCGGCAAGCGGTATTGGCGCGCAAAAAGCGGTGCTCTATTTTAAAGGCGGCGTCTTCTTCTTCGTTTCCATCATTATGCTGGTGGATGCCCGCTACAGTAATTTGCTGCTGTCGGTGGTGTTCGGGTTCTCCTACTTTGTTGTTGGCCTGTTTGTCATCGCCTCCGCCTTAGTCGTGCGTTTCCCGCGTTGGCGCACCTCGTTGATTATGGGCTGTCTGCAAATCGCCTTTGCCGGTTTTCTGATTACCCATTCCAGCGCCACGGTCTCGTTCTTTCTTGGTGTATTAATGATGGCGGGCAGTATCAATACGCTGCGCGTAGCGATGCGCGCAAGGCAGCTGAAAAATGCCACCTCGGTATTTCAGTTAATGGTGCCGCGTGAATTCGCTAAAGGGTTTACGACCAAAGTAAAAGGCAGCCCGGCACAGGACGCCGTGGCGCAGACCCCGACGCCGGCGGCCCCGCTGGAATTCCCGTCACCGTTGACGGTGCATATCTGGACGCCGGAAGGGTCCGCTAATGAGCCAGCGGTGCCGCGCCCGGTTATCAACCGCTATATCGCTGCGGTAGACGCCCATGGCGTTATCTCAACTGGCCATGCGGCGCTTGAAGCCTCGCCGCATGTCTACGTGAGCCTTTACCCTGCCGAGGATATTGACCGCTCGCCGTCGGAGTTTTTCCGCTTACTGAAAGCCACCCACGAAAATGATATCGCCGGGAAATACCAGCCCGATTATCCGACGGAGTCCGGTAACTGGTGCCATTCCGATATGAAGATCCACTTCCACCGCTTTAATGGCGAGGCGTTGCACCGCTTCTGGGTGAATTACCGCAAGGACGAAATTTATAACCTGACCTATCGCAACTGCTCCAGTAGCGTGGCGTACTCTCTGGAAGCCGCGCTGGACGGGGTGTTAGCCAACCGGCGCGGCAACTGGATAAGCACGCTGAAAGTGATGTTTATGCCAGAGTTATGGATTGCGTCGCAGGTGCGTAAAAGGGCGCTGACAATGGCCTGGACGCCAGGCCTTGTGATGGATTATGCCAGAGCGCTGCGCGCCGTTGTCCACCCGGTTCCACAGCCCTGGTATAAGCGTATGCCGTGGAAGTGGCGCTCTACTACGCAAGATCAGGCGTAATCAGAACGACCACACCAGGCCGGACTGAATATCGGTGAGGACCGTGTCGTCCACCATTGGGCTGTGGCGTATGGTTGATGGCAGGAAGGTGATGCGCGGTTGCAGATAAAAATGCACATCGCGCGTGACTTCCCAGTCTGCTGCGACGGCAAGCCAGGGCGCAACGGCGCTGTGAGGCGAAAAGCTGTCTAACCCGGAACGCATAGATTCCCGCTCGCTGACGCCGTAGTAATAGCGCGCCAGCTTTTCGCTATACCAGTCCACACCCGCCTGGGGATAAAAAGTCACCGGTTTAACGACGATTTGTCCGGCCCAGGCAAGCGTAGCCATCACGCCATTGCTGGTATTAAGGGTGTCGCCGGAAATTTCCCCGCGAAAAGCGCCGATGTCGGTGATGCGTTGGTAACTTAACCCGGCCATTAAGGTGCTGTGACGGGTATCCAGTTGACGCATCGCCCACTGGCGCGCGTTATCGGGGTCGTACTCCACATCCAGATACCAGACGCGCGCTTTAAACTCATTCTTGTCATCGTTAACGAAATAGACGCCCGCTTCAGTGCCATCAAGGTAGACAATCTTATTGTCATAACCGAGATAGGGGATGGCGGAGTAATCCGTTTTATAGCTTTTATAAGGCGTAAACTGCGCTTCGCCTTCAACGCCGATACCGATATCCGCCGCCAGCGCCGTGCTTATCGGGAGTAAAAGCGCCATTCCGGCGGCGGGAATTTTTATCATCATGCTTGCTGCCTTTATGATTATGGTTTGGGGTGACCTGGGCGGATTAATTGTGAGTAATCCTCGGTCAGCGATTCCAGAACCAGAGCGACTTTGCTGTTCGCACGCAGTTCTTCGATGGTCAATGATTTGTCGAGCAAGCCCAGATCGTAGCAATACTGATCGACGTGGCCGCTAAACAGCACCATCCAGTTATATTTAAAATCCGGTGCCGCCTTACGGCTGTGACGCAAGATATTGGTGGTACAGTTGTTATTGATCGTGTGATAAAACTCATCATTATTTTTCAGGCTGTTAATCCGCAGGGCGTAATCCAAAAAAACCTGTTTACACACCTCTTTGGTGACATTAACCCGATAGATATACACATCTTCTTTACGGACATTCGCGCGTATACCGATTAAGTCCCGCTCATCCGCCACCACGTAAATCAATTCATAGGTATTAAAAAAACCTTTCCATGTGGAGTATTTCTGAGACGCCTGACGACGGGTTTCAATAGAAATAGCGACATATTCACCGCTCCCAAAGCCAAATGAGAGAAATACATGGGCAATATGACGGCTTGACCAGTAGGAGATAACTAAATCGACACTTGATATATCATCCAGGTTAAGAGTTTTGTCTTGCCAGTCAAAACAGAGCGTATTGTCAATCATTGCGGCGTTGCGAAAATTTTTTATCGTAAAGCGATTATCAGTGCCGAACAGGATTTCGGGTTTCTCTTCATAACCATGAAGCCAGTGGATCTTATTGTTATCCCTGTAGAATAACTTTTTTAACACGCCGCGCTCCTTTCATCTATGCCGGGATGTATTTGTTATCGTTGTCATATTTTCAGGCACCTGAAAGAAGCGTAGCCAAAAAAAACAATTTATCACCACCGTTATTTTACCGATTTCGTGATGAATATTGATACTTCGTTGATAAAGCCTGGCGTAAGCTTTAGTCATACAGTAACCCGTGCGTTTCGACAACGCCTTCACTGCGTGGTGATCATGATGAATCAAAATAATCGTCAACAAAACCGTAAAATTAACGTGTTCGCCCAACCTAAAGTGATGGCGGTGATGGCTTGCATTTATTTTATTATCATTCTCGGATGTGATTATCTCTCTGAAATGATAACCAAAAATACCGGACACGTCGTGAATTCCCATATTGTCACGCCGTTTATTATCGCACTGGTTTCTGGCCTTGCCTGGAAAGTGCTTGCCGAGAAAAAGCCTAATAACGGGAAGGAGTAGGATGATGATCTATCTGTAAGCGTCACTCAGCACTCCCATCGAGTTTATAAAGCCCGCCGTAAGTGAAATACGGCGGGCTTTTTATTAGAAAGGCATTTATAAAATATTATATATTTCACACCGCTTGCGCTTTTTGGCAAAGTAAACACAGACTGCTACGCTTTTAAGGCCTCACCTCTGACTTCCTGTCTTTATAAGGCCTCCACAATGCGAAAAATAACCTCGTCGTTAATCATGCTTTTGGGTCTTTGTTCTTTTAGCAGCTTTGGACAATTAATTGAAATGAAAGCACAACGGCTTACGCCGCTTGATGTTTCCACAATTAAAATTGTTTATAGCGCGTCGGTGACGAATACCAGCGTTGCCGATTTAATGAAGGCGCTGGATGGTATAACCATGAATTACCCCAATGCCAAAGCGGTCAGTCTCTATATCAATAGCCCTGGCGGTGATATGGATGCCGGTTACGCTGCGTATTCGGCCGTCAAAAATTTTTCCCTGCCCCTGGAAACCGTGAATCTTTCGCAGGTTGCCTCTGCCGCTACGTTGATGTACTGCGCGTCGCAAAATCGTCGCAGTATGCCGGATGCCATTTTCCTGCTCCATCCCGCCGCATTGACGATGCATAATGTCTCTGGCGAATTAAAGCCGAATGATATTAAAACCTTAAGCCAGTCACTTTCTATTGGAAATAATCTTTTCACGGCTATTTATAAAGACTGCACGAAATATGACAGCGAAGCGCTGGAGAGTATTCTTTCCAGTGAATCGAACCGCAAGTTGCTGTATTACCATGAAGCCCAGACGCAAGGGCTGATTACCCAGACCAACACGGAAATAAAACCGGTGGATGTGGCGTACTACATTAATTAGCCCCCAGACCGCGTACCCCATGGGCGCTGCGGGCGTTGCGAACGCCATCCAGCACGGCCGCCGCCATCACCTCCGCCGCCAGCATTCCAGCGATGTTGACGGTGGTGTTCACGCCGCCGGTGGTGGCGGCAAACAGCGTGTCGCCATCGCTTTGGGTATGAACCGGGTAGATGGTGCGCGCCAGGCCGTCATGGGCCATCTGCGCCACTTTTTGCATCTGGCTTTTCGTGAAATTGGCGTTGCAGCAAATAATGCCAATCGTGGTATTGGTGCCTGCGCTGATGTGGCTATCGGGATTGTTAAGAAACTCTGTTTGTATATCGAGCAGATTGCCCTGCGCATCGCAGGCGCCCGCAATGGTCTGCCCGGTATGCGGATCGCGGATTTCACCCACGGCGTTCACCGCCACCATTGCCGCCACGATTAATCCGTCTGGCCCGTTTACCGATGCCGTCCCAAGACCGCCTTTCATGGCTTTATTCAGCCCTGCCATTTTGCCGATAGTCGCGCCTACCCCAGCGCCGGTATTGCCTGACGGGAACGGATGCGTGGATGCCGCATTCACAGCGCGGTATCCCATCTGCGCATCCGGGCGCACAGTGGGATCGCCGAAAGTTAAATCAAACAACACGGCCGCAGGCACGATGGGTACAACCGTCACGCCGACGTCAAAGCCAATTCGACGTTGTTCCAGCCATTGCATCACGCCGGACGCGGCATCCAGCCCAAAGGCGCTACCGCCACTGAGCACCACCGCATGGACTCGCTCAATCATATTCATCGGATTAAGCAAATCCGTCTCTCGGGTGCCAGGCGCCGCGCCGCGGACGTCCACCCCGCATACCGCGCCGTTTTCAAATAATACGACGCTGCATCCGGTTTGTTTTAGCGCATCGGTCGCATGGCCGACTTTGACGCCGGGAACATCAATAATACTGCCATGGTTGATAGGCATATTTTGGCCCTGTGTTAATTGATTTCGTCATAAATAGACTTCTGGATAGCGGCCCATTTTTCATCCCTTTTATCCCCGGTGGCCCTGGCTCGCGCCAGCGCCTGGGTGTAATCGCTCTCCTGGCGCTGCACCACGGGGGGCCTCATACAAAATGCCTTGAGATAGGATTTACGGATTGAGGTTAGGGCTTGCCCTTGCGCGAGCGCATGGCTCATTGTAGAGATCATGCGTCGACAGGGTTTCAGTTCATTCATTTGCAGCCGGTAACTCAGCAGTAAGTCCAGTACATCATGCTGTTCCTTCTCCATCGCCTGTTCGGTCCAGGACACTTTCCACGTCATACCAGCTTGTAAAAACAGACGCGCGATGTGGTCATCGTTACGATCAATGGCAGAGCGAAAATGGCTTTCATCCCACAGAATGCCCAGTCGGTGTAGCTGCTGGCGCGGGGAGTTTTCGCGTACTTCAGCAGGCTCGCTCGGCGCGACATAGGCCGCAGGCGGGCTGGCCACAGCGGGTTTGCTGGTTTTACTAATAAGATGCAGGCCGGCGATGGCAATCGCAATCGAGACGATGCCCACCGCGCCCCACAGTGTGCCAGCCACCAGTTTTTCGCGCTCTTCCCGGGTCCGTGGCGCTTTATGGCGAGGCGAATCAATCACATCGCGGATCTCGAACATATCTCCACTCATGTTCCGGTATTTTTGCTCAGCCTCGGCAAAAAAAGCGTTGAGCTGTGCGTCATCGCACTCGCTCAGCCCGGCGGGATACACCTGGGTTTTGCCCTTTACATAGCGCTGCTGGACAGGCGTGGTGATGGCGGCAGAATAGTTTTTCAGTAATGACATCTGTACCGTTGTCAGCGGCTGTTGATTCAACACGTGGTTACGGATAAGCCGCACATCATCAAGAAAGGTTTGCAGCGTCTTTCTGGGTTCAATCAGGAAGCTCAATGCACCGCTTTCCGGGAACAGGGACGCGTAATGCCCGGCGAACTCTTTTTTATCTACCAACAGCTGCGCCAGCTCGCTGAACTGCATTCCGCTCAGGATATCGCCGGGTTTGGCAAACTTGAGCCAGCGCCGTACTTTATTAGCGCCGAACAGCAATTTGAGATGGTCAACCAGCTTTACTTCATCCGGCCAGGCTTCACGAATTAACCCTTTTAACGTTAACTCCAGCCCGCGCAGTTGTAAGTTGGCATCGCGCTGTTGCGGCGGTTGGGTGAGCACCAGTTCAGTGCTGTAATGCAGCAAAGGCTGCCGCAGACGAATCAGTTCCAGCGTCGAGACAAAGCGCAACGCCGCGATAAGCGCTGTGGAGCTGACTTCAGCCCCGCCTTCATACTGTGGCACCAGTTGCTGAAGATGACGAAGCTGTACCGAAAACTGCGACAGTTCGGCATCGCTGATGTGCATACGTTTGGCAACCAGCCCCCAACTGCCGATATTGAGCCGGGCGGTTTCCAACTGTTGTAAAAACCACTGCGGATCTTTCGCCTCGGCGACCGGATCGCCCAGTAGCGACAGGATCTCTTTAGAGGCTTCACGAATCACCAGCAGTGCTGCTTCAAATTGCTCTCGTGCGATGAGCTGTGCGGAACGAGCCATAGTTGTCCTTTACACTCGTTAATGCGCTTACCGTTTTTTAGCCGGTTTTGACGCTACGTTATTATGATTATGGGTAGTGCTTTACAGGTGAGTATGCTGTGTTCTATCAAAGATAGACTATTCACTTGTCATACCACTGTTTTATCCATTTTTTAACCAAGAGGAGCCCGCGTGCAACCCGCAGATTACGTAACTTCAGCCCGCATCACTTATCAGCAGATTAATTCTGACGATTGGCCCTTTTTTGTGGCACTTCAACAAGATCCGCGCATTGCGTGTTACCTGGCATCGTCCCACAGTGACGACGCCATGCGAGAGGCGTTTGAATGCCGGCTGCCGCGATGGGAGCCGGGTAGTCGTCACTGGCTTTGCCTGGTCATGCGTGAGAAAACCAGCGGCGAGCCGTTTGGCGTAACCGGTTTTATCGATCGCGGCGAAGGCATTGCAGAAGTTGGTTATTTGCTGGCGACGCGGGTACATGGGCAGGGGCTGGGTTATGAATCGTTGTACGCCCTGTGTGATTACGCGTTTCAGGTTTGCGGCTATCGAAAACTGGTCGCCACGGTGACGGTTGGCAATGAACCTTCAAAGCGGGTGCTGGAAAAAGCGGGCTTCAAGATTGAGGGGACGCTTCGGGAAAACTATTTTCTCGAGGGTCGCTGGCAGGATGACTGGCTGTTTGGTTTGCTGGCGCATGAATGTGCGTCGGGCTAATGCGCTAACCCGACGCTGAAAAGGTTTAAATAAACATTCCGCCTGACACTTCAATGCGTTGGGCATTCATCCAGGCGAGGCTGTCGTCTAACAAGGCAGCGATGGCCGTGCCGATATCATCCGGCAATCCGACGCGCCCTAATGCCGTTTGCCCGGCGATGGCGCGGTTAAGGGCCTCATTATCGCGCACCGCGCCGCCGCCGAAGTCGGTTTCAATCGCGCCAGGGGCGATGATATTGGCGGTGATCCCGCGCGCGCCCAGCTCTTTTGCCTGATAGCGCGTCAGGACTTCCATTGCGCCTTTCATGGCAGCGTAAGCGGAGTAGCCAGGCAGCGCAAAACGCGTCAGGCCGCTTGAGACATTCAGAATACGTCCGCCATCTTTCATCAGCGTCAGCAGGTGCTGGGTGAGGAAAAACGGCCCTTTGAGATGAATATTCACAAGCTCATCAAATTGCGCTTCGCTGATATCGGTAAAGGGCGCATTGATGCCGATCCCGGCGTTGTTTAATAAATAATCAAAGTCATCTCTTTGCCAGACATGTTTTAACTGCTGGCGCACTTCATTGGCAAAGGCCGTAAAGGTGTCGCTTTCGGCGACGTTAAGCGGTAATGCTACTGCTTTTACGCCTTTTTGCTCAATTTCGCGTACAACCGCGTCGGCGTCTTCACGCTGACTACGGTAAGTCAAAATAATACCAATTCCTCTTTCTGCCAGCTTTAGCGCTGCGTTTTTACCAAGCCCACGGCTGCCGCCGGTCACAATTGCGATACGTTGCGTCATAAAAACCTCGTCTGCGTTATTACGGTGGTTGAGAGAAAGCTTATTAGCTGATATGAAATCAATAAAGGCACCACAGTGCGTATCACTGTTTCATTTCTAACAACAATAAGCGCAAACGATGGATAAAATTCATGCAATGCAGTTGTTCATGCGAGTGGCGGATCTGGAGAGTTTTTCCCAGGCTGCGCAAACGCTCGGGCTTCCAAAAGGGAGCGTCTCGCGTCAAATTCAGGCGCTGGAAAGCGCCCTGGGTACGCGGCTTTTGCACCGCACCACACGGCGGGTTCAGCTTACCCAGGACGGCATGGTGTATTACGAACGTTGTCGCGATCTTCTTGCCAATATCGAAGAACTTGACGGTTTATTTCAGCACGATCCCTCAAGCGTAAGCGGTCGATTGCGGGTGGATATGCCGGTGGGTATCGCCAAAAATCTGGTAATGCCAAAGCTGCCGGCGTTTTTACAGCAGTATCCGGGGATAGAGCTTGAGCTAAGCAGCAGCGATCGGCTGGTGGATGTGGTACGCGAGGGCTTCGACTGCGTGCTGCGCATCGGGCACCTGAAAGACTCGGGTCTGGTGGCGCGTCCGCTTGGCAAGCTGACCGTCGTTAACTGCGCCAGTCCGGATTATCTCGAACGATTTGGTTTTCCTGAATCGCTGGACGATCTTTCAACCCATGCCGTGGTGCACTATTCAACGCATTTCGGCACACGCGGACTGGGGTTCGAATACGCGTCAGATAAGCAAACCCACTGGATAAAAACCGGCGGCATTCTAACGGTCAACAGTACCGAGACATATCAGGTGGCGGCGCAGACCGGTCTTGGCATTATTCAGGTACCGCGCGCGGCTATTAAAGAAGCATTGCGAAACGGCAGCCTGATTGAAGTTTTACCGCAATATCGACCGGAACCGATGCCGGTCTCGTTGCTTTATCCTCATCGGCGCAATCTCTCACGGCGGGTGCATTTGTTTATGGAATGGTTAGGCGGCGTGATGAAAAGTTACGTTGATTAACGTGAGTCTATACTTTTCCCATGATGCTTATTACTCATAAGGAATTGTGTTAGATGACAACACCGGAAAATACCCCAAAACGCCCGACTAACGATCTGGATTTTAAACCGGTGCCACAACTGGATACACGGTCGGATGATGACAAAAAGGAACAGGAACCTAAGGAAAAAGGCGATGGGCCGATTGCGAAAGTGACGGAAACCGTCGAGAAACTGGAGCGTCGGCCGATGATTGCCCACTTGATGCGGGCAACGGAACGCTTTAACGACAGGCTGGGAAATCAGTTTGGCGCAGCAATAACCTATTTCTCTTTCTTATCAATGATCCCGATTTTAATGGTGTCATTCGCGGCGGCGGGTTTTATTCTCGCCTCGCATCCCACGCTGTTGCAGGACATTTTTAACAAGATCCTGACCAGTATTAACGATCCGACGCTTGCGGCAACCCTAAAAAACTCCATCAATACCGCCGTGCAGCAACGCACCACGGTAGGTATCGTGGGCTTTTTGATTGCGCTCTATTCCGGGATTAACTGGATGGGCAATCTGCGCGAAGCGATCCGCGCGCAGTCGCGCGATGTGTGGGAGCGCGCCGCACAGGATGAAGAAAAGTGGTGGGTGAAATATCTGCGCGACTTTGTGTCATTAATTGGCCTGCTGGTGGCGCTAATCATCACTATTTCAATCACTTCCGTAGCAGGTGCCGCGCAAGAGACCATTATTCGTTGGCTCTATCTGGATTATATTCCATGGCTGAAGCCAGTCTGGCAGTTAATTGGTCTGGCGATTTCAATGTGCGCTAACTTCCTGCTGTTTTTCTGGATTTTCTGGCGATTGCCGCGTCATCGGCCGCGGAGAAAAGCGCTCATTCGCGGGAGTATCATTGCCGCCGTAGGGTTTGAAGTGATCAAAATCATTATGACCTGGACTCTGCCGTCACTGATGACATCGCCGTCCGGCGCGGCGTTTGGCTCGGTACTGGGGCTAATGGCGTTTTTCTATTTCTTCGCCCGTCTTACCCTGTTCTGCGCGGCCTGGATTGCTACCGCGCAGTACAAAGATGACAAGCGCATGCCGGGTAAAACCCAACGATAAACAGGCCGGGCTGGAGGAAAACGCAAAAAACTTCAGCCCGAGCCAACCTTTTAGAAGATAAATCCATTCCGTAACTTTTATTTAACCAATTTCTGGTTTTTCATGCTGATTTAAAATTTGTGTGAAGCATTTCATAGAAGTGAAATTGCGGGCATAAAAATTATCCTCTTTTTGACGATTTTCTGCGCTGTTTCACAGTCTGTCGCGCATTGAAATGTGGCTTTTGCTATGCGTAATATGGAATTTCGTTCCACATAAATAAGAAAAATATATGCAAGCATCCATCACGACATCTGTTGAAAACGACGCGCCACCGATTAACTCGCGCAGTAAAGTGGTTGTCGCATCGCTTATTGGTACCGCCATTGAGTTTTTCGACTTCTATATTTATGCCACTGCCGCGGTGATTGTTTTCCCGCATATCTTTTTCCCGCAGGGCGATCCGACCGCAGCCACACTACAGTCGCTTGCGACGTTTGCGATTGCGTTTATCGCACGTCCCATCGGCTCCGCCGTGTTCGGCCACTTTGGCGATCGCGTCGGACGTAAAGCGACGCTGGTGGCTTCCCTGTTGACCATGGGCATTTCCACGGTGATTATCGGCCTGCTGCCGAGCTATGAGACGATTGGCGTACTTGCTCCGCTGCTGCTGGCGCTGGCCCGCTTCGGGCAAGGGCTGGGTCTCGGTGGTGAATGGGGCGGGGCGGCGTTGCTTGCGACGGAGAACGCGCCTGCCGGTAAACGTGCGCTGTATGGCTCGTTCCCGCAACTGGGCGCGCCCATCGGCTTTTTCTTCGCCAACGGCACCTTCCTGCTGCTCTCCTGGCTCTTAACCGACGAGCAGTTTATGTCCTGGGGCTGGCGTGTGCCGTTCGTGTTTTCCGCAGTGCTGGTGCTGATTGGCCTGTACGTGCGCGTTTCTCTGCATGAAACGCCAGTGTTTGCCAAAGTCGCGAAAGCCAACAAGCAGGTGAAAGTGCCGTTAGGCACACTGCTGACTAAACATATGCGCGTAACGATCCTCGGCACCTTTATCATGCTGGCGACCTATACGCTGTTCTACATTATGACCGTCTATTCGATGACCTTCAGTACAGCGGCAGCGCCGAATGGCCTGGGCTTCCCGCGTAACGAAGTGCTGTGGATGCTGATGATGGCGGTCATTGGTTTTGGTGTGATGGTGCCGATTGCGGGGGTCCTTGCGGATAAATTTGGCCGTCGTAAGAGCATGATCGTGATTACATCGCTGATTATTCTGTTTGCGCTGTTTGTGTTCCCGCCGCTGTTGCAGTCTGGTAGCCCTGCGCTGGTCATGGCGTATCTGCTGATTGGCCTTAGCATCATGGGACTGACTTTCGGCCCGATGGGCGCGCTGCTGCCGGAGCTGTTCCCGACGGAAGTGCGTTATACCGGCGCGTCGTTCTCCTATAACGTGGCATCGATTCTCGGGGCGTCTGTTGCGCCGTATATCGCCACCTGGTTACAGGCGAATTACGGGCTGTTTTACGTAGGTGTGTATCTGGCATCCATGGCGGCGCTGACCTTGATTGCGCTGCTGATGACTCATGAGACGAAGCACCAGGAACTGTAAGCGTCACTGGGCGCAGGGGTTATCAGCCTGCGCCCTTTATTTCCCGGCTACGCTTTCTCGTCAGGCGTGGCAATCATACGGTTCAGCCACGGCACCATTAATCCCATGACGACGGCGACAGCAAGCGTCACTAAGCCAATCTTACTGAACACGCCGGTATAAATCGGCAGCGTTTGCAGCGGGTCGGTGATGCCTTGTGGAACGGCGGTAAAGGTGGCGACGTAGCCGCCTAACAAGAACGCGGCGGCCTGCGTTAAGAACCACATCCCCAGAATAAAGCCCATCAGATGTTGCGGCACGAGCGCGGCGACCATCGCCAGCCCCAGGGCGCTTATCAGTAATTCACCCAGGCTCTGGAACAGGTACACCAGCACGATAAACCATGGCGAGGTCATCCCCTGGGCATCGGCGAACCACATCCCTGCGGCTGCGGCGGTTAAAAAGCCCAGCGCGCACAAAAACATCCCCAGCGTGAATTTCATCGGCATGGTGAGGTCTTTGCCCCGGCTACCGAGGCGCGTATAAATCATCGCCAGCACCGGACTTGCCACAACGACCCAGAAGGGGTTTAACGCCTGGAAGCTGACCGGGTTGACCGTGAAACCCAGAATGTCATGGTGCACGTTGTTGATGGCAAAGAAGTTCAGTGAGGTCGGCATTTGGGCGTAGAGGATGTAAAACAGCACCGCTTCCAGCATCAGAATAAACGCCACAATCATCTTATTGCGACCCGTTTTATCCAGCCGTAGCGCTTCGCGGAAGAAGAAAAAGATGACCACGATGGATAACACGATAAGCACCACATTCGCCACCACCACGTTATGCATAAGCCAGGCGCACAGAAAGATCATGACGACGGTTCCGGCCAGCACCAGCAGCAAATTGCGATAGCTCATGGGCACATGGTCTGGCTCCGAGCCTATGTGTTTGACCATTCTGCGGCAGGCGAAATAGACCAGCAGGGCGATAATCAGCCCGATACCGCATAAGTTATACGTCACCGCATAGCCATAGCGGGCGGCGATAACCGGTGCGAGGGACAGCGACAACAGCGAGCCGATATTAATCGACATATAAAACAGCGTGAAGGCGCCATCGAGCCGGGGATCTTTCGGCGGATAGCATTTGGACAACAGGCTTGCAGGGTTCGCTTTAAACAGACCGTTGCCCACGGCAATGGTGCCGAGGGCGATAAAAATCAGGCTGGGCTGTTGAAGCGACAGGCCGGTCATAAAGTAGCCCAGGGCCAGTACAATGGCCCCTAACACCAGGGTACGTTTAGTGCCGAGAAGATGGTCGCCAACGTAGCCGCCAATTGAGATAAGACCATACACCAGCGCGGCAAAGGCCCCGAAAGTCACGAAAGACTGTTCCTGCGAGAAGCCGAGCTGCTCGACGAAGAAAACCGCCAGGATGCCCTGAACGCCGTAATAACCAAAGCGCTCCCACAGCTCGACGAAAAAGATCATAAAAAAGGGTTTCGGCTGTTGGAGTAAGCCGACAGGTGTAGTGTTGTTCATTTTTCCGTTGCCTTAACGTGACGCCAGTAAAAGTATGTACGTGACAGGACAATCCCGCCGCTGGTCATTTAGCGGCGTGTCATGCCGAAAATGAGTTTTAAAGTAGAGTATTGTATTGTCAGGAAACGATCAAAGCGGCAGATCACACTAATGAGTTTGTGGAAGTCAGTGATTTACGTTGGCGGGGCGGAAATAAAAACGCCCGCATTAGCGGGCGTGGGGCGCGTAAAAAGGGCGATTATTCGTCTTCTTCATCGCGCAGCGGCACAATCAGCATGTCGATGTGCACGGTATTGATAAGCTGGCGGGCGGAGGACATCAGCTTGCTCCAGAAGTCCTGATGGTGGCCGCACAGCACTAAGTCAACGTCGTATTTTTTAATCGCATCAACCAGAACCTGACCTAAATCGCCGCTGCCGCTTAAGGTTTCCGAAATCGGGTAACCGGCGTTAGTCGACAGCTCACTCAGCGCATGGTGGGTTTCTTCAGAAATGCGTTTTTGCATATCGCCCAGGTTCACATCAATCAGGCCGGTGTAAAGGTCAGAGTAATTTACATCGACATGAATCAATGAGACTTTGGCGTTATACGGACGAGCCATGGATACGGCTTTCTCGACCAGCACTCTGCTTTCAGGGGATAGGTCGACGGCAATGAGAATATGTTTGTAAGCCATAGTGTTATTCCTTCCATAAGATGTCGATGACAATGGATCAGACAACTTTTTAGGTTATCGATGATGTCCTTGCCCCGCGTCCTGCATACCGCTCTCGCGGGAACCTGTTAACGTTATCCTTCGGGCTGAAGGATGAGGATATAGAAAGACTTAAGCATAACGGTCTCTTTTTACCTTATCGTCCAGGAAGAAATCCGTCAATCCGCTACGTTCGCCTTCATTCTACTTTGAAATACTGTTATCAGTAATGAATGACCATAACGATGTGGCAAAAAAATATACTGATCTTCTACACTATTAAATGAGTCAGTCGGGTAAATAAATGTGAACCCGATCGACTTTTGGTATCTCTCTCATATGGAACGAGTTGACTGACCTGGTATCTGGGGGTGCGGTTGTCCCGGGGAGCGACTCCGTGGCTATCGCTGGGGAGGTGTTATGATAAGCACTGTTGCGCTGTTTTGGGCCTTGTGTGTGGTATGCGTCGTGAACATGGTGCGCTACTTCTCATCGTTGCGTGCGCTGCTTGTGGTGCTTCGTGGTTGTGATCCCTTGCTTTATCAGTACGTAGATGGCAGCGGTTTTTTCACATCTCATGGTCAGCCTAATAAGCAGATGCGACTGGTCTGGTACATTTATGCTCAACGTTATCGCGATCATCATGACGACGAATTCATCCGCCGCTGTGAGCGAGTACGGTGTCATTTTATATTAACCAGCGCGCTATGCGGCCTCGTTATGGTGTCTCTCATCGCTTTGATGATATGGCACTAATAAAAAAAGCGGGCAATGCCCGCTCTTTTTTTAATTACCGCACTGTCAGATAAAGTGCAGTGCAATCCAGTACAGCGCGCCGGAAAGCGCAATGGATGCTGGCAGCGTAAATACCCACGCCATCAGAATGCTTTTCACCGTACGGCTTTGCAAACCACCGCCATCAACTAACATGGTCCCGGCAACGGACGACGACAGCACGTGCGTTGTGGAAACCGGCATACCGGTGTAACTTGCCACGCCGATAGAGATTGCCGCCGTCATTTGCGCCGACATCCCCTGGGCGTAAGTCATCCCTTTTTTACCGATTTTCTCGCCAATCGTGGTGGCCACGCGACGCCAGCCAATCATGGTGCCGATACCCAGCGCCAACGCGACCGCCATAATGATCCAAACCGGCGCATATTCGATGGTGTAAAGCAGGTCGGCTTTCAGCTCTTTAAGGTAGCGTTTGTCTTCCGGTTTAGTTTCCGGCAAGCCTGCCACTTTATCGGCGGTATCAGCGATACACAGCAGCATACGACGCATATGGCTACGCTCTTCGACGTTCAGCGTGTCGTAGTTCTCAAGGCCCGTCAGCATCGTTTTCGCGCGTTGCAGAGCCAGCATGGCGCGGTTAGCGTCACAATGGAATTCCTGCGGTGTGCTCTTCACGGCTTCCGGCGTTGGGATAACGGGGCTCATATCAATCACGTGCTTAATGGCATCACCATGCTGCTGAAAATAGTTTTCAACGTGGTTGATAGCATCACGGGTACGGGTGATGTCGTAACCAGAGGCATTCATGTTGACCACAAAGCCTGCGGGCGCAACGCCAATCAATACCAGCATGATTAAGCCGATGCCTTTCTGCCCGTCGTTAGCACCGTGAGAGAAGCTCACGCCGATAGCGGAAAGGATAAGCGCGATACGGGTCCAGAACGGAGGTTTTTTCTTTCCGTCTTTCTTCTCACGCTCGGCTGGCGTCAGGTGAATACGGGCGCGTTTTTTGGTGCCGCTCCAGTAGCGACGTAGCAAAAACACCAGTCCGCCTGCGAACACCAGACCGACAATAGGAGAAATAATCAGAGAACCGAAAATATTAAGGACTTTCGGGATATTCAGCGCGTCAACCACGGATGTGCCGGTCATCAACGCATTGGTTAAACCAATACCGATAATCGCGCCAATCAGGGTGTGGGAGCTGGACGCCGGCAGGCCCAAATACCAGGTGCCGAGGTTCCAGATGATCGCTGCCAACAACATAGAAAACACCATGGCCAGGCCATGAGCGGAACCTACATTCAGCAACAGATCGGTAGGGAGCATATGAACAATGGCATAGGCTACGCTTAACCCACCCAGCAATACGCCGAGAAAGTTAAACACCGCTGCCATTACCACTGCAAGTTGCGAACGCATCGCTCGCGTATAAATAACCGTTGCAACTGCGTTCGCCGTATCATGAAAGCCATTAATAGCTTCATAAAACAGGACAAAGCCCAGAGCAAGCAAAAGCAAAAGGCCGGTATGAAGATCCAGGCCGGCAAATAAATGTAGCATAGACGTTACGCCATCTTGAGGACATGAACGCGCCGCATTATCAGGGACTTTCGCGGCAGGGGCAAAGTGAAATATAGACTTTTTTTGACAGTTAATCGCGTAACGTCAATGAACGCAAAGATTTACCCTTTATATATCAAATGGCTGCATTATTGCAGGGGCATATTGCTGGTGCGACCAGCTAAGAAACTTTACAATTCGCCACCTCAATATCAGGGGAGCAGGGTGTGGAAACGTTTGATGCAGTGATTATCGGCGCAGGTGCGGCGGGTTTATTTTGCGCGGCGCAGGCCGGGCAGAGGGGATTACGGGTTTTGCTGCTGGATAACGGTAAAAAACCGGGACGCAAAATTCTAATGTCCGGTGGCGGTCGCTGTAACTTCACCAACCTGTATGTTGAGCCCGCCGCTTATCTGAGCGCGAACCCGCACTTTTGTAAGTCCGCCCTGGCGCGCTATACCCAGTGGGATTTTATCGATCTGGTGAATAAATATAATATCGCCTGGCATGAGAAAACCCTGGGTCAGCTATTTTGTGACGATTCGGCTGAGCAAATTGTCGATATGCTGGTGGCGGAATGCGCGAAAGGCGATGTCACGATGCGCTTGCGCAGTGAAGTGCTCAGCATAGAGCGTGATGAAGAAGGCTATCTGTTGACGCTTAATGGCGACAGCGTACGCACGCCGAAACTGGTTATCGCAAGCGGCGGGCTTTCTATGCCCGGCCTTGGCGCTACGCCGTTTGGCTATAAAGTGGCGGAGCAATTTGGCCTCAAGGTGCTGCCGACTCGCGCAGGCCTCGTGCCATTTACCCTGCATAAACCGCTGCTTGAGGCGCTCCAGGTGCTGTCAGGCGTTTCGGTGCCATCGATCGTCAGCGCAGAAGACGGCACGGTATTTCGTGAAAACGTATTGTTTACCCATCGTGGGCTATCCGGCCCGGCTATCCTGCAAATTTCCAGCTACTGGCAGCCTGGCGAAAAAGTCACCATTAATCTTCTTCCCGACTGCGATCTTGCCGCGTTCCTTGATGAGCAGCGTAACGCCCACCCTAATCAGAGCCTGAAAAACACCCTGGGGCTACAGTTACCGAAGCGGTTAATCGACATCCTGCAGCAGATGGGGCAAATCCCGGACTGCACCCTGAAGCAACTCAATGTGCGCCAGCAAGAAGCGGTAGTCGACTTGCTGAGCGCATGGCAGGTTCAGCCGAACGGGACGGAAGGGTATCGTACCGCCGAAGTGACGCTCGGCGGCGTCGACACGCACGCGCTGTCCTCACGCACGATGGAGGCCCGTGATGTGCCGGGGCTGTATTTTATCGGTGAGGTGATGGATGTGACTGGCTGGCTCGGCGGGTATAACTTCCAGTGGGCCTGGGCATCCGCGTGGGCATGCGCTCAGGCGTTAAGCGAGTCGTAAATCCACCCTAAGGTTGGTTATAAGAACAACGCGTAGCGAGTGGAGTGTTAGCGAATAAATACTGCGAGGCGAATCTTTTTACGCTCTCGCTGACGTCGTGATCGCGCTTTTGCACTCAACCTCAGTGTGCCTGTATTCACGGCGTCAGACCTGATAATCCTTCCAGAAAGGCCGCCTTGCCGCGTTAGTGAGTGCCTCCGAAGAGGCACTCAATCGCGCTTTAGCCGAAGATGTAGGCGTTGACGAGGTTTTCGAGTGATTCCTGATGCCCGCTTTGATGTTGAGGATTCAGGTTATGCTGTTCAGCGTACTGCGCGAGTTGTGCGAGGGACATTTGCCCTTTCAGAATATGCTGGCCCAGCTCGCCATCCCAACCGGCATAACGTTTGGCCAGGCGTCTACCCAATTCGCCGTCTTCGATCATGCGCGCGGCGATTTTGAGTGACAGTGCCATCACGTCCATTGCGCCAATGTGCCCATAGAACAGGTCATACTTATCGGTGCTCTGACGGCGTACTTTGGCATCAAAGTTCAGGCCACCCGTGGTGAAACCGCCTGCTTTAAGTATTTCGTACATCACCAGAGCGTTCTCTTCTACGCTGTTCGGGAACTGGTCGGTATCCCAACCCAATTGCGGATCGCCACGGTTTGCATCAACGGAGCCGAAAATACCCAGAGAAATGGCGCTGGCTATTTCATGGTGGAAAGCATGCCCGGCAAGGGTGGCGTGGTTGGCTTCAATGTTAACTTTGATCTCTTTTTCCAGACCGAATTGTTTGAGGAAGCCATACACCGTTGCGACATCATAATCGTATTGATGTTTAGTCGGTTCTTGCGGTTTAGGTTCGATAAGCAATGTGCCGCGAAAACCAATCTTGTATTTGTGGTCGACGACCATCTGCAAGAAGCGACCAACTTGCTCGCGCTCCTGGCGCAAGTCAGTATTCAGCAGGGTTTCATAACCTTCACGGCCGCCCCAAAGAACATAGTTTTCGCCGCCCAACTGATGGGTGGCATTCATCGCGGTAACAACCTGGGTCGCCGCCCAGGAAAACACCTCGGGATCGGGGTTGGTGGCAGCGCCCGCGCCGTAGCGCTGATTGGTAAAGCAGTTGGCCGTACCCCACAGCAATTTCAGACCGGTTTGTTGCTGTTTTTGGGCCAGTACGTCGGTCATTTTCCCCATATTATTCAGATATTCTTTCAGCGATGCCCCTTCCGGTGAAACGTCCACATCGTGAAAGCAGTAATAAGGCACATTGAGTTTGTGAAAGAATTCAAAAGCCACGTCAGCTTTTAGATTTGCAAGCGCAAGCGCATCACCCGGTTGCTGCCAGGGCCGTTCAAAAGAGCCGACGCCAAACATATCTGCGCCATTCCAGCAGAAGTTGTGCCAATAACAGGCGGCAAAGCGAAGATGCTCTTCCATCCGTTTTCCAAGCACGATTTCATCCGGATTATAGTGGCGAAAAGCGAGTGGGTTTGATGTTTCAGGCCCTTCAAAACGTACGCGGTCAAGCTGGTCAAAATAAGTTGGCATAATGAACTCCCTCAACGGGTAAGCGGAAAATGAGCGACATTGAGATCATCATGTATTTTGCAGAATGCTTGCTCAATTATGTTATTTCGTTCGGAGGTTAAGAAAATCCTTAAGTGTGAATGGTGTCGAAAAAATTAAATAACGTGATTAGCAAAATGTTCTCCACCTAAAACCCTCACTTACCACGTGGAAAAGCCACAGAAAATATAATAAACCACTTGTGTTGAATACGTTCACGGACTACGCCTGAGGCTCCCGGCAAGCAATGCCAAATCGGAGAGATGAAATCGCCAAAATCACCTTTGTCTCAAAGGTCACAGAAATAAAAAAACATAATTAATTAATATAAAAACGCAATAGACGCTGGAGGGCAATCTGTATGACATAGTATTTCTCTTTCACAAAAGCAGCTGGAGATGTGATTAAAATGGGTAGAGACATACTACAAAATCCCCACGATGAATATCATAAATTAACGCGTGTCGAACGCATTGGTTATGGTATGGGGGATTTTGCTCAAAACCTGGTTTTTGGCACGATAGGCGGTTTTCTTGCTCTTCACATGCTGACGGTAAATGCAATAAGCACAGCAACGGCAGGGTTTATATTTCTATTTGTCCGCATCATCAATGTGTTTTGGGACCCGATGGTGGGAACCTTCGTTGACAAAAGAACGTCAAAATCCGGTAAGTATCGTCCCTGGCTTATAAGAGCAGGTATTCCACTCGTTATTCTTTCTGCTTTACTTTTCGCCCCTATTCCCGGCGTCAGAGGGTCGGTTCCTTTTGCCTTTATCGTCTATTTTGTCCTGGATTTAGTCTATTCCGTGGTGAATATTCCTTATGGCTCGCTTAATGCGTCTTTAACCCGAGATCCTGAATCTATTGATAAGCTGACCAGCACGCGCATGATGCTGGCGAATAGCGCTAATCTTCTTGTCTATACCCTGTTTCCGATGTTTGTTCAGATGGCCTCGCCAAAAGACAGAAGCCTCAAAGATACCGGTTTTTTTGGATTAGAACTTCATTTGGGCAACTATACTGATCCCTCCGCCAGTTACGCCTGGTTTGGCGTTTATTCGGTTTATATGCTCATTGGCGCGGTGGCGCTTTTTTTATGTTATAAATTAACAAAAGAACGTGTAGTTGCCACTAAAGAACAAACTGCCAGTGTAAAAACCACCGATCTCTTCCTTGAACTCAAAAATAACCGGCCGCTGGTTATTCTGGGTATATTTTTCATGCTGGCCTTTACCTTCATGTTTTTCATGAATACGGTTAATGGTTTCTTTAATCAGTACGTGGTTGGGCATTCTGAATGGATGGGTGCCATTGGTCTTGTAGCCTCAATTCCAGGCATTCTGTTTCCCGTTTTTTGGCCAAGATTGAAAAAAATCTTTGGTAAAAAAGGATTCTTCCATCTCTTCCTTGGCATGTTTATTGTGGGGGAAATGCTGACTTATATTTGGTCCCTCGAAGGGATGCATGATGCCCTCTGGCTTGCTTATGTCGCAACCTTTATTAAACAGTGGGGCTTAACGTCTGCCACCGGATTTATGTGGGCACTGGTTCCTGAAGTGATTGCTTATGGCGAATTAAAATCAGGCAAGAGAAATGCCGCCATCATCAACGCAATTATGGGAATTTTCTTCAAGATTGGTTTTACGATTGGTGGTGCTGTTCCACTCTGGTTACTGGCTGTTTATGGTTTTAACGAAACAGACGTCCATCAACATGCCAATGCAATCGCTGGGATAAACATGACGGCGATCTGGATCCCGATGTTTTTAGCCGTGGTATCGATGATTGCGATTCAGTTATATCCCATTTCAGATGAAAACGTTACGGATATCAATCGTCGCCTTGATGAGATACGTATATAGCTAAACTAGCTGATTAACGATTGCTGAAGAAGAGAAAACAGACAATTTTAAAAAGGTAGAACGCGATGTCATTTATTCAAAACCCTGTACTGCCGGGATTTAATCCGGACCCAAGTATTATTCGTGTTGACGATACATATTATATCGCCAGTTCAACATTTGAGTGGTTCCCCGGCGTCCGGTTACATGAGTCAAAAGACCTGGTGCACTGGAATCTTCTTCCTTCGCCACTCTCTACCACCGCGCTGTTAGATATGAAAGGGAATCCGTCATCTGGTGGGATTTGGGCACCGGATCTCTCCTACGCCGAGGGTAAATTCTGGTTAGTTTATACCGATGTGAAAGTCACAGAGGGCGCTTTTAAAGACATGACAAACTACCTGTCCACCGCAACGGATATTCGTGGACCCTGGACCGATCCCATCAAACTGAATGGCGTCGGTTTTGATGCTTCACTGTTTCATGACGATGATGGGCGTAAATATTTAGTACAACAAACCTGGGACCATCGAGAATACCATCATCCTTTTAATGGCATTACCTTAACTGAGTTTGATACCCAGACATTGAAGTTAAAACCGGAAACCGCGCGAACCCTTTATCGGGGCACAGCGGTTGCGCTTGTTGAAGGGCCGCATCTCTACAAACTGAACGGGTACTATTATCTTTTTGCCGCTCAAGGGGGAACTGTGTTTACCCATCAGGAGGTGGTGGCGCGTTCAAAAACCCTGGAGGCCGACAGCTTTGAAACCGCGCCAGGCGAGGTTTTCTTAACTAACGTCGATACGCCGGACAG
This sequence comes from Citrobacter freundii, assembly GCF_011077955.1. Taxonomy (GTDB): domain Bacteria; phylum Pseudomonadota; class Gammaproteobacteria; order Enterobacterales; family Enterobacteriaceae; genus Atlantibacter. The sequence goes on from NZ_JAALBX010000003.1 coordinate 252,485, forward strand.
TTACCTTCAAAAGCAAGGGCATGGCGCGTTGGTTTCCACCCCCAAAGGCGAATGGTATTACGCCTCGCTCTGCGCGCGTCCCTGGAACCGTGCGGGTGAGTCTGTCTATGATCCCCGTGGCTGGTCAACCCTTGGCCGAGAAACCGCTATTCAGAAAGTGTATTGGGATGAAGCGGGTTGGCCACGTATTGAGGGCGGCCATGGAGGCAAAACATTTGTGGAAGCACCCAAGGATGCCATTCATACCGAAAGCGCAAAAGATCATAGTCAGAAAGATGACTTCACATCGCCAACGCTCGATCTAAACTGGAATACGCTTCGCGTCCCGTTCACCGAAAAAATGGGCACCACAGGTGACGGAAAGTTAACCCTTATCGGCCAGGGTTCATTAGCAAATACCCACGACCTCTCGCTCATTGCCCGGCGCTGGCAGGCTTTTTATTTTAATGCCCAGGTTAAATTAAAATTTAACCCGTTTACTTATCAACAAATGGCAGGCTTAACGAATTACTATAACGATCGTCACTGGAGTTTTGCTTTTATCACCTGGAATGAAATTAATGGCTCAGTCATTGAAATAGGTGAAAATAATCGCGGAAAATATACGTCATATCTGAAAGATCAGGCCATTAAGATACCCGACGGAACAGAGTATGTTTGGTTGCGCACCAAAGTAAGAAAGGAAAGCTATACCTATGAATATAGCTTTGATGGGGTCAATTTTATCGACATCCCCGTCAAATTCGATGCTGCGGTGCTCTCAGATGACTATGTGCTACAAAGTTATGGCGGATTTTTTACCGGCGCGTTTGTTGGACTTGCGGTGGTGGATTACTCAGGCTATGACGCGAGCGCGGAGTTTTATGTGTTCGATTATCAAGAGCTTGGTGATGCGTTAACGGAAGAAGGCGCCTATAGCTGGCAAGCGAGTGAATCACGCTTTAATTAATCGTTAACCCGGGCGTTTACTTAAGACGTGAGTGCCCGGCAGTTGAATGATTAAGGCAAAGGCGCTGATTTACCGTGGCGCGAGTAAAAACGGGAGGGGCAGGGCACCCGGCTCAACGCATAAACGCGTATTCAGGGTCGTCATTGACCCTTTTTTCCAGTGTTAACGTCACCTGCTTGAATACCAAAAAAACGGCGCCGTAATAAAGGCGCCGTTATGTTTAGTAAGCCTGCCCGTTACTCCTGAGCATCTTCCGCTTTCTGCACTTTGCGATACCAGCGTGGGTGATGTTTCGCCGCCCAGCGACGGCTAACTTTCCCTTCGATCATGCCTTTTATCGATCCTTTGACCCAGAACGCCATATACATATGGATGAGGATCGCATGGATAAGCACGATGGCTGACAGGGCGTGGATAAGCAGACTCCAGCGCACGATCCACATCGGGAAGAAGTGCGTAAAGTACGGACGCCAGATAATAATGCCGGTCAACAGCAGCACGAAAATCATGCTCATAATGCTCCAGAACATCATTTTCTGCCCCGCGTTGTATTTACCCACATCCGCCACATGGTGTTCGTTGCCTTTCAGCACTTCCACAATGTTCTTAAGCCACGGCAAATCCTGCTTATCGGGGATGTTGTGTTTGACGAAGCGTACAAACATAAACATCAGCGCGATAAAAATCAGTACGCCGAAGAAGGGGTGAAGAATACGCCCCATCTGCGGTGTGCCGAAGGTTTGCGTCAGCCATTGCAGCGTCGGGAAAAACAGCGCGATGCCCGATAACGCCACCAGGAAAAAGCAGATAACAACCGTCCAGTGACACGCTCTGTCGATAAAGCTGGTCCGAACAATCATCTTACTTTTCTTAGTCATGGTGCTCCTCCTCTTCGTCGTCATCGACTTCCTTGTTCGGGCCAATACCCACATAGTGGAAAATCAGACCGGCGAAGGTAGCGATAAAGCCAGCGGCGGAGAGTGGTTTGAGGATCCCTTTCCACAGGCTAATCGGCGTATCGATTTGCGGATCTTTCGGCAAGCCGTGATACAGCTCCGGCTGGTCGTTGTGGTGCAGCACGTAAATCACGTGCGTACCGCCAACGCCCGTCGGGTCGTAAATACCCGCGTTTGCGTAACCGCGCTTTTTCAGTTTCTCCACGCGTTCGCTCGCCACTTCCAGCATCTCTTTCTTGGTGCCGAAGTGGATAGCGCCTGTCGGGCAGGTTTTCACACATGCCGGTTCCTGGCCTACGTTCACCCGGTCGACACACAGCGTGCATTTATACACCCGGTTATCTTTCGGATTGAGACGCGGCACGTTAAACGGACAGCCTGCGATGCAGTAACCACACCCGATACAGTGTTCAGACTGAAAATCGACGATACCATTGGCGTACTGGATGATTGCGCCAGCAGACGGGCATGCCTTCAGGCAGCCCGGGTCTTCGCAATGCATACAGCCGTCTTTACGAATCAGCCACTCCAGCTTGCCGTTGGCGCGGGTTTCGCTAAAGCGCATCACCGTCCAGGCTTTGGCGGACAAATCCGTTGGGTTGTCGTAAACGCCCACGCAGTGACCGACCTCTGCGCGAATGTCATTCCACTCCGAGCACGCCACCTGACAGGCTTTGCAGCCGATACAGGTGGAGACATCGATAAGCTTGGCGACCTCTTCCTTAAAGTCACGCGCCTGCGGCGGCGGGGTCATTCCGTTGGTGGCGGAACGGTTAATAATGTCCTGAGATTGCATTGACATGAGTTCGCCCCTTACGCCTTCTCAATGTTAACCAGGAACGCCTTGTACTCCGGCGTTTGTGAGTTAGCATCACCGACCGGTGGCGTCAGGGTGTTCGCGAGATAACCCTTACGCGCGGTGCCCTCAAAGCCCCAGTGCAGCGGAATACCCACGGTTTCAACCTGTTTGCCGTCCACATTCAGACTCTGTAGACGCGGCGTCACCACGGCAACCGCACGGATAAAGCCACGCTTGCTGCTGACTTTTACCCAATCCCCGCTCGCGATGCCCTTCGCTTTCGCGAGGGTTTCGCTGATTTCCACGAACTGCTCAGGCTGAGCGATGGCGTTTAATAACGCATGCTTAGTCCAGGTGTGGAAATGCTCGGTTAAACGGTACGTCGTGCCCACATACGGGTAATCCTTGCGATCCCCGATACGTTTAGCGTCTTCCGGCAACAGGCGTGCCGCCGGGTTGGACACCACGTTCGGATGCAGCGGGTTAGTGCCGATTGGCGTTTCCACCGGCTCGTAGTGTTCCGGGAATGGGCCTTCCGCCATTTTGTCGATGGCGAACAGACGGCCCAGCCCTTCTGGCTGCATGATAAACGGACCGGTGCCGCTGCCTGGCGCGGCGGTGTTGTAGTCCGGGATATCATTCCCGACCCACTTACTGCCGTTCCATTGGATCAGCATACGTTTGCTGTCCCACGGTTTACCCATCGGATCGGCGGACGCGCGGTTGTAGATAATGCGGCGGTTGAGCGGCCACGCCCATGCCCAGCCCAGCGTATTGCCAAGGCCTGACGGATCGCTGTTATCGCGATTCGCCATCTGGTTGCCTTTCTCAGTCCAGCTACCGGCGTAGATCCAGCAAGACGACGCGGTGGTGCCATCGTCGCGCATTAAGGCAAACGAACTCAGCAAATCGCCTTTTTTCGCCAGCAGGTTGCCGTTCGGATCGTAAAGATCCGCCAGCGCCACGCCGTTATTCTCTTTCGCCACTTCTGCCGATTCCGGATGATCCGGGCGTTTGTACGACCAGCTCATTTTCAGCAATGGCTCACTACCTTTGCCGCCTTCGGTGCGGTACATCTCGCGCAGACGATGGTACAAGCCCGCCAGGATTTCGCCGTCATTACGCGCCTCGCCAGGGGCGTCGGCGGCTTTCCAGTGCCATTGCAACCAGCGACCGGAGTTGGCGATTGAGCCGTCTTCTTCTGCGAAACAGGTTGACGGCAGACGGAAGACTTCGGTCTGGATGCTCGCCGGATCGACGTCATTCATCTCGCCATGGTTCTGCCAGAAGTTACTGGTTTCCGTGACCAGCGGATCAATGATGACCAGGTACTTCAGCTTGCTAAGGCGGCTGACGATTTTGTTTTTATCCGGCAGTGATGCCACCGGGTTAAAGCCCTGGCAGATGTAACCATTCACTTCGCCGCGATCCATCATGTCGAAGTACTTCATGGCGTCATACACCTGGTCCCACTTCGGCAACCAGTCGTAACCCCACTGGTTCTCTTTCTGCGCATCATCGCCATAGAACGATTTCATCAGGCTAACGAAGAACTTCGGATAGTTACTCCAGTAGTTCACCTGATTTGGCAAGGTCGCGACCGGCGTAAACGCCTTCAGATAGTGGTCCAGATCGGTGTGTTTATCCGCAGGCAGCGTCAGGTAGCCCGGCAGACTGTTCGACAGCAGGCCGAGGTCGGTCAGACCCTGAATGTTGGAGTGACCGCGCAAGGCGTTCACGCCGCCGCCCGCCATGCCCATGTTGCCGAGCAGCAACTGGATCATCGCCATGGTGCGGATGTTCTGCGCGCCGACGGTGTGTTGCGTCCAGCCGAGCGCGTACAGGAACGTTGTGGTGCGATCCGGGGCGCTGGTCGAGGCCAGCACTTCACACACTTTCAGGAAATCCGCCTTCGGGGTGCCGCAGATGTTTTCCACCACGTCCGGCGTATAGCGGGACACGTGTTGTTTAAGCAAATTCCAGACGCAACGCGGGTTGGTTAGCGTTTCGTCACGCATCGCGTAGCCGTTTTCGTCGAACTGATAGTTCCAGGAGGTTTTGTCGTACTGGCGTTTATCCGCGTCATAGCCGCTGAATAACCCATCCTCAAAGGAATAATCTTCGCGCACCAGCAGATTCGCGTTGGTGTAATGCTTAACGTATTCGGCGTTAATTTTATTGTTTTCAATCAGGTACAGCAGAACCCCTGACAGGAAGGTAATGTCAGTACCGGAACGGATAGGGACGTAGTGATCCGCAACAGACGCCGTGCGCGTAAAGCGCGGGTCGACCACAATTAACGTGGCGTCATTGTTATTTTTCGCTTCCATCGCCCAGCGGAAACCCACCGGATGCGCTTCAGCGGCGTTACCGCCCATCACCATCACAACGTTGGCGTTTTTGATATCAACCCAGTGGTTGGTCATCGCACCGCGACCAAATGTTGGAGCAAGACTTGCTACCGTTGGTCCGTGTCAGACGCGCGCCTGGTTATCTACCGCCACCATGCCTAAGGAACGGGCGAATTTTTGGGTCAGCATCCCGGTTTCATTGCTGGCGGCAGACGCGCACAGCATACCGGTAGACACCCAGCGATTCACGGTCGTACCTGCGGCATTGCGCTCGATAAAGTTTGCATCGCGGTCCGCTTTCATCAAACGCGAAATGCGATCAAAAGCTTCATCCCAGCTGATGCGCTGCCACTTGTCAGAGCCCGGCGCCCGGTATTCCGGGTAACGCAGACGGCCTTCGCTATGCACATAATCGAGTAAGCCTGCGCCTTTCGGGCACAGCGCGCCGCGGCTCACCGGATGATCCGGGTCCCCTTCGACGTGAAACAGCGAGGATTTGGCGTTGAGTGCGCCGTCCCCGAGGCTGTACATCAATAATCCGCAGCCAACGGAACAATAAGTACAGGTGTTGCGGGTTTCGGTCGAGCGCAACAATTTATAGTCGCGAATACCCGCCAGTGCCGTTTTGGGCGCAAATCCCAGTGCGGCGACGGTGGTTCCTGCCAGGCCACCGGCGCAAATCCGGAAAAATTGCCTGCGATTCACATCCATTGTTTACCCCATGTGATGGTGAATGATTTTTTGTTGAACCTCATTCCTGAACCAGAAACAGAAGTTATTTTTGCTCTTCTTTTATTTGGTAAAGGCTGATGCCAGTTAAATACGTCCGCCGCTAACTAAAATTAATTAACCATTAATAGTTAGTAAAAGGGCGGAGAAACTTCCCGGGTGTTGGGTGTATAAAAAACACTACATTGCAGAAATTGCCGTGCGAAAATTATCACACTCAAAAAGGTCTATTTTTGTTCAAGGTCAATTTGTAGGGAGTGCGTTATAAAGGAGGCTGGGTTTTGTGATCGTAAAGTGTTTTGTTAGCGCAACAGGCATTTTCAGGATGAGATAAAAATGAATTAATCCGCGACGATAAAATATTTTATCTGCGCGTAAAATTACGTAACTTATTGATTATTTAAGTGATAAAGTGAAATCATTAACATTATTTTTTTATCGCTAGCGCCCGATAAAAACGGACAGTAAAAAATATACTCCAAAGGGGGTAGATTCATTAACTCCATTATTCACGCCGTTTACTTTTTAATAGGAGGCAATGCGATAAATAGGCTCTAACCTCAATCCGTGTGAATGAGGAATACTGCCCGCAATGCGCAATAATTACCCAGCACCCCCCTACTTAATCTGAAAAATAAATGCGTTTAATCATCAGGTATGACTCGATTCAGCGTGGCGCCGTTTATTTTCTTCCCTCATCGTGAGTTTTTAGAAAATTGCCCGAGAATGAACAACCCGGCCGCGACTTCACCGCCGCCAGGCCGTGCAAATGCACTGATCAATTTGTACAGTTAAACGGTGTCTGGTGTGGTCAGGCGAATGCCGTATACTGCGGAAAAAGCACTAAAAATACAGGCTTTACCACTTCAGGCAGGGATAAGGATGGAAACGGTCAGCTTTGTTGGGCAGCTTACCCATCAGATGGTGCTTTCTGCGCCGCTATTTTTGCTCATGGCTTTAGGGTATGCCATTGGACGTTTCGCCGGTTGGCCGGATTCAGTAGGCGAGGGGCTTAACCGCTTCTGCTTTAGCGTGGCGTTACCGTGCATGCTGTTTACTGTGATGAGCAAGTTTTACGAAAGCCCTCCCGTAGACATGCGTCTGCTGATCGCCTTCTTTGGAAGCTGCTTTGTGGTCTATTTTATTGGCCGCCTGGTGGCGAAATTTGTGTTCCGGCTCGATCCCATCTCGTCATCGGTATTCAGTATCGGTGGGATTTTTTCGAATAACGTTATGCTGGGCATTCCGGTGGCCATCATTCTGCTGGGGCAATCCAGCCTGCCATCGGTTGCATTGGTGCTGGTGTTTAATAGCCTCATTCTCTGGACACTGGTGACCGTTTCCGTGGAATGGGCGCAAAGCGGCAGTTTTTCCCTGCGCGCTATTATGAAAACGCTGGTTAACGTGGTGCGTAACCCGATCATCATCGGCATTTTTACCGGCTTCGCCTGGAGCCTGTTGCACCGCCCGCTGCCTTATATTATCGGCTCGCCTGTCACTATGCTGGGGCAAATATCCGCGCCGCTGACGCTCGTTACGCTTGGTATGAGCCTTGCCCGTTATAAAATCCGCCATGGCCTGCGTGAGAGCGTGGCCATCAGCCTGCTTAAGCTTATTGTGATGCCATTAATAGTTTGGGGGGCGGCGATTTTGCTGCATTTACCTCAGGCTGAAAGCCAGGTCGTGGTGTTACTGGGTTCGATGGCTGTCGGAGTGAATGTCTATTTGATGGCGCAAAAATTTAATGCGCTCCAGGGTGCGACGGCCACCAGTATGTTGTTAACCACGCTGCTCTCTACCGTGACCACGCCGCTATTAATGTTACTGATGACGCGCTTTTACGCTTAAGGACCCGGCAGCATTCAGCGCGCACGGTTTCGTTTAAGTGATTATTTTATCTTGATTTTACGCATCCCGCTTCGGTGAGATAAAACTGTCACAATCGCCCCTTACCCTAAGATAATTCTTACGCTGTAGAGTTATCACCCTTATGGATTTACCTCTGGCAATGGTTTCTTCCTCGCGCGAGCTGAACGCAGGGATGTTGCGCATTGTGGTACCGCACGTCACGCCTGCGTCAAATAACCAGCAGGTTATGGCGCTGTTTACCGATCACAAAGCGCTTATTGGCCTGCCGGTGCTGGAGATGAACCGCCCGATTGGCATGATTAACCGCCATATTTTCCTCTCGCAAATGAGCCGGCCTTTCTTTCATGAGCTTTACGATCAGAAAAGCTGCATTGCATTTATGGATAAAACGCCGCTTATCGTTGAGGCCAACGCCGGGCTGGATTATCTGGCGGAGCGGGTGATCGAAACCGGCGATAAAGCGGTCACGGAAGGGTTTATTCTTACTGACGACGGGCATTATGTGGGGATAGGTCTTGGCATCGATCTGATCAAAACCGTCTCCGGGCTTCAGGCAAAGCAGCATCAGCAAATTATGCAGAGCATTGAATATGCGCGTGTCATTCAGGAATCGATGCTGAACCGCTCGCGGCAGTTGATGGAAGCCCATCTTGACGACTGGTGCCTGTACTGGCATCCGCGTGACTGTGTCAGCGGCGATATTTATGCTTTTCACCCCTTTGCCCACGGCTGGTTGCAGGTGGTGGCGGATTGTACCGGCCACGGCGTGCCGGGCGCGTTTATGACCTTTATCTTCGCCTCGGCGCTGGAAAAAGCGCTAACCCAGGTGCCGCCTCACGAGCCGGAACGTCTGTTGAGCATCATAAACCTGCACATCAAACAAACCTTAAGCCAGCTTCAGTACAGCGCGGACAAAAGCCAGTCCAACGACGGTTGCGACGCTATCGCGCTGTTTGTGGACACCGAAAACAATACGTTGATTTGGGCTAACGCGCAGATGCACGCGTTCCAGTTGGCGGCCGGAAATGACGAGGTGGCGGTGTTGAGCGCTGACCGCAAAGGGCTTGGTTATATCGATACCCCGTCTGATTACCAGTGGCAGCGTCATCAACGCCCGCTGCAACGTGGCGATCAAGTGCTTATCGTCAGCGATGGCGTAACCGACCAAATTGGCGGCGAGCGCGCCATCATGTTCGGTAAAAAACGCCTCCAGGGGCTGATGTTACACGAGCGCGAAAAACCCATGGCGCAGCGTTCCGACGCGCTTCTGGCCGCGCTCAAAACCTGGCAGGGGGAGCAGATGTGCCGGGACGATATGACATGGTTTGGCTTTCGCTGGTGAGATGCAGATGAAAATGAACGATATTCAGGTTAAAGAGGCCGTATTGATGCCGCTGTTCGGGCTGTCGCGTCACAGCGACGTTGCGCTGTTTTATACCGGTTACTTTTCCCAGCAAAACATTATCGCCATGGGAGAGGTCATCCGCGTCTGGCTGGATAAACATGAAGCGTCGTCTGCGCTGCGCCGTCGCTTGTTTTCGGTATTTGTCGAGATGGGACAGAACATTGTCCGCTATTCAACCGATGAGCGTTATCTCTGCACCGGGCAGGAAGACCTGCGCTTCGGCTCGTTGTGCTTTCATACCGACCATGGTCACTACTACCTTGAAACCGCCAATCTTGTCGGTCAGGAAGAATCCTCGTTGCTTCAGACCAACCTCGACGTGTTACGCACCATGACCCAGGACGAAATCAAACAGGCCTGGAAGCAGGGCTTGCGCCGTGAAGCGCCGCCCACCAGTAAGGGCGCGAATATTGGTTTATTGACCATGGCGCGAGATACCAGCGAACCGCTGGAATATCGCTTACATCCACTGGCGGCCAGTGCTTTGTCCGCCTTCCACCTGAAGGCGACCTTCTGCCATGACTGAAACCATTTTACTGCCGCCCATTGCGCTTGCCGCCACCCATTCCACGCCCGCGGTCGATTTTGATTTTTCGGCCTGCCGGCTGGTGATAAAAGGCGAAGCTTACCCTGAAAACGCCGCCGCCTTTTTTCGCCCGCTACTGGACGCGGTTGAAACCTGGCTTTCGGATAACGCCGACCCCCAACCCGTCTCTGTTCATGTGGCGCTCAGTTATTTCAACAGTTCCAGCACCAAGCTGCTGTTCGAGTTCTTTGATTGCCTTAACCGCTTTGCGCTGACGGGAAAACCCTGTCATCTGCACTGGTATTACGATGCCGAGGACGATATTTCTGAGGAGTTCGGCCAGGAATTGAGTCAGGATTTTCCGGCGCTGCGCGTCATGCTGATAGCGGATTTGAGCCAATGTTAGATATTAACGAACTGTTCAGGGATGAATTTCTGGTGCTGGAAGAGGCCCGCGCCACGGCGGCGAACACCCTGCTGCCTGCGGATGCGTACCGTGAGGAGTTGTTGGTGCTGACGTTGCGTTATCAGCGTCTCATCCGCGAATCCTACCGGCTAATCTCGCGAAGCGATCGCGCCGAGCGGGAATTAAATCGCATAAATGAACAACTGCAACTGCTCGCAACACAGCTGGAATACGAGGCGACCCACGACCCGCTGACGGCGGTGTTTAACCGAAGCGCCATTATCAATCAGATAAGCCAGGCATTAACCCAGGGCAATGTGGCGCTGATCCTGCTTGATATCGATCACTTCAAGCGGATCAATGATGATCACGGTCATCCGATGGGGGATAAAGTGATTTGCTCGCTGGTGGCGCGGATCCGCCGCGCGGTACCGGAAATGGCGGCGATTGGTCGGGTAGGGGGCGAGGAATTTACTATCCTGCTACCCAATACGCGGATTGAAGAGGCGATGATAACGGCAGGGTATATTCACGCTTCACTGAACGCCTCACCGCTGGATGTTTTGCCCGGTCGGCTCGTGACGGCAAGTATCGGCGTGAGCCTTGGCCTGCGCGGGAGTGATTTCGAGTCGTTATACACCGCAGCGGATGTCGCGCTGTATTGCGCAAAAAATCGCGGACGCAATCAGGTTGCGTTACACGACGCTTTTTTTCGCGAACCCAGTCCAGCCCACTCTCTTAAAATTTGTTCAACCTGAACAGATGTTTCTTTTCTTTTTTTAACCAACTCATTGGCTTATAGATAACGCCGCCTTTTCGCAGTATCAGGCACAGTTTGTTGCCAATACGAACCGGATAAAACAGATCATTGATTAACCCTTTTTCATGCACCAGCCAGTGTGAAGTCATAAGAATCTCCATTACCAGGTTGATGGTCGAGTATCAAAGTGTTAACGGAAACAACAACGTACTGATGAGTTAAAATTAATTTTGGTCGGGCGTCTTTATTTTTAAATCAGAACAATCCTGTTTGGTGATGGTCCGCACATAAATAATCACGTAATTTTTCCATGGTTAAATATTAAATATCATATATTTTGAATTTACATTAATTTGGTTTTAAACACTCGCTTGCGGTAATAACGTAACGGCGGATGATGACGAAATACGAAACGGTTATTTTTGTGTAATGCTGCGGGCAAAAAAATCGGTGAGTTGAATTTAAAATCAATGGGTTAAGATGAATAGAGATTATTCCGTATGACAAACCCCAGATGCTGAACCATACTTTTAATTCTGAAAATATGTTGTTTAACGCGACCGATGTCATTTCTGTGAATCAGTCAGGAGGCCGAATGAAACTTTTTGCTTATCTTAACGTTGATGAAAAAGAAAAAGACGATCCGACCAATGCGCCAGAATCAGGTGATAAAAAACCTGATCAAAAATAAAAAGTATTCATCACACCACCGGGTCTTCCCGGTGGTTTCTGGTTTCAATTATGGCAAACAGATGACGCTATAATTTCACTTTACTCAACGCATTTCTTCCCTTTCCCCATCTATCCATTTTAGATAAGCCTAAACGGTCCTTTTATCCTCTCATTGGGTATGGTTATTCCTGGTCATAATTCTTGTGTCGACAGCGATATTTCTTTATTAGCGCTGTTGTTATTTGGAAAAAATTAAAGGTATTCTGAAACGACTTTTTGCCCGCTACGCCTGGCGAATCTCTTACGCAAAAGGACTTGATTGATGCTTTCCACGTTAATTTACCGGAGTCGCTTAACCGCCGGGTTTAGTCCCGAACATTTGCCGTTACTGGTAAGCAAATCACAGCAGAAAAATGAGAATTCGCAGGTAACCGGCGTACTGCTGTTTGACGGCACCCATTTTCTTCAAGTTCTTGAAGGGCCGCTGGAATCGGTTAATTGGCTGTACAGCATTATCTGCAACGATCCCCGTCATGATAGCGTGGTTGAGCTGATGCGCGATTACGCGCCGCGCCGACGCTTTAATAATCTGGGGATGGAATTAATTGACTTACGTAAGGCAGAGCAAAGCGCCATTTTTCAGTCCCCCATGATACCGCGGTCACGCTTTTTTGATCTGTCGGGTGAAGATCGCGTTTATAAATTTATTAAGTCCTTTATGGCAGGCGACTGGAAAACCCTGTTTACTCACCGAACTGAGCCGGAAGACTGGACATTTACGCCGGACAACCGCGCGTTTGGCGCGGTTAGCGTCCCGCTGAGCGTTGGCCAACCCTGCCAGTTTGCGTTTCAGCCTATTATCGAACCGCTGAAAGGCAAAATTAGCTCCCTTGAGGCGCTCATTCGCAGCCCAAGCGGCGGTTCGCCGCAAGAGTATTTCGGCGCCATACCGCCCAATAAACTGCATGAAGCCGATCTCTATTCGAAAGCCTGGGCTTTTGCGCTGGCGAATAAAATTGGCATCGGCGAGCATAAAATATCCATTAATCTGTTGCCGATGTCGCTGGTCATGGTGCCGAATGCCGTGAACATTTTGCTTGAGCAAATCGCGCAAAATGGCCTGGTGCCGGAGCAGGTCATTGTTGAAGTCACTGAAGATGAGGTGATTTCCCGCTTTGATGCCTTCCAGATCGCCGTGCGTGAGTTACGCTCGGCGGGCATTGGCCTGGCTATCGATGATTTCGGCTCGGGGTTTGCCGGGCTGTCGCTGTTGACCCGCTTTCAGCCGGATAAACTTAAAATCGACCGCAGCATTGTCAGCGATATCCATATACATGGGCCGAAACAGGCCATTGTGCATGCGATTTTAAACTGTTGCGCTGCGCTTGAAATCAGCGTGGTGGCGGAAGGGGTCGAAAAAGTGGAGGAGTGGTGCTGGCTTGAAGCCGCGGGCGTGCAGCGCTTTCAGGGATTTTTGTTTGCAAGGCCGGTACTCAATGGCGTCCCCGATGTGTCCTGGCCGCAAAGACGAGTTTAACTTGCTGACCGGTAACGCGGCGGCGAAACGCTTACGCGTCATCTTTAATCCAGAAGCGGTTGCCGGCTAACGCATCCGCAGCACAGATTAACGCCAGATGGCTCAGTCCCTGCGGCACATTACCGCGCCATTCTCCGGTTCGGACATCAAACATCTCATTAAACGTCTCGACGTTACCTTTATTGCAAAGCGTATCCAGAATTTGATTCATATACCCACAGGCTTTTTCTTCATCCCCTAAGCGCGCCCACGCTTCCACCAGCCAGAATGAACATGCCACAAAGGTACTTTCTTCTTTTTCCACATCGCTGTAGCGATAGAGCATCGGCGTGCCGTGCCCTAACTCTTTCACCATCGCCTCGTAGGTCGATTTCATCCGCGCCGGGTTGACCTTAAGGCCGTAATACCACACCAGCCCCAGCGCGGCATCGAGGCGATCGGTCCCGGCATAAAACGTATAGGCCTGTTTTGCCTCGGACCAGCAATGGGTTTCCACCCACTCGCTAATCCGCGCTTTCTCGCGCTCCCAGCGGCCCCGCCAGGTGGTTTCGATATGGCCTTCATCCGCGAGGCATATCGCGATATCAAGGGTTATCCAGCAGGCTATCTTCGAATGGGTATAGTGGCGTCGCTCATGCAGTTCCCAAATGCCGGAATCATCCTGACGCCAGGAATCCGCGCACTCATTGGCAAGTTGAGCCAGTAAACGCGCCGTGGTCAAATCCAGTACGTGACCGGCATTAACGAACAGGAATGCTGTTTCCAGCATATCGCCGTACATGCTGAGCTGTTGCTGGCTTTGCGCGTTATTGCCAAGCCGTACTGGCTGGGAACCTCGGTAGCCCTCCAGCGGCAGAAAGGTCTCCTCTGGAACAATATCGCCGTCCAGGGTGTAACAGGCACGCAAGGATCCTTCATGACGAATGATGGTCGCCGTCAGCCAGGAAAAGGCTGCTTTACACTCCGCCAGCGCGCCAATAAACGCGAAAGCGCGAATAATCAGGCACGCGTCGCGTATCCAGGCGTAACGGTAATCGTAATTTTTCTCGCCGCCGATGCCTTCGGGCAGGGACGTGGTAGGCGCCGCCGCCAGTGCACCGGTGGGTGAATAGAGCAGGAATTTCAGCGCCAGCGCTGAACGGTGTACATGGGGCTTAAATTTGCCCTGATAGGTGAGATTCTGCGTCCAGTGACGCCAGGCATGATCGCTGTTATCAATACGCTCATCAATAGACGCCATTGACGGCACCGCCAGCGGTTCCTTTTGGCTTACCAGCAGCGCTATCAGGGTACGGTCGCCTTCGCGCAGGCTGAGCGTGCCTTCAATACGTTTATCGTCTTTTAACGTATAGGTCATCTCGTCGGGCGTGCGTAACATCGCCATTAAATCGCCGATATGCACCACATCGCCCAGCCGCGATTCGGCAATCCACGGGGCGCGGGTGCAGGCGGCAGTACCCGGCACAAAGGTTAATTGAAGCTCAAGGTGGCCTTCCAGGCACTCTATACGCCGCGCCAGCTCACACCACGGCAGACGGCCTGCGAAAGTGCTGTTTAGTGATTCGGTAACACGCACCAGGCCTGAGGCCGTTTTGAAGCAGGTTTCCAGCACATTGCTGTTTTCCCGGTAGCGCCGCTCGGTATGATATTCACCGACCGGCGCAATCTGGAAATACCCGCCCGCTCGGGCGTCGAGAATGCGGTCAAACAACGGCGGTGAGTCCATATTTGGGGCGCACCACCAGTCTATCGCGCCGTCAGGGGCAATCAGGGCGACGGAGCGCCCGTCGCCAATGGCGGCATAATCACCAAGCTCTGCATAGCCGTCGATGCGTTGGTGATGCTGATAAGACTGGTTTTTCATCCGGCAATCCCCTTGCGCTGTATATGCCTGTCAGGTGCGTTGCCCTGCCGATTAAAGTGTTCCCGTACCGCCGTCGGAGCACCATACCTGGCCGGAGGCAAAGGAGCTTTCATCAGAGGCGAAAGTGACATACAGCGGCGCAATCTCGGCAGGCTGGCCAGGGCGTCCCAGCGGCGCGGACTCACCGAACTGCATGACTTTTTCTTGCGGTTGGCCGCCGCTGGACTGTAATGGCGTCCAGTAAGGTCCTGGCGCGACGGCATTCACCCGAATACCTTTTTTACCCAACTGTTTTGCCAGTGACTTCGTAAACGCGACGTTACAGGCTTTGGTCTGCGCATAGTCCAGCAGGATTTCGCTAGGCTTAAACGCCTGCACCGAAGAGGTATTAATGATCACGGCGCCTTCCTGAAGATGCGGCACCGCCGCTTTGGTTATCCAGAACGGAGCATAGACGTTGGTTTTAAAGGTATCGTCGAAGGCTTCTGTGGTGAGTTCTTCAATCGATTCGCAATATTGTTGACGACCCGCGTTATTCACCAGAATATCGAGACCGCCTAATTCTTGCACCGCTCTTTCAACTAATTGCTGACAAAATGATTCGGAGCGGATATCGCCTGGAATAGCGATGGCCTTTTTCCCTTCGGCAGAAATTAATGCGATAACCGCAGCGGCATCGGTTTCTTCTTCCGGCAAATAATTAATGGCGACATCGGCACCTTCGCGTGCAAAAGCAATCGCCACCGCCCGTCCAATACCTGAATCACCGCCGGTAATTAAGGCTTTTTTTCCTTCCAGTTTACCCGAGCCGATATAACTGGTTTCACCATGATCGGGAATTGGCTTCATTTCTGATGCCAGGCCTGGCGCTTTTTGCGGTTGTTCTGCAAAAGGAGGACGAGGATAGTGAAGGTGTTTTTTATCATTAATCATGTTACGCGTCTCGTTTTCTGTCAGGACTATTAAAGGTAGTCAGTAATAGACGAGCCCGCGAACCCTTTTAATAAATAATCAGAATTTTAAACCTTTTTACACTTATATTCTTGAGTTTTGGCTGAAATGAACTAAAAGAAAATAGGGTGTCTTGAAAAAACGCATCCCGCAAAACAAGAGAGGGATTAATGGCACAAGGTAACTGTGGGATTGGTGATTTGAGTGCTGTTAAGTGTCAGTAAAAATCAAAAATAAAGACATCATTGAATAGATTTACAAATATATTCTTCGGCTTAACATTAAAACCATCGCAAAAAAGCACGCTTATTTTAATATATAGTGCATCATATATCTTGAGGTGATTATAACTCCCTGTATTGCAATCATTATTAATATTGAATAATTATAATTTTCCCGTCCAGGAAATAATCCTATATTTTTAATTTTATAAGGCACACAATGGTCATCCATCCCCGGATTAAATCCGAAGGCCATTCCCCTCATTAAGGGGTATTAATGAAAACATTTTCAACCGAAGCGATTTGCGCGATAACCGGTAGTCATCCTGCCTGTATACGCCGCTGGTCGAAAGCGGGATTAATCACTATTCAACATGCTCAGGCTGGATGGAAGAGTGATCAAATCGTCGATATTTACCGTGTCGTTAATCTTGTTGCAAGCGGAGCGACATTAAAAGAAATCCGTCACTGGCAAATAGCCGGAAAGCAGACCTTTACGCCTGGTTGGCCTGCCCATCGCGGCGAATTATTGTGGCAACTCGAATATGGTTCTGACCGTTCGCTGGCGCGCGCGATGCGCCAGATTGACCATGATTATTGCGGCGATGACTATATTTATCGGGTATTACGGCCATTAAATAAATGGCTGCGTGAAGATAATCGCCCGGGTGCGCAAAATCGTCTGACGCGTTTTCACGCGGCAGTATTACACCGCGCCCATTGTGTAATGCGTCATGCCAAAAGAAATAATATGGTACCGGTTTTCCTTGAGGCGATTAGCGTAAGTGACGAGACGGATGTCTGGCTCGAAGCGATTCGACTAACACGCCAGGGATTTAAGGTCGAGCTTGCTAACCCTGCCACGGATAAGCCTGACATGGAGAGTTTGCCGTATGAACACCACTTGTTATGGTGTGCCACCGGAATAAGTTCTTCACACCACAGCGCGTTTTTGAAAAAACTCGATGCGGGTGAACCTATTCGTCTTTGTGGTCCTGATACTCGTATCACGCTGTCATGATAGTGCAGCGAGAGCACTCCTTTTCTGTAAACCTGTAGTATAAGCTGGCGATAGTATTTGTCGGCTTGCTGCTGCGTTATTCTTTTACTGACACTTCCTGACTGCAATAAAATCACTGCCTGACGACCTAATCGTCTGGGGTCGCGTCTGTTTCGTAAAATGTTATTTCTCCCTACCGCCCTCATTCTTAGGCGTGGAGCCTGCGTTAAAGCGAAGCGGCTAATCGTAAAATAAAGCGAAAGAAATACGCTTTTTGGCTTTTGCACCATAGAAACCCCCTCACCGCCACTCCCCCTTTTGCAAATAACAACCGCCTGCGAACGCGCTGAAAATGAGAGCGGCCAATACCATAAGCTGCTGATAGAAAGGTTATTTAGCAAGCTTAATAACGCTTTTAATAACCATTAATTGTTTGAAGTCTGACCTGCCGTTACTGTTTGCCTCTCGAAAAGGTGCTTCGAATCGGGATTATCCCGTTGGTAAGGAGTCAATCACTTAACAATTAGCGTATTATGTTTAAACTATTCTCTTTCTTTTTTTTGGTTGTTATTTCACAGGCAGCCTGCGCTTCGCAGTCACCGGTTTCTTTATATTCCTATTCACATTATCCCCGGTTTAATACCAGCAATACTTTTATTGCGCGTGATATGTCAAACCAGTTATTGAAAGCGCGATTATTGAAACAGTACAACGCGTGGAAAGGCACCCGTTACCATATGGGGGGGAGCAGCCACCGTGGCGTGGATTGTTCCGCGCTGATGCAGCATCTCTTTTCTGAATCGATGGCGCTTTCGCTCCCGCGTACCACGTCTGAGCAAATGCACCGCGGTAAAGCCGTCACCCGTCGTGAATTAAAACCCGGCGATTTGGTGTTCTTCCAGACGGGTCGCCGTCAACGTCATGTGGGCGTATTTATCGGGGGAGATGAATTTATCCACGCCTCAACCAGCCAGGGGGTGACTATCTCGTCACTGAATAATGACTACTGGCGTAGCCATTATCAGGCCGCTCGCCGCGTAGCGGTATAACCGGCGGGTTACGCTCAGGTCATGGTTAGCACGGCAAGGTCAAACGGGTGTGCGGCGCAAACCGCGATGACGCACGGGTGTTGGTGGTGCCAGCGCGTATACAGATTATGCGCGTTCAGCGCCGACGCGGAGACATCCAGCGCCGCCATGTCCCAGACGCTGCCGCCGCGTTGCTTCAGCACAGCTTCGCGCAGCGTCCAGCCGTGCCAGAAAGCGCAGAGCTGCTCGGTTTCTGGCAATGCTTTCAGGCGTTGTAATTCAGCTGCGCCAAAATAGTCCTGCGCAATACGCGGCCACGTTTTGCGCGGGCGCTCGATTTCGATATCCACGCCGACGGGCGCGAACGCATCAATGGCGAGCACAATCTCATTGCCGCTGTGGCTGATATTGAAGAAGGGCGCGCCGGTGCGCGTGAAAGCCGGTTTGCCATGATGATTGTATGTGAGCGCTTGCAAACTCTCATCAGGGCAGTGCGCGGCGAGCATGACGCGGCCCGCCAAAAAAGGTTGACGACGCGGGCCATCAGGGGCCGCCGCGCTAACACTCGCGGGTAACCAGCGCGCCACAACGTCAGGCGCGCTTAACGCAGCAATGTCACCTGTTACCAGCGTTACCATGGTTTATGACCAGCGGCGGATGACCAGCGACGTATTGATGCCGCCAAAGGCGAAGTTGTTGGTTTGCAGAAACTCGCAATCGACATGGCGCGCTTCGCCCATGATGTAATCCAGCGCACCGCACTGATCGTCGGGCTGATTGAGATTGAGCGTCGGGGCAAACCAGCCTTCGCGCATCATTTCAAGGCTCATCCAGGCTTCCAGCGCGCCGCAGGCGCCAAGGGTATGCCCGAAATAGCTTTTCAGTGATGAAATCGGAACATGCGCGCCGAACAGCGCTTCAGTCGCCTGGCTTTCGGCGATATCGCCGCGATCTGTCGCTGTACCGTGAGCGCTGATATACCCAATATCCCGCGGCCCGAGACCCGCCATTTTCAGCGCTTTTTCAATGCAAATCTGCATGGTTTCTTGCTGGGGTTGGGTGATATGCGCCGCATCGCAGTTGGTGGCAAAGCTGACAATTTCACCGTAAATCGTGGCGCCGCGCGCACGGGCGTGTTCCAGTTCTTCCAGAATCAACGTGCCTGCGCCTTCGCCAATCACCAGTCCATCACGGTTTTTATCAAACGGCGACGGCGTGGTTTTTGGCGCATCGTTGCGCTGACTGGTGGCGAACAGCGTATCAAACACCGCCGCTTCCGACGGGCACAGCTCTTCCGCGCCGCCTGCCACCATCACCGTCTGGTAACCGTGGCGGATAGCTTCCCAGGCATAACCAATCGCCTGGCTGCCGGAGGTACAGGCGCTGGAGGTGGGGATCACCCGGCCTTTCAGACCGAAGAACAGGCCGGTATTCACCGCAGTGGTGTGCGGCATCATCTGCACATAGGTTGTGCCGGTAATGTTATTGGTGTGCTTTTCAGTCAGCATAGTGGCAAATTCGCTCACCGGGCCGGTACTGCCGGTGGAGGAGCCATAGGCTATCCCGGTTTCACCGTTAGTGAGCACTTCCTCACCAATCAACCCTGCTTGCTCAAGCGCCAGTTCAGTGGCGCGGGTCGACATCAGCGAGACGCGGCCCATGGAGCGAATACGCTTACGGGTGTAATGCGCCGGCAGCGCAAAATCATCGATGGGCGCGCCCAGCAGGGTGTGCAGCCCGTCATACACTTGCCATTCCGGCATCTGACGCACCGCGTTTTCGCCAAGTTTTAACCGGGCGGCCACGTGTTGCCAGGTTTCGCCAAACGCGGTGACGCCGGCCATACCGGTAATAACGACGCGACGTGTCATAACATGCCTCCGTTTACAGAGATAACCTGGCGGGTGACGTAACCGGCGATATCCGACATCAGGTAGCTGGCGAGCCCGGCGACTTCGTCCGCCTGGCCCATGCGCTTCATGGGGATAATGCTCATCGCTTCTTTCAGCGCGGCTTCTTCCATCTCAATCATCCCGGTGTCGATAAGGCCCGGAGCAATGCAGTTAACGGTAATTTTGCGCTTCGCCAGCTCGATAGCGAGCGCTTTGGTCGCGCCGATAATCCCGGCTTTGGCGGCGCTGTAGTTCACCTGACCACGGTTGCCCATGATGCCGGAAACTGACGACAGGGTGATAATGCGCCCGCCGCTGCGCAGGCCTATCATCGGCATCACGCAGGGGTGGATCACGTTATAGAAACTGTCGAGGTTGGTGTGGATAACGCTATCCCAGTCCTCGTCGCTCAGCGCCGGGAAAGCGCCGTCGCGGGCAATACCGGCATTGCTTACAACGCCATACCACGCGCCATTGGTCTCGATATCCTGTTCAATCACCGCACGGCACTGCTCGCGATTACCCACGTCAAAACGGAGTACGCGGCCCTTGCCGCCTGCCGAAACGATCTGCGCCAGAGTTTCCTGCGCGCCAGCTTCATCGCGATGGTAATGCACGCCGACGGTGAACCCGTCGGCGGCCAGTTTAACGGCGATGGCCCGGCCAATACCTTTACTGGCTCCGGTGACCAGAACTGAACGACTCATTATGGTGATTCCTGGTTAAATAACTGTGCTAATTCAGCGCCATCTGGCTGAAAAGTATTAATACGGCCCGTGGCGACGGGGTGTTCATTGTGGCAGATAACGGCCTCGAAACTGCCGAAACGGCTGTCCTGCATCAGCAAATGCACCGCAATCTCCAGCGTGGCGTTGGCCGGGAAAAGGTCTATCTTGCACTCCAGATCGCGCGCCCCCAACACCATGCCCAGCGAAATGCGTTTTTCCCCCTGCTGGTGGCGATGCCAGCCGGACCAGACGCCGACGGTTTGCGCCATAAGTTCCAGCGCATACCAGCCTGGCAAGCGGCCTTCGCTATCAAGAAAGGGCGTTAGCACGCCACCTTGATTGAGCGACACCTGGCAGCGGGCGCTATCGGCGCTGACATCCAGCACCGCATCCAGCAAAACCATCGGCGCGTCGTGGGGTAAATAGTCTCCTGGTGCGAGATAACTGCGCATCAACATCTCCCGATAATCAGACTGGCGTTATTGCCGCCAAAGGCAAAAGAATTGGACAGGATCGTCGGGCGGGCGAGCGTTGCAGGCGCATGCAGGATCCCGCAGGCAGGCAAACTGTCGTCAGGCGTGGCATGACGGAAATCCTGAGGCGGTAAAGCGAGCCCGTGTAGCAAAATCAGCGCACTCAGCGCCGCTTCGGTCACGCCTGCGGCACCCAACGTGTGACCGGTTAAATGCTTGGTGGAACTGCACGGTGTGGTCTCGCCGAAAAGGGTGTTGATCACCTTCGATTCAATCTGGTCGTTAAGCAGTGTCGCGGTGCCGTGCAGATTGATATAACCAATATCCGACGGCGCCAGTCCGGCATCCTGCAACGCCTGACGAATAGCGCGGATCGCGCCTTCGCCTTCGGGATGCGGCGCGGAAATATGCCAGGCGTCGCTGGATTCGCCCACGCCCAACAGCGCAAGCGGTTGCGGCTCGCGGGTTAACAGCAACAGGCCCGCCGCCTCGCCGATGGTAATGCCGCAGCGTTCGCGGGCGAACGGCTGGCAAAGGGCAGTGGAAAAGGATTCCAGGCTGTTGAAACCGTTGACCGGCATTCGGCTAAGGGAATCCGCACCGCCGACAATCGCCACATCCACCAGGCCCGCCTCAATCAGACGGCGACCGCTAATAATCGCGCGGGCGCTGGAAGAGCAAGCGGTGGAAAGGGTATAGGCCGGGCCTGCGAGATCCAGATATTGGCTCAGGAAGCGGGACGGATCGCCAAGCTCCTGCTGATAATAGTGCCAGTTATCATCGCGTTCGCCGTCATGATAGTGACTGACAAAACGATCGCCTTCATCAAGACCTGAGGTGCTGGTGCCTAAAATGACCGCCACGCGTTCCGCCCCGTAGCGGGAAATCGCCTCATCCACCTTGTGCTGGATTTGTGAGAGCGCCGCCAATAACAACTGATTATTGCGCGAGCGGTGAGCCGCAAGATGGGCCGGAATGGCGGGCAATTCGCCCTCAACGGCGCCCAACATCGCCTCGGCGCCATTCGCAAGCCATCCCTGACGCGGCTGCATACCCGGCGCGACGCCCAGCGTCAACTGACGGGCGATATCGTCCAGGGTGTTGCCCAACGCGTTAACCATGCCGATGGCAGAGATATAAATCATGTTATTCACCAAGGTATTGAATGGTGATGTGGTAATGGAATACGTGCTGCTCAATGCTTATCGGCTCGCGTTTGCCTTTGCGCAGCAGGTAGGTAATTTCCGTCACGAGCTGACCGTTGTTATCACGCAATTCGCGGCGGTCGCCGATATCGCGAAGCTGCCAGCCTTTCGGCAACTGTGCTTGCCAGGCGCTGAGCGGCCAGTGGCTGAGCATCACGTCCGCCAGCACCTGGCTTGCCGGAGGAAGTTGCGGCACGACAATCGACTGCTCGGTGTGGATCCCGGCCTTATCGTAGGTGACTAAAAACAGGCGGATACCCACGGACGATAGCCCGGCAAGCGAGAGTTTTTGTTCATCGGCATTGAGCAATACCAGAAGCGACTGGGTTTGCCCGTTAAAGCGGCCGGTGAGCAACTGCTGTGAGCTCACCGACGGCGTTATGCCAGGCGGCGGGAGCGTCACCTTTACTCCCGGCTTCAGCCAGGCCTGGGGGCGCGTCTCGGACGGAGTGGAATGGCTGCACCCGGTCAGCCACAGCACCGCAAGCAACAGGCCAGCACCCCAGATAGTCTGTTTCATCGTTTCTTTCTCTCTTTTCGGTCGGGCATCGCCAGCGGCGATAGCAAGAATGCGGTAAATATGCCGCTGCACAACACAATGCCAAAACTGGCAATCGCCTGGGTGCTGCTAAACACCAACATGCCAAGCGTCAGCAACGTGGTGATCATCGCCACGCTCACGGCGAGCAACGATGTCAACGGCGTGCCGCGCGGGTTGCTGAAAAACAGCGTGTAGTTAATTCCGATGCCAAGCACCAGTACGAGTGCCAGCAGGGAAAACAGATTCAGACTGTGGCCGGTAAACGCCAGCACCGCAAGGCCTGTAGAAAGCGACAACAGCGACGGCACCAGGCTTATCATCCCTTTACGCAGGCCGAGCCGGGCCACCGCGCCGATGGCGATAATAAGCAGCGCGACGCCCAACAATCCGCCCAGCAGGGTACGATAGGTCGCAAACAGGCTGTCAAAACGGGCTTTACGATCGACCCAGACCACGCCTGTTGCCTTTTCTGCCAGTTGATTCAGGGCCGCGCTTTCCTTCACGCCATTGACCGGCACCAGTACGCCGCTCTGGCCGTCTTTCAGGGTGATCCACATCAGCCGCCAGCCTTCGCTGACCGGGCTGTTCAGCCATTGCTGCGGCGTTACCGGCATTGGGCGGGTATCGGGCGGCGATAAGGCAATCCCCGCCTGGCTCAGCGCCTGGCGCACCGCGGGCACGCTCTGCTCAATCAGCGAGACATCCTGCTGCTGGCGGGCAAGGGAGTTGAGCGGGATTTGCCGGAAGCTTTCAATCAGCCCCTGTTCTTTGGCCTGTGCCAGCCGCGGCGTGAAGGCTTCGAGGCGTTGCAGCGTCTCTTCGGGCGTGTTGCCGTATACCACAAACCATTTTTGATCGACGCCCTGGCCGGTCAGCGCGGTGATGGCTTTTTCTTGCGCCAGAATATCGGCAGGCAGCGCCTGAAGCTGGGCGATATCGTCGTTCACCTTCAGAAGGCTGAACCCGGCGATGCTGATGGCGAGCAGCGCCACGGGCAAACCGATGCGCAGCGCATTATTGCGCCGCCAGGCCGCCAGCCAGCGCATCAGCCATACCATGCCAGGCACCGGGCGCACCGGCAAACGGCGGCACAGCCACGGATGCCAGAATATCACCGTCAGGCAGGAGGCGCTCAGACCCGCTGCCGCGAACAGCGCCATCTGGCGGATACCCGGGAAGGGCGCAAGCATCATTATCAGATACGCCGCGACGGTGGTAAGCAGCGCCAGCAGCAGCGCGTGGCGTACTTTGGCAAGACTTTGCCACGGCGACATCTCTGCGCCATGCACCATACGTTCGGTCAGATAATAGAGCGTGTAGTCCGCCGAAATACCAATGACGCTCATGCTCATCACAAGGGTCATCAGATGCAATTCACCGAATACCCATAGCACCGACACGCTGCCCGCCAGCGCGCCGACGCCCACCGACAGCAGGCACAGCAGCAGCGGCGTGAGCGAGCGGAATACCGCGAGAATCAACAACATCACCCCAATCACCGTGGCGATGCCGAGGGTTGAAACATCATGCTTTGCCTGTTGGCTTGCGTAATTGCTGTAAAACAACGTGCCGCGCGACAGTACCTGCGCGTGTGGGAATTCCCGTTTAAGCTGCGCCGAGAAGCGACCGAGCGCATCCACCATCTGGCGGGTTTGCTGCATATCGAAAGAGGAACCCGCCAGTTCGCCATGCAACAAATACCAATAGTTGCCCTGCGCATCCTGAGCCACCAGCCAGCCGTTGAGTAGCCGCAAATGGCTGGCGTTCTGGGCCAGACTCATTTGCGCGCCGCGTACCAGCATCAGCGGATCGTGCTGAAGCTCTTTACCGCTTACGCCAGAAAACGCCGAATAAATCTGGGATAAAATCCACTGCGCCTGGGCGTTACCCCCATTTTGTAAGCGCGCGCGGGTGGCGCTGTCGAGGCTGCCGTTACGGTGCTGAAAGAAAAACTCGCCCCACGCCTGTTGTGCGGCGGCATCCACCGGACCGCCGACTTTCGCCAGGGCAGGCTCAGTGCGTAACAGGTCAAGATAGCGCTGCGCGACCGCCGGGTCGGGCTGTTTTCCGGGGCTGACCATCCACACCAGTTGCTGGTCGAGTCGCTGCATAAAGCCGTCGTTAAGCGCTGGCGGAACGGCGCCCAGGCTTTGGTCTGGCAGCAGCGCCAGCACGGAACTGTTGATCCGCGCGCCCGGCAGCAATGCCGCCAGCATTGCCGCGAACAGGAGGCAGACCGCAAGCCACGCCAGCGCGCCGCGGCGCCGGGGTTTAGAAAGCAAAACGTTGGCGTTCGTCATCGGTCAGGGCTGCGGGGGTAAGACGGTGTTGGCTGAACGTGATAGCGGTTTTATCACCCTGTTTATCGTTTAACTCGATGGCGTCCAGATAGTCGCTGCCACGCAGCGTAATGGTGGCGAAAATTTTATCCAGCGGAGTGGTGATGGGCGTTAACGCCAGTTGCCACGCATTGTTGCCTTTATCCTGAAAATCGAGGCGGAAATTTTGTTCCAGCACGTTGCGGTCAGCCTGAAAAAGCGCGCGCAGCAGGTGATTGAACTGAAACATCTGCGGGTTGGTTTGAGCAGTGATCACCTGCGGCGGCTGGCCGTTGATCACCTGCACCATCTGGCTGTCGTTGAGCATTAACGTCATCGGAAACGGTGCGTTCTGCTGCCACAGCAGGCCGTTATCCCGGGCGATGATCATCTCGCCGGACGAGCGCAGCGGTTGCGGCATATCTTTAATTTGCCGCTCCTGTACGAAGTGCGCGCGCACCACGGGTTGCGAGGTAAAGCGCTGTTGCAGGGTATCCAGCGTGACGGCATACGCCTGCGTGCTCAGTACCAGCAGTAAAAAGGCCAAGGCTTTCACGGCGTCACTCCCATACGTTCAAACAGAATGGCGGGGCTTACGAAACAGAGTTCGCGGGTGGCTTCTTCGACCGCCACCTGAATGGTGTAGCCGGTGGTGGCGCGTTTACCGCTTTCGGCATCAAATATTTCGTAGCCGATGCGTAAGCGGTTCTCAAATTCTTCTATGCGCGCCCGTACCCGAATGCGTTGTTCAAAGGTCAACACATCGCGGTATTTCACCCGGGTATCCACCACAGGCCATAAATAGCCCGATTCCTTCATCTGACGATAGCCGTAATTAAACTGGTTTAGCAGCGCTTCGCGGGCCACTTCGAAATAGCGGAAATAGTTGCCGTGCCATGCCACGCCCATCATATCGACATCATGAAACGGGATGGTCAGCTCAACCTCGGCGGTAAAACGCGGATCGTTCAGCACCTGTTACTCCTTATCCTCATGGCGCGCCGCGTCGGGCAACTGCCAGAAATCGAAAAAATTAAACCAGTCGAGCGGCGAGCGCAGCGCGTAATGCTCAAGGCGCGCCGCATAATGGTCTACCGCGTCCTGAAGCGCCTGCTGGCGCGTGGCGCGCGGCAGAGTCAGCGGATTGGCGAAGGGCTCGCAGTGCAGCACCAGGCGTCCCTGCTCACGCAGCGCGAACAGCAACACCACCGGGCAGCGCAGCGCCGAGGCCAGAATAAACGGCCCTTGCGGAAACGGCGCAGGGCGGCCCATAAAGGAACTCCAGATCACCCGCCAGTCGCCGCCACGCTGCGGATTAACCGCAATGCGATCGCCGACAATCGCCACCCATTCCCCGGCATCCAGTTTCTCTTTGAGCAACATGGCGGTATCCGGCCCGATATGCGTCACCGGTAGCAAATTGACCCCTGCCTGCGGGGCCATCTCTTCCATAATTTGTTTAAAGCGCCGGGCGTTATCGGTAAAAACCAGCGCATTGACGGTGCGCGCGCCGCTGCGCTGGGCCATGGCCCGACACGCCTCCACATCGCCCAGGTGCGAGGCGAGGATAAGTTTGCCTTCCGGCGCGGTTAAATCCAGTAACGCTTCCGCGCCCTCGGCGAACACCACCTGCTTGCCAGGTTGCAGTTCACCGCGCCAGCTGGCGACTTTATCCAGCATCGCGCTGCCAAAGCGTAAAAAGTGGCGATAACTGCTCAGACGCTGCTCGTCCTGGATTTGCAGCCGGGCACGTTGCTGTTTCACCGTGGCAATCCAGGCCTGAGATGCGTGTCGCGCGTCGCGCGCCAACAGCCAGTAAACGCCCACCACCGGGCGCAACAGCAGTTCAAACGCGCCGCGTCCCAGCAGTCGCCAGACCAGCAGCATAATGCGCATCCCCAGCAGGCCCTTTACCTCTTCGGTACGCGCCCAGTGCTGGCGGCGTTTGCGCATCAGCAGACCTGGCGCGCGCGGCAGCATGCCGAAAAACAGCCGGGTGTGCATCCAGGAGATGCGCAGGTTGTCGCGCAGGGCGTCAAAATGCGACAGCCCGTCCTGCGGGTAAGTGACGCGTGTGGGAATAAAATAGCTCGGATGGCCGCGCCAGTAGAGGCGCACCATGACTTCGGTATCAAAATCCATGCGCTTGCCAAGGGCGATATGCTGCGCCAGGGCCAGGGTCGGCGCGACCGGATAGACGCGAAAACCGCACATGCTGTCTTTAAGGCTGAGCGACAACGTTTCTATCCAGACCCAAACGTGCGTCACCCAGCGACCGTACAGGCGCGAGCGCGGGATGGAGTCATCATAAACGGGCTGACCGGAAATGAGCGCGTCGGGATGGCGTTCCGCCTTAGCGAGAAACTGTGGGATATCTTCAATGGCGTGCTGCCCGTCGGCGTCCACCTGGATCGCGTGGCTGTATCCGACGTCGTGGGCAACCTTTAGCCCGTGGATAACCGCCGCGCCCTTACCGGCGTTTTGCGGCAGCCGCAACAGCGTCAGGGTGGGGAAATCGGCCTGTAACTGGCTGAGCGCCAGACGGGTTGCGGCGTCGCTGCCGTCGTCCACCACTATGCAGGGCAAACCGAAGGGGGCAAGACGCGTTAACACCTGCGCCATCATCGCGCCGTGGTTATAACAGGGGATCACCACGCAGGGCGAAAACGCGGCGCTTACTGACATAACCGGATTTTCCCGCTGCTCGCCGGCAGGCGTTCTTCGCCACGCAGGCGTTGATAGCTAAACGAGAGCGTATCGCGCGCTGGCTGCCAGGTGAGGGACAGACACACCTCATTGTCCGGCAACAGCGGGGCCTGAAATTTCACGTTGATGATTTTGTGGAAGCGGGCGTCCGGCACCAGGAGTTGCCGGGCGTAATGCATCACCCAGTCGAGCTGCGCCACGCCTGGCAGCAGCGGCTGCACGGCGAAGTGGCCCTGAAACCAGAACAGCGTCGGGTCGAGGCGTAAATGAAGTTCCACACTGTGTTCAGTCAGTCGCGTACGAGCGATTTCATGCGGGATCATGGAAAAACTCCTGCAGTTGCGCATAGACGCGTTTATTCATGGTGTTGACCGGGATCGCCTCGATCACCCGCCAGTAACGCGGGATCGCCACCGGCTCAAGCCACGGGATCAGCGCCTTACGCCAGGCCAACTCCTGCTGTTTGCCGGTAACACCCGTCATCCGGGCGCGGGTGGCGTCATCCACCACCACCAGTACGCCGATGCCCTGGCGACCATTGCGGGTAACCGGCAAGGCGGCGGCCTCAACGATGCCGTCGAGCGCCAGCAGCCGTTGCTCGACGTCGTATAGCGAGATCCGCTTCTCTTCAATTTTGACGACCCGGCCCCGGCGGCCCTGCAGACGAAACAGCCCGCTCGCGTCAAAAGCCAGATTATCGTCCAGCACCAGCCCGGCAGGCTCCGGGATCAAGGGAGAAAATACCCGCCAGGCGTCGTGTTCCTGCGCAAAGCGCACACCGGCGAAAGGCTGCCACGGCGTGTCGTCTTCAGCACGATAGCGCCAGCCAAGGATACCGGTTTCGGTGCTGCCGTAAATTTCATCCGGCGTCACACCGGCCCAGGCACGGGCTTGCTCCACATCACGCCATGGCAGCATACCGCCTGCGGACATAATCAGCGCAATCGGCGGCGGCGTCAGGTCATGATCGAGACGCTTTAAAAACGCCGGACTGCTGATAAAGGCGTAGCGATGGGTATGCGGCAAGGCGACCAGTTGCTCCGCGTACCAGGTCATGGCGGCGTGCAGCGGCAAGCCAAGGGACATGGGCAGGAAGATGCGAAACGTCAGGCCATACAGATGCTGCGGCACCACCGAGGCGACAACGCGACACCCCGTCAGGCGTTCGGCGAAGCGTTCTGCCAGCAGCGCGGCTTCGTTATCCAGCGAGGCCACAGGTTTTATCACCCGGCGCGGCGTGCCAGTAGAACCGGACGTGAAGATTTCGACCACGCTGTCAGGCGCGAGCGCGGGCAGAACCGTTGCCTCGCCGCCGTCACGCTTTGCAGACGCCACGACAAACAGCGGGCCATGCCATCCGAGCGTACGATCGCTCAGAACGCCATGGAACAGCGCGCGCTGTTCGTCGAGCAACGACAAACGGCTGTGACCGGGGATAACCGGCGTTTTGCCTGCATGCAACGTACCAAGCAGCGCCACGATAAACAGGTAGCTGTTTTCAAAGCAGAGCGCCCAGCGCTCACCGGGGTGTGCCTGTAATTGCCGGGTCAGTTGCGCCACATCGTGACGCATTTGCCCCACGGTCCAGGTATGATCGCCAAGCCAGGCGACGGGAGCATCGTCGGGGCGCTGCGCACTCAGCCACTGCGCCAGAGGTAAGGTCATCATTCTTATATTTCCCGCTGCATGACGCGCTGTCTAACGCACCATTCGCCCGCCATTAGAGCGCCCATCAGCAGATAGGCAATCATGCCGTTCCACAGCGTCCAGAGATCGGTATCGCCGTACCAACAGGTAAAGGCCGCCATGCTGCCGTTAATGATAAAAAAACCGCACCACACTTGAGTGACGCGCCGGGTGTAGCGCACGCCAGCAGGCGGTAAATCCGGTTCTTTAAGGCGGGCGATACGCTCCACCAATGGCATATTGCTCCAGAGTGATGCGCTAAACATGCCAAGCAGTAGCGTATTCACCACAACCGGATACCACAGCAGTAAGTGGTGGCTTCGCAACACAAGGCTTGCGACGCACAACACCACGCCCGTTAAGGCGACGCTTTTGGCAATAAGCCGTAGCGGCCCACCGCGCAACCGTGCCTGACGCAGACGAATCAGCAACAACAACACCATCACCGGCAGTAGCCAGGCAAGGGCGTGATGCGTGATGCCAAACCAGATAAGAAATGGCCAGGCGACCATCACCAGGGCGATGGCAGGTTGCGTCAGACGTCGCGCGAGTGTGAAAACCGCGTGCAGCATCGCTTATTCTTCGTTCAGCAGACGCTCAACCGCGTCGACCACGTCCTGGACGGTTCGCACCGACTTAAACGTTTCCGGTTTGATTTTCTTGCCGGTTTTTTTCTGAAGATGTACCACCATGTCGACGGCATCGATGCTGTCGAGCTCAAGGTCTTCGTACAGACGCGCCTCAGGGGAAATATCCTCTGCGGGGATTTCAAAAAGTTGGGTCAGAAGTCCGGAGACTTCCTGGTAAATTGCGTGTTTATCAACCATATCGTGCTCGTTTTCAGGCGCGTTGAGATTCAATGAAAGCAGCCAGTGTGGCGACGGAATAAAAATGCTGGCGCATCTCCTCACTTTCGGCGGAGAGCACTACGCCATAGTGGGTTTTCACTGCCAGTCCGAGTTCCAGCGCGTCGATGGAGTCGAGGCCCAGACCATCGCCAAACAGCGGGGCATCGGCGTCGATATCATCGGCGGAAATCTCGTCGAGGTTCAGGGTAGTGATAATCAGATTTTTAATATCAGCGTAGAGCGCTTGCATCGTTATTTCCTGGGCCAGGCATCAGGCCTGGTGTTAAGTGGTGCAAAAGGTGTCGATTAAGTCTACGAGCCGCCAGTGCAGGCTCGTGATCCTGTGACGGATCGAAAAAGTCCTGGCTACGGATGCGTTCGCGCACCACCACCTTGAACAGGGGCTTGCGGGGCGGGACATCGAACCAGCGGCTGTGTTTGTCCAGCAGGTGTTCGCTGCAAATAATATGCACAACCCGTAAATCACTGTTGCAGCGCACCGCGATATTGGCCGCGCCGCGTTGCAGGGTGAGCGGCTGACCGGGGACGCTGCGGGTGCCTTCCGGGAATATCAGCACCGTCTCGCCGCGCTTAAGGCGGTCGCGACAGGCGGGCAGCAACGCGTCCGCCTGATCATTAATTAAATAATCCGCCGCCCGTACCACGCCGCCGAGAAACGGATTTTTCAGCAGCGCATTTTTCACCAGACAGTCGGTCTCCGGCATCACCGAGGCGATAAGCACGTAATCGATTAATGTCGGGTGATTGGCGACCACCAGACAACCGCGCTCGTTATCCAGAATGGCTTTACCCTCAATACGGTAATCCAGCACGCCCACGGCCCGCGCCGCGCGCAGGAAAAACCGAAAACTGGCGGCAATGCTGCGTCGGGCCAGACGCCGACGCGTGTCCGGGTTGCGCTGTACTAACAGCAAAAGGTTAAACCAGACCACCGAAAGCAGCAGTCCGCCCAAACCGAACAGCGCAAAACAAACGCCGGTCATGAAAAGACGCCACAGCCAGTTTATCTGCGCCATGATGCGAGTCATGCGCGGCACCACAGCCAGTCGGCGCGCTCGCCGTCTACGCTGAAAGCCGTATTGCCGTTCAGGTAGCCGCGCAGAAACTGCAATCCTTGCGGTAAGGGCGCTTCCTGATGCGTCGTGCGCGCGCGCGTTTCGCAACGCAATTCGTCACCCGCTTCCAGCACCAGCGCCAGTGACCAGGCCCAGGTGGGCATGTTCGCAGGCAGGTGAGGGTGATAAAACGACGGCAACTGACCGTCAAAATCCACCATCAAGACGCGTTGATAGCCCGCATGGAACAACGTCAGCGCTTCTATAAGCCCTTGCTGGAAAGTATCCTGGCCTGCTGAAAGCGACGACGACACCAGCGGTTGTTTTGCGGTAATGGTGAGATTACCGACCGATGAGTTATGTACCGACATCGCAAAATCGGTAGGCGATACAGGCTGCGCGGCGGCAATCGCTTCCAGGATGCGGAAGTTGCGTTCAAGTTCGCCATGACGGCTGGTGAACAGCACGGCATCCGGCGCATGACGGCGCAGCATCGCCAGCCCGCTGTCTACCGCCAGGCGGCTGCCTGAATTCAGGCGTCGGCTGGTCATCATTGGCAATTCGCTGGGTTTGGCCTGTGGGGCGGCCGGATCGATATGCCGATCCTCTTGCGCCCAGGCGAGCCAGTCAGCGGCATCGCTTAATCCCGGTGCTCTGGCTTGCCAGTCAATGATGTTAAGTGAGAATTTCATCTTCACGCTTTCCGCGCTGTTCGCTACTGATTACACCACTAAGCGGCACAATGCCGCTCGTTACGCTTATTTCGTTATCTTTTTTGGCACACCAGCAAGGTATGCCCCACGCCCAAATCATCGTGGCGTTGCTCAATTTCAAAACCTGCCTGTTCCACCAGCTTTATGAAAGTGGTGGCGCTATAGAAGCGACTGTTGCCATTCGCCATCGCGGTGAAATACAACGATGACGCATTAAGACTAAAGGCGGCTGCCTCGAATTTTTGCGCGTCCCAGAAAAGCTCCATGATGCAAAGGCGCGCGCCCGGTTTCATCGCACGGGCAATATTGCCCAACAGCGCGACAATTTGTTCAGCGCTGAAGCAATCGAGGAACTGACTCATCCACCACACGTCGGCATCGCCGGGTAGTGGCGCGTCGCTGAGCATATCTACCGTGTGAAAACCGATGCGGTCGCTTAAGCCGTTGGCGGTAATATTTTCCTGCGCCAGCGTGATTTGTTGCGGTAAATCCAGAATAGTGACGTTCACCGCCGCGTTATAGCGACAGCAGCGAATCGCCCATTTACCGGTATTTCCGCCCACGTCGTATAATATTTTCGGCGCAAGCTCAAACACATACGGCAATGCCGCGTTAAAAGCCGCGTCAGAATAATAATGATCAAAAGCAAACCAACTGCTCCGCGCCGGCTCTGGCAATTGCGACAATGCAGGATAGATTGTCGGCCAGTCGCCAAAAACTTTTAATCCTTCTGGTTTTCCGTTACGCAGTGCATCCTGAAGAAAAAACAGCCCTTGATAACAAACATCACGGGTGAAATCCATATTCACACGCGTCATAGGATCGTGAAGTAAGAAATGTCCGACCTTTGCGATGTGATAATGATCATTTATTTGGGTAACAATACGACCGCTCAACCCCATATCCAGCAAAACGCTAACCGCATAGTTATCGAGAGAACAATTTTCTTCGATACGTTCTACTGTGGCACCCGCTTTTCCCTGTTTATCGAGAAAATCGAGAATGCCGCTATCGCGTAATATCACCGCCGTTTGAAAGAGCATGGGGGCAAATGCGATACGTTGCGCTTCGGTAATAGCATCCAGCGCGGAGAGTGTATCCCGATCGTAGTGATGACGCACGGTACATTCCTTAACCTGAGGTAAACAAAAAAACCGGCCGGAATAGGCCGGTTTTTAATTCTTTAATTATCAGAGACCCGCGCCTGCGGACAGATTAACCTGTATATCCTGATTCAGATTGTTTACCCAACGGTTGTAATTCTTATGAATTTTACCGTCGGCGGCTTGCAGGTTCAGGCTGCTGTCATAAATGATGGAATAGCGATTCGCAGAGTAAGGAATACGCACTTCAGCAACGTGATCACGTGCCTGCATACGGCCTTTAATGACGCCTGCGCCAGCATCAGTCATCACCCATTTACGCTGAACACCCGCTTTCAGAATAGCGGTGCGTACCTGTTCTGCCGTGTGGTTGCCCGCGACGGTTGCGTTGACTTGTTCGACCGGTGCAGTACGCGCACAACCTGCCAGCGCGCCAGCAAAGGCAATGGCCGCTAAAAGCTTAACGATTTTCTTCATACATTC
This sequence comes from Citrobacter freundii, assembly GCF_011077955.1. Taxonomy (GTDB): domain Bacteria; phylum Pseudomonadota; class Gammaproteobacteria; order Enterobacterales; family Enterobacteriaceae; genus Atlantibacter. The sequence continues at coordinate 286,280 of NZ_JAALBX010000003.1, forward strand.
TCCATAGACGTTTCATAAGTACAACTCAATTACGCAACGTGACGAGGCACATTGAGCAAAAAGATTTGCTGGCTCACAAAGACCAGACGGTGAAACTAGGTAATGGACGGCGAAAACAGATGTATGAAGTTTTTATAAGCCGCTAAAAATAATAGCGATGTCATCCTTGGCGTTTTCGCAGTTCCTTTTGCTAAGCGAGTTAAAGCAACCTGAAGGTCGATAATGGTAAATTAACAAAAAATGCAGCGCAATATATAGTTGAGAGTAAGGATATTCTTAAGTGAAATAAAAAACGCAGAGCCAAACATTGCTAAAAAATAGAAAAAGAAGTGCATGATATATTCATTAACGCGGCGTGAGATTCTCTTGCGATATGCCCGTTTTTGCAGGATAAAAAATCGCTGGATTAACTCAGGTTGAATTTTTATTCCAGCGTAAAAAAATAATGCGCCAGGTATACGACCTGACGCACGGATCATTCTCTACAAAAATTAGTGGGACAATGCTATCCAGGTAGTCGGCTTTTAGGGCGGCCTGGCCCCAGCAGAATAGCGACTTTACTGCCGCCGACCGTGGTTTCCATCCAGATTTTACACACACTTGTCAGCGGCACGGAAAGCAGCATACCCACCGGGCCTAACAGCCAGCCCCAGAACAGTAACGACAGGAATACCACCAGCGTGGACATCCCAAGTCGGTGGCCCATCATGCGCGGTTCCACCATATTCCCAAGCACCATATGCACGACCAAAAACAGCGAGCCGACCAGCAAAAAGTCGTAGAAGCTGTTAAAAAGTAGCGCCTGAAGCATGGGCGGGATGGCGGAAATCACCGAGCCGATATTGGGTATATAGTTGAGCAAAAAGCCCAATACCCCCCACACCAGCGCGAACTGAATTCCCATTAACTCAAGCCCCAGCCAGATGATTAATCCGGTCCAGAGACTGATTAACGTCTTCAAAGCCAGGTAGTGACTCACCCCCTTTAGCGCCCGGTGCAAGCCTGCAATATGTATTTGCGGATTAGACAAGGCGAAGCGCAGTTTGTAAGGGACGTGGCGCACCTCAAACAGCATAAACACGACCGTCATCACCAACAGCACAATGCTTGCCATAGCACCGGAAAGCTGCGCCATTAACGCGGTGGCGTAAGTCATGACCTTCTCCGAGTCCATGCGTTTTAACATGCGCTCAGGGGAGATATGGAGATTCAGAAACGGGAAGATTTGCTGAAGACTGACTAACTTGCGCGTGATTTCTTTATTATATTGCGGCAGCAGCGTAATAAATTCATTCAGCGAAGCCGCAAGGACGCCGAGCAGCAGCGTAAGCGCAACCAGCATTACCACCACGACGATAGTAATCGCCATGGTGCGATTAAAACCCCGGCGGATAAACCAGGTGACTAACGGGTTCAGGACAATCGCGAAAAACAGCGCCAACAACATGGGCACCAGAATGTCTGCTGCGGCGTGTATACCTGCGAGAATAATGACCAGTGCCGCCAGTTTTTGCAGCATATGCAGGCCCACTTTATCGGGCTGCGGCGTATTGATATTTGCGTTCATTTTTACCATCTGCGTGGAATATCCTTGCTTCGCCCAACGCAGGGGATCTGCAATTAACGGGACGACGGATAAAGTGTAGTGCGTGGCGGATAACTGAGGGAGTAGATCGCTCTGAAAGTCGCGCCAGCAACGTATATACTGATCCCTCGTTTTCATTTCCGGTGATTGTCATGCCCGAAGCCGCTGAACCGGCAATAAGTGGATTGCGTTTAAATCTGCGCATCGTTTCTGTCGCTATCTTTAATTTTGCCAGTTATCTCACCATCGGCCTGCCCCTGGCCGTGCTTCCAGGTTATGTCCATGAGTCGATGGGTTTTAGCGCCTTCTGGGCGGGACTGGTGATTAGCCTTCAGTATTTCGCCACGCTATTAAGCCGACCGTACGCCGGCCGTTATGCCGATCTGTTTGGGCCAAAGCGGATCGTTATTTTTGGCCTGTGCGGCTGTTTTTTGAGTGGGCTTGGCTATTTCCTGGCGGGGCTTAATGCTGACACGGCGCTGTTAAGCCTGGTGTTGTTGTGTCTGGGACGTTTGATTTTGGGCGTCGGGCAAAGTTTTGCCGGAACCGGGTCGACGCTCTGGGGCGTCGGCGTTGTCGGCTCGCTGCATATCGGGCGGGTGATTTCATGGAATGGCATTGTGACATATGGCGCGATGGCTATCGGCGCGCCGCTCGGGGTGTGGATTTTTCATGTCGGCGGGATGAGGCTGCTTGCCGGGGCTATTATGGCGATTGCGCTTGTCGCCATCCTCTGCGCCTTGCCGCGTAAACCCGTCACGGCCAGTAAAGGCAAGCCGTTGCCGTTCCGGGCGGTACTTGGCAAAGTGTGGCCGTATGGTATGGCGCTGGCGCTTGGTTCCGCCGGGTTTGGCGTTATCGCCACGTTTATTACGCTCTTCTACGATGCGAAAGGGTGGGATGGCGCAGCCTTCGCGTTAACCCTGTTCAGCGCCGCGTTCGTGGGCACGCGTTTGCTGTTCCCGAACGGTATAAACCGCTTTGGCGGGTTAAACGTGGCGCTAATCTGCTTTACGATTGAGATAATCGGCCTGTTGCTGGTGGGAATGGCGTTCAGCCCGTGGATGGCGAAACTGGGCACTTTTTTAACCGGCGCGGGCTTTTCGCTGGTGTTCCCGGCGCTGGGCGTGGTGGCGGTTAAAGCCGTTCCGGCGCACAACCAGGGCAGCGCGCTGGCGACGTATACGGTATTTATGGATCTGTCGTTAGGGGTAACCGGCCCGCTGGCGGGGTTGCTGATGGCCCAGGCGGGAGTATCGAGCATCTATCTGGCGACGGCGGTGCTGGTGCTGTTGGCGGCAGGGTTGACGCTGAAGCTGCGGGCGTCCTCCGATCCATCAGGCGCTGGCACGGAGCGTTAACGTCGCGGGCAACAGAATTCCACCGGAAGATACTCGAGCGCTCGGCTTTTCTTTTGCGATCCTGGCCAACATGCCTTTGGCGGCGGCAAAGGGGGTTAACGTGGGCGTAAGAGGCGCTGCCAACGTGATCTCAGCAACCGGTACCCGCCACTGTTTACAGCACAACGATTATTCTGGCGTGTCGTGAATGCGTTGAAAGCATCACAATAAAAAAGGCCTGTTGGTTTTCACCGACAGGCCTTTTTAATGACGCGGTTAAGTTACTTCACTTCCAGCGTATTAATGATATTTTCAGCCGTTGCCTGCGCCTTCTGCTGATTATCCGCAGGTAAGGTAATTTGCAGGGTCAGTAATTTATTATCCACTTTGCCCAGCACTACGGAGGAGTATGCTGTCTGGCCTTTGGCGGAAATAATGCTGTCCAGTTGCTGAAGGGTGTGACCTTTCACCTGAATGGATTTATTGGTCACCACCTGCAACTGCGGGTCGCGGCTGCGCTGCTGATCTTCGAGGCGTTTCGCCAGCACATCCATGCCTTCGGTGGTGTCGTCGCCGACGATCACAATCACCGCTTTTTGCCCCGTGGCGTCAGAATAAACGTGCATGTTGTTGGCTTGCGTACCCAGTTTCCCGCTCTGATCCGTCATATCCGCCGGAAGCGAAAAACTCAGTTTGCCGTCCAGCAGCGTGACTTTTTGTGCCGCCGCATTGCTTTCGGACGCACTGCCTTGAGCCGGTTTACTGCTGTCATTGTTGTCACAGGCCGCAAGTCCTAACACCAGCAGGCCAATCCCGACGTATTTAACCAGATTGCGCATTGAATTCTTCCTTTACGATAACGGTCAAGTGACCTTGCCCCGCATCTTATCACAAGATTTCCAGGCAACCTTCAACCCAGCTGGAACCGCGCGAAATCAGATTTATCTGCCAGTTTTTTCAACAGCATATTCAGCAGCACGCCGTACATCGGCAGGAAGAATACGATGCTGATAAGCACCTTGAAGCTGTAATCCACCAGCGCGATTTCAACCCAATGATCGGCCATAAAGGCATCGGGGCTGCGCCAAAAGGCGATAAAGAAAAACGCGAGAGTGTCGCTGACGTTGCCGAAAATGGTTGATGCGGTCGGAGCCAGCCACCAACGACGGTTTTTACGCAGGCGATTAAACACATGCACGTCAAGGATTTGCCCCAGCGCGTAGGCCATAAAGCTCGCTACCGCGATGCGCGCCACAAACAGGTTAAAATGCGTTAACGCCTCGAACCCTTGCCAGCTTCCCATATAAAACAGCGATGAAATGCCGTAGGAAATCACCAGCGCCGGGATCATCACGGCGAAGATAATGCGCCGGGCGAGCGGTGCGCCAAAAATCCGCACGGTCAGGTCGGTTGCCAGAAAAATAAAGGGAAAGCTGAACGCGCCCCAGGTGGTGTGAAAACCGAAAATCGTGATCGGTAGCTGCACCAGATAGTTACTGGACGTAATGACCAGCAAATGAAACAGCGATAGCCAGACAAGCGCATTGCGGCGCTGCGGTAATGTAAACATCGTCATATTGTGACCTTTTTGTCGGATGGGGTGAGGGAACCCAGAAGAAAACCGCCGCATGATACTGCTTCGGTCACGCTTTGCAATGGTTAATATTAACGCAATCGTTAACCTCAGTTGCACAGGCTAAAAGGCGGGGTAAACTAGTGCGGTTTTTTTACTTCCCGAGAGAATCATGACCGACATATTTAAAAACCCTGACCATACGCTGGACGCTCAGGGATTACGCTGCCCTGAACCGGTGATGATGGTGCGCAAAACGGTGCGCGGCATGCAGACTGACGAAACGCTACTGGTGATTGCGGATGACCCTGCCACTACCCGCGACATTCCAGGGTTTTGCCGTTTTATGGAGCATGAACTGATTGCTTCTCAGACAGAATCACTGCCTTATCGTTATCTCCTGCGTAAAAAACACTGAATTTTCGGGTGCAGAGACAGAAAACTCTGCCCTGAACCCCGGGTGCATTCTCTTTAAACCTCTGTTTCATATTTTGCTGCTTTTGTGAGGCGCTTCACCACGCCATTTTTCAGCTTCGGTTAGTTTATAAACGGAAAATCAAAACAACGTTTTACTCTTAAACTTCCGTACCTCTCTGGAGCTGACCCGATGAAAAAGACTTTTATACCGGCCTTAGCCGGGCTGTGCCTCTCCACTGTTTTGTTTGCCCCAAGCGTGCTGGCGCAGACCATCAAAGCGGCTGATGTGCACCCGCAAGGGTATCCCAACGTCGTTGCTGTAGAAAAAATGGGTGAAAAGCTCAAACAACAAACCAATGGCGATCTGGAAATCAAAGTATTCCCGGGCGGCGTGCTGGGTGACGAGAAGCAGATGATTGAGCAGGCGCAAATGGGCGCTATCGATATCATTCGCGTCTCCATGGCACCGGTTGCGGCGATCCTGCCGGATATTGAAGTGTTCACCTTGCCGTACGTCTTCCGTGATGAAGACCATATGCACAAAATCATCGACGGCGATATCGGCAAACAAATCGGCGAGAAGCTGACGAATAACCCGAAATCAAAACTGGTTTTCCTGGGCTGGATGGATTCCGGTACCCGTAACCTGATCACCGTAAAACCGGTTCTCAAGCCGGAAGATTTAAAAGGCATGAAAATCCGCGTTCAGGGTAGCCCGGTTGCACTGGCGACGCTGAAAGATATGGGCGCCAACTCGGTGGCGATGGGCGTGAGCGAAGTGTACAGCGGCATGCAAACCGGTGTTATCGACGGTGCGGAAAACAACCCGCCAACCTTTATCGCGCACAACTACATGCCAATTGCTAAGAACTACACCTTAAGCGGTCACTTTATTACTCCGGAAATGCTGCTGTACTCCAAAGTGAAATGGGACAAACTCAGCGCTGATCAGCAGCAAAAAATCATGACGCTTGCCCGTGAAGCCCAATTTGAACAGCGTAAACTCTGGGATGCGTATAACGCCCAGGCGCTGGAAAAAATGAAGGCAGGCGGCGTTCAATTCCACGACATCGATAAATCCGTATTCGTTAAAGCGACAGAACCCGTGCGTGCCGAATTTGGCGACAAGCATCAGGATCTGATGAAAGCGATAGCAGACGTTAAGTAATCTCAGGCGCCGGCTCGCCCGGCGCATCTTCCCGGAGTACTTATGACCCCTTTTTATATTAAGTGGATGGATCGCCTGTACCTGCTCGCTATGTTTGTCGCAGGATTTTCGTTGTTGGTCATGACGGTTGTGATCCCCATCGGCATCTTTTCCCGCTATGTCCTGAACCGTGGTGAATCCTGGCCTGAGCCAATCGCCATTATTTGTATGGTGACATTCAGTTTTGTGGGAGCGGCGGTGAGCTATCGCGCCAACTCGCATATTGCGGTCAACATGTTGACCGACCGCCTATCCCCGGCATTACAAAGCCTCTGCTTAAAGCTGGTGGATATATTAATGCTGGTCATCTCCGGGCTTATGTTCTGGTACAGCGCCTTGCTGTGTATCGAACTCTGGGAACAGCCGGTGGCGGAATTCCCCATTTTGACCTCCGGGGAAAGTTACCTGCCGCTGCCGATTGGCTCGGCGATCATGATCTTATTCGTTGTTGAGCGGCTGTTGTTCGGTTCCCAGGAGAATCGTCCGGTGGTGCTTATCGGCAATCACGGTTAACGGGGGCATCATGGACGCATTCGTTTTACTTTTTACCCTGGGTGTTTTACTGGCGGTCGGCATGCCAGTGGCGTTTGCCGTCGGCCTGAGCGCCGTTGTCGGCGCGTTATATATCGATTTACCCTTAGAAGCGTTGATGATTCAAATCACCAGCGGCGTGAATAAATTCAGCCTGCTTGCGATCCCGTTCTTTATCCTGGCGGGGGCCATTATGGCGGAGGGCGGTATTGCCCGGCGTCTGGTGAACTTCGCGTATATCTTCGTTGGGTTTATTCGCGGCGGGTTATCGCTGGTCAACATCGTCGCCTCGACCTTTTTCGGCGCGATTTCCGGCTCTTCGGTGGCGGATACCGCGTCCATCGGTAGCGTAATGATCCCCGAAATGGAGAAAAAAGGTTATCCACGCGAGTACGCGGCGGCGGTGACTGCCAGCGGCTCAGTACAGGCCATTCTGATTCCACCCAGCCATAACTCGGTGATTTATTCGCTGGCGGCAGGCGGTACGGTGTCTATCGCTTCGCTGTTTATCGCAGGCGTATTACCCGGCTTGCTGCTGGGTATTAGCCTGATGGTGATGTGCATGGGTTTTGCCCATCGCCGCGGTTACCCGAAAGGCGAGCGTATTCCGTTTAAGCAGGCGCTGAAAATTTTCTTTGATGCGCTTTGGGGCCTGATGACGGTGGTCATCATTATGGGCGGGATCCTGACCGGGGTATTTACCGCCACGGAATCAGCGGCGATCGCGTGCTTGTGGTCTTTCTTCGTTACCATGTTTATCTACCGTGACTATAAATGGAGCGAGCTGCCGAAGCTGATGTTCCGCACGGTGAAAACGGTGACCATCGTGATGATTCTGATTGGTTTCGCGGCGGCGTTTGGCGCGGTGATGACCTACATGCAATTGCCGATGCGTATTACCGAGTTCTTCACGTCGCTGTCGAATAACAAATACGTCATCCTGATGTACCTCAACATCATGTTACTACTGGTGGGTACGCTGATGGATATGGCGCCGCTGATCCTTATCCTCACCCCGGTGCTGTTGCCGGTCACCAATATGCTGGGGATCCACCCGGTGCATTTTGGGATGATTATGATGGTGAACCTGGGCATTGGCCTGGTGACGCCGCCGGTGGGTTCAGTACTGTTCGTGGCGAGCGCCGTGAGTAAGCGCAAAATCGAGGAAGTGGTGCGTTCAATGCTGCCCTTCTATGCCATGTTACTGGTGGTACTGGGGCTTGTGACCTATGTTCCGGCGATATCGCTCTGGCTTCCAGGCGTGCTGGGCATGATGTAACAGCGGCGAACACGTCGCGCATTTCGCTCACGACTGAGCCCGGCATTGGCCGGGCTCTTTTGTTTATTTCCTTGCCAAAAGCCGCAGCGCATTGGCGGTCACCAGCACCGTCGCGCCGGTATCGGCAAGCACCGCAAGCCACAGGCCAGTCAGACCAAGCAGCGTCGTAACCAGAAACAGTCCCTTTAAACCCAGCGCGATGGCGATGTTTTGCCGAATATTGGCGTGGGTGGCGCGGGCCAGGCTAATCATGCCCGCAAGCTCAGTGAGACGGTTATGGGTGAGGGCGGCGTCGGCAGTTTCCAGCGCCACATCCGTACCGCTGCCCATGGCAATACCGATGGTTGCCGCTTTCATCGCCGGGGCATCGTTTATGCCATCGCCGATCATGGCGAGCGGAGCCTGCTGATTAAGCCGGTTCACTTCCGCCACTTTGTCGGCAGGAAGCAGACCTGCCCGGAATGCCAGTCCCAGTTCACCCGCTATCGCTGCGGCGGCGCGCGGGTTATCTCCGGTGAGGATCACGCCCTGCACGCCGAGCTGCTTGAGTTGTTGAACCGCCTCAAGTGCATCCGAACGCAGCGTATCGCGCAGCGCCAGCGTGCCTAACAACTGATGGTTTCGCACCAGCGCCACCACCGTTTGCCCCTGCGCTTCCTGCTGTTCAATCGCAGTTTGTGTCGCGCTGTCGAGAATCCCTGCCGGGAGTTTATCCGGCGCGCTGAGCAGATAGCGTTCGCCTTCAATCGTCGCTTCGATGCCAGTGCCCGCGAGGGTGCGCTGGTTGTCGGCCACGGGCAGGGCAATCCCTGAACGGCTTGCCCGCTCGATAATCGCCCGCGCTAATGGATGGGTTGACCCTTGTTCAACCGCCGCGGCGAGGCGCAATACTGCGTTTTCATCAAGATTCGCGCCTGCCGACACCGCCGTGACCTGCGGTTTGCCCTGCGTCAGGGTGCCGGTTTTATCAAACGCCACTTGACGAATTTGGCCGAGCTGTTCAAGTGCCGCACCGCCTTTAATCAACGCGCCACGCCGGGCCGCCACAGCCAGGCCAGAGGTGATGGCCGCCGGTGTGGAGATAACCAACGCGCACGGGCAGCCAATGAGTAATAACGTCAGCCCCTTATAAATCCACGGCAGCCATTGCGCGCCTGTTATCAGCGGGGGCAGCACGGCTACCAGCAGCGCGAACAGCATAATGGCGGGGGTATAAATGCGACTGAACCGGTCAATAAACCGCTCGACCGGCGCGCGGCGCTCTTCGGCTTCTTCAATCAACCGCAGGATCCGGTCGATAGCGCTGTCTCCTGGCTCGGATATCACCTCAAACGTGACCAGACGATCCACGCTGGTGGCCCCGGCGGCGACGCTTTCGCCCTGGCTTCGCTCGACGGGCACCGATTCGCCGGTAAGCGCGCTTTCATCAAAACTTGCGAAAGGCGACAGCAATTTACCGTCTGCGGGTAGTCTGCCGCCTGCCGCGACTTCGATAACATCCCCCGGGCGTAATGCGCCTGGCGCGACCGTTTCGCGCTGATTGCCATTAAGACGAATGGCGGTTTCCGGCTTCAGCGCCATTAACGCGCTGACCCCTTGCCGCGCGCGGTTTGCCGCCCAGCCTTCCAGCCGTTCGCCGATCAAAAACAGCAACAGCACCATGGCGGCTTCGGCGGTCGCGCCGATAAATAACGCGCCGATGGCGGCGATGCTCATTAAGGTTTCAATAGCGAAAGGATTGCCGCTGCGTATCAGCCGCATCGCCTGGCGGGCGATGGGCCACAGGCCGACAAGCGTAGTGACAATAAACGCGATATTGCCCAGCGCAGGGTTAAATTGCGCCAGGCCCCAACTTATCGCTGTTAAGGCAATCAGGCCGATAAGCGTCAGGTTTTCACGCCAGGCGAAAGGGCTTACCGCCGGTAACGGCGCTGCGCTGTCAGATAAGGTATATCCCGCGTCGCGAATGGCTTTTTCAACCTGCGCGCGGATATCATCGGTTGCATCCACCAGCAGCTTTTCAGTGGCGAACACCACCTGCGCCAGGCTGACGCCATCAACCTGCCGGGCCGCGTTTTCTACCTTGCGGGCGCAGGCTGCGCAGTCCATGCCTTGTACGTGCCAGCTATAGCGCTGCGTGGCATCCGTTGGCGCAACGACGGGTTGCGGTTCGGGCTGGCAGCATGACGCCTCGGTGCAGCAGTCGTTTTTTGGGGCGAGCGGCTTAAGCTTTAGCGTCCCAAACTGGGGGACAGATTTGCCAGTGGGCGTAGGGGTCGTCATGGCATCCTCCGGTAACGATAAATTTCTCATTACCGGAAGGGTACACTCTGGAGTGCACTCCAGAGTCAAGCCATTGCGTCGCTTTTCGCTAAATTTTACAGATACAGCGAACGGACAATCAGGAAGTGACCGGCAAAATAGCAGGCTGATGCAATGGCGTTATCTGCCGTAAAGCGTTTGCGGTAGTGACTGCCCAGCCATACCACGTTGCTTAACAGAAGCAGCGCCGCGCCTACAAACGCCGAGAGGCTGGTGTCGGTGGGACGGAATAACCACAATTCGCACGCAAGCCAGACCATCACCAGCGTCATGCCAATGAAGGTACATATCGGCCAGCGCAACTCTTCAAGACGCGTCCAGATAACGGCAATCAGCGCGCCGCCGATAACCAGCAAGGCCAGCGGTAGCGGCCAGAAGAACGACAGCGTCATTTGGCTGGCAAAATAGATGGTGTACAGCAGATGAGAAAGGAAAAACGCGCCGATGGCGTACAGCATCCGCTCACGAGAAAGTAGAGTTAGCGCATCACCCACAAGGGTAGCCAACAGTCCGGCGACGACCAGATAACCCAGCGCCTCAAACATCGGCGCTTGCCAGGCCAGCAGAAGTAATAACAGCAGCGTAACCGGCTTAAAGACCCAGCGTTGCCAGGCGGGGCCGCGATAAGAGGCGTCCACATATAGCCAGGCGGAAAAACAGACAGCAATAAACGACCAAAGCATGATAAGTCCCTGATTCAATTATTGTAACGTGCACCCGTTGTGCACGGCTCTATCTTTCAGTCTAGTGTCCCCTCGGGGCTGATGACAATGCTTATCGGGCCAGAGTATTCTAAAAAACGCGTTAACGACGAGAACCGAATAATGAATAAAATGCCACTTTTCCTGATAGTAATCATCGCGATAATCGTCATTGCCGTCGCTTTTCGCGTGGTGCAACAACGCCGGGAAAACGCCCGTAATGACGCCGCGCCTGTTGTACAAAAGCAGGTTGAAGTGACCCGTAAACGCGAAAAACCGGCCAATGACCGCCGCTCGCGCCAGCGAGAGGTGACGCCTGCGGGCGATATGATGCGTTATGAAGCCAGTTTTAAGCCGCGCCAGGGCGGGCTGGAGATGACGTTCCGACTGGAGGCGGTTGATTATCACCGGCTATCGGTGGGTGAAACAGGGGTGCTTTATAGTCAGGGAACGCGATTTGTGAAGTTCGAACCGCAGGCGCAACCCTGAGCGCGCCTGCGCCGTTATTACTTTTTCAACGTCTGCTTTTTTTGCCAGGCTAACAGTTCAAATACCCCAAACACGAAAATGCGGATCTTTTCCGGTTTGCTCATCGGCGGCGCGTCTTTAGGCTGGGTGGCCTTAAGCATCGCCAGTTGCAAGCCGTGCATCAACACCATGAATATCAGCGCCACGTTGACGAAGATATTGAGCGGGCGCGGGAAAGGTTGAATGAGATTGAGGATCAAAAACCCCCACACGCACAGCATTAACAGCCGTCCCAGGTTAATCAGCATCATCCGCTCCTTGCGTTGTGCGTAAGTAAAGGCGATAGGCTACCTGGCCTGCCACTTTTTCCCGGTGTAAATGCCAGCTTACCGGAACCGGCGGCATACCGTTTTCCACTTCGCTTTCAACATAAATTAAGGCGTCGTCAGCGAGCCAGCCATTTTTCTCCAACAGATTCAAGGTGTCGTCCAGCAGGCCTTTGCGAAACGGCGGATCGACAAACACAATGTCATGCGGCGTACCCGTTTGATTAAGGTAGTTCAGGGTATTGGTATTAACCACCTTACCGTTGGCGGCTTTCAGGGTGGCGAGATTTTTCTGCAACTGCTGCGCTACCGGGCGCTCCATCTCCAGAAGCGTGGCGTTGGCGGCATAACGGGACAGCGATTCAAGACCTAACGCGCCGCTCCCGGCGAAGCAGTCGAGGCAGCGTGCGTCCACCATGTGCGGAGCAAGCCAGTTGAACAGCGTTTCGCGCACCCTGTCGGTGGTCGGGCGCAGGCCGGGGCTGTCTGTGACCGGTAATTTTCGGCCTCGCCATTGGCCGCCAATAATACGTATCTGGCCGCTGCCAGAGGAACTGGGTTTCTTCATGCTGTTCACTGCGCTTAATCATTTGGCCTGCTATTCTAGCGGCGCAGGCCGCCTCGCGAAACCTCAATCCGTCGGCGTGATGCGCTGACGGGAAAGTGATAGAATAACGTATTCATTCGTAAAAAATTTAGCGTCCGCGACGTGATTGCGCGGGAACGCTGCCAGGATTCAACCGCAAGGGGTGTAGTCGCCAATGGCAAAAGATAAGAAACGGGGCTTTTTTTCCTGGCTGGGTTTTGGCCAAAAAGAGCAGGAACCGGAAGTTGAACAGCAGCAGGTAACGGAACAAGACGTTCAGAATCAGGTAACTGAGCTGCCGCAGGATGCTGTCGAACAGCCGGGCGTTGAAACGCCTGTGGCCGACATTGACGCTCCGGCCCCCCATACGCTGGAAGCGTCGCAGGATTTTGCCGAACAGGTTGTTGAAATCAGCGAGCAGCAGGTGGCGAGCGCGCAAACCGTAACGGTTGAGCCGCAGCCCGTTGCCGATGATGTAGCCGTTCGCACTGAGCAAGAAACGGCAGAAACTGCGCTGGATGAGCCAGTGCAGCCGGATGAAACCGTTATTGAGCGCGAAACGCTGCCGCTGCCGGAAGACGTGGCTGCCGTAGAAATCGAGCCGGAAGAGTGGCAGGTTGAACACGAGCCGTTGCCAGAAGACGTGGCGGAAATCAACGACGAAGAGCTGGAAGCGCAGGCGCTGGCGGCAAGCCAGGACGCAGAAGAAATCGTTCATGATGTGACGCCAGCACAGGCTGACGTCGCGATGCCGCTCCAGGAAAAGCCGACCAAAGAAGGGTTCTTCGCCCGCCTTAAACGCAGCCTGATTAAAACCAAAGAAAATCTCGGTTCCGGATTTATCAGTCTGTTCCGGGGCAAAAAAATCGATGATGATCTGTTTGAGGAGCTGGAAGAGCAGCTTCTTATCGCCGATGTCGGTGTGGAAACCACCCGCAAAATCATCGCCAGTCTCACCGAAGGGGCAAGCCGCAAGCAATTGCGTGACGCAGAAGCGCTTTACGGCCTGCTGAAAGATGAGATGGGCGAGATTCTGGCGAAAGTGGACGAGCCGCTGAATATCGAAGGCAAAACACCATTCGTTATTTTAATGGTCGGTGTGAACGGCGTAGGTAAAACGACGACAATCGGCAAGCTGGCGCGCCAGTTCGAACAGCAAGGCAAATCCGTGATGCTGGCGGCAGGGGACACTTTCCGTGCGGCGGCGGTTGAGCAACTCCAGGTATGGGGCCAGCGTAACAACATTCCGGTGGTCGCGCAGCATACCGGCGCGGATTCCGCTTCGGTTATTTTCGATGCGATTCAGGCCGCGAAAGCGCGCCATATTGATGTATTAATTGCAGATACCGCAGGCCGTTTGCAGAACAAATCGCATCTGATGGAAGAGCTGAAGAAAATCGTGCGGGTGATGAAAAAGCTCGACGAAGATGCGCCGCATGAGATTATGCTCACGCTGGACGCCAGCACCGGGCAGAATGCCATCAGCCAGGCCAAACTGTTTAATGAGGCGGTAGGCCTGACGGGCATTACGCTGACGAAACTGGACGGCACTGCTAAAGGGGGCGTTATTTTCTCCGTCGCGGACCAGTTCGGGATCCCAATTCGCTATATCGGCGTTGGCGAACAAATTTCAGATTTGCGCCCGTTTAATGCGGGTGACTTTATTGAGGCACTTTTTGCCCGAGAGGATTAACAATGATTCGCTTTGAACAGGTCAGCAAAGCCTATCTTGGTGGGAGACAGGCTCTGCAAGGGGTGACCTTTCACCTGCAACCTGGCGAGATGGCGTTTCTTACCGGCCATTCTGGTGCCGGTAAGAGTACGTTGCTTAAGCTTATCTGCGGCATAGAACGGCCCAGCGCCGGTAAGATTTTCTTTGCCGGCCATGAGATCAGCCGCCTTAAAAGTCGTGAAGTACCGTTTCTGCGCCGCCAGATTGGGATGATTTTTCAGGATCACCATTTGCTGATGGACAGAACCGTGTTCGATAACGTGGCTATCCCGCTGATTATCGCCGGCGCCAGCAGTGAAGATATCCGCCGTCGCGTCAGCGCCGCGCTGGATAAAGTCGGCCTGCTCGATAAAGCGAAAAGCTTCCCTATTCAGCTTTCTGGCGGTGAACAGCAGCGCGTGGGCATTGCTCGCGCCGTGGTGAATAAACCCGCGGTATTACTGGCAGACGAACCGACCGGTAACCTGGATGAGGCGCTGTCGGAAGGGATTTTGCGCCTGTTTGAAGAGTTCAACCGCGTGGGCGTAACCGTATTGATGGCCACGCATGACATGGGGCTGATTTCCCGTCGTCATTATCCAATGTTGACCCTGAGTGATGGTCATTTGCATGGAGGCCGACCCGGTGAATAAACGCGATGCGCTAAATGAAATGCGGCGCTTTGGTAATAAGCTTAGCGGTTTTACCCGCCAGAAAATGGGCGCAGACAATGGCCGTCAGGCGCCTAAACGCGCTAAAGGCCAGCCGCCCAAGGCAAAATCCCGCAAAGGCGGCGTGAATGAGCAATTCCGCTATGCCTGGAACGGCGCGCTTCAGGATCTGAAAAGCAAACCGTTCGCGACCTTCTTAACCGTGATGGTTATCGCCATCTCGCTGACGCTGCCAAGCGTTTGCTACATGGTTTATAAGAACGTTAATCAAGCGGCGACGCAGTACTACCCATCGCCGCAGATAACCGTTTATCTCGATAAAACGCTCGATGACGATACGGCCCAGCAGGTGGTCGGCCAGCTTCAGGCCGAGCAGGGCGTTGAAAAGGTGAATTATCTGTCGCGGGAAGAGGCGTTGGGTGAATTCAGGAACTGGTCCGGCTTCGGCGGGGCGCTGGATATGCTTGAAGAAAACCCGCTGCCTGCGGTAGCGGTCGTTATCCCTAAACTCGATTTTCAGGGCACTGAAGCGCTTAACACCCTGCGCGATCGCGTTGCGCGCGTGCATGGCGTTGATGAAGTGCGTATGGACGATAGCTGGTTTGCGCGTCTTGCGGCCTTAACCGGGCTGGTAGGGCGAGTGGCGGCGATGATTGGTATTTTGATGGTGGCTGCGGTATTCCTGGTCATTGGCAACAGCGTGCGGTTAAGCATTTTTGCCCGTCGCGATACCATAAACGTGCAGAAACTCATCGGCGCGACCGACGGATTTATCCTGCGACCGTTTCTCTATGGCGGGGCATTACTGGGTTTTAGCGGCGCATTTTTGTCACTGATTCTTTCAGAAATTTTGGTGATGCGACTCTCTTCTGCGGTGACCGACGTGGCGCGCGTATTTGGCACTTCCTTTGATCTCAATGGGTTATCCTTTGATGAGTGCCTGTTGATGCTATTGGTGTGCTCCATGATAGGCTGGTTGGCCGCCTGGCTTGCCACCGTGCAACATTTACGTCACTTTACCCCTGATTAAAAAAAGTTTGATATACTTTCCTCCTGCTACGAGTTCCCGTCCGCAGGGGGAAGTATTCATTTACCCTGCCACGCTTTTTCATAGCGTTGTCACACTCTGTGTGTAAACTATTCACAATCCAGCATGGAACTTGTGGATAAACTCACTGTCTTACAAAAGAGTGGATGATATTCTCGTTGCTCATAAGAACTGGCCCGTTTGTTGCCTGATGGGGATAACGCCCGGCCAGTACGAAAATGATTGAGAGGATTTGAATGACCAAAGAAATGCAAACTTTAGCGCTCGCTCCGGTAGGCAACCTGGAATCGTATATCCGGGCCGCCAACACTTGGCCGATGTTATCGGCTGAGGAAGAACGGACACTTGCTGAAAAGCTGCATTACCAGGGCGATCTGGAAGCAGCGAAAAAGCTGATCCTGTCTCACCTGCGATTTGTTGTTCATATCGCTCGTAACTACGCGGGCTATGGCCTGCCGCAGGCGGATCTGATTCAGGAAGGTAACATCGGCCTGATGAAAGCGGTGCGCCGCTTTAACCCGGAAGTGGGCGTGCGTCTGGTGTCTTTCGCGGTACACTGGATTAAAGCGGAAATTCACGAATACGTGCTGCGTAACTGGCGTATCGTGAAAGTGGCTACCACCAAAGCTCAGCGTAAACTGTTCTTTAACCTGCGTAAAACCAAGCAGCGTCTGGGCTGGTTTAATCAGGATGAAGTGGAAATGGTGGCGCGCGAGCTGGGTGTGACCAGTAAAGACGTGCGTGAAATGGAGTCGCGTATGGCGGCCCAGGACATGACGTTTGATATGTCGTCTGACGACGATGCATCGGACGGGCAGCCAATGGCCCCGGTCCTCTATCTGCAGGATAAATCCTCAAACTTTGCCGATGGCATTGAGGACGATAACTGGGAAGAGCACGCGGCGGATAAACTGTCTGATGCGATGCTGGGTCTGGACGAGCGCAGCCAGCAAATCATCCGCGCCCGTTGGCTGGATGAAGACAGCAAAACGACATTGCAGGAACTGGCCGACCGTTATGGCGTCTCCGCCGAACGTGTGCGTCAGCTTGAAAAGAATGCAATGAAGAAACTGCGCGCCGCAATCGAAGCCTGATAATCGCCTGGCGATAGAAAATACCCCGTGAGTCGCTCATGGGGTATTTTTTTAGGTTTCGCCTGACGTTTTCCAAGATCAAGTTTTTCGCTTTGTTTTACGTCTAATTTTTTGTTTTACGTCTAATTTTTTCGATATGGGATTTTATGAAATACAAGACATAAGTGGCTACGCTATAGGAAAAAGCCATAAGACAAACCCGTAATGGGTGACTTGATAACCATAAAAACATCATCAAGAGCATAGTAAAAATATAGAGTATGAAAAATATTTTACTGCGACAAAAGGCCATAATAAATAAAAACGGAATCATAACATACAACATATAAAATCTTACGAATCCTAGTGTGATGCCATGACTTTGTATTGTGAAATTTTCCAGGTAAAGCATATGGACATAATCATGAATAAGGATCAGAACCAAAGCGGATAGCATTGATGCTAAACATTTATAGGCGAACGATAAGAAATTACTTTTCATTCCAGATTCCATATACATCAAGATCCTTCCTGGAAATAGGTTTTGAGAGGGTGGTCGCATCAATAGAGGTGATTATTTCTTTTTCCTGGATAGATGAAAAAACCGTTTCACTGTTACTATAAGTATAAAGACATTTCTGGCTGGCAAATAAAGCACCTCTTAACAAGAAAAAATTATCATAACTATTAGAGCTATCTGTTGCACTACCTAGCGTACCATCAGCCCATTTCATACCCGTTTTTATAACATACTTAATGTTATGTAATGAGCGGTATGTATCCACTGCAAAAGGTATCTGCCCAATAGCATCCGTCCAGTAAGGTTGACCATCAATCATAACCATTAAATATCCATCCCCGCCCTGAGAAGTAGTCTTCCAGTCTCCGGGCATATTAGAATAAAAGGAAGCTGAGAGCCGGTCTATCAACGCAAAATCTACAATTTGCTGCCAGGTGAAATGTTTATATGCATTGGATGTTCCTGGGTCAGTATTTAAATAAATCATTTTATGAAAGTTGTCAGCCAAAGGTTCAAACCACTGCCATGCATATTTATTATAAAGCTGATGTGCAGTCAATATCTCAAAATATTCTCCTGAATCTTTATTTAATGCTAAAGCAAAAAGGATCTCACCATTGTTTCTGGTGACTATTTTGCAGCTGGGAATAATACAAATCTCGGTATGATTTTCCTCAACAGGACGAGTGAATGTTTTATATGTTAAAAAGGTTTTATTATCGCGAGTAGTAAATAAATAGTTGCGCCCATTAATTTGATGAATGGATTCTTTCATTTTTACATTCCATTGTATGCATATCGAATTTTATAATAATTCACTTAAGGAGATTGAAATGAAAGATTACTGTCGAGAATTACACGTTTGAAATTTTAGACCATTGCATATTTGGCACAATCTTCATGGGGTATTTTTGTTTTTAGGGTTTAATTTTACGCCATCCACAATGCCTGCGGGCAATACAACCGCACCGATTCCACAAGCCTTGCAAAAGCGTCTGGCATATCGTCTTCGCTAATGCTGGCAAATCCCATCAGTAATCCCCGCCGTGGATTATTTCCCACGTAATAGCGTGACAGCGCGCGTACCAGAATCCCCTGATTATTGGCATGGTTGGCAATTGCCACATCATCCGCGCCCGCAGGCAGATGCAAAATCAAATGCAGCCCGGCGTTATCATTAAATTCATTTAGCGCCTGTGGGCCAAACGCTGCGGTAATCAACTGGCACAGTAACGCGCGGCGTTTGCTGTAGAGCAAGCGCATCCGGCGTATGTGTGCGGTATAAAGCCCGGAATCGATAAATTCGGCAAGGGTAGTCTGAATAAGTGAATGCCCACTGCGATACAGCTCGGCATGCGCATTTCTGAAGGGTTTTGCAAGCACCGGAGGCAGGACCAGATAGCCAATCCGCAGCCCAGGATAGAGCGTTTTACTGAACGTGCCGATATAGATAACCGGCGCGTCCGGCACCAGCCCCTGTAATGCGGGAATGGGCTGGCCGGAGAAGCGAAATTCGCTGTCGTAATCATCTTCCACAATCCAGCACGGGTGGCGAGCGGCCAGATTCAACAGGCGCTGTCGCCGTTCCAGACTCATCACCGGCCCCAGCGGATACTGGTGCGATGGGGTAACAAAAATCAGCCGGGGAATATTCTCTGCGCTATCCGGCGGGTTCATACCTGCCTGATCGACGTCAATCGGGCACAGCCTGACGTCATTCATCTGCAAAATATGGCGGATCCCCCAGTAAGACGGCTCTTCAATCCAGGCGTTATCGCCAGGGTTGGTTAAAAGCCGTGTCACCAAATCAATGGCCTGATGAACGCCCTCTACAATCAGGATTTGTTCTGCCGAGCAATTTACCGAGCGTGAAACCCGCAGATACTCCACCAGCGCCTGCTGAAGCGCTGGCGCGCCGCCATGACTACTGTAGGTGAGCTGTCCGGGGGAAGGGCGACGGCTAATGCGGGCCTGAATCTTGCTGAAACGCTGATGAGGAAACGCGTTAACGTCCGGTACGCCCGGGATAAACGCGCCCCATTGGCTCGGGCTTGCGCTGATGTTCTCAAGGAGTTGTTGCCCGCGCCGGGAAAATACCGGCTCCGTGGGAACGCCGCCGGCCGCCAGCCCGCATGCCTGGGTATCGAAGAGGCTGTCTGGCAAGGTTTGCGCCACAAACGTGCCGCTGCCCTGACGCGTATTCACATACCCTTCAGCCAGTAACTGTTCATACACCGTTATTACGCTGTTGCGCGAAATTCCAAGCTGCGTGGCCAGGTCCCGTGACGCGGGAAGACGGGTCAGGGGCGCGAGACTTTTATCAAGGATGGCCTGACGCAGCGCGTTATAAAGGCGTCGATGGAGTAATGCGTCCTGCTGCGCGGCAAAGCGCACCAGCACTAAATCGCCCACCAGAGAATGCAATTGGATCCCTTAATGATTCAGGATTGGTACTCGATTATAGAACCAAAGCACGTTAAATAAACAATAATGTAGTGTACCTGTTGCGTTAACGTAAAAGAGCTGCGGAGAGAAGATCGTGAAAAATTCAGAGCTACATCAACGCCGTCAGAATGCGACGCCGCGCGGCATTGGGGTAATGTGTGGGTTTTATGCTGAGCGCGCTGAAAACGCCACTTTGTGGGATGTAGAAGGACGGGAAGTTATCGATTTCGCCGCCGGGATCGCGGTGTTGAATACCGGGCATCGCCATCCACGTCTGGTGGCGGCGATTGAAAAGCAGCTTCAGGCCTTTACCCATACCGCCTATCAGATTGTGCCTTATGAGGGCTATATCTCGCTGGCCGAGCGGATCAACGCGTGCGTACCCGTTGAAGGGCCTGCGAAAACCGCTTTTTTTACCACGGGCGCGGAAGCGGTGGAAAACGCGGTGAAAATTGCCCGGGCCAGTACGCGTCGCCCTGGCATCATCGCCTTTGGCGGCGCGTTCCATGGCCGCACCTACATGACAATGGCGCTCACCGGCAAAGTGGCGCCGTATAAGCTGGGCTTTGGGCCTTTCCCGGGTTCGGTCTTCCATGCCCGTTATCCTAACGCGCTGCACGGGGTGAGCGTCGAAGAGTCGCTTTTAAGCCTTGAAACTATTTTTAAAGCCGATATCGCCCCGGATCAGGTGGCGGCAATCATTCTGGAGCCGGTCCAGGGCGAAGGGGGTTTTAACGTCGCGCCGCCGGAATTATTGACTGCGCTACGGGCGATTTGCGACCAACACGGTATTTTGTTGATTGCTGATGAAGTGCAGAGCGGGTTTGCGCGCACCGGTAAACTGTTCGCTATGGAGCATTATCCGGTGAAAGCCGATTTGGTGACGATGGCGAAAAGCCTCGCGGGCGGGATGCCGCTTTCCGCCGTGGCGGGCCGTGCAGAGGTGATGGATGCGCCTGCGCCTGGCGGGCTGGGAGGAACCTACGCTGGCAACCCGCTGGCTATCGCTTCGGCGCTGGCGGTTCTGGATGTCATTGAAGAAGAGAAGTTGTGCCAGCGCGCCAATACGTTGGGCGCGCAGTTAACGGAAGTGCTTGAGCAGGCGCAATCTCAAAGCAAAGCCATCGCACAGGTGCGCGGGCTTGGCTCGATGATTGCCGTCGAATTTTATGACCCGGAAACCGGCAAGCCCTCGCCTGAGATTACACGCGATGTGCAACAAGCCGCGCTGGAGCAAGGGTTGTTGTTACTCAGCTGCGGGGTTTACGGTAATGTGATCCGCTTCCTGTATCCGCTGACTATTCCGCAGGAACAATTCACCAAAGCGCTCACCATCCTTAAGCAGGTTTTACCGCGCTGATCCTGACGCGACGGGGCAATGTTGTTGCAGTTGTGTTGCAACAAGACCCCGTCGCGTTCACTTTCTGTTATTCACTCCACAAAATTGTTGTTCCAAAATCAGAAAAATGGGGTATGTTTTAGCAGAGTATGCTGCTCAGGCACCGGTGGCATCCCTCCTTTCTAAAATCTAATGCTACGCCTAAGTGTGATAGCGACATAATGTGCCAAATCAAAACAACAAAACAACTGCAATAACCACAATAATGGGGATCCTCAGGATGAAAATGACGGGTAAAGCGTTACTGGCGGGATGTATCGCTCTGGCGATGAGCAGCGCGGCAATGGCAGAAGATATTAAAATCGCTGTTGTGGGGGCAATGTCCGGTCCGGTCGCGCAGTATGGAGACCAGGAGTTTACTGGCGCAGAGCAAGCCGTTGCCGACATTAACGCTAAAGGCGGCATCAAAGGCAATAAACTGGTTATCACTAAATACGATGACGCCTGCGACCCGAAACAAGCGGTTGCGGTAGCGAACAAAGTGGTTAACGATGGCATCAAATATGTTATCGGCCACCTGTGCTCGTCTTCCACACAGCCTGCATCAGACATTTACGAAGACGAAGGCATTCTGATGATTACGCCTGCGGCTACCGCACCGGAGCTGACCGCGCGTGGTTATAAACTGGTGATGCGCACCACCGGACTGGACTCCGATCAGGGCCCAACCGCCGCGAAATACATCGTTGAGAAAGTGAAACCGAAGCGCATTGCCGTTATCCATGACAAACAGCAATACGGTGAAGGCCTGGCGCGTTCCGTACAAGACGGCCTGAAAAAAGCCGGCGCGAATGTGGTGTTCTTTGACGGTATCACGGCAGGCGAGAAAGATTTCTCTACCCTGGTGGCGCGTCTGAAGAAAGAAAATATCGACTTTGTGTACTACGGCGGTTACCACCCGGAAATGGGTCAAATCCTGCGCCAGTCTCGTGCGGCAGGGCTGAAAACCCAGTTTATGGGACCGGAAGGGGTGGCGAACGTATCGCTGTCTAACATCGCAGGCGAATCTGCCGAAGGCATGTTAGTCACCAAACCGAAGAACTACGATCAGATCCCGGCGAACAAACCGATTGTGGATGCGATCAAGGCCAAGAAACAGGATCCGAGCGGTGCGTTTGTGTGGACCACCTATGCGGCGCTGCAATCCTTGCAGGCGGGCCTGAATCAGTCTGACGATCCGGCTGAAATCGCCAAATACCTGAAAGCAAACTCCGTTGAAACCGTAATGGGGCCGCTGGCGTGGGATGAGAAGGGCGATCTGAAAGGCTTTGAATTCGGCGTGTTTACGTGGCATGCCAATGGTACAGCGACCGACGCCAAATAATTTGCCTGTCGCCTTTCACGCTGTCGCAGCGTTGACGGCCTTCAGAAACCCCGGTCACTTACTGATGTAAGTTGGATCTTAAAAAAACGGCCACATAACCGTGGCCGTTTTATTAGCGTTTTTCCCAACCGCCTTCTTCGATACTAAACCCCAGCGCCTGCATAAAGGCATTCATCACGTTGCGGTCCTCAACGCCGACATCCGAAATCCACCAGTGGCTAATCTCAGGGTTATCACGGATCACTTCTTCAATCAGATAGTGCCCAATGCCGCGTCGGCGCGTCAGTTCACGCACCCGCAACGAATCCATCGCGCCTTGATTGTTGGTCAACGTTACCCGGACGGCGCCTAACAGTCTTTCATTGAAACGTGCGGCATAAATGCGGTGGCCTTCGTCAATCGTCAACGACGCGCTGGAGTACTCGGGCCAAATTTTGGCCAGATCGATGTGATCCTGCGGCGTGAAAGTAAGTAAGCGAATAATAGTGAGTTTCATAGGTGGCATCCCGAAGGCAATTTTTCCGAGTGTATCCAAATTATCGACCATAACGCCTGGTCTTTTTTAACTAATTCAGTAGTTGAATAATTTTTATCACGGATCAAAAGCAGTGCGAATGTTCCGGGAATGAAATTTAACCAGGTTTTTACTCTGACAGGTAGTGATTTATTCGGCTTATTGCACCAATATTTTATGCTGAGATATATGCTTTTTTTTGTTTAACTCTGACTGAATCCAGAATATTATCTTTGCTTAATGTCATGAAAAATAGACGTTTTAGCCTGTCATATAGTAAAAATTAGCGCTAACCCATTAAAGAGACAGGTAAAAGTAGTGTTGTTTACAAAAACAGCAGAACATATTTTAACCATAATAAAACCAGAAATTAACAACTGGTCTGAGTGGGGATGCACGGAATGAAATACAACGCGAAAAAAGTACTCGCAGGGATGGTTGCGCTGGCATTGACTCACACGGCAGCGGCGCAAGAGATCAAAGTCGCGGTAGTCGGCGCGATGTCTGGCCCGGTGGCTCAGTGGGGCGATATGGAATTCAATGGCGCGCGGCAGGCTATTAAAGACATCAACGCGAAAGGCGGCGTTAAAGGCGACACACTGGTTGGCGTTGAGTACGACGATGCCTGCGATCCGAAACAAGCAGTCGCGGTCGCTAACAAAATCGTTAACGACGGCATTAAATATGTCATCGGCCACCTCTGCTCATCCTCTACGCAGCCTGCGTCCGATATCTACGAAGATGAAGGCATTTTGATGATAACGCCAGGGGCGACTAACCCGGAACTGACCCAGCGCGGTTATCAAATGATTATGCGCACCGCTGGACTGGACTCCGCGCAGGGGCCAACGGCGGCGAAGTATATTCTGGAAACCGTCAAACCTCAGCGTATCGCTATCCTTCATGACAAACAGCAGTATGGCGAAGGCCTGGCGCGCGCCGTACAGGACGCGCTGAAAAAAGGCGGCGCCAACGTGGTGTTCTTTGACGGCATCACAGCGGGGGAGAAAGATTTCTCAGCGCTGTTGTCTCGTCTGCAAAAAGAAAATATCGATTTCGTTTACTACGGCGGTTACTACCCGGAGATGGGCCAGATGTTGCGCCAGGCGCGCGGGATCGGCCTGAAAACCCAGTTTATGGGCCCGGAAGGCGTCGGTAACGCGTCACTGTCCAATATCGCAGGCGATGCAGGCGAAGGGATGCTGGTAACGATGCCGAAACGCTATGACCAGGAAGCCTCGAACAAAACGATCGTGGATGCCCTGAAAGCTGACAAGAAAGACGCCAGCGGGCCGTACGTGTGGATCACCTATGCCGCCGTACAGTCACTGGCAACCGGGATGGAAAGAAGCGGTTCAAAAGAACCGGCTGACATTATTAAGGACTTAAAAGAGCACGGCGCGCAGACCGTGATTGGGCCGCTGAACTGGGATGAAAAAGGCGATCTGAAGGGATTTGATTTTGGTGTATTCCAGTGGCATGCCGACGGGTCATCAACCAGCGTTAGCCAACGGTAAATTGCTGACCTGAACAAGAGAAAAAGGTTACGTTATGTCCGAGCAGTTCCTCTATTTTTTACAGCAAATGTTTAATGGCGTCACGCTGGGGAGTACCTATGCGCTGATCGCCATCGGCTACACCATGGTGTACGGCATTATCGGCATGATCAACTTCGCCCACGGCGAGGTATACATGATCGGCAGCTACGTCTCCTTTATGATCGTCGCCGCGCTGATGATGATGGGTATCGACGCTAACTGGTTACTGGTGGGCGCGGCCTTTGTCGGGGCGATTGTTATCGCCAGCGCCTATGGCTGGAGTATCGAACGGGTGGCGTACCGTCCGGTGCGTAGCTCTAAGCGCCTGATTGCGCTGATTTCCGCCATCGGGATGTCAATCTTCCTGCAAAACTACGTCAGCCTGACGCAAGGCTCGCGCGACGTGGCGCTGCCGAGCCTGTTTAACGGCCAGTGGCTGGTGGGCAGCAGTGAAAACTTCTCCGCGTCTATCACTACCATGCAGTTGGTAATCTGGGTCGTAACCTTCCTGGCGATGCTGGCGCTAACGCTGTTTATTCGCTACTCCCGTATGGGCCGCGCCTGCCGCGCCTGCGCGGAAGATTTGAAAATGGCCAGTCTGCTTGGCATTAACACCGATCGCGTAATTTCGCTAACGTTCGTCATCGGCGCCGCCATGGCGGCGGTCGCGGGCGTCTTGTTAGGGCAGTTCTACGGCGTTATTAACCCGTATATCGGTTTTATGGCGGGCATGAAAGCCTTTACCGCAGCGGTGCTTGGCGGCATTGGCAGTATTCCTGGCGCGATGATAGGCGGCCTAATTCTGGGGCTTACCGAAGCGCTGACCTCCGCTTATCTGAGTACGGAATATAAAGATGTGGTGTCCTTCGCACTGTTGATTGGCGTCTTGCTGGTAATGCCTACCGGTATTCTGGGCCGTCCGGAGGTAGAGAAAGTATGAAACCGATGCATTTCGTTATGGCGCTGCTGTCTGCCGTGATGTTCTTCGTGCTGGCAGGCGTAATGATGGGCGTTCAATTGAGCCTGTCAGGCACAAAACTGGTGGTGGATACCGCGTCGGTTATTCGCTGGGAGTGGATTGCGATTGGAACGGCAGTGGTATTTTTATTCCAACTGATGCGTCCTTTCGTTCAGAAAAGCTTCAAAAAAGTCTCCGGGCCGAAGTTTATTTTACCCGCGATTGATGGCTCGACGCCGAAACAAAAACTGTTTCTGCTGGCGCTTCTGGTGCTGGCCGTCGTCTGGCCGTTTGTGGTGTCCCGCGGGACGGTGGATATCGCTACCCTGACCATGATTTACGTGATCCTCGGTCTTGGGCTGAATGTGGTGGTGGGGCTTTCCGGCCTGCTGGTGCTGGGTTACGGCGGTTTTTACGCCATCGGCGCGTATACCTTTGCGCTGCTTAACCACTATTACGGCCTCGGTTTCTGGACCTGTTTACCGCTGGCGGGCATGGTAGCGGCGGCGGCCGGCTTCCTGTTGGGCTTCCCGGTACTGCGTCTGCGCGGTGACTATCTGGCGATTGTGACCCTGGGCTTTGGTGAAATTGTTCGTATTCTGCTGCTTAATAACACCGAAGTGACCGGTGGGCCGAACGGCATCAGCCAGATCCCAAAACCGACTTTGTTTGGTCTGGAGTTTAACCGGGCGCCGCGTGAGGGCGGCTGGGATACCTTCAGCAATTTCTTCGGCATGAAGTACGACCCAAGCGATCGAATTATTTTCCTCTATTTGGTCGCGCTGCTGCTGGTGGTCATTACGCTGTTTGTGATTAACCGTCTCCTGCGTATGCCGCTCGGCCGAGCCTGGGAAGCGCTGCGTGAAGATGAAATCGCCTGCCGTTCTCTTGGGTTGAACCCGACGCGCATCAAGCTGACCGCCTTTACTATCAGCGCCGCGTTCGCAGGATTCGCCGGTACGCTGTTCGCCGCACGTCAGGGGTTTGTCAGCCCGGAATCCTTTACTTTCGCCGAATCGGCATTCGTGCTGGCGATCGTGGTACTGGGCGGCATGGGCTCGCAGTTCGCGGTTATTCTGGCAGCGATTCTGTTGGTGGTGTCGCGCGAGCTGATGCGTGATTTCAATGAATACAGCATGCTGATGCTGGGCGGTTTGATGGTGCTGATGATGATCTGGCGTCCGCAAGGGCTGCTGCCGATGACGCGTCCGCAGTTGAAATTAAAGCGTGGGCACGTTGAAGAAGGAGAGAAAGCATGAGTCAGCCGATTTTAAATGTTGAAGGCCTGATGATGCGTTTTGGCGGCCTGCTGGCGGTCAACAATGTCTCTCTGGAACTGCGCGAACACGAGATTGTGTCGCTCATTGGCCCGAACGGCGCCGGTAAAACCACGGTGTTCAACTGTCTGACCGGTTTCTATAAGCCGACCGGCGGCAGCATTATGCTCCGCGATAAGCATCTTGAGGGCCTGCCGGGCCAGCAAATCGCGCGTATGGGCGTGGTGCGTACTTTCCAGCATGTGCGTCTGTTCCGCGAAATGACGGTGATTGAAAACCTGCTGGTGGCGCAACATCAGCAGTTAAAAACGGGGCTGTTTTCCGGCCTGCTGAAAACCCCGGCGTTTCGTCGTACTCAGGCTGAAGCGCTTGATCGCGCCGCCACCTGGCTTGACCGCATCGGGCTGTTGCCGCACGCAAACCGCCAGGCCAGTAACCTTGCTTATGGCGATCAGCGCCGTCTGGAGATTGTGCGCTGCATGGTGACCCAGCCGGAAATCCTGATGCTGGATGAACCGGCAGCGGGCCTGAACCCGAAAGAAACCAAAGAGCTTGATGAGCTTATCGTCGAGTTGCGCGATCACCACAACACCACCATTCTGCTGATTGAGCATGATATGAAGCTGGTGATGGGGATTTCCGATCGTATTTACGTTGTGAATCAGGGGACGCCGCTTGCCAACGGTACGCCGGAGCAGATCCGTAATAATCCTGATGTAATCCGTGCTTATCTGGGCGAGGCATAAGATGGAAAAAGTTATGTTGTCTTTTGACAACGTCAGCGCCCACTACGGCAAAATCCAGGCGCTGCACGATGTGAGTTTGCAGATTAAACAGGGTGAAATCGTGACCCTTATCGGCGCCAACGGCGCGGGGAAAACGACGCTACTCGGCACGCTGTGCGGCGATCCGCGCGCCACCAGCGGGCGTATTGTGTTCGATGGCAAAGATATTACCGACTGGCATACCGCGAAAATCATGCGTGAAGCGGTGGCGATCGTACCGGAAGGGCGGCGCGTCTTTTCCCGTATGACCGTGGAAGAGAACCTGGCGATGGGCGGCTTTTTTGCCGATCGCCATCAGTTCCAGGAGCGTATCGAGCGGGTTTATCAGCTCTTTCCACGTCTGCATGAACGCCGCATCCAGCGTGCGGGTACCATGTCCGGCGGTGAGCAGCAGATGTTGGCGATTGGCCGCGCGCTGATGAGTCAACCGCGTTTGCTACTGCTGGATGAGCCGTCGCTGGGCCTCGCGCCCATCATTATTCAGCAGATTTTCGATACCATCGAACAACTGCGCGAAGAAGGGATGACCATCTTCCTGGTGGAGCAAAACGCCAACCAGGCGTTGAAGCTCGCCGATCGCGGTTATGTGCTGGAGAACGGTCACGTCGTGCTCTCCGATACCGGCGATGCGCTACTGGCGAACGAAGCGGTGCGCAGCGCGTATTTGGGCGGATAACTGTGTAATGAATGAAAAAGGAGCCGCATGGCTCCTTTTTTGTACGTTCTATTGGCGCTATTTATTACGTTACTGTTTCTTAAGCGCAATGGGAAAACGCTTCCCGCCGACCCGGCATTTGTCGATGTAACGGTGGCGGCGGCAGGGCAACTTTGCCTTGAGAAGATAGCCCGTCAGTTACGACGGTCATTGTTTTCGCCATCATTTCGTCATCTCTCCATCATGCAGGCGACATCTCTCCGGCATCTTGCTGTCACTATTTTGTAATCAAAAGGTTATTTTTCTGTCATTCGAGCGTGTCATGTTACCTCGCGAGCATAAAACGCGTGATTTCGCGCATCCGGCACAACAAGAGAGATAACCGCATGACATCGTTACGTACAGCTTCAGCTCTGGCGATTGGGATGGCGTTTGCCAGTCAAACTTTCGCCGCCACCACCATTCCGTTCTGGCACTCTATGGAAGGCGAATTGGGTAAAGAGGTGGAATCTTTAGCGCAACGCTTTAACCAGACTCACCCGGATTACCAGATTACCCCGGTTTATAAAGGCAACTACGAGCAGAGCCTGGCGGCGGGGATTGCGGGATTTCGTACCGGGAATGCGCCTGCCATTTTGCAGGTGTATGAAGTGGGAACTGCGACCATGATGGCATCGAAAGCCATCAAGCCGGTGTACGAGGTATTTAGCGACGCGGGCATTAAATTTGATGAATCTCAGTTTGTGCCGACGGTGTCGGGTTATTACACCGATGCGAAAAGCGGGCATCTGCTGTCACAGCCGTTTAACAGCTCAACGCCGGTACTTTATTACAACAAAGACGCCTTCAAAAAGGCTGGTTTAGACCCGGAGCAGCCACCGAAAACCTGGCAGGAACTGGCGGACTATACCGCGAAGCTCAAAGCCGCCGGGATGAAGTGTGGTTACGCCAGCGGCTGGCAGGGCTGGATCCAGATTGAAAACTTCAGCGCCTGGCATGGTTTGCCGGTTGCGACCCAGAACAACGGTTTTGACGGCACCAACGCCGTACTGGAATTCAATAAACCGGAGCAAGTGAAACATATCGCCTTGTTGCAAGACCTCAACAAGAAAGGGGATTTCACTTACTTTGGCCGTAAAGATGAAGCCACCGAGAAGTTTTATAACGGCGATTGCGCCATCACCACCGCTTCATCCGGATCGCTTGCCGATATTCGTCACTACGCCAAATTCAACTACGGCGTAGGGATGATGCCGTATGACGCCGATGTCAAAGGCGCGCCGCAAAACGCCATCATCGGCGGGGCCAGCCTGTGGGTGATGCAGGGTAAAGACAAAGAAACCTATAAAGGCGTGGCGGAGTTTCTTGAATTCCTGGCGAAGCCGGAAAATGCGGCCGAATGGCACCAGAAAACCGGTTATCTGCCGATTACCAAAGCAGCGTATGACCTGACCCGTAAGCAGGGCTTCTATGATAAAAACCCGGGCGCCGATATCGCCACGCGTCAGATGCTGAACAAGCCACCGTTGCCGTACACCAAAGGCCTGCGTTTGGGCAATATGCCGCAGATCCGCACCGTGGTGGACGAAGAACTGGAAAGCGTCTGGACCAATAAGAAAACGCCTCAGCAGGCACTGGATTCCGCCGTTGAGCGCGGTAACCAGTTGCTGCGTCGCTTCGAACAATCCACGAAATCCTGATAACACTTCGCCCCTCACGCTGGCCGCGCGCCGGGTGAGGGGTTTTTATTGAGTAACGCTATGTCTTCATCACGCCCGGTATTCCAGTCAGGCTGGTTGCCGTATCTGCTGTTACTGCCCCAACTTGCCATTACGGTAGTGTTTTTTATTTGGCCTGCCGGAGAGGCACTCTGGTACTCAGTGCAAAGCGTCGATCCGTTCGGTTTATCCAGTGAGTTTGTCGGTCTCGATAACTTCCGACAATTACTCAGCGATAGCTATTATTTGGACGCCTTCTGGACCACCCTAAAATTCAGCGCCATGGTGACCTTTTTCGGCCTGATCAGCTCGCTGTTTTTCGCCGCGCTGGTGGATTACGTTGTCCGCGGCAGTCGCTTGTATCAAACGTTGCTGCTGCTGCCCTACGCCGTAGCGCCAGCTATTGCCGCCGTGCTGTGGATTTTCCTGTTTAATCCCGGACGTGGGTTGCTTACCCACTGGCTTGAACTCATGGGGTATTCATGGAATCACGCCCAGAACAGCGGGCAGGCGATGTTTCTGGTGGTGTTCGCCTCGGTGTGGAAGCAGATCAGTTATAACTTTCTGTTTTTCTTCGCCGCGCTTCAGTCCATTCCCCGTTCTCTGGTGGAAGCGGCGGCCATTGACGGCGCCGGGCCGATACGACGCTTCTTTAAACTGTCGTTGCCGTTGATCGCCCCGGTGAGTTTTTTTCTGCTGGTGGTGAATCTGGTTTACGCCTTCTTCGATACCTTCCCGGTTATCGACGCCGCCACCGCAGGGGGGCCTGTGCAGGCCACCACCACGCTTATCTACAAAATCTACCGCGAAGGCTTTGCCGGGCTGGATTTATCGGCGTCGGCGGCGCAGTCAGTCGTCCTGATGGCGCTGGTTATTGTGCTGACGGTGGTGCAGTTCCGCTATGTTGAAAAAAGGGTGCGATACCAATGATAGAACACCGTCGTGGGCTGGATATCTTCAGCCATTGCATGTTGGTCCTCGGTATCATTGTGATCCTGTTCCCGCTGTATGTGGCCTTTGTGGCCGCGACGCTTGATAACAAGGCGGTATTCGAGACCCCGATGACGCTCATACCCGGCGGGCATCTCTGGGAAAATCTGAGCGATATCTGGCGACATGGCGTGGGCGTTAACAGCGCGCCATTCGGCCTGATGTTATTTAACAGCCTGGTCATGGCGCTGACCATTACGGTTGGCAAAATCGCGGTGTCTATCCTGTCGGCATTCGCCATTGTGTGGTTCCGCTTTCCGCTGCGTAATCTCTGTTTCTGGATGATTTTCATCACCCTGATGCTGCCGGTGGAAGTGCGTATTTTTCCAACTGTCGACGTTATCGCAAATCTGAAACTGCTCGACAGCTATACCGGGTTGACGCTGCCGTTAATGGCATCCGCCACCGCGACGTTTCTGTTCCGCCAGTTCTTTATGACACTGCCTGACGAGCTGATTGAAGCCGCGCGTATTGATGGCGCTTCGCCGATGCGCTTTTTTTGGGACATCGTGCTGCCGCTTTCCCGCACCAATCTGGCGGCGCTGTTTGTGATTACTTTTATCTACGGCTGGAACCAGTATTTGTGGCCGCTACTGATTATTAACGACGTGAATTTAGGCACCGCCGTGGCGGGTATTAAAGGCATGATTTCAACCGGCGAGGGCAGCACGCAATGGAATCAAGTGATGGCAGCGATGCTGCTGACGCTTATTCCGCCGGTAGTGATTGTGTTAGTGATGCAGCGTGCGTTTGTACGTGGCCTGGTTGACAGTGACAAATAGAGAAGACACATGGCTGGATTAACATTACAGGCTGTCACCAAAAGCTGGGACGGCAAAACGCAGGTGATAAAACCGCTGACCGTAGAAGTGGCAGACGGGGAGTTTATCGTGATGGTAGGCCCGTCGGGCTGCGGAAAATCCACCTTACTGCGCATGGTGGCCGGGCTTGAACGCGTGACCAGCGGCGACATTTGGATCGATAATCAGCGTGTGACCGAACTTGAGCCAAAAGCGCGCGGTATAGCAATGGTCTTTCAGAACTACGCGCTCTATCCGCACATGAATGTGGAAGAGAATATGGCGTGGGGACTGAAAATCCGCGGTATGGGCAAAGGTCATATTGAGGCGCGGGTGAACGAAGCGGCGCGGATCCTGGAGCTGGATGGTTTACTCAAGCGCCGACCGCGCGAGTTGTCCGGCGGGCAGCGCCAGCGTGTGGCGATGGGGCGTGCAATCGTACGCGATCCGGCGGTATTTTTGTTCGATGAGCCGCTTTCCAACCTCGACGCTAAGCTGCGGGTGCAAATGCGCCTGGAGTTACAGCAACTCCATCGCCGCCTGAAAACCACCAGTTTGTACGTCACCCACGATCAGGTGGAAGCCATGACGCTGGCGCAGCGGGTAATGGTGATGAACAAAGGCATCGCCGAGCAAATCGGGACGCCGGTGGAGGTCTATGAGCGGCCCGCATCGCGTTTTGTGGCAAGCTTTATCGGCTCACCCGCCATGAATTTGCTGGAAGGGCGTCTTAACGTGATGGGCACCCAATTTGATATGGACGGCATGAGTTTGCCGCTGGGCTCGCGGCATCTGGCGCTTGCCGGGCGCGTGGTCACGCTGGGTATCCGCCCCGAGCATATTGAGTTAAGCTCACAGGCCGCAGGCGGCGTACCGTTTATCGTAGAAACGCTGGAAATGCTGGGGGCGGATAACCTGGCGCATGGGCGTTTTGGCGAGCAAAAAGTGGTGGTGCGTCTTGCCCATCAACACCGACCTGCGGCGGGTTCAACCCTCTGGTTGCATTTGCCGCCAGAGTGTCTGCACTTTTTCGATGGTGAAACAGGACAACGTCTATGAATAACTGGCCTTACCCTGCCATTGTCGCCCATCGGGGCGGCGGAAAGCTGGCGCCCGAAAATACCCTGGCAGCTATCGACACCGGCGCCCATTACGGGCATACCATGATTGAATGTGACGCCAAACTTTCCCGGGATGGACAGATCTTTTTACTGCATGACGATACCCTTGAACGTACCAGCAACGGCTGGGGCATTGCCGGCGATCTGGACTGGGATGACCTGCTAAAAGTGGATGCGGGAAGCTGGTACAGCGGCGCTTTCAAAGGTGAGCCGTTGGCGCTGCTGAAAGATGTCGCGGCGCGTTGCCGGGAACACGGCATGATGGCGAATATCGAGATTAAACCCACCACCGGGCTTGATGCGCAAACCGGTAAAGCGGTGGCGCTGGCGGCCCGTGAAGAGTGGCAGGGGATGACGGCGCCGCTGCTGTCGTCTT
Organism: Citrobacter freundii; assembly: GCF_011077955.1. Taxonomy (GTDB): domain Bacteria; phylum Pseudomonadota; class Gammaproteobacteria; order Enterobacterales; family Enterobacteriaceae; genus Atlantibacter. Next base: position 319,538 of record NZ_JAALBX010000003.1, read on the forward strand.
TTTCTGTAGAGGCGCTTGAAGCCGCGCAACAGGCTGCGCCGGAATTACCGCGTGGCTTACTGCTCGATGAGTGGCGGAGTGACTGGCGCGAGCTGACGTCACGCCTTGGCTGCGTGTCGATTCACGTAAACCATAAATTGCTGGATGAAGCGCGTGTGGCGGCAATCAAAGACGCTGGCTTAAAAATCCTCGTCTATACCGTCAACGACCCCCAGCGCGCCGCAACCCTGCTGCGCTGGGGCGTTGACTGTATTTGTACCGATCGCATTGATGAGATTGGCCCACACTTTCAGGGCTAATTCAGCATTACGGTCCAATAGTTTTCAACGGAACATTCGGTTGCGGCATGCTCGTCACGCCTTGATTACTTAGCGTGCCGTTATTTTGCCGCAACATATCGCCGTTCGTTTTATTCGACAGCATATGCTGTTGATTATTCAGCATTCTGTCCTGACCGGTCGCGCCGTTGTTCAACATACTGCCGCTGGTATTGGGCAGAACCTGCTGCGTTTGCGGGTTAAGCTCGCCCGGCGCGGATCCTTGGATGCGCTGGGTATTGTTGTTGATTTGCGATTCCAGATGCTGCTGCTGAACCCGGGTCTGGGTTTGCAGTTGTTGATTCAACATACCTTTCTGCTGGATTTGTTGGCTTTGCATCTGGTTTTGCATCCGCTGCTCGCTTGGATTGACGAACCCCGGTTGATTCGGGTTATTCAACACATTAATCGGCTGCGCAAAGCTACAGGGCGACAGGAGTGCCGCCAGAATTAACAGTTTTTTCATCATCATTCCTCCTCGTGAAGGATAGTGTAAGTTTACTCGCTTTCCGGCATGACAATGATCTTTTAAGAGTTGTGAACCAGGATTAAGCGGGGGACGAGCCCCGTTAAACCCGGAGAACAACAATGAAGATGATGTGGAAAACCCTGGCTGCATTGTTTATGGGGCTGAGCCTGGCGACGGTTGCCGCGCCGCCCCCGCCCGCCGCACCGGTTTCCTACGGCGTGGAAGAGGATGTATTTCATCCGGTTCGCGCTAAGAACGGAATGGTGGCCTCGGTTGACGCGACGGCTACACAGGTCGGCGTCGATATTTTGAAAAAAGGCGGCAACGCGGTGGATGCGGCGGTCGCAGTGGGATTCGCCCTGGCGGTGACGCACCCGCAGGCCGGTAATATTGGCGGCGGCGGATTTATGATGCTGCGCACCAAAGATGGCACCACCACTGCGATTGATTTTCGCGAAATGGCGCCGGAAAAAGCCACTAAAGATATGTTCCTGGACGCTGCCGGCAATGCCGACAGTAAAAAGTCGCTCACCTCGCATTTAGCTACCGGTACGCCGGGAACCGTGGCGGGGTTTGCGCTGGCGCTGCAAAAATACGGCACGATGCCGCTCAATCAAGTGGTGCAGCCTGCGATTCACCTGGCGCGCGACGGTATTGTGGTCAATGACGCGCTGGCGGAGGATTTAAAAACCTACGGCAGTGAAACGCTGCCTAATCATCCCACCAGTAAAGCTATCTTCTGGAAAACCGACGGTAATCCCCTGCAAAAAGGCGATAAGCTGGTTCAGGAGAATCTGGCAAAATCACTGGAGATGATTGCGGAAACCGGACCGGATGCGTTTTATAAAGGCGCTATCGCCGACCAAATCGCGGATGAAATGGCGAAAAATGGCGGGCTGATAAGTAAAGCCGATTTAGCGAATTACAAAGCGGTAGAGCGCGCGCCCATAAGCGGCGATTATCGCGGCTATCAAATCTTCTCCATGCCGCCTCCCTCTTCCGGCGGGATCCATATCGTACAAATCCTCAATATTCTCGAAAACTTCGATTTGAAAAAATATGGTTTCGGCAGCGCCGATACCATGCAAATCATGGCCGAAGCGGAAAAATATGCCTATGCCGACCGCTCGGAATATTTGGGCGATCCGGATTTTGTGAAAGTCCCGTGGCAGGCGCTGACGGACAAAGCGTATGCCAAAACCCTGGCCGATCAGATCGATTTAGCGAAAGCGCGCCCGTCAAAGGAAATCAAACCGGGTAACCTTGCGCCTTACGAGAGCAATCAAACCACGCATTTCTCGGTGGTGGATAAAGACGGTAATGCGGTGGCGGTAACTTATACGCTGAACACCACGTTTGGCAGCGGGATTGTCGCCGGAGACACCGGGATTTTGCTCAATAACGAAATGGATGATTTCTCCGCGAAGCCGGGCGTACCCAACGTTTACGGCCTGGTAGGCGGCGAGGCAAATGCCGTCGGTCCGCATAAACGCCCGCTGTCATCGATGTCGCCGACGATTGTGGTTAAAGACGGGAAGACATGGCTTGTGACCGGCAGCCCTGGTGGTAGCCGGATCATCACCACGGTATTGCAGATGGTGGTTAACAGCATCGACTTTGGGATGAATATTGCCGAAGCCACAAACGCGCCGCGCTTCCATCATCAATGGTTGCCTGATGAATTGCGCGTCGAGAAAGGATTTAGCCCTGATACCCTGAAGCTTTTACAAGAAAAAGGGCAGAACGTGGCGGTAAAAGAGGCGATGGGCAGTACGCAGAGTATTGTCGTCGGGCCTGACGGCGTCCTGTATGGCGCGTCCGACCCGCGTTCGGTGGATGACTTAACCGCCGGGTATTAATTTCCCCTTCGTCATAGCGGGCGGCGATAAACCGCCCGTAGTCTGTTTCTGAGCGAAAACCACGTGAGTTGGACGCGATCGTCACCAGGCTTTGGCTCAGCCTTACCCTCTTTGCTGTTACTTCTCACCAAACAGGCGACCTTGTCCTGGTAGGGCTTTTTTCTTGCTCCCTTCGAAACATGCCCTGTTTGGTGACCATCAGGTTTTTCCGCTGATTTCTGCTCTTTGGGCACCCTTCTGGTAGGGCTTCTTATTGACCATTCTACTGCCGTCCTGAGGGACAAAATTCTGACTACTCTCCCTAAAAGCGGGTTTTATTTTTATTATAAATAACAGTCATATGCAGCGGCTGTTAATGACTATTTAAACGCTTATTTCCCGGTCTTAGCGGTATACCTTCTCCCCGGCCTGCCGATAACAATGGTATCTGGTGGAAGATCCACCGTGCATACAAAGGAAAGCGTTATGCGTTTACTTCAACATTTCACCATCCGTTCCGTCATGGTCGCCATCCTGGGGCTACTGTGCTTGTTGTGGAGCGGCGCCGGGCTGTTCAGCGTGTTTTCGCTGAGCAAAATGAGCCAGGGAAATGATGTGGATCGACACCTGGTGCGCCAAATGACGGTGCTCAGTAAAGGGAACGATCAATATTTCCGCTTCGTTACGCGGCTGGCCCGCGTGATGGAAGGCACCAAAGCCGGGCAATCGCCCGATCCGACAGTGATGAAACCGGTGCAAAAGGCGCTGGATAATATGGCGCAGGAGCTGGCATCGTTCAGACAGCTTTCGCCAGGGCCGATGGATAAAGCAACCTCCGATAACGTGATAGCCACCTGGCAGAAGTTGCTCGACGAGGGCGTGACCCGCCAGCTCCAGTTGGCGCAGCAGGGCGATCTGGATGCGTTTCGCGCTCATGCGAATAACATTACGCCCGCGTTAAGCCGCGCCTTTGGCGCAAGCGCGGAGGCCTTCAACGCAGCAGCAGACCGTAAGCTTGATGAGACGCGAATCAATGTAGATAACCAGACCGTTTTAACGCGCATCATCATGATAATAAGCGTTGCGCTAGCCATCGTGATGCTTATCTTCACCGATCGCTATCTGGTGGCGATGATGGTGCGCCCGCTTAATCGTATTCGTGAACATTTCCAGCTTATCGCCAGCGGCGATCTCAGCCAACCCGTGCCGGTGCAAGCCAGTCGCAACTGCGTCGGAAAGCTGGTGCCGTTGCTGACCGCTATGCAAGAGAGCCTGCGTGATGCGGTGAATTCAATCCGCCAGGGTAGCGAAAGTATCTGGCAAGGCGCGCGGGATATCTCCGCCGGCAATCAGGATCTTGCCACTCGCACCGAAGAGCAGGCGTCTGCGCTGGTGGAAACGGCCGCCAGTATGGAGCAGTTGACCGCAACCGTTAAGCACAACGCCGATAACGCGCATGCCGCAAGCCAACTGGCGCAAAAAGCCTCTACGACCGCCAGCAAAGGCGGAAAGCTGGTGGGCGATGTTGTAAATACCATGACGGGCATTTCGGGCAGTTCGAAGAAAATCGCCGACATCACCACAGTCATAAACAGCATTGCGTTCCAGACCAATATTCTGGCGCTTAACGCGGCGGTTGAAGCGGCGCGCGCAGGTGAACAAGGACGCGGTTTTGCCGTGGTGGCGAGCGAAGTGCGCAATCTTGCCAGTCGCAGCGGGCAGGCGGCGAAAGAGATTGAAACGCTGATTGCCGACTCGGTGACCCGGGTAGATAAGGGCGCGGATCTGGTCCATCAGGCGGGTATTACCATGGCGGAAATTGTTGAGGCGGTGGCGCAGGTCACGGCAATCATGAAACAGATAGCCTCAGCGACCGACGAGCAAAGTAAAGGCATTGCCCAGGTGGGGGTGGCTATTACCCAGATGGATGGCGTGACCCAGCATAACTCGGCGCTGGTGGAACAAGTCTCTACGGCGGCGGCGAGTCTTGAGCGGCAAACGGCTGAACTTCAGCAATCGGTGGAGCACTTCCGTCTGGTTGAGAGCGCGATGAAGGTCGCTGAAAACAAACCGTCAGCCAAAGTGGCAGGGACGAAGACGACGCCGCCTTCACCTAAGGGCAGCCCGAAAGAAGAGTGGGTTACGTTTTAATTCACGCGTTAATCCTAAATAAGCATAGAGCCGCGCTTCTCTTCGTTATATATTTATTTATATAGCGAAGAGGGCGAGACGATGAATCATTTTGGTAAAGGATTAATGGCGGGCCTTGCTGCAAACGAGGCCGCGAGCGCAGACCATGCCGCGCGATTTTGCGGCGAATACAAACGTGGATTCGTGCTGGGTTATACGCATCGTCTTTATGAGAACACCGGTGATAAACTGCTCAGCGCGTGGGAGGCGGGGCTTTTGACGCGGCGTTATGCCCTTGATAAAGATGCCATAATCGATTTTTTCACCGAAAATCAAAACAGTTCATCACGACGCTTTTTTATGGCGGGCTATCGGCTGGGGGCGCAACCGCTCAACGCCATGGACGCGGACGAGTATTAAACGCAGAGCCGCTTGTTTCCTCATCTCGCTCACTCACCCCGCATTTTTTTTAAAAAAAACTGGACACATGCGAATGATAATGATTATTATTGCCATGCGTTCAGGGAGACCTCTACGGTGTAAACCTGAAAGCACGACATTGCTCACATTGCTTCCAGTATTTTTTAGCCAGCCTCGTGCTGGCTTTTTTTTTGACTGCGTGTTGTCCACTTTTTATCCCCTCTCACTCATTCATAATTTTTGAACAGAGGCGTCAATTTTCGCCCTCTATCATCATTGCGGCTTCCGGTCCACACTACTTCCATCGCAAACGAACTGGGGATACACAATGATTTACTTACGCAAAGCAGCCGATCGCGGCCATGCAAATCACGGCTGGTTGGATTCCTGGCACACCTTTTCTTTCGCCAATTATTACGATCCAAACTTCATGGGTTTCTCCGCTCTGCGCGTGATTAACGATGATGTGATCGATGCCGGTCAGGGCTTTGGCACTCACCCGCATAAAGACATGGAAATCCTGACTTATGTGCTGGAAGGCGCGGTTGAGCACCAGGACAGCATGGGCAACAAAGAACAAGTGCCTGCGGGCGAGTTCCAGATTATGAGCGCCGGGACCGGCGTGCGTCACTCCGAGTACAATCCCAGCGAAACCGAGCGTCTGCGGTTGTATCAAATCTGGATCATTCCGGAAAAAAATGGCATTGAGCCTCGCTACGAGCAGCGCCGTTTTGATGCCGCGCACGGTCGCCAGTTAGTACTGTCGCCGGATGCCCGCGACGGGTCGCTGAAAGTCAATCAGGATATGGAACTGACGCGCTGGGCGCTGAAGAAAGACGAGCAGGCGGTGTACCAGATTGCCGCGGATCGTAATGTCTGGATCCAGGTGGTGAAAGGCGATGTCTCGATTAACGGCACGAAAGCCTCCACCAGCGATGGCCTTGCTATCCGTGACGAGCAAGCGCTCTCTATCCACGCCGATAGCGACAGTGAAATCTTGCTGTTTGATCTGCCGCCGGTTTAATCCTTCCCTGCAAGCGCATCGTTCTGGCGGTGCGCTTTTATCAAAAAATGATGCTTTTTCGCGGGCTTCCTCTGTTACAGGGGAAGCCCCGGCGTCGTCCGTGATAAACTGGCTTGAGTGATTAACTTTGCGCCTTCGAGACGATGAAAAAGAAAAGACCAGTATTACAGGATGTGGCTGATCGCGTAGGCGTGACGAAAATGACCGTCAGCCGCTTCTTGCGTAATCCTGAGCAAGTATCTGAAGCGCTGCGCGGAAAAATCGCGGCGGCGTTGGATGAACTGGGGTATATCCCCAATCGCGCGCCCGATATTCTCTCCAATGCCACCAGTCGCGCCATCGGCGTGCTGCTGCCTTCGCTCACAAACCAGGTTTTCGCAGAAGTATTGCGCGGTATTGAAAGCGTTATTGACGCCCACGGTTATCAAACCATGCTGGCGCACTATGGCTACAAACCTGAACTGGAAGAAGAACGCCTGGAATCGATGCTCTCCTGGAATATCGACGGGTTAATCCTGACCGAACGCACCCACACGCCACGCACCCTGAAAATGATTGAAGTGGCGGGTATTCCGGTAGTGGAGTTAATGGACAGCGTATCGCCTTGTCTGGACATTGCGGTCGGGTTCAATAATTTTGAAGCTGCGCGCCAGATGACGGCGGAAATCATCGTGCGCGGGCATACGCATGTTGCCTACCTGGGCGCGCGTCTTGATGAACGAACCATCCAGAAGCAGCGCGGTTACGAGCAGGCGATGCGCGATGCGGGTCTGACGCCGTACAGCGTCATGGTCGAACAATCCTCTTCCTTTTCCACCGGTATCGAACTCCTGCGCCAGGCACGGCGCGAATTCCCTCAACTTGACAGTATCTTCTGCACCAATGACGATTTAGCTATCGGCGCGGCGTTTGAATGCCAGCGGCTAGGGCTGCGCATTCCGCATGACATGGCGATTGCCGGTTTCCATGGCCACGATATCGGCCAGGTAATGGAGCCACGTCTGGCGAGTGTGTTGACGCCCCGAGAGCGTATGGGTCGAATTGGCGCGGAACGCCTGCTGGCGCGTATCCGCGGTGAAATCGTGACGCCGAAGTTGTTAGATTTAGGTTTCACATTGTCACCGGGTGGATCAATTTAACCTCGCCAAATTTGAACTGGCTCACACTTATTGACACTGGCGACGCGGGGAGATTGCGTCGCTAACCGCGCCGCATGACAATGTTACCGATAACTGTTACCCGTAACATTTCCTTTGAATCTCATGTGCCAGTGGAGCAACGCGATGAGCACGACAAACCATGACCATCATATCTACGTCTTAATGGGCGTATCCGGCAGCGGTAAATCTGCCGTGGCCAGCGAAGTGGCGCACCGTTTAAAAGCGGCGTTTTTGGATGGCGACTTTCTGCATCCGCGCAGCAATATTATGAAAATGGCCTCCGGCGAACCGCTGAATGACGACGATCGCAAACCGTGGCTGAAAGCGTTAAACGATGCGGCGTTTGCCATGCAGCGCACCAACAGAGTGTCGCTCATTGTCTGTTCATCCCTGAAAAAGGATTATCGTGACCAATTACGTGACGGTAACCCGAATCTCTCCTTCATTTATTTGAAAGGCGAGTCCGACGTCATTGAAGGACGTCTGAAAGCGCGTAAAGGGCACTTCTTTAAGCCGCAGATGCTGGTGACCCAGTTCCAGACGCTGGAAGAGCCAAAAGCCGACGAGACCGATGTCATCGTAATTGATATTGATCAGCCGCTCGAGGGCGTGGTGGAAAGCACCATCGCTGCAATCGGAGAAGGCCAGACGGCGTGAATACTTTAACATTGGTGTTAACAGCAGCCGGCTCCGTGCTGTTGCTGCTGTTTTTAGTAATGAAGGCGCGTATGCACGCCTTTGTTGCGTTGATGGTGGTGTCTATTGGTGCAGGGCTTTTTTCAGGTATGCCGCTCGATAAGATTGCGACAACCATGGAAAAAGGGATGGGCGGCACGCTGGGTTTTCTGGCGGTCGTGGTGGCGCTGGGCGCCATGTTTGGCAAGATCCTTCATGAAACAGGCGCAGTCGATCAGATTGCCGTCAAGATGTTGAAATCCTTCGGGCACAGCAAAGCGCATTACGCCATTGGCCTCGCGGGGCTTATCTGCGCGCTGCCGCTGTTCTTTGAAGTGGCGGTGGTGCTGCTGATTAGCGTGGCGTTCTCAATGGCGCGCCATACCGGCACTAACCTTGTGAAGCTTGTGATCCCGCTGTTTGCAGGCGTAGCGGCGGCGGCCGCGTTCCTGCTGCCAGGGCCTGCGCCGATGCTGCTGGCCTCACAGATGCACGCCGATTTCGGCTGGATGATCCTTATTGGCTTGTGCGCGGCAATTCCGGGCATGCTGATTGCCGGTCCGCTGTTCGGCAATCTCATTAGCCAACACGTCGAACTGCATATTCCTGATGACATCAGCGAACCGCATCTAGGCGAAGGCAAATTACCGTCTTTTGGTTTTAGCCTTGCGCTGATCCTGCTGCCGTTGGTGCTGGTGGGGCTGAAAACCATCGCCGCGCGCTTCACGCAAGAAGGGTCACGCCTGTACGAATGGTTGCAGTTTATCGGTCATCCGTTTACCGCCATTCTTATTGCGTGTCTGGTGGCGATATATGGCCTTGCGATGCGTCGCGGCATGTCGCGTGAGCGCGTTATGGAAATCTGCGGTCATGCGCTCCAGCCCGCCGGGATCATTCTGTTGGTGATTGGCGCAGGTGGCGTATTCAAACAGGTTCTGGTGGATTCCGGCGTCGGTCCGGCATTAGGCGAAGCGTTAACCGGTATGGGTTTACCCATCGCGTTGACCTGCTTTGTGCTGGCGGCGGCGGTGCGCATTATTCAGGGTTCAGCCACGGTTGCTTGCCTGACGGCAGTAGGCCTGGTGATGCCGGTTATCGGACAGCTGCACTATTCCGGCGCGCAGCTTGCGGCACTGTCGATTTGCATTGCGGGCGGGTCCATTGTGGTCAGCCACGTGAACGATGCCGGGTTCTGGTTATTTGGCAAATTCACCGGTGCGACGGAAGGACAAACCCTGAAGACCTGGACGCTGATGGAGACCATTCTGGGCACCACGGGCGCGATGGTCGGGATGATTGCGTTTCAGATGTTAAGTTAAGCATTACCCACTGGCGTGCCTGTCGCACGCCAGTGATTTGATCGTTACCCCTTCATCCACGCCCGTATGCCGTCCAGGAACATTTGCGTGGATAACATCACCAACACCAGCCCCATGAGCCGCTCCAGCGCATTAACCCCTTTCTCACCGAGCAGGCGCAAAAATAAAGATGACTGCAACAGAATCGCTACGGTGCCGCCCCAGGCTATCAGCAGAGCGATAACCAAATGTCCCATCTGATTAGGATATTGATGTGAGAGCAGCATCAGGGTCGCCAGAATCGTCGGGCCGGCGACCAGCGGGATAGCCAGCGGCACAATAAACGGCTCTTCGCCGACAGGCAGACCGCTGGCGTTGCCTTCCTGGCTTGGAAAAATCATTTTTATCGCGATCAGAAATAAAATAATCCCGCCGGAAATCGAGACCGTTTCGGCTCGCAGATTGAGGAAGGCGAGAATTTTTTCACCGGCAAACAGGAAAATGAGCATCAGCAGCAGCGCTATCAACAGCTCACGTATCATGATTGCTCGGCGCCGTTTCGGTTCTGTGTGTTTCAGAACAGACATAAAAATTGGCAAGTTGCCCAGAGGATCCATAATCAGGATCAGCAAGACGGCGGCGGAGATAATGTCATTCATGTACGTATTCCCTGTTTCCCGGGTCGATTGCCCGCTTAAATAAGTTGCGTTACTGATGATCGTGCGATCATTGATTTATTTCACTTGCGACTTTAGCTGCATTTTGTAAGGTGAAAGGATGTCCGGTTTCCCCGGCACGCATAACACGCACACACCTCGCAGGAATAATTCGCTATGAAAAATGTTGGTTTTATCGGCTGGCGCGGAATGGTTGGCTCCGTACTCATGCAACGCATGGTCGAAGAGCGCGATTTTGACACCATTCGTCCCGTCTTCTTCTCCACTTCCCAGCTTGGGCAGGCCGCGCCTTCCTTTGGTGGCCACCAGGGCGGCACGCTTCAGGATGCGTATTCTATCGACGCGTTAAAAGCGCTGGATATCATCGTCACGTGCCAGGGCGGCGATTATACCAACGAAATTTATCCAAAACTGCGAGAAAGTGGTTGGCAAGGATACTGGATTGATGCCGCGTCGTCGCTGCGCATGAAAGATGATGCCATCATTATTCTGGATCCCGTTAACCAACACGTTATTACAGAGGGATTAAATAACGGCGTGAAGGCATTTGTCGGCGGCAACTGTACCGTTAGCCTGATGCTGATGTCGCTCGGCGGCTTGTTTGCGCAAAATCTGGTGGAGTGGGTGTCGGTGGCGACCTATCAGGCGGCATCCGGCGGCGGCGCGCGCCATATGCGTGAATTGCTGGCGCAAATGGGGCAACTGTATAACGGCGTGGCGGGCGAGCTTGCCGACCCGGCGTCCGCAATTTTGGATATCGAACGTAAAGTGACCGCGTTGACCCGCAGCGGCCAGCTTCCGGTTGATAACTTTGGCGTACCGCTGGCGGGTAGCCTGATTCCGTGGATTGATAAGCAACTGGATAACGGTCAGACGCGCGAAGAGTGGAAGGGTCAGGCTGAAACCAACAAGATCCTTGGCACCTCGTCCATCATTCCCGTGGATGGGTTATGCGTCCGTGTCGGCGCGCTGCGCTGCCACAGCCAGGCTTTCACTATTAAACTGAAAAAAGATGTTTCGCTCTCCTCCATTGAGGAAATGCTAGCGACGCACAACGACTGGGTGAAAGTCGTGCCGAATGACCGCGATATTACCGTGCGTGAACTGACCCCGGCGGCGGTGACCGGCACGTTGTCTACCCCGGTAGGACGTCTGCGTAAGCTCAATATGGGCCCGGAATATTTGTCCGCCTTTACGGTCGGCGACCAGCTATTGTGGGGCGCCGCAGAGCCGCTTCGTCGAATTTTGCGACAGTTAGCGTAACAAAATGTCACAACAGGAGCGTAGAAACGCTCCTTTTTTTTGACCCATTCAAATGAAAATGCGTTTGTTGCAATTTTTCTGATGAGTGATTTAAGACCTTGGCTATGCTTATGGTTCGAGTGGTTTTACACCGCAAACATGATAGGTGGGAACGATCGGCCAAAGGATGATCTCGTGGCTGTGTTCGTTCAGGTCAAGATAAGTATCGCTGCCTGGCGCGCTTGCGTCAGGTGATACACAAATAACAGGATGACGAAACCATGTCTGATCGCATCGATAGAGACGTGATTAATGCGCTGATAGCAGGCCATTTCGCGGATCCTTTTTCCGTACTAGGCATGCATAAAACAGAAGCCGGGCTGGAAGTCCGCGCGCTGTTGCCTGACGCCACTGAAGTGTGGGTCATTGAACCGAAAACCGGCCGTAAAGTCGGTAAGCTGGAATGTCTTGATTCCCGCGGTTTCTTTAGCGGCGTGTTGGCGCGCCGTAAAAATCCTTTCCGCTACCAACTGGCGGTGCTGTGGCACGGTCAGCAAAACCTGATTGACGATCCTTATCGCTTTGGGCCGTTGCTCCAGGAGATGGATGCGTGGTTATTGTCAGAAGGCACTCATCAACGCCCTTACGAATCCCTTGGCGCTCACGCGCAGACAATGGATGGCGTGACGGGTACGCGTTTTACGCTGTGGGCGCCGAATGCGCGCCGTGTTTCTGTCGTCGGCCAGTTTAACTACTGGGATGGGCGTCGCCACCCGATGCGCTTTCGTAAAGAGAGCGGCATTTGGGAACTCTTTATCCCCGGCGCGCATAACGGCCAGCTCTATAAATTTGAGCTTATCGACGCCAACGGTCATTTGCGCATTAAAGCCGACCCGTATGCGTTTGAATCGCAAATGCGCCCGGACACCGCTTCAATGATTTGCGGTCTGCCAGAAAAAACGACACTCACGCCAGAACGGCAAAATGCCAACAGGCTGAATGCGCCTATCTCGATTTACGAAGTGCATTTAGGCTCCTGGCGGCGTCACACCGATGATAATTTCTGGTTGAGCTATCGCGAACTGGCTGAACAGCTGGTGCCCTATGTCAAAGAGATGGGCTTTACCCATATTGAACTGATGCCGATTAGCGAGCATCCGTTTGATGGCAGTTGGGGTTACCAGCCGGTTGGAATGTATGCTCCGACCCGTCGTTTCGGTACGCGTGATGATTTTAAATATTTTGTCGATGCGGTACACGCCGCCGGGTTAAACATCATCCTGGACTGGGTGCCAGGGCATTTCCCGAGCGATGAATTTGGTCTGGCGAACTTTGACGGCACGGCGCTGTACGAGCACAGCGATCCGCGTGAAGGTTATCACCAGGACTGGAATACGCTGATTTATAACTACGGTCGTCGCGAAGTCAGCAACTATCTGGTCGGCAACGCCTTGTACTGGACCGAGCGTTTCGGCATTGATGCGCTGCGCGTAGACGCGGTGGCCTCGATGATTTACCGCGATTACAGCCGTGCCGAAGGGGAGTGGATCCCGAACGAATTTGGCGGTCGCGAAAATCTTGAGGCGATTGAGTTCCTGCGTAATACCAACCGGATTATCGGCGAGCAAGTGCCAGGCGCGGTGACGATGGCGGAAGAGTCCACAGACTTCCCGGGCGTGTCGCGTCCACCGTCAACGGGTGGACTGGGATTCTGGTTCAAATGGAACTTGGGCTGGATGCATGACACCCTCGATTACATGAAGCTCGACCCTATTTATCGTCAATACCATCACGACAAAATGACCTTCGGGATGGTTTACAACTACACCGAAAACTTTGTGTTGCCGCTATCGCACGATGAAGTGGTACACGGCAAGAAATCCATTCTCGATCGTATGCCTGGCGATGCATGGCAAAAATTCGCCAACCTGCGCGCCTATTACGGCTGGATGTGGGCTTTCCCTGGCAAAAAATTGCTGTTTATGGGCAACGAATTCGCACAGGGCCGCGAGTGGAACCATGACACGAGCCTTGACTGGCATCTGCTTGAAGGCGGCGACAACTGGCATCACGGTGTCCAGCGTCTGGTGCGTGACCTGAACCATACCTATCGCCAGCATAAAGCCATGTACGAGATGGATTTTGATCCGTACGGCTTTGAATGGCTGGTCGTGGAAGATAAAGCGAACTCCGTGTTCGTGTTCACGCGTCGCGATAGCGAAGGCAATGAAATCATCGTCGCGGCGAACTTTACGCCGGTTCCGCGCTATGAATACCGCTTCGGCGTTAATCAGCCAGGCCGCTGGCACGAAGTGTTGAATACCGATTCCATTCACTATCATGGCAGCAATACCGGTAATGGCGGCACTGTGCATACCGATGCGATCCCAAGCCATGGCCGTGATAACTCTCTGAGCATTACCATTCCGCCGCTGGCGACGATCTGGCTGGTGAGGGAGGGTGAATGAGCCTGTTGTCGACAGGAAATCCGACGCCGCTCGGCGCGCATTTTGACGGAAAAGGCGTAAATTTTACGCTTTTTTCCGCACACGCAGAGAAAGTTGAGCTTTGCTTGTTCGACGACGAAGGCAATGAGCAACGCTTCGATATGCCCGGACGTACCGGGGATATCTGGCATGGCTATGCACCCAATGTTCATCCAGGGCAGCGTTACGGTTACCGGATTCATGGACCCTGGCAGCCGACTCAGGGGCATCGTTTTAATCCTGCTAAGTTGCTGCTGGACCCCTGCGCTCGCGCCGTAGAAGGCGATATAGAAGATTCACCGTTGATGCATGGCGGCTACCACGAGCCCGATCATCATGACAGCGCGTCGGTTGCGCCAAAAGGCCTCGTCGTCCATGACTACTATGACTGGGAAGACGATAAATCACCGGCTACGCCCTGGGGCGAGACGGTGATTTATGAAGCACACGTGCGTGGCCTGACGCAACTTCATCCGCACATTCCGGTCGCTATGCGCGGCACGTATAGCGCGCTCGGCCATCCGGTAATGATCGACTACTTCAAACGCTTAGGCATAACCGCGCTGGAATTATTACCGGTTGCCAACTTTGCCAATGAGCCGCGGCTTCAGCGCCTGGGGTTAACCAATTACTGGGGATACAACCCCTTTGCCTTATGGTGCGTTTCGCCACGTTATGCGATTAATCAGGATGTTAGCGCGGCGCTCAATGAGTTTCGTGATGCGGTAAAAGCGCTGCACAGCGCCGGTATTGAAGTCATTCTCGATATTGTATTGAACCACACCGCCGAGATTGATGAAGAAGGCCCGACCTTTTCCATGCGCGGAATTGATAACCGTAGCTATTATTGGTTACAGGACAATGGCGAGAATTTTAACTGGACGGGTTGCGGCAACACCGTGAATTTGAGCAATCCCGGCGTGGTGGATTTTGCCCTTGGCTGCCTCAAATTCTGGGTAGAAGCGTGTCATGTTGATGGCTTCCGTTTTGATCTCGCGTCAGTCATGGGTAGAACCCCGGAATTTCGTCGGGATGCGCCGCTGTTTGAGGCGATTCGCCGGGATCCGGTGCTGTCGAAAGTGAAGCTTATCGCAGAGCCCTGGGATATCGGGGCTGGCGGCTACCAGGTTGGCAATTATCCCCCGCTGTTTGCCGAGTGGAATGATCATTTCCGCGACGGGATGCGGCGCTTCTGGCTGCATCAGGATTTATCGTTAGGCGGCTTCGCCTGCCGGTTCGCGGGGTCAAGCGACATGTTTCGCGATGACGGGCGTCCGCCTTCCGCCAGCATTAATTTAATCACCGCCCATGATGGTTTTACGCTGCGTGACTGCGTGAGTTTCGACCAAAAACACAACGAAGCCAACGGCGAAGATAATCAGGACGGGACGGCCAATAACTTCAGCTATAACCATGGCTTTGAAGGGCTGGAAGCGAGTCAACCTGTCAAAGAGCGGCGGCGTGACAGCATGCATGCGCTGCTCACTACGTTATTGCTTTCTCAGGGCACGCCGATGCTGCTGGCCGGTGATGAACACGGGCATAGCCAACACGGTAATAACAATGCCTATTGCCAGGATAACAAGCTGACCTGGCTTGACTGGGCAAAAGGCCATGACGGTTTAGTTACTTTTACCGCGGCGTTAATTCATCTGCGCAAGCGTATTCCGGCACTCACCGCGAATCGCTGGTGGGATGAAGGTGATACCAACGTTCGCTGGTTGAATCGAGAGGGGCAACCTCTCCGGGCTGATGAATGGCAAGGTGGGCCGCATTATTTGCAGATCCAGCTTTCCGAGCATTGGCTTATCGCGATCAATGCAACCGATGCGGTGTCAGAGATCGTTTTACCCGAAGGGGAATGGCGTGCTATCCCCCCATTTGCCGGAGAGGACAATCCGGTAGTAATGGCTGTATGGCATGGGCCAGCGCACGGAGTGTGCGTATTCCAAAAGTCATAATAAAAGGAGTCAGTCATGGTTAGATTTGAAAAGAACGATCCTCTGATGTTAGCGCGACAACTGCCCCTAAAATCAGTCGCTTTGATTCTGGCTGGTGGCCGTGGCACTCGTCTTAAAGACTTGACCACTACGCGTGCTAAACCTGCGGTCCACTTTGGTGGGAAATTCCGTATTATCGATTTTGCGCTGTCCAACTGCCTGAACTCGGGCATTCGTCGGATTGGCGTTATTACCCAGTATCAGTCCCACACGCTGGTCCAGCATATCCAGCGCGGCTGGTCATTTTTTAGCGAAGAGATGAATGAGTTTGTCGATTTGCTTCCGGCCCAGCAACGTGTTCATGGTGAAAACTGGTATCGGGGCACGGCGGATGCGGTCACCCAGAACCTCGATATTATTCGGCGCTATGGCGCGGAATATATCGTCATTTTGGCCGGGGACCACATTTATAAGCAAGACTACTCACGCATGCTGATCGACCATGTGGAGAAAGGGGCGTGCTGTACCGTGGCATGTATGCCGGTACCGAAAGCGGAAGCGACGGCGTTTGGCGTTATTGATGTCGATGAAAACGACAAAATTATTGATTTTGTTGAAAAACCGGCCGATCCGCCGACAATGCCGAACGACCCGACTAAGTCCCTGGCCAGTATGGGGATTTACGTCTTTGATGCCGAGTATCTGTATAAATTGCTGGAAGAGGATGATAACGATCCCAACTCCAGTCACGATTTTGGTAAAGATATTCTGCCTAAATTAACGGCGGCCGGAGAGGCGTATGCGCACCCGTTCCCGCTCTCTTGCGTCCAGTCCGATCCTAATGCAGAGCCCTACTGGCGCGATGTTGGGACGCTTGAAGCTTACTGGAAAGCTAACCTCGATCTTGCCTCTGTCACGCCGGAACTGGACATGTACGATCGCGATTGGCCAATTCGTACCCACATGGAACCGCTGCCGCCTGCTAAATTTGTACAGGATCGATCCGGCAGCCATGGTATGACCCTGAACTCGCTGGTATCCGGCGGATGCATTATTTCCGGCTCGGTGGTGGTGCAGTCCGTTCTGTTCCCCAGAGTCCGGGTAAATTCATTTTGTAATATTGATTCTTCAGTATTGTTGCCAGACGTCTGGATTGGCCGTTCGTGCCGTCTGCGTCGCTGCATTATTGACCGTGCCTGCGTTATCCCTGAAGGTATGGTAATTGGCGAAAACGCTGAAGAAGATGCTCGCCGGTTCTATCGCTCCGAAGAAGGAATTGTTTTGGTCACGCGCGAGATGCTCAAGAAACTGGAAGGGTAACTGCGCAAGGAAAAACCGTGCGGCAGTGCGCCGCGCGGTTAAATTTCGCGTTTGGCGCGCTCTTTCGCGCCGGGAAATTGAACGGGAGCCATAATGCAGGTTTTACACGTATGTTCTGAAATGTTTCCGCTACTGAAGACAGGTGGTCTGGCGGATGTACTTGGTGCATTGCCCGCCGCGCAGATTGCTGATGGTGTGGATACCCGCGTGCTGTTGCCCGCTTTCCCTGATATTCGACGTGGCGTTACCGATGCAAAACTTGTCGCCGAGCGCGATACGTTTGCCGGACCCGTCACCCTGCTATTTGGGCACTACAACGGCGTTGGCATCTATATGATTGATGCCCCGGAATTGTACGATCGTCCGGGCAGCCCTTATCACGATACTAACCAGTACGCTTACCCTGATAACGTTATTCGCTTTGCGCTATTAGGCTGGGCGGGTTGCGAAATGGCGTGTGGATTCGATCCCTTCTGGAAACCAGATATTGTGCACGCGCATGACTGGCACGCCGGTCTTACGCCTGCCTATCTTGCGGCGCGCGGCAATCCGGCAAAGTCAGTGTTTACGGTACACAACCTGGCATACCAGGGCATGTTCTATGCCCATCATATGAGTGAAATCGGCCTACCGGCGTGGTACTTCGATGTGAATGGCGTGGAGTTCAAGGGCCAAATCTCGTTTTTAAAAGCAGGCCTTTACTTTGCCGACCACATCACGGCGGTCAGCCCGACTTACGCCCGGGAAATTACCGAGCCGCAATATGCCTATGGCCTGGAAGGATTGCTGCAACAGCGTCATCGCGAAGGCAGACTGTCGGGCATCCTTAACGGCGTTGATGAGAACATCTGGGACCCGTCAACCGACCTGCTCTTGTCTGCGCGATATAACCGCGATACGTTAGAAGACAAGGCCGAAAATAAGCGCCAACTGCAAGTGGCGATGGGATTGAAAGTAAACGACAAAATCCCGCTGTTTGCTGTGGTGAGTCGCCTTACCAGCCAGAAAGGTCTCGATCTTGTGCTGGAAGCGCTGCCGGGCCTGCTTGAGCAGGGCGGGCAGTTAGCATTACTTGGCGCGGGTGACGCGGTATTGCAGGAAGGATTCCTTGCCGCCGCTGCCGAACATCCGGGTCAGGTTGGGGTACAAATTGGTTATCACGAAGCATTTTCGCACCGCATCATAGGCGGGGCAGACGTTATTCTGGTACCGAGCCGATTTGAACCTTGTGGATTAACGCAGCTTTACGGTTTGAAATACGGCACGTTGCCGCTGGTGCGCCGCACTGGTGGTTTAGCCGATACCGTATCAGACAGCTCGCTGGAAAATTTAGCCGATGGAATGGCCAGTGGTTTCGTGTTTGAAGATAGTAATGCCTGGTCGCTGCTCCGCGCGATTCGGCGTGCTTTCGTGTTGTGGTCGCGTCCATCACTGTGGCGATTTGTTCAGCGTCAGGCGATGGCTATGGATTTTAGCTGGCACGTTGCGGCGAAGTCTTACCGCGAACTCTATCAACGCTTGATGTAACTATCCAGGAATCACATTTATGAATGCACCTTTTTCTTATTCATCACCCACTGTCAGCGTTGAGGCGCTTAAGCATTCCATTGCTTACAAGCTGATGTTTACCATCGGTAAAGATCCGGCTATCGCCAATAAACATGAATGGCTTAACGCAACATTATTTGCGGTAAGAGATCGCCTGGTTGAACGCTGGCTGCGCTCTAACCGTGCGCAACTTTCTCAGGAAATGCGCCAGGTTTACTATCTTTCGATGGAATTCCTGATTGGCCGAACCCTTTCAAACGCGCTGCTTTCATTGGGTATTTACGATGATGTTAAAGATGCGTTGGATGAGATGGGGCTGGATCTCGAAGAGTTAATCGGTGAAGAAAACGACCCGGGCCTCGGTAACGGCGGCCTGGGACGACTCGCGGCCTGCTTCCTGGATTCACTGGCGACCCTGGGCTTACCCGGTCGCGGCTATGGCATCCGTTACGACTACGGTATGTTCCGGCAAAATATCGTCGACGGTCGCCAAAAAGAGTCGCCAGATTACTGGCTGGAATACGGCAACCCGTGGGAGTTCAAACGCCATAACACCCGTTATAAAGTGCGTTTCGGCGGGCGTATTCAGCAGGAAGGCAAGAAAACCCGCTGGGTTGAAACAGAGGAAATCCTGGCCGTCGCGTACGACCAGATTGTTCCCGGTTACGATACCGATGCCACCAACACACTGCGTTTGTGGAACGCTCAGGCAAGCAGTGAAATCAACCTGGGTAAATTCAATCAGGGCGACTACTTCGCGGCAGTGGAAGATAAAAACCACTCGGAAAACGTCTCCCGCGTGCTGTACCCGGATGATTCAACCTATTCCGGGCGTGAACTGCGTTTGCGGCAGGAGTATTTTCTGGTCTCGGCGACTATCCAGGATATCCTGAGCCGCCACTATCAGATGCACAAAACCTATGCCAATCTGGCGGATAAAATCGCGATTCACCTCAACGATACACATCCGGTTTTATCCATTCCGGAATTGATGCGCCTGTTGATTGATGAGCACAAATTCGGCTGGGATGAAGCGTTTGAAGTCACCTGTCAGGTCTTCTCGTACACCAACCATACGCTGATGAGCGAAGCGCTGGAAAGCTGGCCTGTCGAGATGTTGGGCAAAATCCTGCCGCGCCATCTGCAAATCATTTTTGAGATCAACGACTACTTCCTGAAAACCGTTCAGGAGCAGTATCCAAACGACACGGCGTTGCTGAGCCGCGCCTCGATTATCGATGAATCCAACGGGCGTAAAGTGCGCATGGCGTGGCTGGCGGTGGTGGTCAGCCATAAAGTTAACGGCGTGTCTGAACTCCACTCGAACCTGATGGTGCAGTCGCTGTTCGCGGATTTCGCCCGCATATTCCCGATGCGTTTTTGCAACGTTACCAACGGCGTGACGCCACGGCGCTGGCTGGCGCTGGCGAACCCGGCACTGTCTGAGGTGCTGGATAACAACATTGGTCGTAACTGGCGCACCGACTTAAGTCAGTTGAGTGAGTTGCAACAGCATATCGATTACCCGCTGGTGAATCAGGCTGTCCGTCAGGCTAAGCTTGAAAACAAAAAGCGGCTGGCGATTCTTATTGCCCAGCAGTTGGGTGTAGTCGTCAATCCGAAGGCGCTGTTTGATGTGCAGATTAAGCGCATCCACGAATACAAACGCCAGTTGATGAATGTGTTGCATGTCATCACGCGTTATAACCGCATCAAAGCCGATCCCACTGCCGACTGGGTACCGCGCGTGAATATTTTTGCCGGTAAGGCTGCCTCAGCGTATTACATGGCAAAACACATTATTCACCTGATCAACGATGTGGCGGAGGTGATCAATAACGATCCCGAAGTGCGCGATCATCTGAAAGTGGTGTTTATCCCTAACTACAGTGTGAGCCTGGCCCAGGTGATCATCCCGGCAGCGGATCTTTCCGAGCAGATTTCTCTGGCCGGAACCGAAGCGTCTGGTACCAGTAATATGAAATTTGCGCTCAACGGCGCGCTGACTATTGGTACGCTGGACGGCGCGAACGTGGAGATGCTGGATCACGTGGGGGCGGAGAATATGTTTATCTTCGGCAACACAGCGGAACAGGTCGAACAATTGCGCCGTGACGGTTACAAACCGCGTGAATACTACGAGCAGGATGAAGAGTTGCATCAGGTGTTGACGCAGATTGGCACTGGTGTTTTCAGCCCGACTGAGGTGGGGCGCTACCGTGACCTGGTGGATTCCCTTATCAACTTTGGCGACCACTATCAGGTGCTGGCGGATTACCGCAGCTACGTGGATACCCAGGATAAAGTCGATGAGTTGTACCGCCAGCCGGAGGCATGGTCGACCTGCGCGATGCAGAATATCGCTAACATGGGGTATTTCTCATCAGACCGGACGATTCAGGAATACGCGACAAACATCTGGAATATTAAACCGGTTCGCTTGTAATCGGGTTTATCACTACGCAACATAAAAAAACGGCGGATAATTTCCGCCGTTTTTCTTTTATGAGGCCAGGGAAAGTTCCTGACGAACATTTTTCGTCAGCCACATCGCCACTCGGGATTGCTGCTCGGCCGTGAGCCACATCCCTAATTTGGTACGACGCCACAGCGCGTCATCCATCCGGCGCACCCATTCATGATCCACCAGGTAACGCAGCTCGGCTTCGTAGAGTTCGTGACCGAAATCTTCGCCCAGCTCTTCAATACTGCTGCTGGCGCCCAGAATGAGTTCACTGTTTGAACCGTAGGTACGCGCATAATGGCGCGCGAGTGATTCACTGATGAACGGATAACGACGACGCAGTTTCGCGGCGTAATCGTCGCGATCGCCCGTTAATTCGCCCCCTGGCAGAATGCAGCTTTTCGTCCAGGCCGGCCCCATAGAAGGGTAGTAATTAGCCAGTTTCTCCAGCGCATGTTCCGCAAGCTTACGATAAGTGGTCAGCTTGCCGCCAAATACCGACAACAGCGGCGCTTTGCCGTTTTCATCATGGATATCCAGCGTGTAATCGCGGGTGATCGCCTGCGGTGAATCGGATTCATCATCACACAGCGGGCGAACGCCTGAATAGGTCCACACGATGTCGTCACGGTTTAACTGCTTTTTAAAGTGCAGGTTATAGACCTTGAGCAGATAACTGATTTCGCTCTCATCAATGGTGACCTGTTTCGGATCGCCTTTGTACTCAACGTCAGTCGTACCAATGATTGAAAACTCATCCATCCACGGGATAACGAACACAATACGCTTATCTTCGTTTTGCAGGATATAGGCCTGCTTCTGTTGATGCACGCGCGGCACGACAATATGGCTGCCTTTGATAAGGCGAATGCCATAAGGCGAAGGCAGATGCAACCCATCGTCAAAGAAGTCTTTCACCCACGGGCCGGTAGCGTTAACCAGACCGCGCGCGCGCCAGGTGTAAGTTTTGCCGGTATCAATGTCCTGCGCTTCCACAACCCACAGACCGTTTTCACGCCGCGCCGAGGTCGCTTTGGTGCGGGTCATTACTTCGCCGCCTTTTTTCACGACCATTTGCGCATTGGCTAGCACCAGTCGGGCATCGTCGACCCAGCAGTCAGAATATTCGAATCCGCGCACGATCTCCGGTTTCAGCACCGAGTCAGCGCCAAAACGCAAACCGTGTGAGCGTGGCAGACTGGTGCGTTTGCCCAGATTATCGTACATAAACAACCCCGCGCGGATCATCCAGGCCGGGCGTAAATGCGGGCGATGCGGAAGACGAAAACGCATCGGGAACGCGATATGCGGCGCCATTTTAAGCAGTACTTCACGTTCAGCCAGCGCTTCGCTGACTAAACGGAATTCGTAATGCTCAAGATAACGTAAACCGCCGTGGATCAGTTTCGAGCTGGCGGATGACGTGGCACAGGCCAAATCCTGCGCTTCCAGCATCAGCACCGATAAACCGCGCCCCGCAGCATCCACCGCAATGCCTGCGCCGTTAATGCCTCCGCCTATCACAATCAGATCTTTGGTTTCCATGCTAGCCTCTTGCACTTTCGTTAAAGCTCAAAAATGTTCGTTATCGCTCATAATAGCAAATATCCCGGTCGTTTGGTAACAACTAAAAAACATTTTCGCGTGATACACATAACAATATGGCGCGTTGCCCTGCTCAACACGTACACTTGATCGGTAAGATCGTCGTAACCGGTCAATCACCGGATTGTGTGAATAATTGAAGAGAATGAGAGCGACCATGGAAAACTTTGAATGTATTGGCGTTGAAGAAGCGCACCAGAAAATGCAACGCGGCGCCGCCGTGCTGGTGGATATCCGCGATCCGCAAAGTTATGCGATTGGTCATGCGCCAGGCGCGTTTCATTTAACCAACGACACGTTGATTAACTTTATGCAGGAAACGGACTTCGACATGCCGGTAATGGTGATGTGTTACCACGGCAATAGCAGCAAAGGCGCCGCCCAATATTTGCTGCAACAGGGGTATGAAAATGTCTATAGCGTGGATGGCGGGTTCGATGCCTGGCACCGGCATTTTCCGGCGGAAGTCGCCTACAAGCTGGGCTGATTAACGTATATACTCCCTCTCTTTGTGTGGAAAACGGCATTTATTGATGTTACTGATTACTTCTTTTGCCAATCCCCGAATGGCTCAAGCCTTTGTGGATTATATGGCCACGCAGGGCATTGTTCTGACCATTCAGCAGCACAGCCATGCCGATGTATGGCTGGCTAACGAGCAGCATGCCGAGCGGGTGCAGGCTGAACTGGAGCAGTTTCTTAAAGACCCAAACGACCCGCGCTATTTGGCCGCGAGCTGGCGCACCGGGCATACCGGCAGCGGCCTGCACTATCGCCGTTTCCCCTTTATGGCGACCATTCGCGAACATGCAGGCCCCTTTACGATTGGGCTCGCGGTGCTCTGTATCGCCGTGTATGTACTTATGTTGTTGGTAGGCGACCAGGCGGTAATGATTTGGCTCGCCTGGCCTTACGATCCCAGCCTCGATTTTGAATTCTGGCGCTACTTCACCCACGCGCTGCTGCATTTCTCCGTCATGCACATTACTTTTAATTTGCTGTGGTGGTGGTATCTCGGCGGGCCGGTGGAGAAACGGTTAGGGAGCGGCAAGCTTATTGTGTTGACGGCGATTGCCGCGCTATTAAGCGGCTTCGTACAGCAAAAATTCAGCGGTGCCTGGTTTGGCGGTTTGTCCGGCGTGGTGTATGCGCTTATGGGCTACGTCTGGCTGCGGGGCGAGCGCGATCCCGAAAGTGGTATCGCAATGCCGCGTGGTTTAATGGTGTTTGCATTATTGTGGTTGGTGGCCGGTTGGTTCGATCTGTTTGGGTTCTCAATTGCCAATGCCGCGCACCTGACAGGATTACTGGTAGGGCTGGCGATGGCGTTCGTTGACTGCCTTAATTTGCGAAAACGAACATAATTAAGCGCGATGTGCAGGAGAAAAGAGTGAAGCAAACACAGCGTCATGACGCCATTATTGAACTGGTTAAAAAGCAGGGATATGTCAGTACTGAAGAGCTGGTGGAACAGTTTTCCGTAAGCCCCCAGACCATTCGTCGTGATTTAAACGATCTTGCCGATCAGAACATGATTTTGCGCCATCACGGCGGCGCGGCCTTGCCGTCAAGTTCGGTCAATACTTCCTGGCACGATCGGAAAGCCACGCAAACCCAGGAAAAGGCGCGTATCGCTGAACGGGTCGCCAGCCAGATTCCGAACGGCGCGACGCTGTTTATCGATATCGGCACTACGCCGGAAGCGGTGGCTCACGCGCTGTTGAACCACGAAAATCTGCGTATCGTGACCAACAACCTCAACGTGGCTAATACGCTGATGGCGAAAGACGATTTTCGTATCATTCTGGCGGGCGGCGAGCTTCGCAGCCGTGACGGGGGAATTATTGGCGAGGCGACCCTCGATTTCATCTCCCAGTTCCGGCTGGATTTCGGCATTCTTGGGATAAGCGGCATCGACAGTGATGGCTCGCTGTTAGAGTTCGATTACCATGAAGTGCGCACCAAGCGGGCCATCATCGACAACTCGCGCCACGTCATGCTGGTGGTGGACCATTCGAAGTTTGGCCGCAACGCTATGGTGAATTTAGGCAGTATTAGCCTGGTGGACGCGGTGTATACCGATACGGCGCCGCCAGCGGGCGTGTTACAGGTCATCCGCGAGCATAATATCCAACTGGAATTGTGCTAACGCAGCCCGGCGGAGACGTTGCTCCGCCGGTATCTCGTTTCAGACGCCATATCCCATCATTTTGAGCAAATGCTGCGCGTGCTGCACGGCCGCCTGGCGATGCGCGACGCCCAGTTTTTGATACAAATTGCGAATATGGGTTTTGATGGTGGTTGCCGCGACATCCAGCTCACCGGCGATTTGTTCGTTGCTGTAACCGGAGTAAATCAGCCCCAGTACCTGCCATTCCCGCTGGGTGAGCGGGCTGGTGCGGATAAGCTCCGGCACTTCAGGATGGGTTAATAAGCGGGTCACAAAATTCTCGTCAAAATGAGCGAACTTGTGGCGATGATGCTGGTTAATTTCCCGCAAAATAAGCTGCGCGCGATGCTGCTCCAGTTCCGGCAACGTGTTGAGCTGAATGAGTTGACGCAACTGCTGCGCCATGGCCTCGCCCTCAATCACGAAATGGCTGACGAACCCGGTGCGGCTGGAAAGCGTCAGCGCTTCAAGCAAAACGCGCTGGGCGTCGCTTTTGCGGCCTGACTGCCAGTAAAGCTGATTCAACAGCAATAAATTGCGGTTGATATCGCTCATCAGCCGCAGATTACGTGCGTTTTCATTCAGCTCTTCCAGGATCATTTCCGCCGGGTCGAAATCACCCAGCAGAATTTGCGCCCGCGCGATATTACGCCACTGGCTTTGCAGGAAATGGTTGTCCGCCGAGCCGGGTTTAGGCGTCTGGCGCAGCCAAGTGGCGGCAGCGGTTTTATCATTGGTCATTTGCCAGTAGATGACCCGCACTTTATCGGCGTTCGATACCCAGTCGCTGTGATAAGGGCCATTGCCAAGCAGGTTTTCAAGGCGGTTGAGATGGCCGCGGGCATTATCCAGCGCGCCGCGTGCCAGAGAGCTTTGCACCAGCAGGGCCAGACATTGTAATTGCTGTTGCGGCTGATAATTTGCCAACACTTCTATGCCCTGGCGCGCGCAGGTTTCCGCCTCATCCAGACGCGCCCAGGCCCACAGTAATTGCGCGCGGATGCGCAGTAAAAACTCATGCAGGGGCAACTGTTCCAGATGCTGCTCGCGGATCAGGGTAAAGGCTTTATCCTGGGTTTCCCAGGCTGCCTGTAAAAAGCCCTGGGCAAACAAAATTTCACTTTGCTGAATCAGGCTCCACAGCGCGTAATGCCAGACATCATGGCGGCGGGCCATCATCTCGGTTTGCTGCATCACCGCGAGAGACTGGCTGAGTTCGCCTTTGCAGTGCAAGACCTCGCCATGCACAGATGTAGCAACGATGCGGCTGTAATAACTGGCAAGCGGCAGGGTATCCAGCGCGATAATCGACAGCCGCTCCGCTTCTTGCGGATCGCCATCGTTCATCGCGACCTGAGCACGCAATGCGTTAAATTCGCCGTGCAGCGTGTCATCCATTTCGCACTTCATTTCCTGTTCGGCGCGGGCAAGCAGAGTGTTTACTTCGCCGTAGCGATGCTGGCTTTGCATCAGCCATGCCTGCAACAGAACCAGTTTCGGGTTTTCCAGCAGGCTTTCCCAGGGAAGCGCTTTTAAAGACTCTTCCAGCAAGGTCAGTTCGCTGTGATTAAACAAACCCCAGGCGTGGTTTAGCAGAATGTCGCGCAGCATCGCGGAATCGCCCGCTGCCAGCGCGTGATGAATAGCTTCGCCCGGAAAACCCTGAGCCATCCAGCCTTCGGCTGCGGCGCGATGAATTTCCGGCAACTGCGTCGCCAGCTCCCACTGGCAGCGTTGACGCAGGAAATTGCCAAACAGCGGATGGTAGCTAAACCATTCGCCGCTATCGTCCATGCGCTGTAAAAATAGCCCCTGACGCTCAATCTCTTCGAGCCGCATCTTCCCGTTTTCTTCCCCGGTCACGCGGACAATCAGCGCATCGTTCATCGAACGCAACAGGGCGCTTTTCAGCAAGAACATCCGTACATCGACATCGATGTTATTGAGCACCTCGTCCACCAGATAATCGGAAAGGTGGCTGGCGTTAATTCCCGCCAGACGGCGAGCGGACTGGTGAGCTGCGGTATTATTTTGACGCGCGGAAAGCGCGATAAGCTGCAACGCCGTCGCCCAACCGGCGACCTCATCGCACATTTTGCTGCTTTCTGCGGGTTCGATTGGCGCATTCAGGCGGCAATCAAAAAATTGTTTGGCTTCTTGATGGTTAAAAGCCAGTTGTTGGCTCCCGATTTCCAGAAGCTGATCGCGTACGCGTAAATTGGCGATGCCGAGCTGCGGTAAGTTACGCGATAACACCACAAGACTGACATTGTCAGGCTGATGGCGCAGGAAAAAACGCATGGCATCATGAATAACCGGATTGGAGATGAGATGGTAATCATCAATCACCAGATACAGCGGACGTACCCAGTCGGCCAGCTCGATAAATAATTGCGAGAAAAGGGAATTCAGGCTGGCGTACTGGCGCTTTTGCGCCATGATTTCGCTGGTGGCGCAGTGACCACCCGTCGCTTGCTGAATCGCCGCGATTAAATAAATGGCAAAGCGCTCCTGCTGATTATCTCCCTCATCAAGAGAAAACCACCCCAGATCCTGTTTTCCTGCTGCCCACTGTGAAACCAGCGTTGTTTTGCCGTATCCAGCGGGGCTGGTAACCAGAGCCAGTCGATAATGATGGGCGCTGGATAATTTCGCCAGAAGACGCTCGCGAAGAACGGTGTTTTCCAGGCGAACCGGGCGACTTAATTTAGACGGTATCAACATAGATGGTCACTTCACTGTGTATTACTGAGTAATCCAGGCCGAATGATTTATTTTGCGCCTCGTAATTAATACTTACGTTTAGGGTCGGACACCCTAAGAAGTATTGCAAGTTATGTCGATTTTAGAAGTGGGTAAAGTTGCACTATGTCACATTTCGGTAACTATTATGAAGGGTTACTACGACATTTGTCTTAGGCAAAAGGCGGCATCTGGGAAGGGTTGATGCCTGAGTTTGTGCCTTTTGAGATTGATCGTAAAGATAAAAGGTCACATTAGGATGATGCCGCGTTCAATTAAATCTGTACTTACACAGTTTCATTGACGCTCGCGCTTACAGAAAGTCACTGAAAAATTATTAACAACGGTGTTGAGTGTCTGGGATCACATTTTTGCCTACTCCCCGCTACTCCTCCCTGTCTAATCCACGTCAGGATGAGGAATTCGCGGTGGCCGCCTGGCACACTATCGCTAATGTCATTATTTTTTCTACAGGACCTTTTTTCTATGTCACAGACGACGTTCGATAACATTCAGTTTGAGGCTGCCCTGACGCGTCAGTGGCAACGTTTTGGTCTATCCGCCGCAAGCGAAATGACTTCGCGCCAGTGGTGGCATGCCGTGAGCGCTGCGCTGGCGGAAATGCTGCGCGCCCAGCCGCGCGTTGAGCCTGACGCGAACCAGCGTCATGTGAACTATATCTCGATGGAATTTCTGATTGGCCGCCTGACGGGCAACAACCTGCTGAACCTCGGCTGGTATCAGGCGGTGAGCGATGTGCTGGCGGGCTATAGCATCAATCTGACCGATTTACTGGAGGCGGAGACCGATCCAGCGCTTGGCAACGGCGGGCTTGGGCGTCTTGCGGCCTGTTTCCTGGATTCCATGGCGACGGTAGGCCAGGCGGCCACTGGCTATGGCTTGAACTACCAGTACGGTCTGTTCCGCCAGTCTTTCGACGATGGCAAGCAGATGGAAGCGCCGGATAACTGGCATCGTGAAAGTTACCCGTGGTTCAGCCACAACGACGCGCTGGATGTGCAGGTCGGTATTGGCGGCAAGCTGGTAAAACGTGGCGATAAACACGTCTGGGAGCCGGGCTTTACCATTACCGGCCAGGCATGGGATCTGCCGGTGCTCGGCTATCAGAATGGCGTCGCGCAACCGCTGCGTTTGTGGCAGGCTACCCACGC
The DNA here is from genome assembly GCF_011077955.1 of Citrobacter freundii. Classification (GTDB taxonomy): domain Bacteria; phylum Pseudomonadota; class Gammaproteobacteria; order Enterobacterales; family Enterobacteriaceae; genus Atlantibacter. The sequence continues at coordinate 348,235 of NZ_JAALBX010000003.1, forward strand.
GCACCCGTTCAACCTGACCAAATTTAATGACGGCGACTTCCTGCGCGCCGAGCAACAGGGTATCGATGCGGACAAGCTCACCAAAGTGCTCTACCCGAACGACAACCATCAGGCGGGTAAAAAGCTGCGTCTGATGCAGCAGTATTTCCAGTGCGCGTGCTCCATTGCCGATATTCTGCGCCGTCACCATTATCTGGGCCGCGATATCGCCCGGTTAGCCGATTACGAAGTTATCCAGCTTAACGATACGCATCCGACTATCGCTATCCCTGAACTGCTGCGCGTGCTGATTGATGAGCACCAGATGAGTTGGGATGACGCCTGGGCTATCACCAGCAAAACCTTTGCCTACACCAACCACACGCTGATGCCGGAAGCGCTGGAGTGCTGGGACGAGCGGCTGATCCGCACCCTGTTGCCGCGCCATATGCAAATCATCAAAGAGATCAACGCGCGCTTTAAGGTGCTGGTAGAGAAAACCTGGCCGGGCGATGAGGCGGTATGGGCCAAACTCGCCGTGGTATACGACAAACAAGTACGCATGGCGAATATGTGTGTGGTGAGCGGTTTTGCCGTAAACGGCGTGGCAGCCCTGCACTCGGAACTGGTGGTAAAAGATCTGTTCCCGGAATATCACCTGCTGTGGCCGAACAAATTCCACAACGTGACCAACGGCATCACGCCGCGTCGCTGGATCAAACAATGTAACCCGGAGCTGGCGGCGCTTATCGATAAGACGCTGAAAAAAGAGTGGGTTAACGATCTGGATGCGCTGGCTGATCTGGAAAAATATGCCGATGACGCCACGTTTCGTCAGGAGTACCGCGACATTAAACAGCGCAATAAGGTCAAACTGGCGGCGTTCGTAAAAGCGCGCACCGGCATTGAAATCAATCCGCAGGCGCTATTTGATATTCAGATCAAACGCTTGCATGAATATAAGCGCCAGCACCTCAATCTGTTGCAGATTCTGGCGATGTACAAAGAAATCCGCGAAAACCCGACGGCCGACCGCGTGCCGCGTGTGTTCCTGTTCGGTGCCAAAGCCGCGCCCGGGTATTACCTCGCGAAAAATATTATTTACGCGATCAACAAAGTGGCCGATACGATCAATAACGATCCGCTGGTGGGCGACAAACTGAAAGTGGTCTTCCTGCCGGATTATTGTGTCTCGGCGGCGGAGAAAATGATCCCGGCGGCGGATATCTCGGAGCAAATTTCCACGGCCGGTAAAGAAGCCTCCGGCACCGGCAACATGAAACTTGCACTGAACGGCGCGCTGACCGTGGGCACGCTGGACGGCGCGAACGTCGAAATTGCCGAGAAAGTAGGGACCGAAAATATTTTCATCTTTGGCCTGACGGTAGACGAAGTCAAAATGCTCAAAGCCAAAGGTTACGATCCGGTGAAATGGCGTAAGAAAGATAAGCTGTTGGATGGCGTACTCAAAGAGCTGGAAAAAGGCGTTTACGCTGATGGGGATAAACACGCATTCGACCCCATGCTGCAAAGTATTGGTAAGGCAGGCGGCGACCCTTATCTGCTGATGGCCGATTTCGCATCCTATGTAGAAGCGCAAAAACAGGCAGATTTATTGTACCGCGACCAGGAAGCCTGGACACGAGCTGCTATCCTGAATACCGCGCGCTGCGGCATGTTTAGCTCTGACCGCTCCATTCGCGACTACCAGACCCGTATCTGGCAGGCCAAACGTTAAGGATATGCCATGGATAAACGCCTGAACACTGCCGCCCTTGAGGCAGGAATTAGCGCTAATTATATCAATGCTCACGGTAAAGCTCAGGCGATTGGCGCTGAAACTAAGCGCCGTTTGCTGGACGCGATGAATCGCGTACAACCTGTTAAAAAGCCGGTTGCCGCGCCGATACCAGGCGTCAAAGTTTTGCGTTCGGCAACGCGTCTTACGATAGCGCTGGAGGGTCAAGGCGACTATGAGTGGTTGCTGACGACGGAAGCGGGCAAGCAGCATACGGGAAGCGCAACAGGCGGTGAAAGCCTGAAGCTTCCCGCAAGGTTGCCGCTGGGCTATCACACGCTGACGCTGAAGCAAAAGTCGCAGCAGTGGGATTGCCGGTTAATTGTCGCGCCGAAGCGCTGCTTTGAACCGGAGACTATCGTTAAAGGCGAGAAAATCTGGGGTGCTTGTGTGCAGCTTTATACCCTGCGCTCACGCACCAACTGGGGGATCGGCGATTTTGGCGATTTGAAACGGATGCTGGTGTCGGTGGCGCAACGGGGCGGCAGTTTTATCGGCCTGAATCCCATCCATGCGCTGTATCCTGCGAATCCCGAAAGCGCAAGCCCCTATAGCCCTTCTTCGCGCCGCTGGATGAACGTCGTTTATATTGACGTTAACGCCATTGAGGATTTCCAGCAAAGCGAAGAGGCGCGGGCCTGGTGGGAAATGCCCTCTACGCAGCAGTCGCTTAAAGTGGCGCGTGATGCCGACTGGGTTGATTATTCCACGGTGACAGCGCTCAAAATGGCGGGCCTCCAGTTGGCCTGGAAGCAGTTCTCGCTGCGCGATAACGATGACGAGCAGGTTCGCGCCTTTCGTGATTTCGTCGCCAGTGAGGGCGAAAGCCTTTACTGGCAGGCGGCATTTGACGCGCTGCACGCCACGCAGGTGAAAGAAGACGAACTGCGCTGGGGATGGCCGGTATGGCCCGAGGGATTTCAGTCTACAGACAGCCCGCAGGTGAAGGCCTTCTGCGAAGAAAACGCGGATGACATCAACTTTTACCTGTGGCTGCAATGGCTTGCCTGGAAACAGTTCGCTGAATGCTGGGAAACCAGCCAGTTGCACGGCATGCCCGTCGGTTTGTATCGCGATTTGGCGGTAGGCGTGGCGGAAGGCGGTGCGGAAACCTGGTGTGACCGCGAACTGTATTGTCTTAAAGCGTCGGTGGGCGCGCCGCCGGATATTCTGGGGCCGCTTGGACAAAACTGGGGCTTACCGCCCATGGACCCGCATGTGATGACGGCCCGTGGTTATGAGCCGTTCATCCAGTTGCTGCGCGCCAACATGACCAACTGCGGCGCGTTGCGAATCGATCATGTGATGTCGCTGCTGCGGTTGTGGTGGATACCCTACGGTGAAACGGCGGATCAGGGCGCTTATGTGCAATATCCGGTCGATGATTTACTGGCTATCCTGGCGCTGGAAAGTGAGCGTCATCAATGCATGGTGATTGGTGAAGACTTGGGTACTGTGCCGGTAGAAATCGTCGGAAAACTGCGCCAGAACGGCGTGTATTCCTACAAAGTGCTCTATTTCGAAAACGACGCCAGCAAGCACTATCGCGAACCCAAGTCATGGCCGGTACAAGCGATGGCGGTAGCGACCACCCATGATTTGCCCACCTTGCGTGGCTACTGGGAAAGCGGTGATTTAACCCTCGGTAAAACGCTGGGTCTTTATCCTGACGAAATCGTGCTGCGCGGGTTGTATGAAGATCGTGAACGCGCAAAACAGGGGCTGCTGGACGCGCTGCGCCAGTACAACTGCTTGCCGAAAAAGGCAGGGCATAAAGCCAAAGGGATGAAAATGACGCCGGTACTTAACCGGGCGATGCAGCGTTATATTGCCGATACGCAGTGCGCGCTGCTGGGCCTGCAACCGGAAGACTGGCTGGATATGGCGGACCCGGTCAACATTCCCGGCACCAGTTATCAGTATAAAAACTGGCGGCGTAAATTATCCGTCCCGCTTGAGAAAATGTTTGCAGACGAAGGCGTCAACAAGTTGATTAAGGATTTGGATAAACGTCGTCGCGCTGCCTCACGCAAGTATCAAAAACCGAAAGCGAAATAATGGCTCGCAGATAAAAAAGGCGCTGAATCAGCGCCTTTTCTGTATGTTACACCGGGCAGATTAGTAGTAGGAATGCTCGCCGCGCTGGTGTTCTGTCAGATCGCGCACGCCTTTGAGTTCCGGGAACTCATTCAGCAATTGCTTTTCAATCCCTTCTTTCAGGGTGACATCCACCATTGAGCAACCGTTGCAGCCGCCGCCGAATTGCAGGATAGCGTAGCCTTCATCGGTGATTTCCATCAGCGATACACGACCGCCATGGCCTGCCAGCTGCGGGTTAACTTGCGATTGCAGCATATATTCCACGCGCTCCATCAGCGGAGCGTCGTCGGCGACTTTACGCATTTTGGCGTTCGGCGCTTTCAGGGTCAGCTGTGAGCCTAACTGATCGGTGACGAAATCGATTTCCGCGTCTTCCAGATACGGTGCGCTCAGCTCATCCACATACGCGGTGAGATGTTCGAACGTCAGCGCCGTGTCGCTCGCTTCGACCGCATCTGGCGGGCAGTAGGACACGCCGCATTCTGCATTCGGCGTACCGGGATTAATAACAAACACGCGGATTTGGGTGCCTTCTTCCTGGTTAGCCAGAAGTTTGACAAAGTGTGCCTGGGCAGCATCGGAAATACGAATCATAGCTATGGCCTAATAGTTGACTATTTTACTTGGTTATAATACGCCCATCATCGAGGGTCTACAAGGTTCGACACAGGCACCATACCTGGACAGTCGCCGCGCCATGGCGATGCAAGAGTTGGGCTATTTCTCCGACCGTACTGCCCGTTGTGACGACGTCATCCACAATAACGATATGGAGATCCCGCACGGGTAATTCAAGGCGAAAAGCGTCATGTAGGTTCTTTTTGCGTAACCGCGCGCTGAGATGATGTTGAGCTGGGGTGCGTCTGACGCGCCGAAGCACCCGTTCGTCATACCGACAACCCAGCAAGCGGGCCAGCGGTTTTGCCAGCAACGCGCTTTGATTGTAGCCTCGCCGCCAGGCGCGTTGGCGGTGTAACGGCACGCTGATAAGTAAATCCGGCCGGGGAAAGGCGGATTCCCGCTGTGCCTCGCGCGCCCGTAACAGCATCAAACGCGCTAACGGCCGGGCGAGGGCGGTTTGCTGATTAAATTTTAACGCCTGTACCAGCGCGCTTAACGGCTGACAATAATCCGTCACGTAGAGCAGTCGTTGCCAGGGCGGCGGCTTTTGTAAACAGCGTCCGCAGGGCAGCGTTGTAACCATGGCGGGCAAGCCGCAGACGGGGCAGCATTGCGGAGCGACGGGGAGCGCTTTGCGACAACACGAGCAGATCCCCCAATGGGAAATGGCAAGGGGCATCCTGCATAGCCAACATAAGGCTGGTACTGTTAGCATCATGGTTTTCCATATAAAAAAGAGACTGTAGCGAATGAATAACATCTGGTGGCAGACCCGGGGAGAGGGAAATATTCATCTTGTGCTGTTGCACGGATGGGGACTGAATGCCGGGGTATGGGATTGCATTCGCGAGCAATTAGCCTCGCAATTTACGCTGCATCTGGTGGACTTACCGGGATATGGGCGCAGCACCGGTTTTGGCGCAATGGATCTTGATGCGATGGCGCAATGCGTCCTGGCTCAGGCCCCTGAACGGGCGATATGGTTAGGCTGGAGCCTCGGCGGGCTTGTGGCGAGTCAGATTGCCTTAACGCACCCTGAGCGCGTCGATGCGCTGGTGACAGTGGCATCATCGCCTTGTTTTAGCGCGCATGAGCAGGAAGCGTGGCCGGGCATTAAGCCCACCGTGCTGGCTGGTTTTCAGCAGCAATTGAGTGAAGATTTCAAGCGTACCGTTGAGCGTTTTCTGGCGCTGCAAACTCTCGGGACGGAAAGCGCCCGCCAGGATGCGCGCAAACTTAAAAGCGTTGTGCTGGACGCGCCCACGCCATCCGTTGAGGTATTAAACGGCGGACTGGAAATCCTCAAATCGGTGGATTTACGTATCGAGCTTGAGCGGCTTACCGTGCCGTTCTGGCGGCTGTACGGCAGGCTGGACGGGCTGGTACCGCGCAAAATTGCGGCTCTGCTGGATGCACGTTTGCCGCACAGCACGTCGGTGATGTTTGATAAAGCCGCGCATGCGCCGTTTATTTCCCATCCTGACGCTTTTTGCGAAACGCTGGTCACGCTTGGTCATTGCCTGGAAAAACAGCAAAATCCCAACAATACTTAATGCGTGGTTACCCTTACGGGCAATTTTTTTGATTGGCGAAAGTCCGCCTGCCGGTAGGCATCACAACATAAAAACCTTTTTAAGGAGTGTGAAGCTATGAAATTAGTCACTGGCATTGTTACCTCGTTGGTTATCGGTTCGCTTTCCTTCGGTGTTTTTGCTGCGAAAGAGCTTGAAAAAGACAAAGTCGCTAGCATGAACTTGACAAAAATTGGCACCATTTCAACCTCTGATGATGCAACCTCGCCAATGGATGCGAAAGCTGATTTGTCGAAAAAAGCGGATGAAATGGGAGGGACCTATTACGTTATCACCAGCGCTGATAAAAAAACTGAAGATGTCCAGGCTACGGCAGACGTATACAAATAAGTTTTAGCGAGCTCTCCCTGTGCCGGTTGCGTAACGTGACCGGCATTTTTTTTTGAAGGTTTACCAGCGCGCTGGATTGGCAAGGGGAAGGGGGTTCCCGCTGTGCGGATGCGCCCCCTTCACTTTACCGTCACACGTAAACCTGCAAGCGCTACGTTGACCGTCCAGGGTATTTACCCGAAATAACATGCTCAAATTCTGATAAATAATACCCAAAATAACCAGATAATAATTGTTAGAAACCCATCACAGATTTGCAATTTGTATTTTCAGCGTTCTGAATCGATTTTGTGATACATGGGAATAAAAAACGTAGTCTTTCTATAAGGTTGCTTTCTGGGAAAAGCCATTCAGCCATACTGTTATAGTATTTTTCTATAGCACACCATCAAAAGCAATTTTCCGTCATTGGGTAGCTTTCTAATAATGGAGGAGTCATAAAAACCCAGGATAACAAGAATGCAGCAATTAAAGCTTTCCGAAAAACTTTATTATGCGATAGGCGGCGGATTCGCCTCTAATCTCAGCTTTTATGCCATGCTGGTCTTCTTCATTACCTACGCCTCAGACATCTATGGCGTTAATCCTGCGACCATCGGGGCCATCACATTGGCAGCGCGCGGTATTGACGCCTTTATCGATCCCATAATGGGCGCGATAGGTGACAGAACGCGAACCCGACTCGGTAAATACCGTTTCTGGATTATTTTTTCGGCCCCTGTTTTGGGCGTAACAACGTGGTTGGTTTTTGCCTCACCTGACTTTTCCCCCATCGGGCGCGTGATTTATATCGCCTGCATTTATATGCTTTATTCCATTGCATCTACCGGTGCGAATATTCCCTATCATTCATTAACGGCTTATATCACAGATAAAGTTAATGAGCGGAGCAATATTGTTTTGCTAAAGCAATTTACCGGTATTATTGCGCAGTTTATTGTCAGCGCAGGCGGTATCTATATCCTGTCCGCGTTTAGCCACAATAATAGTGTGACGGGGGAGCCCGTTGTTGACGTCAACAGCTACCGGTATTTAGGCATTTTATTTGGCGTCATAACTACCCTTGGATTATGGCTGTGTGCGTGGGGTGCGCGTCATCAGGATAACTGGCAGCGTATTCAGGAAGATGAAGCGGCGTTGGATATCCATCCCGGCGCGCAACGTGGCAATGTTGTCATTGAAGTATTCAAACAACTCTCGCTGGCCTTTCATAGCCGTTCGCTGGGATGCCTTGCGCTGGCGTCCTCCGCCAATACGCTGACACTTGCCATTATGTCTGGCGTTACGGTGCAGTTTTATTCCTGGGTTTTGCACAGCGCTAAAATGGTCGCGACCGGTGCGTTACTTAATATGTTTTTCGGCGCACTGATTTATTTAGTTGTTAAGTGGCTGGTACAGCGTTACGGAAATAAGACCGCTTTCGTTATCGCTTGCATTATCGCCATTATCCCTTCGGTGGTGCTCTGGGTGACGTTTAATCCCGCGCATGTCTATTACACCATTGTGTTGCTCGCTTTCTTGATGGCGTTTTGCCAGGCCGGTTCGCTAATAACCTGGATGATGGTAACGGACTGCGCCGATGAATTGCGCTGGAGAACCAAAACAAATGCGGCAGGCATCGCGTCAGCATCACTGACTTTTTCCAATAAATTCGGTTCAGCCGTTGGCGCTTTTGTACTGGGCTGGATGCTTGAACTCATCGGCTATGTACCGGGCGTCGCCACACAAACCGAGGGCGCGCTCAAAGGCCTGACGTTTTTGATGGTCATGACGCCAGTATTTGGTCAATTAATTGCGCTTTTCGCCATGATTTTTTATTCGCTCAATCGAAAAAATCACAAAGAAATCTGCATGAAACTACTTGGCTCGGGAGAATAAAATGAAAGCTGTCATGCTTATGTTCGATACGCTTCGCCGCGATCAATTACCCCCTTACAATCCAGGCGCTTTTCCCTTGCCTAATTTTGATCGGCTGGCGAAAAAAACGGTACGCTTCGATAACTTTTACGTGGGATCCATGCCCTGTATGCCCGCGCGGCGCGACCTGCATACCGGCCGGTTAAGTTTTTTACACCGTAGTTGGGGGCCGCTGGAGCCGTTCGACGATTCTATTTTTGAGATGATGAAAAAGCACGGCATCTATTCTCATCTTATTACTGACCATCAGCATTACTGGGAAGATGGCGGCGCAACGTACCATAATCGCTACAGTAGCTATGAATTCGTCCGTGGCCAGGAAGGCGATTTATGGAAAGCGCAATTAGGTTTTCGCGGTGTAGAACAGCTTGAGACCTGGCAAAAAGCAGAACCGCTGCGCCGAAATATGATCCTTCATGATCAAATTAACCGCACTTATTTTCAACGCGAGGAGGATTATCCGCAGGCGCGTTGTTATCAACTTGGGCTTGAGTTCCTCGCCGAGAATTATCGGCAGGATAATTGGTTGTTGCAGATAGAAAGTTTTGATCCTCATGAGCCGTTCGCGGTTCCGGATCGTTTTAAACAAAGGGTGAGTGCGGACCTGGTAGGAAACAGCGACGATTGGCCGGAATACAGCTCGACTGAGCGTATTAATAATCCTGAAAAAATGGCGAATGCGGCAAAGCATTATCAGGCGTTAATGCTTATGTGCGATGAGTATCTGGGCAAAATTCTCGACTTCTTTGATGAGCATGATTTGTGGAAAGATACCCTGCTGGTGGTCAATACCGATCATGGATTTTTGCTGGGCGAAAAGGAGTGGTCAGGGAAAAGCGTGATGCCAGTTTATAATGAAATCGCCCACGTGCCTTTTTTTATATGGGATCCTAAAGTTGGCGTAGCGAACGATGTTCGTCATGAATTAGCGCAAATGCACGATCTTGGCGTGACCTTGCTGGATTATTTCGGTATCGAAAAAACGGCCGGTATGACAGGCCATTCGTTAACGCCGGTTATTGCGGGCAAAAATGCGATTAAATCTGAGGCGTTATTTGGTTATTTCGGCGCGCACGTTTCTATTACCGACGGTAGATACATTTATATGCGCGCAAGCCAATTACCCGAAAACCAGCCTCTGTATGAATACACGCTGATGCCTACCCACATGCGACGCATGTTCACTCCCGACGAATTGAAAGGGGCGACGTTACATCCCGGGATGGCGTTTACTAAAAATATACCGGTACTGAAACTGCCCGGTTCAGCGGGCTTTTACAGTGCCTATGCCCATGGCAATTTACTTTTCGATCTCGTAAGCGATCCTGCGCAAGAACATCCGCTCAAAGACGCGCAACAAGAAGCAATTTTGCTCAAAATGCTTTCGCAGGCGCTTTCCCGGGCAGGGGCTCCCGCAGATGAATGGCAACGCTTAGGCATTCCCGAGGACAGTTCCCTAATCACCGCCGCGTTTATAGAACGTGAACACCAGCAACGACAGGCGGTGCTCAGTCAGCATCTGGGTCGGCTGGCAGACGTGAATATGCACCCGGACACCCGCGCGTTGTTACTCGATATTGCGGTATGTCCTGGCGGAAAAGCATTACTTGATGATGTCGCCACATACTTTACGGGCGATTATCTGAAAAGAGCGTTACTGGTGGAGATATATACCCGTGGAAGCTATGAAAGCGGGCTGAAAAACTTGTTCAATAAACCGTATTAACAGCAAGGATGTCCCTGCGCAGCGCCGCTGCGACAGGGACTCATGATTTTAGCGCCAGGATACACATGCAAAAGAGCAGCTATTCGGGAAAGGCCCGGTGGAAGGAGCAGGGCATTCGTCCTGATTATCGTTTTTCGCTTGCGAACGAACGCACGTTTTTGGCGTGGATCCGAACGGCACTGGCATTGTTAGCGGGAGCCGTGGGGCTTGAGCAGTTAGTCAACCATACCGGAAGCGGTAGCCACTGGCATAGCTTGTCGTTGATACTTGCCGCGGGCGCGGCATTTTTGAGCGTGATGGGTTGGTTACGCTGGCGCGAGAATGAAATCGCCATGCGCAATGAACGCGATCTGAATTATTCGAACGTTTTACTGACACTGTCATGCTATTTGCTGGGTATCGTACTGTTTGTCATGTTTTTGATATTCCGGTAACAAAGGCGGAAGTGTATATGTCCGATCCCGGTCTGCAACCTGAGCGTACGCTTTTATCCTGGGGTAGAACCGCCTGCTCTTTTTTTACCGTCGCGATCCTCTTCTTTCGCTACGGGGCGGTACTGTCCAATCCTCTGTATTACTTGCCGGGTGCGCTCTTGTGCCTTGCTGGAAGCAGCCATTTGTTGATTAACAAAACCCAGCGCTTTTATCCACAGGGAACCGGGCGGCAGGAGGGACTGACACGCAAACATCTTGCGATTGCCATGTTCAGCTTCAGCGTTTTTTTTGCCAGCATTCTCTTTTTAATAGAATGTTTCTGACGGCTATTTTTAAAGGCATATCCTAATGTATCTGCATAAGCTTATCTTCCAGTTTAAGATTCTGGTGGATAAAAAAACGTTTACTGCCGCTGCGGAATCCTTATTTATCTCTCAGCCAACCCTCACGCAAAACATGAAACGTCTGGAGTCTGCGCTGGAGATCCCGCTACTGGTTCGGGGAAGTAAAACGATTTCCCTGACGGTGTATGGCGAAAGTCTTTATCAACATGCCTGTCTGTTAGACAGAAATTATCAAAAAGCCATGTTGGATATTGACGCGATTAAACGTAGCCATCGGCAAACGTTAGTGCTGGAATGCGGACATGCATGGAGTCACGGAGTATTGTTTAGCTTAACCAAAGCGTATATGGCGAAATATCCGCAGGTACGTATTGTTATCAAAAGCTGTAATTCTGCGACCGGACAGAATCATTTATTAAAAGGTGAATGCGATATTGCGCTAGGTGCTATCCCTGCGACGGACAATAAAATATCAGCAATCAATTATATTCCGGTTTTTACCACACGTTTCGTTTTATATTGCTCAGGTGAACATCCCTGGGCTGGTAAAAAAGGTATTACTGAAAAGCACCTCAGGCAGAGCGATTGGGTCATACTGAAACATGGTGAAGACGAAGGCGAATTTAACGATCCGCTTTTATATCATATGTCACCTGAGTCGATTCGCTTTGAAGTTTACTCGGTCTCAAATGCAATAACCTTAACGCAGCAAAGCCACTGCATTCTGGCTTTGCCTTTGCAACTGGAGCAGGAAGCCTTAAGAAGAGGGCTGGTTGCGATTGATACCGCCTTTACCTTTCCGGCATTTCAAACCGGCGTGATGTATATCAGCGATGTGCTTAACTATCCGCATAAAAAAGAGTTTATCGACACCCTTATCGCATCCAAAGCGATGATGGAAAAGGCAGTGCTTAACAACGAGAGCGGCACGATGACTGGCGACGAAATTCCATGATTTCCTGTCTCGCTTTGTTTGAGATTTATTTTTGCTTTTACGTCGGCAAAAAATGGCCCGAGCGGCTTAGTCAAATAAAGAAAATAAAGGCACTCATTTTACGTGTGATGAGATAAACCCTGTTTTCTTTTTATTTGGCAACTTAAGGAGCCAGACCATGGCTACACCTTCACATATCGGATATCGGGACGCCGGCGATGGGCTTTACAACCCCGGTTTACAGACACAAATTGAGCCCGTTCTTCGCGATAAAGAAAATTTATGACGCCTTTGTCGGCAGCATTACCCTTTCAGATACCCTGGGCAGTTTATCGGAAAAGTATCAGCAAGATATTTTTAGCCGCTCACCGTTGAGCGCGGTGTTGGGTTTTTGGAACATGAGTCACACCATTACGGTCAGTGTCTCTTCTCCTGATGTACCCTCAGCGCCTGAAATTACGCATACCTATACCAATCAACCGCTTGATCAAAAAGTCGTTATTTCTGTCCTGGGGTTTGTCGCCCGGGCGAACAGGGAAACCATCAACCTTGTACGCGTTGTTGATGCTGACGGGCGCGAGTTTACGACTTCAGTGACGGTAGCGCCGCTTCCAGCGACGGATGCGCAAGCCAACATGACCAATGGCTTCCCGGAACTTCAGGTTAATAAAACGGGCGAGTACGCTGACGTCGGTGACGATCTTTACTTCGTCGTCGTCTCATCCCGCCGCGCTTTTATCGCTTATGATCGCCAGGCGAATGTCCGATGGTATATCGTCGCTGGTAACCCGCAAAACGATCCGGCGCTCTGGTTGCCGACATATAATAATATTCGCCTTTCCGATGGGACATTCATCGGTTCAGACGAGCATCTCCAGCACTATTACACACCTACCGATCTCGGGCCAAATGAACCAAATGGGCAACGGGAACTCTGGCGCTTTGATGCGACAGGGCGCGTATTGGGGATCTATTTTACTCGCGACAGGGCTCATCATTCGTTACTGGAACTGCCAGGCGAAAATGCGCTGCTTTATGCATCCGATTACCTTAGCACCCGTCAAAGTGGCGAAGGGCCGAATCCCGATGGCGCTAATCAGGGACCAACCTCAGAAGATTGCATTGCGATCCTCGACCTGGCTACGGGGTATGAAAAAGTCTATTACGATTTGCGCAGCATTCTGAATTTCTGGCGCTCGCCAGTGCCAATGGACTTTTCCGTCCCGAATACTTATGACTGGGCGCATCTCAACCAGGTGGTACTGGATTCAGACAGCAATCTGCTGATAGCCTCCTGCCGTCATCAAGGGGCTATTATCGGTATCGATAGAGAAACCGGCGCGTTGCGCTTTATCTCTGCAAATCACGATGACTGGCAGGTGACCGAAACGGGGGATATCACAACTGATTGGTCTGATCTGCTCTTAACGCCGGTTAATCCCGTGACTAACCAGCCGTATGATTTAACCGATCCTGCCCAGAAAGCGGAAGCTGACCATGTCTTCTGGACCTGGGGCCAGCATAATGTCCAGGAAGTCATAAAGGCGCAGTCGAATCCCTCCCTGGTGGAGTTTTCCGTTTTCAACAATGGAAATTACCGTACTCGTACGATGTCAGAAGGCGTAGTGCCTTCTCAAAACGCGTCACGTTGCGCGCACTATCAGGTCGATCTGAATACCCGGGAAGTCAGAAAATTAGTGGAATATGGCGAAACGGAAATGGGGGCAACGGGATACAGTTCTTACGTCTCTACCGCCACTTTTTTCAAGCATCAGAACAATGATGCTTTTCCTCGGCTGCTGGCGAACTTTGGCGGTTCGATATTCCAGAGCGGGGGCGATGAGGATATTGCTGGGCTGCCATTGACCGTCGAACCGGGCATTTCCGACAGGATTGACCCTGCTGAAAACCTTGCCGGTTATTTTCAGGGCCGGGTGATCCTTCAGGAAGTCGACATGAATACCCGCATGCCGTTATTTGAGATTCGCTTAACCTCGGGCACTTTTAAGGCGCCGCCGGGCGGGGATATTAGACGCGTCGATTTTTACTCGTTTCGCGCTTACAAAATGCCGCTCTATAGCTAACAGGGCTACGCGAAAATCTTTCGCGCGCAGGTAATAAAAATGCCGGTCACCTGAGGCGACCGGCATTCATTTTTTGCCACTGCTTTTCTTTTTTTGCTATTGAAGCGTCCAGAACGTTTTTTGGCAAGCATTTCCTTGCGGGCATCGTTTACAACTGCCGGATAAACATCCACTCAAGTCTTCTGTGACGCGCTTTGCTCGTCCCATCGCCTCAAGGCGCGTGAGCATCGCGTCAATCAGCGGAAGCGGAGTGGCAAGCACATCACTCAACTGGCTTGCTTCCATACGACCCTGCAAGGCCAACAAATCGCGTACTTCTATCAGCGTCGCCATATCGACACCTTAATGACAATGACCGGACGTGGCTTCACAGCACGCTTCTTCTGCTTTGCGCTGCCCTAACACGCCGATTTCGACGCGGCTGCGTGCCCGACGTAATACGCTTAGCACCAGCATGTTAAACATCACAACCGCCAGAATGCACGCCAGGCTGTAGTGCGGATGTTGCTGGAACGTCACGGTCTGATAGTAAAGCGTCGCCAGTGAATAGGCGATGTTGAGCCCCCACAAAATGGAGAAGCCCATCCAACTGCGGCTGGTTTCACGGGCAATCGCGCCCATTACCGAGATGCAGGGAATATACAGCAGCACGAAAATTAAATAGCTGTATGCCGAGGCGGTGCTGCCGAATTTCGCGCTCATAACGCCCATGGTGCCGCTTTCCATCTCGCCATCGCCTTTACTGGCTTCAATGGGGTTCATTAACACGCTCAGGCTAAAGGTGTCGCGCAGACTCTGCGCGGTTTCTTCAACGGCACTGGACAGTTCATGAATCAGATTAAAGCTCGCGGCATCAAATTCTTCCTGATGAATATTCTCGGCGGTGTACAGCGTGTTTAACGTCCCGACCACCACTTCTTTCGCCATTGCGCCTGTGAACAGGCCAACGGTGGCTTGCCAGTTATCTTCACGCACGCCGATAGGTTTAAGCAGCGGCGTCAGCACCTGGCTCACGGTTGCCAGCGCCGAGTCGTTAATGCTATCGACGGGTTTACCGCTGAAGGAAAAGCTGTTTAACGCGCCGACAAAAATACTCACTACCACAATCACTTTACCGGCGCGCATCACGAAGGATTTAAGACGCTGCCACGTTTGCAGCACCAGGCTTTTCAGATGCGGCACATGGTAAACCGGCAGCTCCATCACGAACGGCGTCGCTTCGCCGCGCATAATGGTGTGCTTTAACATCAGGCCCGTAAGAATAGCCATCACGATGCCAAGCAGGTACAGCGAAAACACCACCAGCGCGCCCTGCTGACCAAAGAAGGCGGCGGCAAAGACCGCGAAAATTGCCAGCCGCGCCCCGCAAGACATGAACGGCGCCATCATCACTGTCATTAACCGCTCGCGCGGCGCGTCCAGGGTGCGAGCGCCCATGACCGACGGCACATTACAGCCGAATCCAACGATTAACGGGACGAAAGATTTGCCCGGCAATCCGAGGGATTGCATCAGACGGTCCATCACAAAGGCCGCTCGCGCCATATACCCGGAGTCCTCAAGGAAAGAGAGGAACAGGTACATCATGCCGATTTGCGGAACCAGCGGCAGAACAGTATTAATACCGCCGCCAATGCCCTGAGCGAGGAAAATCGTCAGCCACTGGGGGAAATGCAGCGTTGCGCCAACCCATTGTAAACCGTGGATAAAAATCGCGGCGGAGCCGACATCGAAAAGCGGTTGCAGTGCGCCGCCAATGTTAATGGCAAGCAAGAACATGACGTACATCACCATCAAAAAGACTGGAATGCCGAGGAAGCGGTTGATAACGATTTTATCGATGGCGGCCGTCAAATGATGGGGTTGAGCCGTTAAGCTGTTACTGACGCTGTCGCAAATCGCGGCGATACTTTGATAGCGCGCATCGGCAATATAAAGCGCCGGGTCGTCTATCTCTTCAGTAAGACGGGCTAATGATACATCCAGCTTTTGTGCGGCATCACCGGCAAAGGCGCGGCTGTAAATGTCGCCTTCCAGCATTTGCAAACCAAGCCAACGGCGTTGGGTCAACGGCATGGCCGCCGGCATACTTTGTGCGAGCGCATCGGCTTCACGGTTAAGCGCTGCGGCGTAATGCACCACGACCGGCGTTTGCTTCTGAATGCCATGGTCGATAACCCGCTTTAGGGTATCGATCCCGCGTCCGCGTGTCGAAACCAGCGGCACGACCGGGCAGCCGAGGCGATTTGCCAGGGCATCAACATCAATGCGGATTTTCTGCTTTTCGGCAATATCCAGCATATTTAAGGCAACGATGCAGGGGATACCCAATTCACGCAGCTGCAACGTCAGATAGAGATTGCGCTCAAGGTTCGAGGCATCCACTACGTTAATCAGCAAGTCCGCATCGCCGCTCAGAATATAGTGACAGGCGATTTGTTCATCGAGCGATGTCTGCGATGAAATGGTGGTGAGGGAATAAGTGCCTGGTAAGTCAACCAGCGTCACTTGATGTTCCGGCGTGGCAAAAAAACCCTCTTTGCGTTCGACCGTTACGCCAGCCCAGTTGCCGACCCGTTGCCGGGATCCGGTTAATTGATTGAATAGTGTGGTTTTCCCGGAGTTAGGGTTGCCAATTAATCCAATGGTTAGCTTTTTCATATTTCGTCTGGACTCAAAAATGAATTACAGCGGGTCAGGAAGCGGCTTCAACCTGTACCAGCGCTAAATCTTTTTTACGCAATACAAGGTTAACCCGGCGTGTGGAAATATGAATCGGATCGCCCAGCGGAGCGACGCGGACCACATTAAAAGAGGAGCCGGGAAGTAAACCTAACGAAAGGAGTTTCTGGCGGTAAGCCGGGCTTATTTCACGGGCGAAGCCGGTGATTTTCCAGTTGCTGTTGGCTAAAAATTGCATAAAGCCTTCTTATCTTTCGTAATCGGAAACACGATTTCCATGGCTGGAGGGCAGGCATGGAAAACCAGAATCAGGTGCGGAAAAGAAATACTCTTGATGGAAAGCTATGATAATGAGAATGGTTTTTATCTTCAATGGTGAATGTGTTGCTAAATACAATATTTCACCATTCGTTGTTTTGGCTCAAAAAACGAAAAATAAATGCTTGTAATACGCCCTAAATAATAAAAACAAATAATATCAATGCATTGAGTAATTTAGTGGTAAACAGGCATCCAGGGCCGTCAGGCGAAAATGGCGATTAATTTGTTATTAAAATGAGAATGAATAGTGTCTTTTTTGATAAGCGGGACGGGGAAAGTCAATAAAATCAATAATTGAAAAACACAGGAAGTTCTCATATTGCGAAATATTGCAGATGAAATAAAAGGCCGGTTACCCGGCCTTCTTTTTTAACGCTTTTTACCCAAAGCGGCAGCAAGAGCATCGCTCATGGCGCTGTTGCCTGAGGATTTAGTGTCACGCGTACGTTGTTTTTGCGGCTGAGTCTGCGCCGGACGAGATGCCGGCCCGCCTGCGATGCGGCGCGTCGTGCTTTCCCCCGGTTGTTCATCAAGCCGCATGGTTAAGGCGATGCGTTTACGCGGCAGGTCAACTTCCAGTACTTTGACCTTCACGATATCGCCCGCTTTCACCACCTTATGGGGATCATCAATAAATTTATCCGACAGGGAAGAGATGTGGACCAGCCCGTCCTGATGAACGCCGATATCTACAAACGCGCCAAAGTTAGTGACGTTCGTCACCGCGCCTTCCAGTACCATACCCGGCGTGAGATCGTTTAGCGTTTCCACGCCTTCGGCGAATTGCGCGGTTCTAAACTCAGGACGCGGATCGCGGCCCGGTTTTTCCAGCTCTTTGATGATGTCCGTAACCGTCGGTACCCCGAAGCGCTCATCGGTGTAATCAACGGCTTTCAGGTTACGCAGTTCACTGCTGTTGCCCATCAAGTCGCGCAGGGACTGTTGGGTTGCCGCCAGAATACGCTCAACGATCGGATACGCTTCCGGGTGAACGGTTGATGCGTCGAGCGGGTTGTCCCCGTGATTGATGCGCAAAAAGCCCGCGCACTGCTCAAAGGCTTTTGGCCCCAGGCGGCTGACTTTCAGTAATTGCTGGCGGTTCTGGAATTGCCCGTTTTCATCGCGCCAGTTAACGATATTCTGCGCCATCATGCGCGTTAGCCCGGCGACGCGGGTCAACAGCGGTACAGAGGCGGTATTTAAGTCCACACCCACGGCATTCACACAGTCTTCCACCACCGCATCAAGCTTGCGCGCCAGCTGCGACTGACTGACGTCATGTTGATACTGACCCACGCCGATGGATTTCGGGTCGATTTTAACCAGTTCCGCCAGCGGATCCTGCAAACGGCGGGCAATGGAGACGGCGCCACGCAGCGAGACATCCAGATCCGGGAATTCCAGTGCCGCCAGTTCAGAGGCGGAATAGACCGACGCGCCTGCCTCGCTGACGATCACTTTCTGGGCGGTCACTATCGGGAACTGTTTTTGCACGTCGAGGAAGAAACGCTCCGTTTCGCGGGACGCAGTACCGTTGCCGATAGCCACCAGCTCGACGTTATGTTTTTCGCACAGGGCGGCAACCACAACTGCCGCTTTCGCCGCCTGACCGGTATGCGGATAAATGGTATCGGTAGCGACCAGTTTGCCGGTGCCGTCCACCACCGCGACTTTAACCCCGGTACGCAGACCCGGATCGAGGCCCATGGTCGCGCGCAGTCCGGCCGGAGCCGCCATCAGCAGGTCGTGCAGATTGCGGGCGAAAACATTAATCGCTTCTTCTTCGGCACGCTCGCGCACCGTGCTCATCAGCTCGGTTTCCAGATGCATCAGTACTTTAATGCGCCAGGTCCAGCTCACCACGGCGCGACGCCAGCTGTCTGCCGGGGCGTTATTGAGACGCAGGCCGAGGTGATCGATAATAATCTGTTCGCAGTGGCTTTCACGCGGCGGCTCGTCGAATTGCGGATCGGCATTAAGCGCCAGTTGCAATACGCCTTCGTTGCGGCCGCGAAACATCGCCAGCGCACGGTGCGACGGAACGCTGGCAATGGGTTCGTGATGATCGAAATAATCGCGAAATTTCGCGCCTTCCTCTTCTTTACCGCTGACAACGCTTGCCACCAAATGGGCGTTTTTCCATAAATAATCACGCACTTTAGCAAGCAGCGCGGCGTCTTCTGCGAAACGCTCCATCAGGATATAACGCGCGCCGTCGAGGGCGGCTTTGCTGTCGGCTACGCCTTTATCAGCATCAATAAATTTCGCAGCTTCGGTTTCGGGATCGTGAGAAGGCGTGTTCCACAGCAGATCAGCCAGCGGCTCAAGACCCGCTTCAATGGCGATTTGCCCCCGGGTGCGGCGCTTTGGTTTATACGGCAGGTATAAATCTTCGAGTTCGGTTTTACTAAGCGTACCGTTAATGGCGGACGCCAATTCCGGGGTGAGTTTACCTTGCTCATCAATCGATTTGATAATCGACTGGCGGCGTTCTTCCAGCTCGCGTAAATAGCCCAGACGCGTCTCAAGTTGACGCAATTGCGTGTCGTCCAGACCACCGGTCACTTCCTTACGATACCGGGCGATAAATGGTACGGTGTTCCCTTCATCAAGCAGGCGAACGGCAGCAGCGACCTGTTCAGCTCTGGCCTGAAGTTCACCGGCGATAATACGGCTGAGTGAATCATTCATCATGGCAATTTCATCTGTTGGATGCGAAAATTTCAGGGCACAGTTATACGGATTGCCGGACGAAAATGCCAGTCGTCGCATGTGACGACCCTGGATTCGGACTGTTCCGTGCCCGTTAATTTAATTGATTGAGAGTAACCGCGTGGCGACCAAACTGATTACCCGCGAAGGGTATAACAAGCTTAAGCAAGAGCATGACTATCTCTGGAATGAGAAACGCCCGGAAATCACGAAGATTGTCTCCTGGGCGGCGAGCCTCGGCGACCGCTCTGAAAACGCTGATTACACCTTTAACAAACGTATTCTGCGCCAGATAGATCGTCGGGTGCACTTTCTGCGGAAAATCATGCCGCAGTTGAAAATCGTCGATTATTCACCGCAGCAGGAGGGACGGGTTTTCTTCGGTGCATGGGTGGAAATTGAAAATGAGGCCGGAGAGGTGAAAACCTTCCGCATTGTTGGTCCCGAAGAGATTTACGGCGAGCGCAAAGATTACATCTCCATCGACTCGCCGATGGCGCGCGCCATTCTTAAAAAACAGGTCGACGAAGAGTTTGTGGTGCCCACCCCGGAAGGGGAAAAGATGTGGTTTGTGAACAGCATTCGCTATGAGAAAGGCGAAGGGGAATAACACCGATACCAAGTGATGCGTTACCTGGTATCGACATTAGCTATTCACATTATCAAGCGGCCAGGAGTCGAACAGGTAGCCGTCAAAATAAATGTCGTCTACGTTGGAAAACTCCAGTAGCCGCAGTTTGACGTTTTCCAGATGCTGCCACATCGCCAGTTTTGCGGCCTTGGCATCCTTCTTAATCAGTGCCGCCAGAATCTGTTTATGATCCAGTAGCCACTCTTTGCGATAGCGGGTGTTATCCAGATGACGGTGAAGCTGGATCCACATCGGATTGTTTTCACGCCACTGCCAGGATTGTTTAAACAGTTCCACCAGCATGCTGTTGTGAGTGGCCTCGGCAATGGCGAGATGAAACTGCATATCGCCGCTTTCGGTTTCATCGGGCGCATCGGAAGCCAGTTCCTGCTCTTCCAGCAATAGCGCCTGCCGCATTTTAACGATGTCTTCCCGGGTTGCCTGCAATGCGGCAAATTCCGCGATATTGCTTTCAAGCAACTGGCGCGCCTGAAGCAGTTCAAACGGACCGGCATCATTGCACTGCGCCGTTACGGGTGGCTGTTGCGCGGGGGTGGAAGGCGTCGAAATAACAAAAATACCCGCGCCGCGCCGTACTTCTATCAGCCCTTCGATTTCCAGCATGATTAACGCTTCACGCACTACGGTTCGCGTAACCGCCAGCATTTCCGCGATTTCACGTTCCGGGGGCAGCCGCTCGCCGACCGCATACTGGTTTTGCGCGATCATATTGCGCAGCATCACGCCGACTTCCTGATAAGGGCGTTGTTGGGTCGTGTTTGATTTCATAACGTTACGATAAGAGTGATTCAGTGGCGAACGCGTTGAAAACCGTCCGTAATGGGCCTGACTATAGCATACCGGCGTGGGGAGTCAGTGAAGAAACAGGCCGCGTCACACGGCCTGCTAAAGACTTATTTACTCAGGCTGGCGACCGCTTCGCGTGCGCCATGAGCGTTCAACTGTTCCAGTGCCTTCACCACCGCTGAAACAAACGCCGGATTTGCCGGTAAGTCATGACCAAAAATCGCGTTCAGGCGTAATAAAGCGTCCACGCGTTCCTGAGCGCTGGCATGCGCATCGACGGCCTGATACTGCGCTTGCAGCGGATCGACGACGTCAATGGCGTTGCCCTTTTCATCCACACCCGCCACGTAGCGCATCCATCCCGCCACGCCCAGCGCAAGGTGCGACCAGTCATGACCGTCTGCCAGATGGCGGCGGATAGGAT
This sequence comes from Citrobacter freundii, assembly GCF_011077955.1. GTDB lineage: Bacteria > Pseudomonadota > Gammaproteobacteria > Enterobacterales > Enterobacteriaceae > Atlantibacter. The sequence goes on from NZ_JAALBX010000003.1 coordinate 369,671, forward strand.
CAAGCATGCGTTGCGGCAACTTCTGGCTGCCGTCCATGGCGATTTGCCAGGTACGATGGCGCAGGGAAGGATTACTGAAGCGCTCAATCAGTAAATGCGCGTACGCGTCCAGATCGGTGCCTGCCGGCATGGCAAGCGTCGGCGCCTGTTCGCGTAACATCAGCGCCAGCGCCGCATCGCGATAAGCCGGGTTGGTCATGGTATCGGCAATGGTCTCGTAACCGCCGAGATAACCCAAATACGCCAGGAAAGAGTGGCTGCCGTTGAGCATCCGCAGTTTCATCATTTCAAATGGTACGACATCTTCGACAAACTGTGCGCCCACGCGGTCCCACTCTGGACGACCATTAACGAAGTTGTCTTCGATGACCCACTGGCGGAACGGTTCGCAGGCAATCGCGCACGGGTCGTAAACGCCTAACTGGCCCGCGATGTCGTCTAATGTTTCGGCGGTGGCGGCGGGCACGATACGGTCAACCATGGTGCAGGGGAACGTAACGTGGCTTGCAATCCACTGCGCAAGCGCCGCATCACGCGCTTTGGCAAGGCCAAGCACTGCGGCGCGCGCCACGTGACCATTTTCTCGCACGTTATCGCAGGACATGACGGTAAATGCGTTCAGCCCCTGTTCACGACGCAGACGTAGCGCTTCAACAATATAACCAATCGCCGATTTCGGCTCATTGGGATGGGCCAGATCATGTTGGATAAGCGGATTATTCAAATCCAGTTCGCCGCTGGCCGCTTCGGTGCAATAACCTTTTTCTGTCACCGTCAGGGAAACAATCGCCGTTTGCTCGCGGGCCATGGCCGCGAGAATACCCGCGCAACCGTCGATGGCCGGGTGAAGCGCTTCTTTCATCGAACCGATGATTTTCAGTTCGGTGCCTGTCGCGCCTTTTTCCGCCACGGTGTACAGCAAGTTTTGTTTTTTCAGGTTTTCAATCAATACCTGATCGTTGCCAGGCATCAGGTTAACTTCGCAGATGCCCCAGTCGCTGTCGGATTGTTGCAGCAAATGATGGGTATACAGCGCCTGATGGGCACGGTGAAATGCGCCGCAGCCAAGGTGAACAATCCGGGATGACAGACGTGTGTTATCCCACAGCGGACGCGCCACGGGCAGCGTGCTGTTAGCAATAGTCAGTTCCATTTTAAACTCCGGGCAGTTGCCTGCCTGAATGAAAAGTCGAGAGAACGGAGACAGGACGCGGCGATCGCCGCGTCCTGAGAAGGTTATTTGCTAAAGAAAGCGCGCTGGATAGCCAGTTCCACGCCACGTACTTCCGCGAGGCCTTTTAAACGGCCAATAGCGGAATAGCCTGGGTTGGTCTTTTTCTTTAAATCATCCAGCATTTGGTGACCGTGATCCGGACGCATCGGGATCAGGTCTTCCACGCCTTCGGCTTTGCGACGATGTTCTTCTTCAACAATGGCTTTTACCACTTCATACATATCCACATCGCCTGCCAGATGAGCGGCTTCGTGGAAGGTTTTCGGGTTATCTTCGCGCATCGTTGAACGCAGGTGAGTGAAGTAAATCCGCGGGCCGAACTGTTTGATCATATCTACCAGATCGTTGTCAGCACGCACGCCATAGGAGCCGGTGCACATAGTGAAGCCGTTTGCCAGGCTTGCGACGGTATCTACCATCCATTGCATATCTTCAATGGTAGACACAATGCGCGGCAGGCCAAGGATTGGGCGCGGCGGATCGTCCGGGTGAACAGCCATGCGTACGCCCACTTGTTCAGCAACCGGGATAATGCTTTTCAGGAAGTACGCGAAGTTTTCGCGCAGTTTGGCTTTATCGATATCGGCGTAACGTTCAAGGTGCTTGCTGAATTGCTCAAGGGTGTAACCCTCTTCAGCGCCCGGCAGACCGGCAATGATATTGCGGGTCAGGCGCGCTTTGTCTTCATCGCTCATGGCGGCGAAGCGGGCGTGTGCCTGCTCGACTTCTTCAGCGGTATAATCGGCTTCCGCGCCCGGGCGTTTTAGCAGGTGAATTTCGAACGCGGCGAATTCAATTTGGTCGAAACGCAGCGCTTTTGAGCCGTCCGGCAGCACATATTCAAGGTCGGTTCGCGTCCAGTCCAGAACCGGCATAAAGTTGTAGCAGACGGTGTAAATACCGCATTCAGCGAGGTTACGAATTGATTGCTGGTAATTTTTAATCCACAGATCGTACTGGCCGCTATGGGTTTTGATGTCTTCGTGGATAGGAATACTTTCCACCACTGACCACACAAGACCTGCCTCTTCCACAATGGCTTTACGTTTCAGGATTTCGTCAATGGTCCAGACGTCGCCGTTAGGAATATGGTGAAGCGCGGTTACCACGCCTGTTGCGCCCGCTTGTCGTACATCTGACAGCGTCACCGGATCGTTTGGGCCGTACCAGCGCCATGTCTGCTTCATGCTTTACCTCTGCTCGGTCTCGTTGTGCCACAACGGCATCGTGAAAGTAGCTGAAATTGGTCGACCACTATGCAATTTGTTGGCGTTTAATCCCGATAGTGGTGTAACAACTCGCTTTGTTGGCATACAACTTCGGCCAAAAAGAGCAAAAAGTCAATGATGGAAAGTGAATTGGTTAACCATGTCACAGTTTATTTCAAAGGTTAATCGCAGGTTAATAAAGGCTTGCTGCAACGCTTTATCAAGCAAAAATGATATTGGTCAACCAATTTGAGTTTTATTTCCACGTGAGTGGCTTTTTAGCGGGGACGTTATAATGAGGTGTCACCATCACAAGAAAGCGACGGTTTTGTGATGAAATGGTCAGATAACTCGCTGTTAAATATGCTTTGTAACAATTTCGGCTAGAATATATACCAGTTTTGTCTGGTAGTCAGCGTAGCCTTTTTTAGAATACGGGTAGTTAAAAAGGGCCTCATCCTGTAATGGCGTGTGTCTTTTTTACCGAAATGAGTATTCGAACCCTTTGGGAGTTAAAACAATGCAAGAGAATTATAAAATTCTGGTTGTGGATGACGATATGCGCCTGCGCGCATTACTTGAGCGTTATCTTACCGAGCAAGGCTTCCAGGTTCGTAGCGTAGCAAATGCTGAACAAATGGATCGTCTGCTGACGCGTGAGTCATTCCACCTGATGGTCCTTGATCTGATGCTGCCTGGCGAAGACGGTTTGTCGATTTGCCGTCGTTTACGCAGCCAAAGCAACCCGATGCCGATCATTATGGTCACGGCGAAAGGGGAAGAGGTGGATCGCATCGTGGGCCTGGAAATTGGTGCCGATGACTACATCCCTAAACCGTTTAACCCGCGTGAACTGCTGGCGCGTATTCGCGCTGTGCTGCGCCGCCAGGCGAATGAGCTGCCGGGCGCGCCTTCTCAGGAAGAAGCGGTTATTGCCTTTGGCAAATTCAAGCTGAACTTAGGCACCCGTGAAATGTTCCGCGAAGATGAGCCGATGCCGCTCACCAGCGGTGAATTTGCCGTGCTTAAAGCGCTGGTCAGCCACCCGCGTGAACCGTTATCCCGCGATAAGCTTATGAACCTGGCGCGTGGTCGCGAATATTCGGCAATGGAACGCTCCATTGACGTGCAGATCTCTCGCCTGCGCCGCATGGTGGAAGAGGATCCGGCTCACCCGCGTTATATCCAGACCGTATGGGGGTTAGGCTACGTCTTTGTACCGGATGGTTCTAAAGCATGAAGCGACTGCGCTTCTCACCGAGAAGCTCCTTTGCCAGAACCTTGTTGCTTATCGTCACCTTGCTGTTCGTCAGCCTGGTGACGACCTATCTGGTGGTATTGAATTTCGCCATTCTGCCGAGTTTGCAGCAGTTTAATAAGGTCCTGGCGTATGAAGTCCGTATGCTGATGACCGATAAGCTGCAACTGGAAGACGGCACGCAATTAGTGGTGCCGCCTGCGTTCCGGCGTGAAATTTACCGGGAACTTGGCATTTCGCTTTACTCCAATGAAGCGGCGGAAGACGCAGGGCTGCGCTGGGCGCAGCATTATGAGTTTTTAAGTCAGCAGATGGCGCAGCAGCTTGGCGGCCCAACGGAAGTCCGCGTTGAGGTCAACAAAAGCTCGCCGGTGGTATGGCTGAAAACCTGGCTTTCGCCCAATATTTGGGTACGCGTTCCGCTGACCGAAATCCATCAGGGCGATTTCTCGCCCCTCTTCCGTTACACCCTTGCCATCATGCTGCTGGCGATAGGCGGCGCGTGGCTGTTCATCCGTATTCAGAACCGACCGTTGGTGGACCTGGAACACGCCGCGCTACAGGTAGGTAAAGGTATTATTCCTCCGCCGCTACGTGAATATGGCGCGTCTGAGGTACGCTCGGTGACCCGAGCCTTCAACCATATGGCCGCAGGCGTGAAACAGCTTGCCGATGACCGTACGTTATTGATGGCGGGCGTTAGCCACGACTTACGAACGCCGTTGACGCGCATTCGTCTTGCGACTGAAATGATGAGCTCGGAAGATGGCTATCTGGCAGAGTCCATCAATAAAGATATCGAAGAGTGTAACGCCATCATCGAGCAGTTTATTGATTACCTGCGCACCGGTCAGGAAATGCCGCTTGAAATAGCCGATCTGAACAGTGTGCTGGGTGAAGTGGTGGCGGCGGAAAGTGGTTATGAACGTGAGATAGAAACCGATCTGCAGCATGGTGAGATTAAAGTGAATATTCACCCGCTGTCGATTAAACGCGCGGTGGCGAATCTGGTTGTTAACGCGGCGCGTTATGGTAATGGCTGGATCAAAGTCAGCAGCGGTACGGAGCTCAACCGGGGATGGTTTCAGGTGGAAGATGACGGCCCTGGCATTAAGCCCGAGCAGTTAAAACATCTGTTCCAGCCGTTTGTACGCGGCGACAGTGCGCGCAGCACCAGCGGAACCGGGCTGGGTTTAGCTATCGTTCAGCGAATTATTGATAATCACAATGGTGCGCTGGATGTAGGGCGTAGCACGCGCGGCGGGTTGCGGATACGCGCCTGGTTGCCGGTGCCGGTCAACCGTCTTCACCATCCCATGCGGGAAGGCTAATCGCCCACGCCCTCTCAGCCATAAAAAAACCACCCTCAAAATGCAGGGTGGTTTTTTCTATACAACGCAGCTTACAGTTTCGGCCCTGCGCTTACCAACGCGGCGCCTGCCGGCGTGTCGGTATATTTCTCGAAGTTAGCAATAAACAGCTTCGCCAGTTGGTTGGCTTTTTCCTGCCACTGTTCTGGTGAAGCGTAGGTATTACGCGGATCGAGAATATGCGTGTCAACGCCCGGTAACGAGGTCGGTATAGCCAGGTTAAACATCGGCAACGTAAACGTTTCGGCGTCGTCGAGCGAACCATCCAGAATGGCGTCGATAATCGCGCGAGTGTCTTTTATAGAGATACGTTTACCGGTGCCATTCCAGCCGGTATTCACCAGATAAGCCTGCGCCCCGGCGTCCTGCATGCGTTTGACCAGCACTTGCGCATACTGGGTCGGGTGTAGCGACAGGAATGCCGCGCCGAAGCAGGCAGAGAACGTCGGCGTCGGTTCCGTTACGCCGCGCTCGGTACCGGCCAGTTTAGCGGTAAAGCCAGACAGGAAATGGTACTGGGTCTGGTTGGCGGTCAGACGTGATACCGGCGGCAGTACGCCAAACGCATCGGCGGTGAGGAAAATCACCTTCGTCGCATGGCCCGCTTTGGATACGGGTTTGACGATATTTTCGATGTGGTAAATCGGGTACGACACGCGGGTGTTTTCGGTTTTTGATGCGTCGTCGAAATCAATCACGCCGTCTGCATTCACCGTGACGTTTTCTAACAGCGCGTCACGACGAATGGCATGATAAATATCCGGCTCTGCTTCTTCGGAAAGACGAATGGTCTTCGCGTAGCAACCGCCTTCAAAGTTAAACACGCCATCATCATCCCAGCCGTGCTCGTCATCGCCGATGAGACGGCGTTTCGGGTCGGTGGACAGGGTGGTTTTACCGGTGCCGGACAGGCCGAAGAACACGGCCACATCGCCTTTTTCACCCACGTTCGCTGAGCAGTGCATCGAGGCAATACCTTTCAGCGGCAGCAGGTAATTCATAATTGAGAACATGCCCTTTTTCATTTCGCCGCCGTACCAGGTGCCGCCAATAAGCTGCATCCGCTCGGTCAGGTTAAATGCGACGAAGTTCTCTGAGTTCAGGCCCTGTGATTTCCAGTCCGGATTGGTGCATTTCGCGCCGTTCATCACCACGAAATCGGGTTTAAACCCTTCCAGTTCTTCCTCGGTCGGACGAATAAACATGTTTTTGACGAAGTGCGCCTGCCATGCCACTTCGGTGATAAAACGCACCGAAAGACGGCTATCAGCATTTGCACCGCAGAAAGCATCAACGATAAACAAGCGTTTACCGGAAAGCTGGCGAGTAACTAACCCCTTGAGATGTTGCCAGGTTTCAGGCGACAGCGGCTTGTTGTCATTTTTTCCTTTGCCATTATCCGCCCACCACAGGGTATCCCGTGTTGTGTCGTCGCGGACGATATATTTATCTTTCGGCGAACGGCCGGTAAAGATACCTGTATCGACTGCAACGGCACCCAGATTGGTCAATATGCCACGCTCATAGCCTTCCAGTTCTGGATTGAGCTCTTCGCGATAAAGCAAATTGTAATCAGGGTTGTAAACCACGTCCTGGGCGTCGTTAATACCATAAGCCTTGAGATCTTGCGGGGTTAAACCTTTAACGCGCATATCACTTCTCCTTAGCCAATTTGTACTGCCTGAAATTGTAGGGTTGTTCTTAACATGTTAACCGGGACGTGCTTCATAGATTTACGTATCAACGCTTTTGAAACAGCGGAAAATACTGTGATTCAGCTCACGACGCGGGATAGAGTAGCGGAGGAGTGTATAACGGAAAGCGTTAAATGTTCTTAATGTGTTAATAAAAAGAGGCGCTAATATGACAATTTGTGAGTGTAAGCGCTTTCTTTTAGCAATTTTTTATGAAAGATAATCGCGTTTTTATGGACGGATCGATTCTGCACATTGGCAGGGAAGGGGTCGAAAATAGCGAGCGCCAGACACAGCAGGCGCTCGGGCGTATTTTAGCTTAGTGAAGTTGCGGATCCGCCGGGGAGGCGTTATTGCGGATCGCGGCGATATCCATGGCATCGAACACATAATGCGTGCCGCAGTAGTCGCAGTGCATATCAATCTCACCATCTTCTGCCAGGATGGTTTCAATCTCTTCATCCGGCAGGGTTTTCAGCGCGCCTGCGCAGCGCTCACGAGAACATGTGCATTTAAATTCCACGTTCTGCGGATCGTAAAGCGTCACTTCTTCTTCGTGATACAAACGCCACAACACATCGTTAGCCGGTAAGGTAAACAACTCTTCCGCTTTGATGGTTTCCGTCAGCGTCGCCAGATGGGAGAAATCATCCGCCTGCGCGTTTTGAGCAGGAAGCACCTGAAGCAGCATGCCGCCTGCCGCAGGTTGACCGTCAACGTCACCGGTGCGGATAAACAGACGCGTCGGCAGCTGTTCTGAGCGCAGGAAATAATCTTCCAGGCATTCGGCGAGCGTATCGCCTTCCAGACCCACCACACCCTGATAACGCTCGCCTTCGGCAGGCGTAATGGTTATCACCAGATAACCGTTGCCCACCAGCGTTTTGAGGGAGGCATCAGCGGGCACGTCGCCCTGCACGCGGGCTACGCCGCGCATCTGCTGATCGTTATTGCCGTTAATCACCGCAAGGCTCATCGGGCCATCGCCCTGAAGCTGCACGGTAATGTCGCCTGCGAATTTCAGCGTGGCGGTTAAAAGGCTGGTGGCGACCAGCAGTTCGCCCAGCACATTTTTAACAGGCTGCGGATAGTCGTGATTTTCCAGGATCTGTTTCCAGGTTTCCGAAACGGTAACCAGTTCGCCGCGGACGGCGTAGTTTTCAAACAGATAGCGGTGTAATTGGTCGTGTTGAGCCATAGTCATCTCTCTTGCGGGCGACGCTTATTCGTCGTCACCGTATTTAAATTTTATCAAGTCACGGCGCTCTTTCTTATCCGGGCGTCGCTCCGGATGAGGCATCGTGAGTGCATTCATTTTGCGGGCAAGCGCTACCTTTTCGCGATTCTCGACGCTTTGCGCCGTTTCCTCATACAACAGGGCCGCTTCGCTTGCCGGACGCCGCTGATCGGTAATCCCTTTCACAATCACAGTGCGCTGATCGTTGCCCTGGCGCAGAACAATCTCTGCACCCAACTCCACGTTTTTGCTGGGGCGGGTGCGTTGTCCGTTGTAATGCACTTTTCCGCCTTCAACCATTTCACGCGCCAGCGCCCGGGTTTTATAAAACCGGGCTGCCCATAACCACTTATCGAGGCGTACCTCAGACGGCAATTTCTCTTTCATGGTCGTCACCTGTTTTGCATTAGGGGTGCAATGAGGGGATTAACCGACGGTAATCATTCAGTGCGGCGTGGCGCTGATAGACTTTTTCCGCCATGCCGGAGTCCGGATTGGTTACGCCGAGGCAGTAACGAATGCCAAACCGCGCGGCCGCATCCAGAATCGGCTCGCTGTCGTCAATAAACAGCGTCCTTTGCGGATTCAGTCCGGTGTGGGCTTGAACGGCTTCCCACAAACGCTGATCTTCTTTCGGATATCCAAATGTGTGGGTGGAAAGTAATAAATCAAGGTGCGAGGCAAGGCCGGTATATTCAAGCTTCACCGCCAGATTATGCGGATGGGCATTGGTGAGTAAAATGCGCTGTTTGCCGCACGCTTTTAGGGCATCCAGAAAAGGCACCGTATCGTCGCGCAATACCGCCATCGGGCCTTGCTGCGTGGTCATCGCGCAAATATCGAGGCCAAGCCGCTCGCTCCAGTAATCAAGACAATACCAGTTTAGCGTATGCTGGACGGCGTGATATTCCTGGCGAATATACTGATTCGCCTCCTCAAGCGTAATGCCGCGCTGTTGGCTTAGCGTTTCGGGTACCAGCGTTAGCCAGAAATGGCTGTCGAACGCTAAGTCCAGCAATGTGCCGTCCATATCCAGCAAGACGGTATCCACATCTGGCCATGCAATATCTACATGCATTGGTCAACTCACCTTAATAAAAAGTGACAACAGGGTAGCATAAACCTGCTGTCACTTTTCACTCAGGGAAGAGGCGGTGCCTCGCTTGAGGGGATTAACTGCTGGTTGAAGCAGCTGGCGTAATACTGCTGAATTTCAGCCAGACGAGAGCGATGGCGCTGCCAGCGGCGAAGGGTTTGCATCCCGTTGTAGAGCGTACTGATTATCATGGCCAGCAGTAGCAGTGTGGTGCTCACATAACGCCATAAACCTGCGCTGTCGGGGATGCGGTGCAGCGAGACATGTTCGGTACCATTCGCGTCTGTACGGATACTGGTTACCACACCCTCGGCATGAAATGGCGTTTGCATCAGCATCTCTGCCAGGCGCTGGAATTCGCTCCATTGCTGATGGGCCGGATAATCGTACAGGGACATCGGCGGCAGAGGCTGATCGACCAGTTCGCCGCCTTCTTCACTGATTATCATAAATCCGCCGGGAGCCGGGCTGTTTAACGACTGAGCGGCGCGGTTGGTTTCACGGATAAAGAAAGGGGCCGTGGAGGTGGTGACCAGATTATCCAGCGATTCCGCGCTGACCGGGCGCAGCAGCACATTAACGCCATCGAGTTTTCCGCTACTGGCGCGTTTGACCAGCGCTTCCCAGTCTTTGGTATTACCAAGATTAATCAGGGCATTTTTAAGGCGGATACAATCATCGTCTGCGGTACACAGCGCCTGGGTTTTAAGCACGATATCGGCAAAATCATCCAGCAATACCATGCCTGATTTTTGGATAGCAGAGCGCAGTTGCGGGTTTACGCGCGAATCATTTTCCTGCGGATGTAGCTGGCGGCTGACCGCCTCGGTTAACGCGGTTGCGTTATTTACCATTTCTGATTCTGGTACCGGCAGCGGGCGGGCTGAATTCCAGATAATCTGCGAGCAGTCGAAGGGGATAAACGGATAGCTCTGGCGCGACGAATAGGTGCCAGGGACATGAATATTACACATACCTGTACCGGAGACCTTCAGGGTGTCGCCCACCTTCAATCCCGCCTTTTGTAATTGCTCAACGCTTGTGGCTTCCACCGTCTGCGCGCCTTTGAGCCATGAAGCCGTAAGCTTAAGCGGCATATCTAAAGGCACCCAGACCAGCAGCATCACCAGCACCAGCAGCGAAGCGGTACACAGAGCCAGACTGCGCAGCCAGTGTTGCAGCGGGAAATTTTTTACCTCTTCATGGAGTGATAAAAAACGGCCCTGACGCACGACGCGGCGGTCGAGATAAATATCGATATCGGTTTTTTGACCCAAATCGTAATGGGTGAACGGCTGCCAGTGAGGCGGGTAAACTAAATCGACAATGCCAAGAGAGATATTATTAAGCTGCTCCTGGTCGGTTTCACCAAAAAGCCCCCAGCGTTTTGGCGTACCGCGCAAGCAGTGAATTTCGCGTAACGTATTTTTGGCAGGCGGTGCGAACAATCCCCACAGCCCTGCGGCTAATAATAAAATCCCGCCGCCCGCAAGCCAGGGGATCAGCATTTCCGGCGCCACCAGGCAGCTGAAAAAGAAAAAGAAAGAGGCGCCGATAAGCAGCCCTTCGCGCAGCCCGTCAGGACGACCCAGCGTATGCTCTTCGCGTGTTTCCTGTCGGATGTTCAGCAGTTCTATCTGTTCGCTTTCTTCTCCGCGAATTGACGCCTGGGTTCCCGTCACGCGCTCAAGGGCGTAACCCGCGGGGTCCTGATTGGCATTGACCAGCGAGTGGCCGTTCAGCGAGATAACCAGCGGGCGCGTTTCGGTAGGAATAAATTCGACGTTGTTGTCGTCGGTAATATACGGTTCCCAGAAAGGGGGCAAATGCACTTCTACAGAGTCGAGATAGTAACGCCATTTGTTGGGATCATCCGTGGATAAACCATAGCGGGTGATGGCGCGCGTCACTGCGTAGACGGTATTACTCTCGGGGGTTAACGTAAGGGTTCCCGGCGATTTACTGGAGCCGGTGGGCGTTAACGCTTGCTCAGTAAGATTGAGGGATTCGAGATAATTTTCGACGGCGTTGCGTTCTTCAGGCGTCAGCTTACGTGTGGTTGCGCCAGCAATCACGGGCAGCAACGGCAAGGAACGACGTTGCCCCAGACGTTGCCTGTAGATAACCCCGACAATAACCCCAAAAACCAGCACCGTCGCCAAAATCGTCAATAAGGTGCTCATGCGTTCCCCATAGCCAAGATGTCTTCTTCCACGCGCAAAAGCGAACTGTAACAAAAATCGTTGCCAGAAAGTATTTATCGACGACTGTAGCGCAAACGGCTTTTTTTGCAGGCGCAACAGCGACGAATGAGAGTAACAGCAAACGATGTCCTGAATTATCAGCAAATTCCTGGCTGTTATTCAAACTTACCGGAATCGTATAACTGGCTCAAATATTTGTAGGAACGTGGCAAAAGTGTAAATAACAAACAATTAACATTGCTCAAACTGTGTTGTGTGTCGCACAATATTGTCATTCTCCTTATTTCATTCTTCTTAAGATGCGTAAACCATTACAAAAACCTACTATTTTGCGTGTAGAAGCCGTCGCCCGTTCTCGACTGTTTACTGTCGAAACGGTGGATCTTGAGTTCAGCAACGGCGTACGTCGGGTTTACGAGCGGATGCGTCCCTCAACGCGTGAAGCGGTAATGATTGTGCCTGTCGTGGACGATTGTCTGGTGCTTATCCGGGAATATGCGGTCGGGACGGAATCTTACGAGCTCGGTTTTTCGAAAGGCTTAATCGACCCTGGCGAAACGGTGTTCGAGGCGGCAAACCGCGAACTGAAAGAAGAAGTGGGATTTGGCGCGCATCAGCTTACCTTCCTGAAAAAACTGACCATGGCGCCGTCGTACTTTTCCAGCAAGATGAATATTGTGGTAGCGGAAAATCTTTACCCCGAGTCGCTGGAAGGCGATGAGCCGGAGCCGCTGCCAAAAGTGTATTGGCCGTTAAACGAGATGATGACACTGCTGGACGATCCCGATTTCAACGAAGCGCGTAACGTCAGCGCTCTGTTTTTGGTGCGGGAGTGGTTAAAGGCGCAAGGGCGAATCTAGTCACCGACACCTGTTAATCACTGACACCTAAAAATAAGGCCCCGAATGGGGCCTTATTGTTTTGCGTGACGCTTAGAAAAGCTCGTGCTCTTCGCCGTTATCGATAAGGGTGGTGCCCACTTCATGCACTGCATGCTGCGTTGGCTGCGTCCCCTCGATAAAATATTCTTCGCGGCTGTTTCCGCCATTGGCAAGCTGACCGGTGCTGCGGTCGATATTGACGGTGACCACGCCCGGCGGCGGCGTCAATGTTTCTTCCGGCACGCCTTCAAGAATGGCTTTCATAAACGCATCCCAGGCGGGCTGCGCGCTCTTCGCGCCGCCTTCATAACCTGAAATCTGATCTTTAATCGCGCCGGATGCCGTGGTACGGCCTAAGTCGCGACGGGCATCATCAAAACCAATCCATACTGACGTGACCACACCCGGACCGTAACCTGAGAACCATGCGTCTTTCGAACTGTTTGTGGTCCCGGTTTTACCGCCGATATCTTTTCGCTGTAAATCACGGCCCGCGCGCCAACCGGTACCCTGCCAACCGGGTTCGCCAAACACATTAGAGTTCAGCGCGCTTTTCATCAGGAACGCCAGTGGCGTACTGATGACATGCGGCGCGTAGTCCTGCGCCTGGCTCTGGGCAACCAGCGCACGGTTAACCTGCTCCAGTTGCGGCATCGGCACGGCGGCATTCTGCTGCTCCTGAGAAATCGCGACGTCTTCTACATTGCTATTATCAAGCACATTGGATTTTGGCGTTTCGCCATAAATCACAGGCAAATCGCACTCCGGGCAGGCCACTTTGGGTTTTGCTTCGAAGATAAGGTCGCCCTGAATGTTTTCAATTTTCGTAATAAAATAAGGGTCTACCAGGAAGCCGCCATTAGCCATCACGGCATAACCGCGTGCTACCTGCATCGGAGTAAATGAGGCGGAACCCAGCGCCAGCGATTCGGTATGAACAATGTTCTGTGCCGGGAAACCAAAGCGCTGGAGATATTCCGCCGCATAATCGACGCCCATGGCTCGCATAGCGCGTACCATGACCACGTTTTTAGACTGCCCTAAACCCTGACGCAGGCGAATCGGCCCGGCATATTCCGCCGGGGAGTTTTTGGGACGCCAGTCGGAACCGGCACCCGCATCCCAGCGGGAAATAGGCACATCGTTCAGGATACTGGCCAGCGTTAACCCTTTATCCATCGCGGCGGTATACAGGAACGGTTTAATGTTCGACCCGACCTGGCGCAACGCCTGCGTGGCACGGTTAAACTTGCTCTGGTTAAAGTCAAAACCCCCAACCAGCGCCAGTACGGCGCCGGTTTGCGGATTCAGGGATACCAGCGCGGAGTTGACGTCCGGCACCTGCGCGAGCCACCAGCTCTCATCAACCTGACGCACCCAGATTTGCTGCCCGGCCTGCAATACATCGGTAACGCGGCGCGGCGTCGGCCCCTGAGTGGTATCATTTCGATAAGGGCGCGCCCAGCGAACGCCTGCCATTTTCAACGATACGCTGGATCCATCGGCCATCAGCGCGGTGGCCTCATCGGCATTCGCTTGCGTCACCACAGCAGGGCGCAACGGGCCATAGCCAGGTATACTTTTCAGTGAATCAATAATTTTATTCTGATCCCACGCCGCTTCACCCACTTTCCACAGCACATTTGCCGGGCCGCGATAGCCGTGGCGCATGTCGTAGGCGATAACGTTATCGCGCACCGCCTGCTGCGCGGCCTGCTGATCTTTACGCTTAACCGTGGTGTAAACCATGTAACCATCTTCATAGGCTTTTTCACCGTAACGGCTGACCATCTCCTGACGCACCAGTTCAGCAAGGTAAGGCGACGAGAAGGCGATTTCCGGCGCGTGATAATTCGCGTCGATGGTTTCACTTCGTGCCGTTTCATATTGCTGCTGCGTGATATAGCCTTCGTTCAACATGCGTGCCAGCACCACATTGCGGCGAGCGGTCGAACGTTCCAGCGAATAGAGCGGGTTATAGGTAGAGGGCGCTTTCGGCAGGCCTGCGATAACCGCGATTTCGCTGAGCGTAAGCTGGTCGACAGTTTTACCGAAATAGACCTGAGCGGCCGCCCCCACGCCATAAGCGCGGTAACCGAGGTAAATTTTGTTGAGATAGAGTTCGAGAATTTCGTCTTTGCTGAGCAGTTGTTCAATGCGAATCGCGAGGAACACCTCTTTGATTTTACGCATCAATTTGCGCTCAGGACTCAGGAAGAAGTTACGCGCCAGCTGCTGCGTAATGGTACTTGCCCCCTGCGACGCGTGACCAGAAAACAACGCCACGCTGGTTGCGCGGAAAATCCCGACCGGATCGACGCCATGATGTTCATAAAAACGGCTGTCTTCGGTTGCAATAATGGCTTTGACTAATTCTGGCGGGATTTGATTGAGCGTTAAAGGAATACGGCGTTTCTCGCCGAACTGCGCGATGAGTTCATTATCCGCACTGTAGACCTGCATGGGGATTTGCAACCGCACGTCTTTCAGCGTCGCAACATCCGGTAGTTGTGGCTCAACATATTTGTAAAGCCCGTAAATCGAGCCTGCTCCCAGCAGAATGCAACACACTGCAAGAATGAATAAATACTTTACGAACTTCACCGAGGATTTCTCACCAGATTTGAATTGGGCAGTTTATAAACAACAACGCGGTAGTATAAAGGCAAGCCAGAAGCATTGATATGTACTTTTCACTCACAAAGCCAGCAAGGAGTGCGTTATGGCGAGTCGCGTCTGGAAAATGGGACTTCATATTCAACAAGATGGCGTCAGGGCAGTGGCGTTGCAGCAGCGACGCCAGGGATGGCAGCTCAAAAAGTGGTGGTATTTCCCGCTTATCAACGCCACCGATCACAACGGCCTGATACACAGCAGCGAGGCGCTATTAAAAACGTTGCAGTCGCTGCGTGCTGAACTGCCTGCGCAGCATCATCTACGGATCGCTTTCCCCGCAAGGCGTACCTTGCAGCGAACCATGCCGTTGCCCGGTAGCTTGTGCGAGTCGGAATGCCATGCGTATGTCACAGCCAGTACCGCTAAAGCGCTTCAAATGCCGCCTGGCAGCCTGCTTTCTGACTACTATCCTGACGTGGCGCATACCTCGCTTTCCGTCACTGCCGCGCACCGTCAGGAAGTGAATGACGTCACCACGCTTCTGGAGCGTGCCGGGTTTTCACACTACGCATTGACGCCCGATGCCTGCGCCTTAACCAGTTTCTTCCACTTTGCCGCCCCGCAGGTGCAGGGTGTTGCGGTGTATGACGGCGAACAGTGGTTATGGGCCACGCAGGCGCGTTGGGGTTCGCAGGCGGAGGGCGGCATGGAGAGCCTGAGCGAGACGCTCTCTCTTACGGCCTCGCAGTGGCTTTGCTGCTGCGAATCCCCTGCGCAGGGTTATCACGCCTGTAATCCATGGCAATGGTTGACGTGGGCGCATCCGCCAAAAGCCCCGGATGAGTGGCGTTTCGCCGTAGCGCTTGGGCTTGCCTGGGGGAATTATGCATCGTGAGCGCGTTAATCAATCTTCTCCCCTGGCGCGCTCAGCGATTAAAGAAGCGCGCCCTGTTTTGGACGATGCTATTTACGCTGGGATTGGCCTTTATTGCGCTGGGTGGCGGTACAGGACGGTGGTACATCAACCAACAGATTGCTCAGGTGCGGTTAATGCCGCCTTTGCCCGCGCAATTACAGGCGTTGCGCGATGACAATGCGCGACAACGCCAACGTCTCGATAGCATCACCGCGTTGCATCAACAGCATCTGGTCGTGCTTTACCATCAACACGTTCTGCAAAATTGGGCGCAAAGGCTCGGGCAACTCGCCTCGCAGCTTCCAGACGCGGTGTGGTTCAGCGCCCTACGGTATGACGCCGGACGGTTGGAAATTACCGGGAAATCGTTAACAACCGAGGCGCTTAGCGACTGGGCGGGCGTGGTAAAGGCGCTGCCTGGCGTGAGCGTAGTGCATCAGGGAGCCACCACGCGCGATACGGATGCCGCCTGGCGTTTTAACTGGACGCTTGCGATGGAGCCTGACGATGCGCCGACTCACTGAGCAATGGCTCACCGCGCGTCCCGGTGTGCGAATTGCCACATGGCTGCTTGTCATGGTGCTGGTCTCGGGAGTGGTATGGCTAATTGGGATCCAACCCGGCAGGCTTGCGCTTGATAAGCAACGGCGTGACCACGCCGCTACGGTGCAGGCGGTGGCTCTGCAACAGCAGACTAGCCAGGCGTTAACCGCAAAACTGGCTTTGGCGCAGCGCAATCTGCCTTCTCTGACCGTGACGCGTTTTTCACCGGCCTCTCTCGGCGAAACGTCGGGTTTAGCCCTGGTGACCTGGCAGCCGCAAGGGGAGGAGGCCGAGCTGGTTGTGCGTGGTCAGTGGCGGGACATCCCCGAACTCTTTTATGCGTTGGCCGCAACCGATGCCCGTCTGAAAGGGTTTACCGTCACGCCTTTTGATGGCGCGCTCATGCTTACGCTCCGACTGGAGGGTGCCTATGAAAGTCAGTAGCGCGGTTATTTTTCTGATGTGTAGTTTGGCCGTAGCGGCTGAACCGCGCGATCCCTTTCAGGCACCGGTCGATCGCTGCGCCGGGGCGCAGTGGGAGAAATGGCACTTTCACGGCATGGTGGGTGGTGGTGCGGCAATCAAGGCGATTATGGTCAATCCCGACGGGAAATGGCTGCGGGCAAGTCCCGGGGAGCCGTTAACAGCCGAGTTACGGGTTAAAGAAATCACCGCAGATAAGATTGCCATTGCTACGCCACCCGCCTGTGGACAAGGCGAAATTTACTGGCGTTTACAGGAAAAGTTCAATGATAAGGATGTTCAGATTCATCGGGTTGCTGTTGCTCCCGCTAACCGTGCTGGCCGCCGCGCCCGCAAGTAACATTTCGCTGGTGGTCGATGAGGTGCCGGTTCGCCAGGTATTGCAGGCGCTGGCAGAGACCGAAAAACAAAATGTCATTATCGCGCCAGAAGTGAACGGCACGGTAACACTGCATCTGGTTGATGTTCCCTGGCAAACGGCGTTTCAGACGGTAGTGGATATCAGCGAGCTTCACTGGCGTAAAGAAGGCAATATTTTGCGCGTTTATCCGGCGCAATGGCGCAAACGCCAGTTGCAAGAACAGGAAGACGCCCGTTTGCAGCGGCTCAGTAATCAGCCACTCAGCACGAAAATGGTGGCGCTGCGTTACGCTGACGCGTCTGAACTGGCGGCGATAATGACAGCGCAGGGCGATAAGTTAATGGGGCCTAAAGGCAGCGTGATGGCGGATAAACGCACCAACCGTTTATTTATTAATGACAACAGCGTCTCGTTAAAGCAAATAGAAAGCTGGATCGCCACGATGGATGTACCCGTAGGGCAGGTTGAACTCTCGGCGCATATCGTCACCATTAACCAGACCAGCTTGCGTGAGCTTGGCGTAAAGTGGAGCACTGAAGAAGGCGAAGGGAAAGCACGGCTTTATCGCCCTAACTCCATATCCGCCGACCTGTCGGTGCCGGATGCATCTACGCGGATTGGTTTTAACGTCGGGCGGATTAACGGCAACATGCTCGATCTTGAGCTTTCTGCGCTGGAACAAAAACATAAGCTTGAAATTATCGCCAGTCCTCGTCTCTTAGCCTCGCATCAGCAGCCGGCAAGCATTAAACAGGGCAGTGAAATCCCTTACCAGGTCTCCAGCGGTGAAAGCGGTGCGACCTCCATAGAGTTCAAAGAAGCGGTATTAGGGATGGAAGTGACGCCGACGATTCAACCTTACGGCAGAATAAAAATGAAATTACGCATCAGCCAGAATATGCCGGGGCAAGTCCTTAAGCAGTCCGATGGCGAAGTATTGGCCATTGATAAGCAGGAAATCGAAACGCAGGTAGAAATAAAAGATGGCGAAACCATCGCGCTGGGCGGGATTTTCCAGCAAAAACGCAAAGGCGGCAAAGATACCGTGCCCTTCTTAGGCGATATCCCGCTTCTGGGTGGCCTTTTTAGCTATGACGGCAAGGATGACGAGCGTCGGGAATTAGTCGTATTCCTCACCCCTCGCCTGATCTCGCCAAAGCTGTAGCGTCGTTTGTTGCCAATTTGACGTTTTTATTTAGCCGGGCGTTTGACGTCAGACGCGAATTAGCATACAAGGAGTACCGATTTGAGTGTCAGTCCAATTCGGTACTCCCGATGGCGTTTTTCCCTCCAGCACTTCGGGCGCGGTAATTTATTCGGTTGCCAAACCACCTTGAGTGTTGAGATAATTTTTGGTCTGACTCTCGCACTATCGCATAAAGAGGTTTCAGTTCATTATCCGTAACGCAAACATGTAGCGCAGCGGGTTTACCATCAACGAATTGTCTTAGTAGTACCAAAAAAATGGCAGAGAAACGCAATATCTTTCTGGTTGGGCCGATGGGTGCTGGAAAAAGCACGATTGGGCGTCAGTTAGCTCAGCAGCTCAATATGGAATTTTACGATTCTGATCAAGAGATTGAGAAACGAACCGGCGCAGATGTGGGTTGGGTCTTCGATGTTGAAGGCGAAGAAGGGTTCCGTGACAGAGAAGAAAAAGTAATCAATGAACTCACCGAGAAGCAGGGCATTGTGCTGGCTACCGGCGGCGGCTCTGTAAAATCTCGCGAAACTCGTAACCGTCTCTCCGCTCGCGGCGTTGTGGTTTATCTCGAAACCACTATCGAAAAACAACTGGCCCGCACCCAACGCGATAAAAAGCGTCCTTTGCTGCAGGTTGAAACCCCGCCTCGCGAAGTACTGGAAGCGCTGGCCGGTGAACGCAATCCGCTGTATGAAGAGATTGCTGATGTGACCATTCGCACTGACGATCAAAGCGCGAAAGTTGTGGCAAACCAGATTATTCATATGCTGGAAAACAACTGATTCTGGCTAGATAAACACTCGCCCGCGGGTACAAGTAACAGAAGGTGTTGAGCGTCATGGAGCAGTTAACAGTCACTCTCGGGGAACGCAGTTACCCTATCACCATCGCTGCTGGCTTATTCAATGAGCCAGCTTCTTTTTGGCCTTTGCGCGCGGGTGACCAGACGATGTTGGTCACGAATGAAACGTTGGCGCCACTGTATCTGGATAAAGTCCGCCGGGTACTGGAGCAGGCAGGCGTTAACGTCGATCAGGTGATTCTCCCTGATGGCGAACAACACAAAAGCCTTGCCGTGCTGGAAACCGTCTTTAGTGCGTTGTTACAAAAACCCCATGGTCGGGATACCACACTCATCGCCCTTGGCGGCGGAGTGATAGGCGATCTCACCGGTTTCGCTGCGGCTTGTTACCAGCGCGGCGTACGCTTTATTCAGGTGCCGACCACGCTCCTTTCGCAGGTCGACTCCTCCGTTGGCGGCAAAACCGCCGTCAATCATCCTCTTGGCAAAAACATGATTGGGGCGTTTTATCAGCCTGCTTCTGTCGTAGTCGATTTGGATTGTTTAAAAACCCTTCCTCCTCGCGAGCTTTCATCCGGCCTCGCTGAAGTCATCAAATACGGCATTATCCTTGATGGTGATTTCTTTGACTGGTTAGAAGCGAATCTGGACGCGGTCATGGTGCTCGACGCCACTGCCATGGCGTACTGCATTCGCCGTTGTTGTGAGCTGAAAGCTGAAGTTGTGGCGGCGGACGAGCGGGAAACCGGCTTACGTGCTTTACTCAACTTGGGCCACACCTTTGGTCACGCCATTGAAGCTGAAATGGGCTATGGCAACTGGCTGCATGGCGAAGCTGTCGCGGCAGGTATGGTGATGGCGGCGCGTACCGCTCAACGGTTGGGCAAATTCAGTGAAGACGATATTCAGCGCATCATCACACTGCTTAAACGCGCAGGGTTGCCGGTAAATGGCCCGCAGAGCATGGCGCCTGCCGCTTATTTGCCGCATATGATGCGTGATAAAAAAGTGCTGGCAGGCGAACTTCGTCTGGTGCTTCCACTGGCGATTGGTCAAAGTGAAGTCCGCGGTGGCGTGTCGCACGACCTGGTTCTCAGCGCGATTGCAGATTGTCTGCAAGCGTAACTATTAAAAAGGTGTTTCGCCGTCAGGCGATGTTTAATTCAGGTGATGTGCCAGTTGTACTGACATAAGCCTTTTAGTGGGGTGTGAAATGGATGAATTTAAGCCAGAAGACGAGCTGAAACCCGATCCCAGCGATCGTCGGACTGGTCGTTCTCGTAAACCTTCCGAGTTCGATAACGAGCCGCAACTCAATATCGATGATGTCGATCTTGATGCAGACGACCGCCGTCCAACGCGTGCGCGCCGTGCGCGTAACGACGATGTGGATTACGAAGCCGAAGATGAGACATTGGAAGATGCCGACGTTGAGCGTCGTCCGCGTAAGCGCAAAAAAGCCCCCGCGAAAGGGCCCGTTTCCCGCCAGCATATAATGATGGGCGTGGGCATTCTGGTACTGTTGCTTCTGATTATCGGCATCGGTTCCGCCCTCAAGGCACCATCTTCCAATTCTGCGGGTACGCAGAATGCCCCGGCTGAGAAGAGCATCAATCTTAACGGTAGTAGCGATACCACTGCCGCAAACCAGGCCAATGGCGCGCAGCCAGAGCCGGGAACAACGTCTGCTGCCAATAATTCACCTGCCGCAGGCCAGGATGTTTCACTGCCGCCGGTTTCATCTACCCCGACGCAGGGACAAGCGCCTGCGACGCCGGAAGGACAACAGCGTCTGGAAGTTCCAGGCGATCTGAATAACGCATTGACCTCACAGCAAGGCCAGATTGACGCGGCGGCGGCGGGCGGATCTACTCTGCCAACGGAACCCGCAACCGTGGCCTCTACCGGCAACAGCACAGCGCATCGTCAAGCGGCGACGGGTGAAGCTGAGCGTCAGCCTGCGCGTACTGAGCGCAAACAGGCGGTGATTGAGCCTGCTCCGCGTAAGACACAAACGACGCAAACCGCCCCGGCGGCTCGTCAGCCTGCTGCGCCTAAAGCGACGGAAACCAAACCGACCGTAACCGCGAAGCAAACTGCGCCTGCGACCAACGCGGGTAGCGTCAGCGCGCCGGTCAGTGCGCCAGCCGCGACGACGACGGCACCAAAAGCTGCCGCGCCGACTGCAACGGCATCCGCGCCTGCTGCCAGCGCTTCAACGCCTGCTGCCAGCGGTAATGTGGGTGCGATTAAATCAGCGCCTTCCAGCCACTACACGCTTCAGTTGAGCAGTTCTTCGAACTACAACAATCTGAATGCCTGGGCCAAGAAAGAAAGCCTGAAAAACTATGTTGTTTATCAGACAACCCGTAATGGTCAGCCATGGTATGTACTGGTAAGCGGCGTATACGCCTCGAAAGAAGACGCGAAACGTGCGGTTTCCTCTTTACCGGCAGACGTACAGGCAAAAAACCCGTGGGCGAAACCTATCCATCAGGTTCAGGCCGATCTTAAGTAATGAGCAAAGCGCAGGATGCTGTAGGAGCCGTCTCCACAGCTGGAGAAGGTTAAGCAGTCAGACAGCATGAAAAAAAAACGCGCTTTTCTTAAATGGGCAGGGGGGAAATACCCCCTGCTGGATGAAATCAAAAAGCACCTCCCAGAAGGTGATTGTCTGATTGAGCCCTTTGTGGGGGCCGGTTCGGTTTTCCTCAATACGGATTATTCACGCTATATCCTCGCGGATATCAACAGCGATCTGATTAGTCTCTACAATATCGTCAAAACCCAGACCGATGAGTATGTGCGTCAGGCGCGTGAACTGTTTATGCCTGAGATGAATCAGTCTGAGGTCTACTATCAGTTGCGTGAAGAGTTTAATCAGAGCCAGGATCCGTTTCGGCGGGCGCTGCTGTTTTTGTATCTCAACCGCCACGGGTACAATGGCCTGTGCCGGTATAATTTACGCGGCGAGTTTAATGTTCCGTTTGGTCGCTACCGCAAGCCCTACTTCCCGGAAGATGAACTGTATTTTTTTGCAGAACGGGCGCGTAACGCGCTGTTCATTTGTGAGGGCTACGCCAGCAGTATGGCGCGCGCGCAGCAGGGGTCGGTCGTATATTGCGATCCGCCGTATGCGCCGCTTTCGGCCACGGCAAATTTTACGGCGTATCACACCAACAGCTTTAATTTTGAACAGCAACGGCATCTTGCCGAACTGGCCCATGGCCTTAAAGGCAATCTGGTTCCGGTGCTGATTTCGAATCACGATACCGAACTTACCCGCCAGTGGTATCAGCAAGCAGATGGCCTGCACGTGGTGCGGGCACGACGTAGCATTAGCAGCAATGGCGGCACACGTAAAAAAGTGGACGAACTGCTGGCGCTCTATTCCGCCTGAGCCGTTTCGCCCGCCGCACAAAACTTTTATGGAGAAGCGGATGAAACAGTTTTTGATTGCCCCCTCGATTCTGTCGGCCGATTTTGCCCGTTTAGGTGAAGATACCGCCGCCGCGCTGGCAGCTGGCGCCGATGTCGTCCATTTCGACGTTATGGATAACCACTATGTGCCGAATCTGACCATCGGCCCGATGGTGTTAAAAGCGCTGCGCAACTATGGCATTACCGCACCTATCGATGTGCATCTGATGGTTAAACCGGTCGATCGCATCATTCCCGATTTCGCCGCAGCGGGCGCCAGTATTATCACCTTCCACCCGGAAGCTTCCGAGCATGTCGATCGCTCCCTTCAACTGATTAAAGAGCACGGTTGTAAAGCAGGCCTGGTGTTTAACCCGGCAACACCGCTTAGCTACCTTGATTATGTGATGGACAAGCTGGACGTGATTTTGTTGATGTCCGTTAACCCCGGTTTCGGCGGCCAGTCTTTTATCCCGCAAACGCTTGAAAAACTCCGCGAAGTACGTCAGCGCATTGACGCCTCCGGCTATGATATCCGTCTTGAAGTGGATGGCGGCGTTAAAGCGTCCAACATTGGTGAAATTGCGGCAGCGGGCGCGGATATGTTTGTGGCGGGCTCAGCCGTGTTTAGCGCGCCGGATTACAAAGCGGTCATTGATGAGATGCGCCGTGAACTGGCAAAGGTAAGTCATGGATAAGTTTAATAACATTCGCGGCGTGGCGTTTGATCTGGACGGCACGCTGGTAGACAGCGCGCCAGGCTTAGCCACGGCGATAGACATGGCGCTGTACGCGCTGGAGCTTCCGCAGGCAGGCGTGGCGCGCGTGATAACCTGGATTGGTAACGGCGCAGATGTATTAGTTGAGCGTGCGCTGACCTGGGCACGTCAGGAGCGCGCCGTTCTTCGCGCGGCCTCCGGGAAACCGGCGATTGATGATGCGGATATCCCTCAAGCTGATCAGGTTCGGATGCTGCGTAAATTGTTTGACCGTTACTATGCTGATGCCGTGGAAGAGGGCAGCGCGTTGTTTCCGGATGTGGCGACCACGCTGAGTGCGCTCTCACAACATGCTATCCCGATGGCGCTGGTGACCAATAAACCCACGCCATTCGTCGCGCCGCTTTTAGAAGCACTTAATATCGCACAGTATTTCAGCGTCGTTATTGGCGGCGATGATGTGAAAAATAAAAAGCCGCACCCGGAACCGTTGCTGCGCGTGGCGGAAAAATTAGGACTTGCCCCCGGCGAACTGCTGTTTGTCGGTGATTCGCGTAATGATATTCTGGCTGCTGCTGCCGCAGGTTGCTGTTCCGTCGGCCTGACATACGGCTACAACTACGGTGAAGCGATAGAACTCAGCAACCCTGACGTGGTGTTCCATCGTTTCGTCGACATTCTGCCCGCGCTTGGGCTCCCCCACAGTGAAAATCAGGAATTAACAAATGAGTAAGCCCATCGTATTTAGTGGCGCACAGCCCTCAGGTGAACTGACTATCGGCAACTACATGGGCGCGCTCCGTCAGTGGGTCAACATGCAGGATGACTACCATTGCATCTATTGCATCGTCGATCAGCATGCTATCACCGTCC
Organism: Citrobacter freundii; assembly: GCF_011077955.1. Taxonomy (GTDB): domain Bacteria; phylum Pseudomonadota; class Gammaproteobacteria; order Enterobacterales; family Enterobacteriaceae; genus Atlantibacter. The sequence continues at coordinate 393,790 of NZ_JAALBX010000003.1, forward strand.
GTCAGGACCCTACTGCGCTGCGTAAAGCGACGCTGGACACCCTGGCGCTGTATCTGGCCTGCGGCATCGATCCACAAAAAAGCACTATCTTTGTTCAATCGCATGTGCCGGAACACGCGCAGCTCTCCTGGGCGCTGAACTGCTATACCTATTTCGGCGAGCTGAGCCGTATGACGCAGTTCAAAGACAAATCTTCGCGCTACGCCGAGAACATCAACGCGGGTCTGTTCGATTACCCGGTGCTGATGGCGGCAGACATTCTGCTTTACCAGACTAACCTGGTACCGGTGGGTGAAGACCAAAAACAGCATCTCGAACTGAGCCGCGATATCGCCCAACGTTTTAATGCGCTGTATGGCGACGTGTTTAAGATCCCTGAGCCGTTTATTCCCAAATCCGGCGCGCGTGTAATGTCGTTGCTTGAGCCGACGAAGAAGATGTCCAAGTCTGACGATAACCGCAACAACGTTATCGGCCTGCTGGAAGATCCGAAATCGGTCGTTAAGAAAATTAAACGTGCGGTTACCGACTCCGACGAGCCGCCAGTAGTACGCTATGACGTGGCAAACAAAGCTGGCGTTTCCAACCTGTTAGATATTCTTAGCGCGGTTAACGGCAAGAGCATCACGGAGCTGGAGCAGCATTTCGAAGGCAAAATGTACGGCCATTTGAAAGGCGAAGTGGCGGATGCGGTGTCTGGCATGCTGACCGAGTTGCAGGAGCGTTATCATCGTTATCGTAATGATGAAGCCTTTTTGCAGAGCGTGATGAAAGACGGCGCGGCGAAAGCGCGTGCCCACGCCAGCGAAACGCTGAAGCATGTTTACGATGTCATTGGCTTCGTGGCGCAACCGTAAATCCAACGGGCGAGAAAAAACCGGGAAATTCCCGGTTTTTTTATGCCTGAATAACGCCTTTTACTGTTCGGCCGCCGGGCCGCAACCGCCAATCATTTTAGAAATTGAAATGGCAGGATGAAGTAAATAATCGTAGCTGCAATTATTTTTCTTGTTTTCAACGTGCCCGGTGCAGGCGGTAAGTGTGGTCAGTGTCGCGGCTAAAACAACAAGTTTAATAAGACGATTCATAACGTTTTCCTGAAGTGTCCCTGTAAAAAATGATCCATAAGCTGCTGAGTAAAAAGCAGTTACATTAACGTGCGCGGCGAAATTATAGGGTTTTCATGACCCTTTACGTCAATGTCAGGAACAGGACTTGCAGTATTAGAAAGCGTACGAAATCGCTGCTTACGCCCGTAAATTAAGCATGGCGCTGATTATCAATGGTTAAGGTAATCCGATTGGCGCGGCAAAATAACTCAGAATAGTGCACGGGTTTCGCATTCTGATCGAAGGCAATTTTGCTGATGCGAAACAGTGGCTCACCCAATTCGCACTTTAATCTTTGCGCTTCGGCTTTGGTGGCCATAAAAATATCTATCGTCTTTTTATCACTTACCACGCGGGTGTCGTATTTTTCCTGAAACAGCTTATAGGTTGATGCCCCGGCGGTATAAATTTCGTCAAACGCGGGATAGCGGGAAAGCGGGATCCAGGAGCTGTCGATAAACAGCGGTTCGTCGTCCAGATACATCACCCGCATCAGGCGAAAAATTTCGCTGCCGCCGGGTATATTCAGTCTTTCACAAAACGGATCGGCGCTGGTGCGCTCCTGTTCAATCACCTCTTCCCGGGTTGGCTTGCCCTGTGAAACGCCGAAGTCGGTGAATCCGCTTACTGTCAGCAGCGCGTTCTCAACTTTCTTGCTCTGTACGAAAGTGCCTTTTCCCTGCCAGCGTTGCAGTACGCCGTCGTTAACCAGATCGCTAATCGCTTTGCGAATAGTGATACGGCTGACGTTATAGAGCGTGCATAACTCGCTTTCTGTCGGGATTTGTTGTCCCGCCCGGTAAACCCCCTGCGCGATATCATCAAGCAGGCGTTGTCGCACGGTGGCGTAAAGCAGTTGATGTGAGTAACGCTCCGTAGCTGGCATGAATCGACCCTGAAGTTGTAAACGATGTGGGTTGATTATATGAGCGTTTTGGCATGAGTAACAGGCGTTGGCGTGCGGATTGTCACACCAACGCCTACCCTCACCAGGCGCCATGATAGCCAATAGTACGCGCGGCGCACTCGGTGCCCTGTTTCATTGCGCCTTCAAGCGCTAAGCCGTTGGCGATGGCGCACAGAAATCCGGCAATATACGAATCTCCGGCGCCCATGGTATCGACAACGTCAACGTGCTCAGGCGGCATCCGCCAGAACTGCTCGCCGTCCCAGGCCAGGCTTCCGTTTTCGCCAAGCGTAGCGATGGCAACGCCCGCGCCGCATTGCACCACGGTTTGCAGACGATCCCGAAGCCATGGATTTTCTTCGTTCGCCGAGGCGAAGACGTAATCCAGATGTTCCGGTAACGTGCGCCATAACGGGCTTTCCCATTTGTCGGCGAAATCAAACGACAGGATTTTACCGGCCGCCTTTAATGCCGGAAACGCAGACTCCGCGTGGCCCCAAATGGCGGAATGGATAATGTCGTACTGGTTAAGCCACGCCAGATCCTGCTCATCGACGGTAAAATCCGCCATTACACCTTCGGTATAATCGCCGAGGATCCGGTCGTTATTACGCAGCTCAACCTGCGTTTGCGCCGTCACGCCGGGCATCACCCGCAGGTGAGAGATATCCACGCCTTTGTATGCCAGATCGCGTCGCAGCATCGCACCGTAATCATCTTCCCCTACCCAACTGACGCAGGCCGGGTGCATACCGTAACGCGTGCTGTAGACCGCCACGTTAACCGCATTACCGCCGGAAAATGCTTTGCCTAACTGCGGGTAGATATCGACGCAGTTATCGCCAACCGTTGCCAGCCGTTTCATTGCGCCTCCTGCGGCAGCAGGTCGCGAAAGCGCGCCAGCGCCTGGCGGGCGTAGAGCCGCGGTTCGTTCATATACATTGTTACCAGTTCAATCGTGCAGTAACCGTTATAACCGCTGTCGATAACATCAAGCAGTAATTCACGCAGCGGCATTTTGCCGTCACCGGGGATGTAATGGCTGTCGCTGGCACCGTCGCTGTCCACAATATGCAAATGGCGCAGCTTATCGCCGAGCTTGTCGAAATAGCTCATCACCGGCTCGCCCTGGACAAATGGGGCACAGATATCAATCATGCTAAACAGGCGTGGCGAAGGCACCAGCGCCAGCGCGCGCAGTACATCGTTCGCATTGCACACAACATTCGATTCATAAGGCGTGAGCGGCTCCAGCAGCAGATCCATACCGATATTTTCGGCGTGATCGCACAGCTCGCGCAGATTATCCGCCAGCCGCTGCCAGATGGCGTCAGGCGTGGCGAGATAGCCTGCGTGGGCGGCGGAAATCAGCGTGAACCCGGCATTCATCTCTTTCGCCATATCCATGCCGAGCTTAATCATGTCGAGGCTTTCGCGGCGCATCCGCTCATCACCCATCATCATATTGAAGGGATAACCGTTGGTTTCAGGCGTATAGCCGATAATCGGCATTTGATACACCCGCGCCAGTTCTTTGACCTGTTTAATGCCGCCGGCGTTGAGATCCGGCGCATAAGCGTGAGGTCGACCGCCCCACAGTTCGAGCCCGTCATACCCTAACTCATGCGCGTCGCGAAACGCGTGCTCCAGCGGTAAACGCTGATGGCCGCAGGTAAACATACCCGTTTTCATGTGTCTGCTCCTTGCTGTGATGCCCGGCCAACGGGCCGGGCGAGGGAATTAATACTCAACGATGCCGCCGTAATAGCGACGGTCGTCCGGATTGTGATCTTTGTAGATGGAAAGGTAGTAGCAGAGCCATTCCATCGGTACGAACATCAGGAACGGCGCGAGCCACGGATGCATTCCCTGGGATATTTCGGCGTAGTCGATCACAATGACGTTATCGGTACGTTCGCGCACGAAACGGATGGCGCGCTCCGTGGTGTGACGGCTTTCGTCATTGCCGAGAAGGAACAGGAACGGCACGCCCGGCTCAACAATTTCCAGCGGGCCGTGACGGAATTCGCCGCTTTCAATCACTGAACCGTGGGTCCAGGTAAATTCCATCAGCGTGACGATACCTTCTTTGTAACCCAGCGGGCGTAAAGGACCGGCGGAAACGGTATAAATCATCGGCCACTGAGAGGCTTGTTCACCGAGCTGACGCCCTTTGTCTTCCCAGGTGCGTACCAGATGGCCAAGCGCCTGCGGCAGTTTACGCAGATCGTTTTTGATTTTGCCGATCTCGGCATGCGGCGCGAGACGGGTTATCATCTCCAGCACAACGCTGTAGCACAGCAGCAAATGAATCTCCCAGATACAGTCGGCTTCATACGCCACCACATGTTCTGCCGCCTGGGTGATAGGGCTATCCGGACGTTTGGTAAAGGCCGCCGTTAGCGCGCCGCATGCCGCACCCAACTCCAGCGCCTTTATCACTTCTTCGGTCTTACCATAATCAGAAACGCCAATTACAGCGCAGCGCGAATCCAGGCGGTGCGGGGTGTTATCGCAGAACTCCCAACCAGAAAGCGCATAAACCTGCAAACTGGAGAAACGATCCGCCAGATGTTTTGCGGTTTGCGCCGCATTTAACGGGGAGCCGCAGGCGACAAAGTAAATACGATCCACGCCGCGCGCTATCATTTCACCGACGATGGCGTGCACGCGCGGAACGTCTTTCTCCAGAACTTTCTCCACTTCCTTGACCATGTTTTCGGTTACCAGGAAATCCACCGTGCTTTTATCAATATTTAACATGCAACTACTCTCCAGACAGGGTTAAGAAATATGAGCCAGACGGCGGTTGCGCTTTTCCCAGAAGGCATAAGCGGGCAGGCCGGTAGCGATAACAATCAGGGCGCAGATAAGCCCCGGGATAGGCGCCCACACAAAGGTGGAGGCCACAAGAATCAGGCTTGACGCGATAGCGGCAAACGTCATCAGACCGAACGCCGGGGTGCGCCACAGCGGTTTGTAGTCTTCGCGCTTGCGACACCAAATAATCGAGCCGAAAGTCATGGTGTTTTTAAAGCACATCACCAGCGTGAAATAACCGAGCAGGCTGGTGAGATCAGAGACGAAGATAAAGAAAATGCCGAGGGCACACTGAAGGATGATGGAGACATCCGGCGTGTTGTATTTAGGGTGAACGTGACCGAAGCTTTTGAAAAATAAATTATCTTTCGCCATCGCATACTCAAGGCGCGGCTGATACATCACACAGCTTGAGAGCGATCCCAGGATGACAATGATGGCGGTAATGGCGACGAAAATACCCGCTACGCTACCCAGCGCCGGAATGTAGGTGAGCGCGTCGGAAATCGGCGTTTCAGAGTTGGCGAGTTTGTCGAAAGGCATCAGCCCGGTAATCACCAGCGCCAGCAGTGAATAGAGCACCAGCACCAGTAAGCAGGAGCCTATCAGCGCGCGTGGCATGGTTTTGCCGGGGTTTTTGATTTCACCGGTCATATAGCAAATTGAGGCCATACCGGTATAGGACCAACTGGTGGCGGAGATCCCGGCCAGCAACGCCATAATGCCTGCCGCCGCGCTGGTGGTCGTACTCGCCGGCGCGCTAAAGTTATCGCCTTTAAGCCAGAACACACCGATGCCGATAACAATAGCGAAGGGAATAATTTTGGCGATGGTGATAAGCGTCTGGAAGGTGGCGCCGCCTTCTACTGAACGCAGGTGGAGCAGCATAAACGCCAGTATCAGACCTGTTGCGACGAATTTCCCGGTGAAGGGATCGATGGGGATCAGAAAACCAAGATTGCTGACAATCGCGAGCGCCATAATAGACAACGACGGCGCATCGTTGGCCCAAAAACTGGCCCAACCTGACAGAAACGCCAGCGGGCGACTACCGGCGTTTTTCAGATAGACATAGTCTGCGCCGTTTTCCGGATACGCGGTGGAAAGCTCCGCGTATACACACATCTGCGGGATAACAATCAGCCCGCCAATCACGAAAGCAAGCACCGTGAGCCACGGAGAACCTGCCGCTTTTGCTACTTCACCAACCGAAACGAAAATACCGGAACCGACGGTCGTTCCGACGGAAATGGCCAGCACGGCCCAAAAGCCGAGCTTGCGTTGGAGTTCCTGGCCTTCCATATCGTTACCTTTTTAATTATCAAATGGAGTTGTAGGGTTCAGTGCGTCTGAATGAAGGCAGCAGATTGCCGCACGATTCTGAAGGGGGATCGAGAGAAATCATTTTGCTGTTTTCATTATGAGATGACGCATAATGAATATAACAACATATGATGAATTGTATTGGCGAGATAGATCACAAAAACGCCAAACGTGTGCGTAAGGTGGCGATATCTATGATTAATTTATTGAATTTAAAGGAATAAAAATTTTAAGTCGGTGAGGCTGCTTCAAAAGCGAGGAATGACGATGAGGCGCAGGCAGGCCAGCGGCCTGCCCGACATAGTTAGAACCAGCGGAGTTTATCGCGCAGCGCGACAACGTGACCGACAAAAATCAGGCTGGGGCTTTGCACCTGTTCGGCGAGCGCGCCAAGATTTGCAAGCGTACCGTCGACAACCCGCTGTTTAACGCTGGTGCCGTTTTCCACCAGGGCGACCGGCATTGTCTCATCCATACCATGTTCCAACAGTTTTTGCTGGATGGTCGCGGCCTGGTTGAGACCCATGTAAAACACCAGGGTTTGTTTCTCCGCCGCCAGGTTATGCCAGTCAAGCTCACCGCCGGTTTTGAGATGACCGGTGATTAGCCGTACGCTTTGGGCGTAATCGCGATGGGTCAGCGGAATACCTGCGTAGGCGGAACAGCCGGAGGCGGCCGTAATACCGGGAACGACCGAGAAGGGAATACCGGCCCCACACAGCGTTTCCAGTTCTTCGCCGCCACGTCCGAAAATAAACGGATCGCCGCCTTTAAGGCGCACCACGCGTTTACCGCGTTGCGCTTCACGAAGCAGGATCTGATTAATTTCTTCCTGAGGTACGCAGTGATAACCGGCGCGCTTACCGACAAACACCCGGTCGGCGTCGCGGCGCACCAGATTCATAATCTCGTCGGACACCAGGCGGTCATACACCACAATATCCGCCTGCTGAATTTGTTGCAGCCCTTTGAGGGTAAGCAGACCCGGATCGCCAGGTCCCGCGCCCACCAGCACCACTTCACCACGATTATCCAGCGGTTCGGTGAATAACGTTTCGGTGATGGCGGCGACGTTTGGCGCATCCTGATTAGCCAGTGATTGAGCCAGCCGATCGTTCACAAACAGTTTTTCCCAGAAACGACGGCGTTCGCTCATGCTGCTGAAGGTGTCCTTCACGCGGCGACGCAGTTTACCGGCGTAGTGGGCGATTTGCCCCAGATGCTGAGGCAACAGAGATTCGAGTTTTTCACGCAGTAAACGCGCAAGGACAGGCGAGGTGCCGCCGGAAGAAACCGCCACCATCAACGGAGAGCGGTCGATAATCGATGGCATGATAAAGCTTGCCTGCTGCGGCGCATCCACCACATTACAGAAGATTCGGCGCGCTTCAGCGGCGGCGCTGACGCGTTCGTTAACCGCGTCGTCGTTGGTGGCGGCGATCACCAGCCAGCAGTCGTCCATCAGACTGGCGTCAAACGGACCGGTAACGAGGGTTAATTCCCCCTCGTCTTGCCAGGCCTGAAACTGCGGGGTAAACGCCAGCGCATTCACCGTCACCCTGGCACCTGCCTCCATCAGCAGGCGCGCTTTGCGTTCTGCTACGTCTCCGCCGCCGACTAATAAGCAGGGGCGCTGTTTTAACTGACAAAATATGGGCAGGTGATCCACGACATGACCTCTTAGTGGCTGGCTTTCGCCGCAACGGTTGCGATGTTTGCGGGAGTCGGACGCTCCGCTTTTGGCGTAGCATACCAGTAACCTAACCCCATAAACACCATGCCGGAGAAGGTATTGCCGAGCGTTACCCACAACAGGTTATGACCAATGCCGGAAAGCGTGTACGCCTCGCTGTGATGGCCGAACCAGGAGAGGGCGAACAGCGTCATGTTGGCGATGGAGTGTTCGTAGCCAGAAGCGATAAACGCCAGCAGACACCACCAGATAGCCAGGAATTTCGCCGCGCCTTCGGTACGGATTGCCATCCAAATAGCGAGACAAACCAGCCAGTTACACAGCGCGCCTTTAAAGAACAACACCATCGCAGGCGCGGATGTCTTCGCCAGCGCCACGGTGTGCACCAGACTGGTATCGACCGGCAGCAGACTACCGCCGCCCCAGCTATACAGCAACGCCACGAACACGGAACCCACCAGGTTGCCGAGCCAGGTTTGCGGCAGAATAGCCCACATCTGACCGTGGCTGATGGTGCCTGCTTTCACGCCCAGGGTCAGGAACATGGTATGACCGGTAAACAGTTCGGAGCCTGCGATGATGACAAGCGTTAACGCGATGCCGAAAGTGGCGCCCATCACCAGCGGACGTACCGACGGATCGAGCAGATTACCGAGCGTGAAAATCAAAATAATCCCAAGACCGACATAAGCGCCCGCCATGGCGGAGCTTATCCAAAATCCTAATGGGTTATCGGAAGAGAGACGGGCAATACGTGCGGCATTCGCCGCGCATTTATTAATCGTGTCTGTAAACATGGTTGTTATCCTAATAGATTGAAAAATTTAAAATTAACTGCGCTGGTATTCGCGGCCGGAATGGTTTCCGGTCTGTTTTTATCGCGATACGTGACGCAAAACGTCCACCGTATACCGCACCGCTTTGCGATTAACGCGGCCGTGGACGGAAAAAATTTACAAGAAGGGCGAGGAGGAACCTCGCCCTGGGGCATTACGATTTCAACTGCACCTGCCCGTCTTTAACGCGGGCTTCATAGTGGGCAACGGAGTGACTTTCGTCCTCCATGCACAACCCATCGCGCAGGCGGAAGCGCTGTTTCTTGAGCGGGCTTGCCACCCACAACTCACCCTGATGTTCGACGATAAGCCCGCGCGACAGTACGCTTGCCTCGAAGAACGGGTCGATATTGCTGATGGCATAAACGTCATCAGACTCATAAGGCCGAAATACCGCGACTTGCTTATCGTTTAGCAGGGCGCAGACGCCGGTTGCGGGCAGGATCTTGTCGATCGGGCAGATGTTAATCCACTGGCTCATACGGTTTCCTCCTCCACAAAGGTGACCGGGATACGTTCATACGGCGTGGCCGGACGATGCTGTTGACGTTCGGGAACGATCTGCACATTCGGGTCGCGCAGCGGGCTGTTGATAAAGTGCTGGAAGCGAACCTGAGCGGCCGGATCGTTTACCGTTTCCGTCCATTCGCAGACCACTGCGTCGCGCAGGCGGGCCATTTCCGCTTCGAGCTGCGCGTTAAGGCCCAGCTTGTCGTCAATGATGACGCTCTTCAGATATTCGATGCCGCCTTCCATGTTATCCAGCCACGGAGCGGTACGGGTCAGTTTGTCGGCGGTGCGGATGTAGAACATCATGAAACGGTCCAGATAACGCACCAGCGTATCGCGATCGAGGTCCGCAGCCAGCAGGTCTGCGTGACGCGGTTTCATGCCGCCGTTACCGCAAACATACAGGTTCCAGCCTTTTTCGGTGGCGATAATACCTACGTCTTTACCCTGCGCTTCGGCGCACTCGCGCGTACAACCGGAGACGCCAAACTTCATTTTGTGCGGGGTGCGGATGCCTTTGTAGCGGTTTTCCAGCTCAACGCCGAAGCCCACGCTATCGCCCACGCCATAACGGCACCAGGTGCTGCCTACGCAGGTTTTAGCCATACGCAGTGCTTTGGCGTAGGCATGACCAGTTTCGAAGCCTGCTTCAATCAACTGACGCCAGATTTCCGGCAGGTCGTCTTTCTGCGCGCCGAACAGGCCGATACGCTGAGAGCCGGTAATTTTGGTGTACAGGTTAAATTCGCGGGCGATACGACCAACTTCCATCAGCCCTTCCGGGGTGATTTCACCACCGGCGGAACGAGGGATAACGGAGTAAGTACCGTCTTTCTGGATGTTCGCGAGGAAGTTATCGTTCGTGTCCTGAAGCGGGGTGTGCTTCGGTTTCAGGATGTATTCGTTCCAGCACGATGCCAGCAGTGAGCCCACGGTCGGTTTACACACTTCACAGCCGTAGCCTTTGCCGTATTTCGCCAGCAGTTCGTCAAAGGTTTTGATGCCTTCCACGCGGATCAGGTGATACAGCTCCTGACGGGAGAACGCGAAGTGTTCACACAAATTGTGGCTTACTTCGATGCCCTGTTTTGCAAGCTCGGCATTCAGCACCTGAGTGACCAGCGGGATACAACCGCCGCAGCCGGTACCGGCTTTGGTTTCCGCTTTCAGCGCCGCAACGGTATGGCAGCCTTTGTTGATGGCGGAAATCAGCATGCCTTTGGTGACGTCAAAGCAGGAGCAAATTTGCGCGCTGTCCGGCAGTTTATCCACGCCGATAGCCGGTTTACCCTGGCTTGCGTGCGACGGGAGAATCAATGCGTCCGGGTTTTCCGGGAGTTCGATTTTGTTCAGCACCAGTTGCAACAGGTTGCCGTAATCGCTGGTGTCGCCCACCAGTACCGCGCCCAGTAGGGTTTTGTTGTCTTCGCTGACGATAAGGCGTTTATAAACTTCTTTGCTCTCGTCCAGGAATACATAGCTGCGGGATTTCGGGGTACGGCCATGGGCATCACCGATACCGCCCACATCTACGCCCAGCAGTTTTAACTTGGCGCTAAGATCGGCGCCTTCAAAGGCGTTGGTGTTGCCGAGGATATGGTCGACCGCCACCTGGGCCATTTTGTAGCCAGGCGCTACCAGACCATACACACGGTTGTGCCAGCTGGCGCATTCGCCGATAGCGTAAATGTCCGGGTCCGAGGTCTGGCACTTGTCGTTGATAACAATACCGCCGCGTTGGGCAACAGCCAGACCGCATTGGGTCGCCAGCTTGTCGCGCGGGCGAATACCGGTAGAGAACACGATAAAATCGACTTCAAGATCCGTACCGTCGGCAAAACGCATGGTTTTACGGGCGTTTTTACCGGTCTGAACGATCTCTTGGGTGTTTTTGCTGGTGTGTACTTTCACGCCCAGGCTTTCGATTTTCTTGCGCAGCTGTTCGCCACCCATCTGATCGAGCTGTTCTGCCATCAGCATGGGCGCAAATTCGATAACGTGGGTTTCAACGCCTAAGTTTTTCAGCGCGCCTGCCGCTTCCAGACCCAACAGGCCGCCGCCGACGACCGCGCCGCGTTTGCTGCGACGGGCGCAGGATTCGATGGCGTTGAGATCTTCAATGGTGCGATAGACGAAGCAATCCTGGGTATCAGACCCTTTGATAGGCGGGATCCACGGGTAGGAACCGGTCGCCATGATCAATTTGTCGTAATAAACGGTACGCCCGGCGCTTGAGTGGATCACTTTTTCCTGGCGGTTAATGGTGATGGCGCGTTCGCCCATCAGCACTTTTACGCCGTGCTTCTCATAATAACCTTCACGCACTAAAGAGAGCTCTTCAGCGGTGTGGTGGGAGAAGTAAGAGGAGAGGTGAACACGATCGTAGGCGATACGTGGTTCTTCACAAAATACGGTAATGTCGAACTGGCTGGCGTCAGCTTTATCGAGGAGATCCTCAATAAAGCGATGGCCTACCATCCCATTACCGATTATAGCCAGTTTGACTTTGCTCATTTTTGCCTCGAATTCTATTCTATTACCGCCTACCTTAACGATTCAGCATTCGCCCTTATTGATGTAGATCAATTTCTGCCCCATATACCCCTTAATGGGTATATCCTTGATTTTTGTAGGTTTTTCTAAGTGGCGGAAATGATTCAGGTTTCATTTCTGCACGCTTTTTAAACAAATTTCGCGGAGGTGAGGTGGAATGTGGTATCACTCTAAAAAAAGCGCCTACAGCGGAGGGAGTATGTCTTCAACATCTTTATGGTTAATCCAGAATGTGCGGCTTTCCGGTCGGGAAGGGTTATGGCAAATCGCCATTGATAAGGGGCGCTTTGGGGCCATCACACCAATGGAAAACGGCACGCACAGTAGTCTGGATGTGCTTAACGCGCGGGGCGGTTTAGCGATAGCGCCTTTTATTGAACCGCATATTCATCTGGACACCACCCAGACTGCGGGCGAGCCTGCCTGGAATCTCTCGGGCACTCTTTTTGAAGGCATTGAGCGCTGGGCTGAGCGTAAGGCGATGCTGACGCATGAGGATGTTAAAGCACGCGCCTGGCAAACCCTGAAGTGGCAAATGGCGCAGGGTATTCAGTATGTGCGTACACATGTCGATGTGTCTGACCCTACGCTCACGGCGTTAAAGGCGCTGCTGGAGGTGAAAAAAGAGGTCGCGCCCTGGATGGAGTTGCAACTGGTGGCGTTTCCCCAGGAGGGGATCCTCTCTTATCCCAACGGCGAAGCGCTGCTGGAAGAAGCGTTGAAACTCGGCGCGGATGTGGTGGGGGCGATCCCGCATTTTGAATTTACCCGCGAATACGGCGTTGAGTCGCTGAACATCGCTTTCGCGCTGGCGAAGAAATATAACCGGCCACTGGACATTCACTGTGATGAAATCGACGACGAGCAGTCGCGCTTTCTTGAAACGGTGGCGGCGCTGGCGCTTAAAGAGAATATCGGCCCACGCGTTACCGCAAGCCATACCACCGCTATGCACAGCTATAACGGGGCGTATACCTCGCGACTGTTCCGTCTGCTCACGCTTTCCGGGATTAACTTTGTCGCCAATCCGCTGGTGAATATTCATTTACAGGGGCGGTTTGATGATTATCCGAAGCGGCGTGGTATCACGCGGGTGAAGGAGTTACTGGCGGCGAATATCAACGTCTGTTTCGGGCATGACGATGTGTTTGACCCCTGGTATCCGCTGGGTACCGGCAATATGCTTCAGGTACTTCATATGGGGCTGCACGTTTGTCAGATGATGGGGTATGAACAGATTAACCAGAGCCTGGATTTAATTACCCATAACAGCGCCAGAACGCTTGGGATTGCAGAGTACGGCATTGAGGAGGGTAATCCGGCCAATATGATTATTCTACCGGCGGAGAACGGTTTTGAGGCGGTGAGGCGGCAGGTGCCGGTACGGTGGTCGGTGCGCCACGGGAAAGTCATTGCGACGACGCAACTTTCACAAACCTGGGTACAGATGGATAACGGCGGCGAGGAGATTTATTTTACGCGCCCTTTAGCGAAATAAAGGGCGCGTGAGGCATTACTGCGCTGCGGATGTCGCGCCGTGGCGACGATGGCGAGTCACGAAGCCTAAAATAAAGCACATCACAAACACCACAGCGTACAAGCCGTTGGCGGTATTCAGCGCCGCCTGCGGTCCGCTATGGGCGACGATAGGCCCGGTAACCACGAAGGTCAGCATGGTGCCGATAGTGCCGCAGGTCAGAACAAAGTTGACCAGTTTCGGCGACGGCACTTTGGTTTGCTGAGAGCCGAGCGTGATGATTGAGGTATAAATCGCGCTTGAGAAAAAGCCCAGCGTTAAAATAAACCAGACCATATGCTCCGGTTTGCCGGCGATAAAGCCATACATTAAGACCGTAGCCACGCCCGCCAGTACCGTCAGAATGCGCTGCAAATCGAAAAAGCGCAGGATAACGCTGAACGCCCACATGCCGAACATATAAGACATCCAGAAATCGCTCACCAGCTTACCGGCGTCGTTCAGGCTCATGCCCAGGCTTCTGGCGTATTCCGGCACCCAGGAAATAAAGCCCAGTTGGCCGAGGATATAGCACAGCGCCGCAATGGACAGGAACAGCACGCCAATTCCCCATTTTTCTTTCTCAACAGGCGTAGCGCTCTGTTTAGCATGCTTGCCCAGCGCCGGGAATTCGCAGCCGAAAGAGAGGATGAAAATGGCAACGTATACCAGTCCGATACAGGCATAAACCCAATACCATTCAATACTCCGTGCCAGCAGCCAGGCAGCCAGCATCGGGAAAATCATACCCGCCATGCTGAAAAAGGAGTCGGTAAACAGCAGACGCGAACCGCGTTGACGCCCTTCGTACAGTTGAGTGACAAGGAACGTGCCGATAGACATGGTAATGCCGCTCACCACTCCCAGTACGAACATGCAGGCGGAAAACAGCGCCAGACTGTGACTGAGCATAAGCCCTGCCACGGCGAGCACCATCATCACAAAGCCAAAGCGCAGTTGGGTTTTCAGCGGCACGATTTCCATAAGCCAGGCATTCAGGAAAATAGAAATTAAAATACCGGCGTTCAGGAAGGTGAAAGTACTGCTCATGCTGGAAACCGGCAGGCCGAAGTAGTCGGCGATATTGCCCATTACCATGCCGGTAACAATTACTAACGCGCCGGTCAGGGCGTAGGAAAAGTAACTGATCCATGTGAGCTTGATGCGATTGCTGTTAGTCATGAAGATCCTGTGAGAAGAAAGGCAAAGCGCCTTGACGGGGTTTAAGACGCGTGCAGTTTAAGCGTTTGTGTGACGCATATAAACATTCTTATTTTTATTTGCAGCGCAACCAACAAATTGATGTGAGATAGATCACAATTGTAATCTCTTTACCGCAATCAATATTCCGGGATGCTAGCCGTGCATCGTAAAACCAGGTAAATCTCTGGCACGATCTGATAAGCATCTTTAGAATCAATCACTCGCTTTTAACCCAGTTTTCGAAAGGAATGCTTCATGCTCAAATCAACTCTGGCGGCGGTCGCTGCTGTGTTCGCTCTTTCCGCTCTCTCTCCCGCCGCGTTGGCCGCGAAAGGCGATCCTCGCGTCATGCTGACGACATCTGCCGGAAATATCGAACTGGAGTTAAATAGCCAGAAGGCACCGATCTCTTCGAAAAACTTCGTTGATTACGTCAATAGCGGTTATTACAACAACACCATTTTCCATCGCGTCATCCCGGGCTTTATGGTTCAGGGCGGCGGTTTTACTGCCGATATGCAGCAGAAAAAAGCCAATCCGCCTATCAAAAACGAGGCAGATAACGGCCTGCGTAACACGCGCGGCACCATCTCTATGGCGCGTACCGCCGATAAAGACAGCGCCACCAGCCAGTTCTTTCTTAATGTGGCGGATAATGCCTTCCTCGATCACGGGCAGCGTGATTTCGGGTACGCCGTATTTGGTAAAGTTGTGAAAGGGATGGATGTGGTCGATAAAATCGCCCAGGCCCAGACTCACGATGTAGGTCCATACCAAAATGTGCCGTCAAAACCGATAGTTATCCTTTCTGCAAAAGTCCTGCCGTAACGCGTCTTTACGCGGGTTCGCTTAACTCGCGTCGCTTGCCTCCCGGCGTGTCTCCCGTTTGATGCTTATACTTGTGGCAAATGGGAAACGATCAGGGAGGCGCTATGTCTAAAAAACTCACCGATAAACAGAAATCCCGACTCTGGGAGCAGAAGCGAAACATTAACTTTCAGGCGAGCCTGCGTCTTGAAGACCGCGATATCCCGTTAGTTGAGTTGAGCGCAGACGAAGCCGAGCAACGCCTTCAGGAAGTCAGGGGGCACTATGAGCGATAAATTCGGTGATGGGCGCGACCCCTATCTTTATGCGGGCCTGGACGTGTTAAAAAACCGTCTTAACATTCGACAGGCGCAACGTCTTGATGCCGCGATGCTGGAGTTTATTGCACTGCGTGCGGCGACCATGCCCCTTGGCCCAATCCCACGTGGATTACCGCATTTATGCGCTATCCACCGTCACCTCTTCCAGGACGTTTTCGACTGGGCGGGGGAATTACGGGAAGTGGATATCTACCAGGGGGATACGCGGTTTTGCCATTTCGGTTATATCGAAAAAGAGGGCAACGCCCTGTTTCAGGATTTAGAGGATGAAGGGTATCTGGCGGGGCTTGATGCATCGGAGTTTACCCAGCGTCTGGCGCATTACTATTGTGAAATCAATGTGCTGCATCCGTTTCGCCTGGGTTCCGGTTTGAGCCAGCGTATTTTCTTCGAGCAACTGGCTATTCATGCCGGCTTTTGCCTCGACTGGCGCGGTATCGACGCTCAATTCTGGCGCGAGGCGAATCAGGCGGGGGCGATGGGCGATCTGACACCGCTTATGACTATCTTCAGCAAAGTGGTGAGTGAAGCCCGGGAAAGTGAGTAGAATAGCGCGGTTCGATTTTACCGGAGCCGCCATGTTACTGCTGATTGATAACTACGATTCGTTCACCTGGAACCTGTATCAGTATTTCTGCGAACTTGGCGCTGAGGTGTCGGTTAAGCGTAATGATGAAATCACGCTTACCGACATCGCCAGGCTCTCCCCGCAAAAAATTGTCATCTCTCCTGGCCCTTGCACGCCAACTGAAGCCGGGATCTCGCTTGAGGTCATTCGTCATTATGCCGGTAAGTTGCCGATCCTCGGCGTCTGCCTTGGTCATCAGACTATTGGGCAGGCGTTTGGCGCGCGGATCGTTCGCGCCGGGCGGGTTATGCACGGCAAAACCTCAGCGATTCGTCATAACGGTAGCGGCGTGTTTGCAGGCCTTCCTGATCCGCTGACCGTAACGCGCTACCATTCTCTGCTCATTGACCCAACAACCCTGCCGGACGCCTTCGAGGTCACCGCCTGGAGCGCTGATAATGAAATTATGGGCATACGCCACCGCGAGTGGGATCTGGAAGGCGTGCAGTTTCATCCGGAAAGCATCCTTAGTGAGCAGGGCCATGCGCTACTGGCCAACTTTCTTCAACGCTGATTTTTGATTGCCATCTAGTGATTTTTTATGCATATTTTGTGATTATATTTTCAATTTAATTCTGCATAAATGGATGGGCGTAAGATGGCACATGAACAGAGCGCAGTTACCCGGGCGACATTTGACGACGTTATCCTGCCAATCTACGCACCGGCTGACTTTATCCCGGTAAAAGGGAAAGGCAGTCGCGTGTGGGATCAGCAGGGGAAAGAGTACGTTGATTTTGCGGGCGGGATTGCCGTCACGGCGCTGGGGCACTGCCATCCGGCGCTGGTGGACGCGCTAAAGACGCAGGGCGAAACCCTCTGGCACACCAGTAATGTGTTCACTAACGAACCGGCGCTGCGCCTGGGCCGCAAAATCATTGACGCTACCTTTGCCGAGCGCGTGCTGTTTATGAACTCCGGTACTGAAGCCAATGAAACCGCCTTTAAGCTGGCGCGTTATTACGCATCGACTCGCCATAGCCCTTATAAATCCAAAATTATCGCTTTCCATAACGCGTTTCATGGCCGTTCGCTGTTTACCGTTTCAGTGGGTGGGCAGCCGAAATATTCCGATGGGTTTGGCCCTAAGCCCGCAGACATCATCCATGTGCCGTTTAATGATTTGCATGCGGTGGAAGCGGTCATTGATGATCACACATGCGCTATTGTGGTAGAGCCGATTCAGGGCGAAGGCGGCGTAACGGCGGCAACGCCGGCGTTCTTACAGGGATTGCGTGCGCTGTGCGATAAGCATCAGGCGCTGTTGGTATTTGATGAAGTGCAGTGCGGCATGGGCCGTACCGGGGATCTGTTCGCGTATATGCACTATGGCGTCACGCCGGATATTCTCACCAGCGCCAAGGCGCTAGGCGGCGGTTTTCCGGTGAGCGCGATGCTGACGACAAAAGATATCGCCTCGGCGTTTCATGTCGGTTCCCACGGTTCTACCTACGGCGGCAATCCGCTGGCTTGCGCGGTCGCCGGAGCGGCGTTTGATATCATCAATACACCGGACGTCCTCGGCGGCGTGAAGGAAAAACGCGCTCAGTTCGTTAAACACTTACAGCAGATCGACGCGCAATATGATGTGTTTAGCGAGATCCGCGGCATGGGGCTACTAATTGGCGCTGAGCTGAAGCCCGCGTTCAAAGGCCGTGCCCGTGAGTTTTTATATGCGGCGGCAGAGGCGGGCGTGATGGTGCTGAATGCGGGTCCGGATGTAATGCGTTTTGCGCCGTCTCTGGTGGTGGATGCGGCCGACATCGACGAGGGCATGGCGCGGTTTGCGCAGGCCGTCGCGCGCGTTAGTCGTTAACCGCAGGCGCCGATCTCAGTCGGCGGCTCCGCCAGATGCCATGATGAGGCCGCTGACGCCATGCTACCGACGAAATGGTATGCATGGTGTCGAGGTGGCCGATAATGCGCTGCAGATGTTGTTCCAGCACGCTTAACGGCCCCTCGGACATGGCTTCCGGCATATCCAGGATTATCGCGTCTTTTGTTTCCCCGGGTTCGTCATATTCAAGCCGCTGCTGGCAACGCTGGAGCGCGATTTCGCAGGATTGCAGATAGCGCTGCGCCAGCGCGGGCGTCAACATGGTATGTTCCCGCGCCATGGTCGTGATGGCGTTAATATGTTCCACGATAAACTGGCTGTGAGTCACCCATAATTTCATTTCTTCCAGGTAGTGGGAGTTAAATCCCGGCTCCTGCATCGCCTGATTCAACGAGTTATATAAGGCATTGTGCGCCTGATTCACCAGCATTCGCTGCCAGGCAAGCGGCGTGGGTTGCGGATCGTCGCTGAGGATTAACCGGATGGCTTTCTGGTCAGCCTCAAGGGCGTCGTGGGCGTTTTTACGCAGCAGGCCGCTTTGCCACTGCGGCCACAGCCAGACCATACCGCCGAATGCAATCAGGCAACCAATCAGCGTATCAATAAGGCGCGGCAGAATGAATTGTTCGCCGCTGAGCGACAGCAGTTGCAGGGTATACACCCCCGTCACGGTAAAGCCGATAGTCGCCCAGCCGTAATTTTTGCGGATAAAAAGATAGCTCACCAGCGTGATAACCAACATCGCCAGCAGCGTGTAGCCATCCGCAATGTGGTAGTGCAGCGTCATACCCGCAATAATCAGCCCCGCCATGGTGCCGCCGGCACGGTGTAAGATTCGTACCCGCGTGGCGCCATACCCGTTCTGGGTCACGAACATTACGGTCATTAATATCCAGTAAGGTTTGGGCAAATGCAGCGCGCTGCCCACCAGACTTGCGATACTCAGCATTACGGCAATACGGGCGGCGTTGCGCAGGGCAATTGATCGCAACGACAGATAACTTTTCAGCGCCCGTAATACTGGCAAGCGACGCTGTTTATCTTCCATGAGATCCCGCGAGTACAACGGGCGCTGGCTTTTTAATACTTTCGCGATACGGCTGAAATGGAATTCACAGAACTGGCCTACCGGGTTCTCCGGATGCTGGCGGGCGATTTTTTCCAGCGCGCCGATTTCCCGGTCCATATCGAAACGTTTGGGATAGCGGTGATACAGAATGTCGTCGGCGCGCTCGCGTAGACGTGCCGCGACCGTTTGGGCGTTCCAGCGGATCACCGCTTCGGCATGGCTTTCGCGCACCAGCTTTTGTACTTCTTCTGGCTGATGCAGGCTGACGGATATATGTTCCTGCAAATCGAGCGCTATCTGGAAGGTGCGTAATAAGCGCTTATACCCGTGATGATGACCCGTCGACAGCATATGCAGTTGTTGATAACACTGCGTGATTAAATCGACGGTTTTTTGCTGGCGCGCCAGTAACGGCGGCAACGCCTTTTGCGGATCGGTATGCTGGGTCAACAGACTGTATTTAGCCTCGCAATAATCCCCCAGTTGTCGGTAGAGCAGGCTCAGCGTTTCGCGCAGCGGCTGCTCGCGCCACAGCCAAAACCAGAACCAGTTAAAGAGTCCGTACCATAAGGTGCCGAGCGCATACAGCAGCAGGGGTTCCCATATCGGCATGTTGCCGACCAGGCTTAGCGTGAATATCGCGGCGATCAGGGAGGCGGGCAGCAAACGGGCATGGAGCGGACTGATTTCCGCCGTCACGCCTAATATCAACGCCAACCCGGATAACACCAGCGGCAAAGGCACTGACGTAAATAACAGGAATTGCACCGTGAGGCTGCTCAGGGCAAACAGCGTTCCGCCGATAATCAGGCGTTTGAAAAAGCGCTTATGCGGCGTATCCAGCCCGGCAATGTTGCAGCAGGCAGGAACGAGTGAAAACAATAAACCGTGCTGAAGATGACCGGCAATCAGACCCACTGCCACAGGTAAACACAGCACCGTGGTTTGACGAAGTGCGTAGTTTATTTCCGGGTGGTAGATCAGACGTCGCCACATGGGTGAGTTCAGATAAAACGGCGTGTTGCCACGCCGTTTTTGATGCTTAGCGGGTTCCGTAAACCACAATGGTTTTACCGTGGGCGGAGATCAGATTTTGATCTTCCAGCATTTTCAAAATGCGGCCAACGGTTTCGCGGGAGCAGCCAACAATCTGACCGATTTCCTGACGCGTAATTTTGATCTGCATACCATCCGGGTGCGTCATCGCATCTGGCTGTTTAGCCAGGTTGAGCAGGGTTTGTGCGATACGTCCAGTTACATCAAGGAAGGCGAGGTTGCCCACTTTCTCTGATGTGACTTGCAGACGACGGGCCATCTGCGAAGAAAGACGCATCAGGATGTCAGGGTTGACCTGAATCAGCTGACGGAATTTTTTATAAGAGATTTCTGCCACTTCACACGCCGTTTTGGCGCGAACCCATGCACTGCGTTCTTGACCTTCTTCGAACAATCCCAGTTCGCCGATGAAATCGCCCTGATTAAGATAAGAGAGGATCATTTCCTTGCCCTCTTCATCTTTAATCAGCACTGCCACGGAGCCTTTAACGATGTAATACAACGTTTCCGCCTTTTCACCCTGGTGAATCAGCGTGCTCTTCGATGGGTACTTATGAATATGGCAATGAGACAAGAACCATTCGAGAGTCGGGTCTGTTTGCGGTTTGCCAAGCACCATGCGCGGTTATCCTCTGTTTTAAGCTGACTCCAGAGAGCAACAATACCCCTCTGGGTTTTTGCAATCGTCTCTTCTCCAGGCCGGAGAAGGAGGCCATTAACGTCCTGTGGCCTGTAATAGGTGTGGTCCTATGCTTACATGCATCACATCAATGTATCGCTGTAGCATTCTGACAGTTTTAGCATAGCTTTACGTGAGTGTCTCCTATTGTCTCGTTTCAGCTTGACGTGGCTCTCATCCGTTGCGCGTTTTGTTACAGCCGCGTAATCTGTGACTAATTTAGAAACACTGGAGTAACGAAAATGCAGGCAAGAGTAAAGTGGGTGGAGGGGTTAACTTTTCTGGGTGAGTCAGCTTCCGGACACCAGATTTTAATGGACGGCAACTCCGGTGACAAAGCCCCCAGCCCGATGGAAATGGTGCTGATGGCGGCGGGCGGTTGCAGCGCGATTGATGTGGTGTCGATCCTTCAAAAAGGCCGTTATGACATTACCGACTGCGAGGTCAAGCTGACCTCGGAGCGTCGCGAAGAGGCGCCGCGCTACTTCACCCATATCAACCTGCATTTCATTGTCACTGGCAAAGCGTTGAAAGACGCGGCGGTCGCGCGCGCGGTGGATCTGTCTGCAGAAAAATACTGCTCCGTCGCCCTGATGCTGGAAAAGGCCGTTAACGTTACCCACTCCTACGAAGTGATTGAAGGCTAAATCCTACGCTTCATAAGGCGGCGCTGCCGCCTTAAATTTTTCGCCCTTCCATCAGTCGCTGCACCAGCGGCAGCATAATTAACTCCATTGCCAGCCCCATTTTCCCGCCCGGCACCACCAATGTATTGATGTGGGAAATGAATGAGCCCTGCAGCATGGCCAGCAGCCAGGGGAAATCAATGCCCTCCAGGTTCCTGAAATGGATAACCACAAAGCTTTCATCAAGCGAGGGGATCGCTTTTGCCGCAAAGGGGTTCGAGGTATCAACGGTGGGAACGCGTTGGAAGTTGATGTGCGTGCGGGAAAATTGCGGCGTGATGAAGTTAATGTAGTCCTCCATCGAGCGCACCACGGAATCCATTACCGCCTCACGCGAATGACCGCGTTCGCCGGTATCCCGAATAAGCTTCTGGATCCATTCAAGGTTGACGATGGGGACCACGCCGACCAGTAAATCCACATGCTGTGCGACATCGTGCTGGGGCGTTACCACGCCGCCGTGCAACCCTTCATAGAACAGAATGTCGGTGGGCTCAGGCAGCGGTTGCCACGGCGTAAAGGTACCTGGCACCTGATTCCACGGTACGGCTTCGTCATAGGTATGCAGATATTTCCGCGATTCCCCGGTGCCGGTCTGGCCATACTGATGGAACGTCTGCTCCAGTAAACCAAAATCGTTAGCTTCCGGCCCAAAGTAGCTGATATGTCGGCCCACATCGCGCGCTTTACGAATAGCCATATCCATTTCAGGGCGGGTATAGCGATGAAAGCTGTCGCCTTCCACTTCGGCGGCATGCAGATTGAGCTGCGCGAAGATTTTGCGAAACGCGAGGCTTGTCGTGGTGGTTCCGGCTCCGCTGGAGCCTGTTACGGCGATAATCGGATGGTGGGCAGACATAGCGGAACAACTCCCTGGTTAGCAGCGAAATGTAAGCGTTCAACGCGCCGGGCAAGCTTAACCCCGAAACTGATCGCGCGGCATGATATTGACGGTTTCATGCAGTTCGGACCACACCAGAACGGCATCGCCGCGCTCCAGTTGGTGTTTCACCTGCGAGACTTTATCGCTGAACGAACGCTCATGTTCACCATAATCTGTGCCTTCCCGCAAGACAAAAGCTTCGATAATGTTTTCAAGCGTTTCAGGATCAAGGGATTGCCAGGGAATGATCATTGTTTATCCAGGTAAGGGGTTAACCAGTCGGGAATGCGCGCTTCAAGCCACATTTTCGGGCGTAAGGCACTCCCACCCACAAAGCCGACATGTCCGCCGTATTCGGTCAGTTGATACTCAATATTGGCCGGCAGTTGCGAAACGTCCGGGATGACGTGGCTGTCCATAAACGGGTCGTCTTGCGCATGAATAATAAGTGTAGGCTGGGTAATCGACGGCAGCAGCGGCATCGCGCTACAGCGCAGGTAATAATCCATCGCGCCATCAAAACCGTGTGCCTTCGCGGTGATGAGCTCATCAAATTCCCTTAACTGACGAATACTTTTAAGCGCGGTTAAATCAACCGGCAGTGTACCGGGCCAGGCCGTCAGTTTGCGCGCCGCATTGGCTTTAAGCAGACGTAATAAGTAATGCTGATAAACGCGCGAAAAGCCTTTTTCGATGTGGCTACAGCAGTGATCCAGCCTGAACGGCGCTGAAACAATAGCGGCTGCGTTGACCGGCAGTTGCGGATATTTCGCAAGCAGGCAGGCCAGCATATTGCCGCCAAGAGAAAATCCCACCGCCGCCGTCGGTTGCCCGCCGAACTGGTTAGCCAGCCATTCGAGAAAAAAGTGGCCATCATCCGTTTCACCGGAGTGGTAAATGCGATGCATACGATTCGGTTCACCACTGCATCCGCGAAAATGCATCACTACACCCAGCCAGCCACGGGCTTTCGCCGCCTGAATCAGACCGTGGGCGTAAGGGCTGTGCAGGCTGCCTTCCAAACCGTGAAAAACAACCAGCCGGGGTTTATGACGCGCCTTTTCAGGATCTTCGCTCCAGGCGATATCGATAAAATCGCCATCGGGGGTATCAAGGCGCTGCCAGACCGGGGTGAACTGAAGCCGCCGCCGCACCAGGCGCGGTAGCATGGTTTGTAAATGTGGATTGCGCGCGCCCGGCATTGGCCGAAAGTGGCGCGACGTCTCTTCGTTATCGGTTAATTCCAGTGGAGTAATTTCAGCCATAGCACAACGTCAGATTAATAGTTTCGAACACAACTATAACGGGTGTTGGGTCACTTGTTGATGAATCTGTGCGGCATACACAGGATCAACGTGCGTTAGTGATTTGCGTTAACCGGCAACGATATTGAATGAAAGAAAGTGGGGCAGAGCAGTTACCGCTGCTCTGCCGGACAACCATGCTTAGTCGCCCTGGGTCAGCGCTTCAAGCTGCTCATGAGCATCCAGCCACGCCATTTCGCAGGTCTCCAGATCGGATTTGGTTTTGGCCTGGCGTTGCAGGCAATCCGTAAGGTCGGCTTTGCGGCTTTGTTCGTACAGGGTGCTGTCGCCAAGCTGCGTTTCTACCTCAGCCAACTGCTGCTGAAGCTTTTCCATTTGCTTTTCGAGGCGAGTAATTTCTTTACGCAGCGGTTGGGTCAGCGTACGCAGCTCCGCCTCGCGGCGCTTCTGATCTTTACGCGACTGGGCGCTGTTAGCGTTGTCTTTCGCCGGCTCATCCGCCTGGTTTTCCTGCTTTTGCACGTCGGTTAGCCACTGCTGGTAATCTTCCAGATCGCCGTCAAACGGTTCGACTTTGCCGTCGTGCACCAGATAAAGATCGTCAGTAGTGGAGCGAATCAGGTGGCGGTCATGCGACACCACGACCAGCGCGCCTTCGAATTCAATCAGCGCTTCGGTTAACGCCTGACGCATATCGAGATCAAGGTGGTTGGTCGGTTCATCGAGCAGCAACAAATTGGGGCGCTGCCAGACAATCAGCGCCAGCACCAGACGTGCTTTTTCACCGCCGGAGAAACGCTCGGTATTCTCGCTGACCTTATCACCCTGGAAGCCAAAGCCGCCCAGATAGTCGCGCAGCTTTTGTTCAAGCTCCTGCGGGGCGAGGCGCGCCAGATGCTGTATGGGCGATTCGTCCGCCCGTAAAAACTCCAGTTGATGCTGGGCGAAGTAACCCAGCTTGATGCCTTTCGCCAGGCCGATTTCGCCGCTGACCGGGTTTAACTCGCCTGCCAGAAGCTTAATGAGCGTGGACTTACCGGCACCGTTTCGCCCCAGTAGACCGATACGCGAGCCGGGCACCAGATTTAACTTGATGGAGTCGAGAATAATGCGATCGCCATAACCAGCGCTGACCTTCTCCATCTTCAGCAGCGGGTTGGGCAGGCTTTCCGGCTCGCGAAACGCAAAGTGGAATGGGTTATCAACGTGCGCCGGGGCAATCATCTCCATGCGTTCCAGCATCTTGATGCGGCTCTGGGCCTGTTTGGCTTTGGAGGCTTTAGCCTTGAAGCGGTCAACAAAACTTTGCAGATGCGCCACGCGTTGCTGTTGGCTTTCATACATCGACTGTTGTTGGGCAAGGCGTGTGGCGCGTTGACGTTCGAACGAGCTGTAGTTGCCGGTGTATTCGTACATCGTCTGCTGTTCGATATGAATAATTTTATCCACCACCGGATCGAGAAAATCGCGGTCATGGGAAATCAAAATCAGCGTTCCCTGATAGCTTTTCAGCCATTTTTCAAGCCAGATAACCGCGTCTAAATCCAGGTGGTTAGTCGGTTCGTCGAGCAGCAGTAAATCGGAACGGCAAATAAGTGCCTGGGCCAGGTTGAGGCGCATACGCCAGCCGCCGGAGAAGTCGCTGACGGGGCGTTCAAGCTGTTCGTTACTGAAACCAAGACCGTGCAGCAGGCTGGCCGCGCGGGCGCGTATGGTCCAGGCGTTAATGGCGTCGAGTTTGCCGTGCGCGATAGCGATGGCATGGCCGTCATCACGGGCATTCGCCGCATTGAGTTCGCCTTCAAACTGGCGGTATTCGCGATCGCCGTCGATCACGTATTCAATCGCCGGCACGGCGAGGGCAGGGGTTTCCTGATTCACCCACGCCAGTTGCCAGTTGCCCGGAAAGGTGTAGCTCCCCCCGTCGGCGGTCATCTCGCCTTTTAATAGCGACAGCAGGGTGGATTTACCGCAGCCGTTTTTACCCACCAGCCCGACTTTCTGTCCAGGATTGATGGTAGCGGTGGCGTTATCCAGCAGCACGCGTGTACCGCGACGAATTTGCAACGAGGAGAATACAATCATAGAGCGCCGTATGTTCTGACTATGTTAAATTGTCATTATGATAATGTAAGGTGTTGGCGATTCGCCGCACCGGGCCGCAATGGTAGCCCAAAAAGAAGACGATACACAAAATCATTCTGGCAGCGCCTGGCGGCAAGTGATAGCCGGCGCGCGCATTCGCGTGTCCGTCAGCGCGCTTTTGCCAGAAGCCAAACTGTTTTACGCCCGGGAGGGGAATGATGTCAGACGCAGCGAAAGTCTTGCTGTTGTATGCCCATCCGGAATCCCAGGACTCGGTGGCTAACCGGGTACTGCTTAAGCCGGCTTCGCAACTCGCAAATGTTACCGTGCACGATCTGTATGCACACTACCCTGATTTTTTTATCGATATTCCCTGCGAACAGGAATTGCTGCTGGCGCATGATGTCATCGTGTTTCAGCATCCGCTTTATACCTACAGTTGCCCTGCATTATTAAAAGAATGGCTCGACCGGGTACTAAGCCGCGGATTTGCCAGTGGACCTGGAGGGAACCAACTGTCGGGAAAGTACTGGCGTAGCGTTATCACGACCGGTGAACCTGAAGGCGCCTATCGGGATGACGGCCTTAATCGCTACTCGCTTGATGAGATTCTGCGCCCTTTTGAATTGACGGCCGCAATGTGCCACATGCAATGGCTGTCGCCCATGATCGTCTACTGGGCCCGTCGCCAGACCATGGCGGAACTGGAGAATCAAGCTAAAGCGTATGGCGAATGGCTGGCATCGCCGCGCATTCCAGGAGGCCGATAGTGGAAGGTTCGGATATGTTGTTAGCGGGCGTGCTGTTTTTGTTCGCGGCGGTGGTCACCGTGCCGCTGGCAGCGCGTTTGGGGATAGGCGCGGTTCTGGGCTATTTGCTGGCGGGAATTGCTATAGGTCCGTGGGGGCTGGGCTTTATTAGCGATGTGGATGAGATTCTGCATTTCTCAGAGCTTGGCGTAGTGTTCCTGATGTTTATCATCGGGCTTGAGCTTAACCCGGCGAAACTTTGGCAATTACGGCGCTCAATATTTGGCGTTGGAGCGGCGCAGGTATTAATAAGCGCAGGCGTGCTGGCGGCATTATTAATGGTTACGCGTTTTTCATGGCAGGCGGCCCTGGTCGGCGGGATTGGCCTTGCCATGTCCTCGACTGCCATGGCGCTGCAATTAATGCGTGACAAAGGCATGAACCGCAGTGAGTCGGGGCAACTGGGATTCTCCGTGCTCCTGTTTCAGGATTTAGCGGTGATCCCGGCGCTGGCGCTGGTGCCCTTACTTGCCGGTAAAGCGGATGAGCATCTCGACTGGGCCAACGTAGGATTAAAAGTGTTAGCGTTTGCCGGCATGTTGATTGGCGGACGCTATTTATTACGCCCGGTGTTTCGTTTTATCGCCAGTTCCGGCGTTCGTGAAGTGTTTACCGCCGCCACATTGCTGCTGGTGCTCGGTTCCGCGTTGTTTATGGACGCGTTAGGCTTATCAATGGCGCTCGGGACCTTCATCGCAGGTGTGCTGCTGGCAGAAAGCGAATATCGCCATGAACTGGAGATCGCCATCGATCCTTTTAAAGGGTTGTTGCTGGGTCTGTTTTTTATCTCAGTCGGCATGGCGCTAAATCTGGGGGTGCTGTACACCCATATTTTGGTGGTGATCGCAGGCGTTGTCGTTTTGGTTGCGGTAAAAATGGCCGTGCTCTTTGGACTGGCGAAAATATACGGGTTGCGCGATTCGGAGCGGCTGCAATTTTCCGGTGTGCTTAGTCAGGGCGGGGAGTTCGCGTTTGTGCTGTTTTCATCGGCCTCGTCGCAACGCCTGTTTCACGGCGATCAAATGGCATTACTGTTAGTCACCGTGACGCTATCCATGATGACCACCCCCTTGTTAATGAAACAAATCGATAAAATCCTGGCACGGCGGTTTAATGCTGCTGACGGCGCGGATGAGCAACATTGGGTAGAAGACGATAAACCACAGGTCATCATTGTAGGGTTCGGGCGTTTTGGGCAGGTGATCGGACGTTTGCTGATGGCAAACAAAATGCGCATCACGGTACTTGAGCGCGACATCAGCAGTGTGAATTTGATGCGCAAATATGGTTACAAAGTTTACTACGGCGATGCGACGCAACTCGAGCTTTTACGTTCTGCTGGGGCAGAGCAAGCAAAATCCATTGTCATAACCAGCAATGAGCCGGAAGATACCTTAAAAATTGTGCACCTTTGCCAGCAGCATTTCCCTCACCTGGCTATTCTGGCTCGGGCGCGTGGGCGTTTTGAAGCCCATGAACTGTTGCAGGCCGGTGTGACGCAGTTTTCCCGCGAAACGTTTTCCAGTGCGCTTGAGCTGGGAAGAAAAACGTTGATATCGCTTGGTTTACATCCGCATCAGGCTCAGCGTGCGCAATTGCATTTTCGGCGACTTGATATGCGTATGCTGCGTGAATTGATGCCTATTCACACCGATAGCGCACAAATTTCCCGCGTGCGTGAAGCGCGGCGTGAACTGGAGGAAATCTTCCAGCGCGAGATGCAACAAGAGCGAAGACAGTTAGATGGTTGGGATGAATTTGAGTAAAGGCGAGGTAGGGCTGTGCGAAAAAGATTTATAGCCGGGGCGGTCTGCCCATCTTGTCAGGCCCAGGATTCACTGGCGATGTGGCGCGAAAACAATGTTGATATTGTTGAATGCGTTAAGTGCGGGCATCAGATGCGTGAAGCGGATAAATCTGCTCAGCAACATGTGCGTGAACAAGAGCAAGTTATCGGGATTTTCCATCCCGACTAGCGCTCTTAGCCAGCTTTTTTTATGCTTAGGGGTACACAGGCGACGATTTCCGTTACAATCGGCGCCAGAAATTTTTCCACGCTCAGGAGATATCATGAAAGTAGCAAAAGACCTGGTGGTCAGCCTGGCCTATCAGGTACGTACAGAAGACGGTGTTTTAGTAGATGAGTCTCCGGTGAGTGCACCGCTGGACTATCTTCATGGTCACGGTTCACTGATTTCCGGCCTGGAAAACGCGCTGGAAGGTCATGACGTTGGCGATAAATTTGATGTTGCTGTAGGCGCGAACGACGCATACGGTCAGTATGATGAAAACCTGGTGCAGCGCGTTCCTAAAGACGTGTTCATGGGTGTAGACGAGCTGCAGGTTGGCATGCGTTTCCTGGCTGAAACTGACCAGGGCCCGGTTCCGGTTGAAATCACTGAAGTTGAAGATGAGCACGTCGTGGTTGATGGCAACCACATGCTGGCGGGCCAGAATCTGAAATTCAACGTGGAAGTTGTCGCAATCCGCGAAGCCACTGAAGAAGAACTGGCTCACGGCCACGTTCACGGCGCGCACGGCCATGACCACGATCACGATCATGGTCACGACGGTTGCTGCGGTGGTCACGGCCACGATCACGGCCATGAACATGGCAAAGGCGGTTGTGGCGGTAATGGCGGCTGCGGTTGCCACTAAGACGCGAACAAAAAAGGCAGCCTGGCTGCCTTTTTTATTGCCCTTAATAATGCGGCGGGGGTGTTTCTTCGGACTGAGAGGCCACCATTGATGGCTGAGTCGCTTTTAACTTCTCAACCAGCAACCGTAAGTGTTCCCGCATTTTAACCATCTCAAGCTCGTGCGCTGTTACCGTCTGGTTTAACTCTTCAATGGTGATTTCCTGAAAGGCAAGACGACTTTCAAGCTCTGCCAGCCGTTGTTCGGTCGATGGATGCTGCATGACTAACCTCTCTGACAGCGTATAAATGATTGCGTGATTTTACGCGAAAAGCAGCGTGCATGGAGCGCAGTTTTTCATTCGACGAAACTTCTGTGTACAAAAAGAGTCTCAATTTCACTCTACAACGCCCGCAGAGATTGTGTAGATTTCTTTGCCGACGGTATAGTAAGTCTCTTAGCTGATATTAACCCGGGGTGAGATGCCTCGGTTCTGGAGAAATGGATGAAATCATTGTTTAAAGTTACGCTGCTGGCGACCACCATGGCCGTTGCTCTGAATGCACCTGCGTTTGCTGCTCCTGCGGCTGCGCCAACTGCATCTACCGAGAGCAAGTCAGCATTCCAAAATGACGACCAGAAATCAGCTTATGCGCTGGGTGCTTCGCTGGGTCGCTATATGGAGAACTCGTTAAAAGAACAAGAAAAGCTGGGCATTAAATTAGATAAAGCGCAGCTTATCGCGGGTGTGCAGGATGCTTTTGCGGATAAGAGCAAACTCTCTGACCAGGAAATCGAGCAGACTCTGCAGACTTTTGAAGCGCGTGTGAAGGCTTCCGCTCAAGAGAAAATGGAAAAAGACGCGAAAGAGAATGCCGACAAAGGCAAAGCTTACCGCGATACTTTTGCTAAAGAGAAAGGTGTGAAAACCTCTTCTACCGGTCTGCTGTACAAAGTAGAAAAAGCCGGTACGGGCGACGCGCCGAAAGACAGCGATACCGTAGTGGTGAACTACAAAGGTACGCTGGTTGATGGGAAAGAGTTCGATAACTCTTATACCCGTGGCGAACCGCTCTCTTTCCGTCTTGATGGCGTGATCCCTGGCTGGACCGAGGGTCTGAAAAACATTAAGAAAGGCGGCAAGATCAAGCTGGTTATTCCACCAGAACTGGCTTACGGCAAAAACGGCGTGCCTGGCATTCCGGCTAACTCTACGCTGGTCTTTGACGTAGAATTGCTTGATATCAAACCGGCACCGAAAGCCGATGCAGCACCAGATGCTGCCGCAGCCCCGGAAGCGGCGGCAGATGACAAAGCAGCTGCTGGTACTGACGCGAACAAGTAAGCAACCATCAGAAACCGCCGCCTCTCAGGCGGCGGTTTTTTTTGCACGGCGAAACCTGTTCTGCACGAGCGTAAGAAGCGCACATACAACTCGGTTTAGTACGGGTATAATTAAAACTGGAAAACACGTCTTGCGCTGTATTACTTTATCTGTTTGCGTAACAACTGAGTATTGAGTCTGCCCTGACACCGAAATACGACAGGCTCTATGTATAGGGTGGTATTCTTTCATGTCCAATTCGCTTTTGACCAACGAAACCAGTGAACTTGATTTGCTGGACCAGCGTCCTTTTGATCAAACTGATTTCGATATCCTCAAATCCTATGAAGCGGTAGTGGACGGGTTGGCAATGCTTATTGGCTCGCATTGCGAAATCGTATTGCACTCTTTGCAGGACCTGAAATGCTCCGCCATCCGTATTGCTAATGGCGAGCATACCGGTCGAAAAATCGGCTCGCCTATTACCGATCTGGCGCTGCGCATGTTGCATGACATGACCGGGGCCGATAGTAGTGTTTCAAAATGTTATTTTACCCGCGCCAAAAGCGGGGTGCTGATGAAGTCGGTCACTATTGCAATTCGTAATCGTGATCACCGCGTGATTGGGCTGCTATGCATCAATATGAATCTTGATGTGCCGTTCTCGCAGATTATGAGTACCTTTGTCCCGCCGGAAACGCCAGATCAGGAAGTGCCGTCTTCTGTCAACTTCGCCTCATCGGTAGAAGATCTGGTAATGCAAACCCTGGAATTCACTATCGAAGAAGTGAACGCCGATCGCAGCGTATCGAATAACGCCAAGAATCGTCAGATCGTGCTCAATCTTTATGAGAAAGGCATTTTCGACATTAAAGACGCGATAAATCAGGTCGCCGATCGATTGAACATCTCAAAGCACACGGTTTATTTGTACATTCGCCAGTTCAAAAGCGGCGACTTTACGGGGCAAGATCGCTAATGCGTTTTGCGCTTATGGTCACCGGCCCCGCATATGGCACCCAACAAGCCAGCAGTGCGTATCAGTTCGCACTGGCGGCGCTTGACGCGGGGCACAGTGTAGCGAGCGTGTTCTTTTATCGAGAAGGCGTTTACAACGCTAATCAACTTAGCGCGCCCGCCAGCGATGAGTTTGACTTAGTGCGCGCCTGGCAGCGTTTACACAACGAGAAAGGTGTTGCACTGCACATCTGCGTTGCCGCGGCGTTACGTCGCGGTATTACCGATGAAGAGCAGGCGAAGCCGCTTCATCTACCCGCCGCTAATCTCCAGCCTGGATTTACGTTAAGTGGTCTGGGCTCGCTGGCGGAAGCGGCGTTGCGCTGCGACCGTATGGTGCAGTTCTGATGAAGCGTATCGCGTTTGTTTTTGCTTCAGCCCCCCACGGTTCTTCTGCCGGTCGCGAAGGGCTTGATGCGCTGCTGGCTACCTCGGCGTTAACGGATGAGATAGGCGTGTTCTTTATAAGCGATGGCGTCTTCCAAATCCTGCCGGGGCAAGAGCCGAAGGAAATATTGGCCCGTGACTATATCGCCACCTTTAAATTGTTTGAGCTATACGATATTGAAAACTGTTGGGTTTGCAGCGATTCACTGCGTGATCGCGGAATAGACCCATCTGTTTTGACGTTTGTCGTAGAGGCCGGGGTAGTGGACAGCGGCACCCTGCGGGCCAAACTCGATGAGTATGATGTGATTTTACGTTTCTGAGGTTTTGATGCTGCACACCTTAACGCGCTCACCCTGGCAGATGGATTTCTCCGCTTTTATACGTTCGCTCTCTTCAGGTGACGACGTGTTGCTGATTCAGGATGGCGTCGTGGCTGGCGTTAACGGCTCTGCCTACCTTGATTTACTGCTGCAAGCCCCCATATCAGTCCATGCTCTGCACAACGATATCATTGCGCGGGGTTTGGTTGGTCAAATTTCGACCGCTATCGACAGGGTTAGCTATAATGACTTCGTCAGACTGGCCATTAAGCACCCGAGTCAGATGAACTGGTAGACGAAGAATGCTGTATATTTCTTGACTCCTTTTCGACTCAGCCATAAAATTCTGCGTCCTCATATTATATGAGGCCGATTTATTACGTGTTTACGAAGCAAAAGCTAAAACCAGGAGCTATTTAATGGCAACAGTTAACCAGCTGGTACGCAAACCACGCTCTCGCAAAGTTGCAAAAAGCAACGTGCCAGCGCTGGAAGCATGCCCGCAAAAACGTGGTGTATGTACCCGTGTATATACCACCACTCCGAAAAAACCGAACTCCGCTCTGCGTAAAGTGTGCCGTGTTCGTCTGACTAACGGTTTTGAAGTGACTTCCTACATCGGTGGTGAAGGTCACAACCTGCAGGAGCACTCCGTGATCCTGATCCGTGGCGGTCGTGTTAAAGACCTCCCGGGTGTTCGTTACCACACCGTTCGCGGTGCGCTTGACTGCTCCGGCGTTAAAGACCGTAAGCAAGCTCGCTCCAAGTACGGCGTGAAGCGTCCTAAGGCTTAATGGTTCTCCGTTAAGTAAGGCCAAACGTTTTATATTACTGTCAAACTAAACTCGTAGAGTTTTGGACAATCCTGAATTAACAACGGAGTATTTCCATGCCACGTCGTCGCGTCATTGGTCAGCGTAAAATTCTGCCGGATCCGAAGTTCGGATCAGAACTGCTGGCTAAATTTGTGAATATCCTGATGGTAGATGGTAAAAAATCTACTGCAGAAGCAATTGTATACAGTGCACTTGAGACCCTGGCTCAGCGCTCTGGTAAAAATGAACTGGAAGCATTCGAAGTCGCGCTGGACAACGTTCGTCCGACTGTCGAAGTTAAGTCCCGCCGTGTTGGTGGTTCTACTTATCAGGTTCCAGTTGAAGTTCGTCCGGTTCGTCGTAATGCTCTGGCAATGCGTTGGATCGTTGAAGCTGCTCGTAAACGCGGTGATAAATCCATGGCTCTGCGCCTGGCGAACGAACTCTCTGACGCTGCAGACAACAAAGGTACTGCAGTGAAGAAACGTGAAGACGTTCACCGTATGGCCGAAGCCAACAAGGCGTTCGCACACTACCGTTGGTAATCCCTTCGGAATGATAGTCACCATGCGGGCGCTTCAGTTGAGTTGCCCGCACTGGTTAACTTAATCTGAACGCCTAATGCAATAAACGAGGAATCAAATGGCTCGTACAACACCCATTGCACGCTACCGTAACATCGGTATCAGTGCACACATCGACGCCGGTAAAACCACTACTACCGAACGTATTCTGTTCTACACCGGTGTAAACCATAAAATCGGTGAAGTTCATGATGGCGCCGCTACCATGGACTGGATGGAACAAGAGCAGGAGCGTGGTATCACTATCACCTCCGCTGCGACTACTGCGTTCTGGTCTGGTATGGCTAAGCAGTATGAACCGCATCGCGTAAACATCATCGACACCCCGGGGCACGTAGACTTCACTATCGAAGTTGAACGTTCCATGCGTGTACTTGACGGTGCGGTAATGGTTTACTGCGCAGTTGGTGGTGTTCAGCCGCAGTCTGAAACCGTATGGCGTCAGGCTAATAAATACAAAGTTCCGCGTATCGCGTTCGTTAACAAAATGGACCGTATGGGTGCGAACTTCCTGAAAGTTGTTGGTCAGATCAAATCCCGTCTGGGCGCGAACCCGGTTCCGCTACAGTTGGCGATTGGTGCTGAAGAAGGTTTCACCGGTGTTGTTGACCTGGTGAAAATGAAAGCCATCAACTGGAACGATGCAGATCAGGGCGTTACCTTCGTTTACGAAGATATCCCGGCAGATATGCAGGATCTGGCTGAAGAATGGCATCAGAACCTGATCGAGTCCGCAGCTGAAGCTTCAGAAGAGCTGATGGAAAAATACCTGGGTGGTGAAGAACTGACTGAAGAAGAGATCAAAAAAGCTCTCCGTCAGCGCGTTCTGAACAACGAAATCATCCTGGTAACCTGTGGTTCTGCGTTCAAGAACAAAGGCGTTCAGGCAATGCTGGATGCGGTAATCGATTACCTGCCGGCACCGACTGACGTTCCTGCGATCAACGGTATGCTGGACGATGGTAAAGATACCCCGGCTGAGCGTCACGCAAGTGATGAAGAGCCGTTCTCTGCACTGGCGTTCAAAATTGCGACCGACCCGTTCGTTGGTAACCTGACGTTCTTCCGCGTGTACTCTGGCGTGGTTAACTCTGGTGACACCGTACTGAACTCCGTGAAATCCGCTCGTGAGCGTTTTGGTCGTATCGTTCAGATGCACGCTAACAAGCGTGAAGAGATCAAAGAAGTTCGCGCTGGCGACATCGCGGCTGCAATCGGTCTGAAAGACGTAACTACTGGTGACACTCTGTGTGATCCGGATAATCCGATCATTCTGGAGCGTATGGAATTCCCTGAGCCGGTAATTTCCATCGCCGTAGAACCGAAAACCAAAGCTGACCAGGAAAAAATGGGTCTGGCTCTGGGTCGTCTGGCTAAAGAAGACCCGTCTTTCCGCGTATGGACTGACGAAGAATCTAACCAGACCATCATCGCTGGTATGGGTGAACTGCACCTCGACATCATCGTTGACCGTATGAAACGTGAATTCAACGTTGAAGCTAACGTGGGTAAACCTCAGGTTGCTTACCGCGAAGCGATTCGCGCGAAAGTTACCGATGTTGAAGGTAAACACGCTAAGCAGTCTGGTGGTCGTGGTCAGTACGGTCATGTTGTTATCGACATGTACCCGCTGGAGCCGGGCTCAAATCCGAAAGGCTACGAGTTCATCAACGACATCAAAGGTGGTGTAATTCCTGGCGAATACATCCCTGCCGTTGATAAAGGTATCCAGGAGCAGCTGAAGTCTGGTCCGCTGGCGGGTTACCCGGTAGTAGACATGGGTATTCGTCTGCACTTCGGTTCTTACCATGACGTTGACTCCTCTGAACTGGCGTTTAAACTGGCCGCTTCTATCGCCTTTAAAGAAGGCTTTAAGAAAGCAAAACCAGTTCTGCTTGAGCCGATCATGAAGGTTGAAGTAGAAACTCCGGAAGAGAACACCGGTGACGTTATCGGTGACTTGAGCCGTCGTCGTGGTATGCTGCGCGGTCAGGAATCTGAAGTTACTGGCGTTAAGATCCACGCTGAAGTTCCGCTGTCTGAAATGTTCGGATATGCAACTCAGCTGCGTTCTCTGACCAAAGGTCGTGCGTCATACACCATGGAATTCCTGAAGTATGATGATGCGCCGAACAACGTTGCTCAGGCCGTAATTGAAGCTCGTGGCAAATAAGCCTCGGGATTAAAACTAATGTCCCGTGCTCTCTCCTGTTGGGGAGAGCACTATAGTAAGGAATATAGCCGTGTCTAAAGAAAAATTTGAACGTACAAAACCGCACGTCAACGTTGGTACTATCGGCCACGTTGACCACGGTAAAACTACCCTGACTGCTGCCATCACTACCGTTCTGGCTAAAACCTACGGTGGTTCTGCTCGTGCATTCGATCAGATCGATAACGCGCCGGAAGAAAAAGCCCGTGGTATCACC
>NZ_JAALBX010000040.1 GCF_011077955.1 Citrobacter freundii
GGGCACTGTTGCAAATAGTCGGTGGTGATAAACTTATCATCCCCTTTTGCTGATGGAGCTGCACATGAACCCATTCAAAGGCCGGCATTTTCAGCGTGACATCATTCTGTGGGCCGTACGCTGGTACTGCAAATACGGCATCAGTTACCGTGAGCTGCAGGAGATGCTGGCTGAACGCGGAGTGAATGTCGATCACTCCACGATTTACCGCTGGGTTCAGCGTTATGCGCCTGAAATGGAAAAACGGCTGCGCTGGTACTGGCGTAACCCTTCCGATCTTTGCCCGTGGCACATGGATGAAACCTACGTGAAGGTCAATGGCCGCTGGGCGTATCTGTACCGGGCCGTCGACAGCCGGGGCCGCACTGTCGATTTTTATCTCTCCTCCCGTCGTAACAGCAAAGCTGCATACCGGTTTCTGGGTAAAATCCTCAACAACGTGAAGAAGTGGCAGATCCCGCGATTCATCAACACGGATAAAGCGCCCGCCTATGGTCGCGCGCTTGCTCTGCTCAAACGCGAAGGCCGGTGCCCGTCTGACGTTGAACACCGACAGATTAAGTACCGGAACAACGTGATTGAATGCGATCATGGCAAACTGAAACGGATAATCGGCGCCACGCTGGGATTTAAATCCATGAAGACGGCTTACGCCACCATCAAAGGTATTGAGGTGATGCGTGCACTACGCAAAGGCCAGGCCTCAGCATTTTATTATGGTGATCCCCTGGGCGAAATGCGCCTGGTAAGCAGAGTTTTTGAAATGTAAGGCCTTTGAATAAGACAAAAGGCTGCCTCATCGCTAACTTTGCAACAGTGCCG
>NZ_JAALBX010000041.1 GCF_011077955.1 Citrobacter freundii
TGCTTGCGTGGCTTCCATTTCCATCAGATGTCCTTCCTGCTCCGCTACTGAAGGCGTGGTGCGTAACGGCAAAAGCACTGCCGGACATCAGCGCTATCTCTGCTCTCATTGCCGTAAAACATGGCAACTACAGTTCACTTACACCGCCTCTCAGCCCGGTACGCACCAGAAAATCATTGATATGGCCATGAATGGCGTCGGATGTCGCGCCAGTGCACGCATTATGGGCGTTGGCCTCAACACGGTTTTACGTCACTTAAAAAACTCAGGCCGCAGTCGGTAACCTCGCGCATACAACCGGGCAGTGATGTGATTGTCTGCGCTGAAATGGACGAACAGTGGGGCTACGTCGGTGCTAAATCACGTCAGCGCTGGCTGTTTTACGCGTATGACAGGATACGGAGGACGGTTGTGGCGCACGTCTTCGGTGAACGCACTCTGGCCACACTGGAGCGTCTTCTGAGCCTGCTGTCGGCCTTTGAGGTCGTGGTATGGATGACGGATGGCTGGCCGCTGTACGAATCACGCCTGAAGGGAAAGCTGCACGTTATCAGCAAGCGTTACACTCAGCGCATTGAGCGACATAACCTGAATCTGAGACAACATCTGGCAAGGCTGGGACGGAAGTCACTGTCGTTCTCAAAATCGGTGGAGCTGCATGACAAGGTCATCGGGCATTATCTGAACATAAAACACTATCAGTAAGTTGGAGTCATTACC
>NZ_JAALBX010000042.1 GCF_011077955.1 Citrobacter freundii
GTAAAAAACCACCTGCATAGCAGGTGGCATTGAAAACGCCCCATAGGGGCGTACTAAGTCCAGACTCTGAGAGCCTTCCCTTCACACCTCTTTTAGTGGGAGCTGGCTCTCTTCAACTTCATGCTTTTCCTGATACTTCACATACTTTCTTATCATTTCTTCGTTTATACCTACGGTATCCACGCAGTAACCCCTTGCCAAAAAGTGATTTCCCCACAACTTGTTCTTCCGTAGGTAAGGAAATTTACTGAACAGCCGAAGGGCTGTTTTACCTTTCAAATGACCTATCACATGTGAAATAGAAAGTCGCGGGGGTACTTTTACCAGTAAGTGGACATGATCAATCTGAACATTCAGTTCTACCACTTCTATCCCGAGCTGCTCGCTTGAGATCCTTATCTGCTTGTAGACCTCTTTCCCAACATTGTTCCTAAGGATGCGAAATCGGTACTTGGGTGTCCATACGATATGATATTGACAACACCAGAGCACATGAGATGCTTTCTGGAATCTACTCATGGTTAAATCCTTATCAGTTATGGGGATAACAGATTCGGATTTTCCCATGAGTAGCATTACTGGCAGAGCCAACTTTTTGCTGACCACCTCCATAG
>NZ_JAALBX010000043.1 GCF_011077955.1 Citrobacter freundii
CCCCCCTTTGCAATCCCCGCTCCCGGCCAACAACCTCGCCGCTGCGCGGTGCCCTCGCCTCCATTTCCTCGCTTCAGGTCGGCCGGGATACGGCATCCTGCCTTTCCCGACCTCAGCCCCACATCCCTGTGGGGCTGACCTGGCTCGTCAATTACGCCTCGGCGATGTTGATGCCGGACCAGAGCCATCACTGTTATTACAGTGAACGATTTTCTAAATCGGCATTACTGCCGTGGAGGGGATTTCATACTTCACGGGTATCGCCAGGGCGTGGTTTTGTGTAGGTTCCGGGGAGTTGTTATGTCCGGTTGAATGGTTACATTCGATGTGGTTGAAGTGTTACGTTCGCCAGGCGGTCGTGGCTCAATGCGGCACTGGTGACCGCGAACGTGCAAAGGGGCGTATCGCTCCCCCCTTTGCAATCCCCGCTCCCGGCCAGCAACCTCGCCGCTGTGCGGTTCCCTCGCCTCCATCTCCTCGCTTCAGGTCGGCCGGGATACGGCATCCTGCCTTTCCCGACCTCAGGCCCGCGTCCATGCGGGCCTGACCTGGCTCGTCAATTGCGCCTCGGCGA
>NZ_JAALBX010000044.1 GCF_011077955.1 Citrobacter freundii
TAACCGTAGGGGAACCTGCGGTTGGATCACCTCCTTACCTTAAAGATACAGCCCGCGCAGTGCTCACACAGATTGTCTGATAGAAAACGAGCAGTAAAATCTCTGCAGGCTTGTAGCTCAGGTGGTTAGAGCGCACCCCTGATAAGGGTGAGGTCGGTGGTTCAAGTCCACTCAGGCCTACCAAATTTTCCCTGATACTGCGTTGCGGCAACGCTCACATACTGATGTATGTTTCGCGTTACCACGCCTTGTCTCAGGAAAAATTGCGGTTCATGAGATTTAACTACGATGGGGCTATAGCTCAGCTGGGAGAGCGCCTGCTTTGCACGCAGGAGGTCTGCGGTTCGATCCCGCATAGCTCCACCATCTTTACTGCATCAAACCAGAAAACTTCAGAGTGGTCCTGAAAAGGTCCACTGCGAAGTTTTGCTCTTTAACAATCCGGAACAAGCTGAAAATTGAAACGGCATGTCGTCTCATTTCTCCGAAACAGGAAATGAACACGATATGTCCGGGTCTCTCAA
>NZ_JAALBX010000045.1 GCF_011077955.1 Citrobacter freundii
CGGGTTATCTTCTGGCTTGCAGGTGTCAGCAAAGCTATTTTGTTTATTCGCTACCTGGGTGCGATGCTCTGGCTTTACAGGTGCTGTTGCCCAGCATGGGGTATTAACCTGAACGGTAGAAGGGGCGATCAGGAAGTTTGTTCCTGTTGGACAATCGCAGTGTATGATTGAACCGTCTACGGCTACAGCTTCGCCGTTTATTTGTCGATGGTCTCCCGTAACAATCACACCCACTTTTCCGCATTTTGGACAGGGCGTGGTTTTATCGCCGATGTAGAGTGTTAACTTCCCCATGACCGTAAAGCCGGGGCGGGTGGCTATACATTCCGAACCCGTAGAGGTTTTATCCCCATGCAGGCCAACATTCTTACCGTGAACAATGCAGCCTCTATTTACCGATTCCATAGTGACTGCCTTATTTCAGAAAGTTTTCAGGCAGCGATTCCCCAGCCCGGACTACTTTTCTGATATTTCCTTGAGGGCAACTAATTATTTCGTCGCCATTATCAAGTGCGCTTCCAA
>NZ_JAALBX010000046.1 GCF_011077955.1 Citrobacter freundii
TAACCGTAGGGGAACCTGCGGTTGGATCACCTCCTTACCTTAAAGATACAGCCCGCGAAGTGCTCACACAGATTGTCTGATAGAAAACGAGCAGTAAAACCTTATAGGCTTGTAGCTCAGGTGGTTAGAGCGCACCCCTGATAAGGGTGAGGTCGGTGGTTCAAGTCCACTCAGGCCTACCAAATTCTCCCCTGTCCTGCGTTGCAGTCCCGCTCGCATAGTTCACTATGCGTCGCAAGCCTGCGCCTTGATCAGTGAAGAATTGCGGTAACAAGGTTTTGCAGTAACGATGGGGCTATAGCTCAGCTGGGAGAGCGCCTGCTTTGCACGCAGGAGGTCTGCGGTTCGATCCCGCATAGCTCCACCATCAACGTCTGTTGACACCCTACTTCAGAGTGTACCGGTAACGGTATACTGCGAAGTATTTGCTCTTTAACAATCCGGAACAAGCTGAAAATTGAAACGGCATGTCGTCTCATTTCTCCGAAACAGGAAATGAACACGATATGTCCGG
>NZ_JAALBX010000047.1 GCF_011077955.1 Citrobacter freundii
GAAGTCGTAACAAGGTAACCGTAGGGGAACCTGCGGTTGGATCACCTCCTTACCTTAAAGATACAGCCCGCGAAGTGCTCACACAGATTGTCTGATAGATGTAAGAAGCAGGGTGTCTGCGAAAGATATATGTCCCTTTCGTCTAGAGGCCCAGGACACCGCCCTTTCACGGCGGTAA
Source organism: Citrobacter freundii (assembly GCF_011077955.1). Classification (GTDB taxonomy): domain Bacteria; phylum Pseudomonadota; class Gammaproteobacteria; order Enterobacterales; family Enterobacteriaceae; genus Atlantibacter. Next base: position 179 of record NZ_JAALBX010000047.1, read on the forward strand.
CAGGGGTTCGAATCCCCTAAGGGACGCCACCTGCTTGGTACGCAAGTGAAAGGTGCGCGCCCACGATACTTCAGAATACACCCTGTGTGTATTGCGAAGTATTTGCTCTTTAACAATCCGGAACAAGCTGAAAATTGAAACGGCATGTCGTCTCATTTCTCCGAAACAGGAAATGAACACGATATGTCCGGGTCTCTCAA
>NZ_JAALBX010000048.1 GCF_011077955.1 Citrobacter freundii
ATGCCTTCAGCGACAGCGTGGTTTTTATACTTATCACCTGAAAGAACAGCGGGGGAAGTTGGACCCCATCGCCATCGCCGAGGCGTGCGTGGCTGGCCGAGACTGACGGCATGGATGCATTTGTTTTTTTTCAGGATAACTTTTGTCGTTTTCATTTTTTCCGATGCCTTTAGCGACAGCGTGGTTTTTATACTTATCACCTGAAAGAACAGCGGGGGAAATTGGACCCCATCGCCATCGCCGAGGCGTGCGTGGCTGGCCGGGACTGAT
>NZ_JAALBX010000004.1 GCF_011077955.1 Citrobacter freundii
TCATGGTTAAATCCTTATCAGTTATGGGGATAACAGATTCGGATTTTCCCATGAGTAGCATTACTGGCAGAGCCAACTTTTTGCTGACCACCTCCATAGGAGGTGGTGTTCATTCAGGTATAAAAAACCGGCTCAGTGAGCCGGTTTTTTTTATTCTGACAGTTTCAACAATTTTCGCGCGAACAGATGACAAAGCGCACCCAGCCCACACCAAAATACCGCCCCGAAAAGCCACGCCACTTCCTGTAACAACGAGCGCTCAGGCGTAGTCAACGTAAACAGCAGTAGTAAACAAACGGGAGCCGCCAATATAGCGCCTAACAGCGGCTTAAAAAGACGATCGTCGCGAGAGAAAAAACTGGCAATCATACCCGGCAGAATAAAACACAGCATGCCGAGATCGAGATGCTTTTGCACCGGCGAGTACCCCGTTGCTGAAAGCTTATGGAGAATAAATACGACCATAAAAAGTATGAAACAGCATACCGTTCCCGGCCAGACGTGAGCTCTCTTCACAGATATCTCCTGACATTGCCCATACCAAACCTAAAACCATAAACTCGCACGCGAGTTTCCCAGTTAGATTAAGCACTGCGGCGTTCCTTGCCTAAAACGCTTCATGACACTATTTCTCGCTAGCCGACCACTCTTAATCCGACTAAACTACCGGCCATCGTGAGTTTTTGCCTGAGATATTAATGCGATGAATAAATGATCGGCATTTCTTCTATAACAGGCAAAAACAGTAGCGTAAAACATCACCCATTTCAATAGGTTACTGGTAAACGAGAAGTTAGCCGCCGTGAATATAAACGTCGCAGATTTGTTAAGCGGGAATTACATCCTGTTATTATTTGTTGTATTAGCTTTAGGACTCTGTCTTGGCAAATTACGGCTTGGTTCAGTCCAACTGGGTAATTCTATTGGCGTTTTAGTCGTGTCATTATTATTAGGCCAACATAATTTTTCCATTAACACAGACGCGCTAAACCTGGGCTTTATGCTGTTTATTTTTTGTGTCGGTGTGGAAGCCGGGCCAAACTTTTTCTCTATTTTTTTTCGCGACGGTAAAAATTATCTGATGCTTGCCATGGTCATGGTCGGCAGCGCGTTGCTCATAGCCTTAGCGCTCGGCAAACTTTTTGGCTGGGATATTGGCCTCACAGCAGGCATGCTCGCCGGTTCGATGACCTCCACACCCGTGCTGGTGGGTGCGGGCGATACCCTTCGCCATTCCGGGATGGAAGGCGCGCCCCTTACCACCGCGCTCGATCATCTAAGCCTCGGCTATGCCCTCACCTATTTAATTGGCCTGGTCAGCCTGATTTTCGGCGCACGTTATTTGCCAAAATTACAGCATCAGGATTTACAGACCAGCGCGCAGCAAATCGCCCGCGAGCGAGGTCTTGATACCGATGCCAATCGTAAGGTCTATTTGCCGGTTATTCGCGCCTATCGCGTAGGCCAGGAACTGGTCGCCTGGGCCGACGGGAAAAATCTGCGCGAGCTTGGTATTTATCGCCAGACAGGCTGCTATATCGAACGTATCCGCCGTAACGGCATACTTGCCAATCCCGATGGCGATGCGGTTTTACAGGTGGGCGATGAGATTTCACTGGTAGGTTACCCCGACGCCCACGCCCGTCTGGACCCCAGCTTTCGTAATGGTAAAGAGGTGTTCGACCGCGACTTACTCGATATGCGCATCGTCACCGAAGAGATTGTGGTAAAAAACCACAACGTGGTGGGCCGCCGCCTCGGACAGATGAAACTCACCGATCACGGCTGTTTCCTCAACCGCGTGATCCGAAGCCAGATTGAAATGCCGATTGACGACAATATCGTCCTGAACAAAGGCGATGTGTTGCAGGTGAGCGGTGATGCGCGCCGCGTAAAAACCATCGCCGACCGTATCGGATTTATTTCCATCCACAGTCAGGTCACGGATCTGCTCGCCTTCTGCGCCTTCTTTATTATCGGCCTGATGATTGGGATGATCACCTTCCAGTTCAGCTCGTTCAGCTTTGGCATCGGCAACGCGGCAGGCCTGCTGTTTGCCGGGATCATGCTGGGCTTCTTACGTGCTAACCATCCCACTTTCGGCTACATCCCCCAGGGTGCGTTGATGATGGTAAAAGAATTCGGGCTGATGGTGTTTATGGCGGGCGTTGGACTAAGCGCAGGTAGCGGCATCGGCCATAGCCTCGGCGCAGTGGGCGGGCAAATGCTGATAGCCGGGCTTATCGTGAGCCTGTTGCCGGTAGTCATCAGCTTTATGTTCGGCGTCTGGGTGCTGAAGATGAACCGGGCGCTATTATTTGGCGCGTTGATGGGCGCACGTACCTGTGCGCCTGCGATGGAAATCATCAGCGATACCGCCCGAAGTAATATTCCGGCGCTGGGTTACGCAGGCACCTATGCGATTGCTAACGTATTGTTAACATTAGCGGGAACGCTCATTGTTATCATCTGGCCGGGTCTGGGTTGGTAGGTCGTTAAAATATTTTGTGATTTTTTTAACTTAGGGGCGAACTTTTAAAGGCAGCCGCAGTCTGAATTAGTGCCACTGCTTTTCTTTGATGTCCCCATTTTGTGGAGCCCATCAACCCCGCCACTTTGGTTCAAGGTTGATGGGTTTTTTATTGCCTGTAATTCAGGGATAAGGTATCGCCTCTCCTGCAATTCTTCCCAGCATTGCCCTTATTTCACCTCGTTCCAGCGGCGCGCTGTCGGTAACATAATGCAGCGTCATCCCTTCGACAAAGGCATCGAGCGCGCGGGCCGTCACCGGATCGAACCAATGTTCAAGCAGCGCCTGGCTACGGCGCATCCAGGCTTGCATTACCAGTTTCAAACCGGGTTTGCGTGAGCCGTAAGCATAAAGCTGATACATCAGCTCCATATTATGCGGGGTGGTCATATACGCGCCGCAAATCAAATCGGTCAACGCGTCGCACGCCATCGTCGGATTGTGCGCCTGACCAATATGATGAATAAAACTTTCAGACATGCGGTCGGCAAACCGACAAAACGCCTCTTCGAGTAGCGCGTCAATGCCGGTGAAGTAATAGGTCATGGAACCAAGCGGGACACCGGCCAGCGCGGCGATTTTGCGATGCGTGACCCCGTTGATGCCATATTCGGCGACCGCTTTCAGCGTGGCGTCTACGATAATGTCTCGCCGTCCGCCAGGCGTGGATTCTGTCTGGATCATCCCGTCCTCGGGGTTATCAGTGAGATGTACAAATGTACACTTCCTTGCTAGTGTTGTCTTACCTTTTCCTGAATACGGGTTAGTAAATGCCGTTAACCTCACGTCAGGCCCTGCGTCGCCGTACCTGGGCTTTGTTTATTTTCTTTTTTCTTCCCGGTTTATTAATGGCATCCTGGGCGACCCGCACCCCGGCAATCCGTGACGGTCTGGCCGTTTCTACCGCGCAGATGGGCGTGGTGCTTTTTGGCCTGTCGATTGGGTCTATGAGCGGTGTTCTTAGTTCAGCCTGGCTTGTAAAACGCTTTGGCACCCGGATCGTTATTCGCAACAGTATGATCCTTGCGATAAGCGGCATCTTACTAATGAGCGCCGGATTAGCGATGGCGACCGCCATCGTCTTTGCCAGCGGCCTTGCCTTATTTGGCGCGGGCCTGGGGTCGTCGGAAGTGGCGCTCAATATTGAAGGCGCGGTAGTCGAACGCGAAAGCCAGAAAACCATTCTCCCAATGATGCACGGGTTTTATAGCCTCGGTACGCTGGCGGGTGCTGGCGTCGGGATGGCCCTGACCGCCATGAACATTCGCGCCGACGCGCACATTTTACTGGCAGGATTCATCACCGTCGCGCCGATGATTTACGCCATGAGGGCCATCCCCGATGGCGTAGGAAAAGAAACCACCCAGCAAAAGCAGGCTAACGCCGCGTTGCGCGTGCCGTTTTATAAAGATATCCAACTGCTGATGATTGGCCTGATTGTGCTCGCAATGGCCTTTGCCGAAGGGTCGGCCAACGACTGGCTGCCGTTACTGATGGTTGATGGTCACGGGTTCAGCGCCACATCAGGCTCAATAATTTATGCAGGCTTTACGCTTGGCATGACAATTGGGCGTTTTGGCGGCGGTTGGTTTATTGACCGTTACAGCCGTGTGGCGGTGGTACGCGCCAGCGCCGTGATGGGCGCGCTCGGTATTGCTATTATCGTTTTTGTCGATAATCCCTGGCTTGCGGGCGCATCGGTATTGCTGTGGGGTCTTGGCGCATCGCTCGGGTTCCCGCTGACGATTTCCGCCGCCAGCGATACTGGCCCGGATGCGGCGTCACGCGTGAGCGTTGTTGCCACTACAGGCTATCTGGCCTTTTTAGTCGGGCCGCCGCTGTTAGGTTTCCTGGGCGAACATTACGGCCTGCGTAGCGCGATGATAGTCGTGTTATCGCTTGTCATTATCGCAGCCCTGGTGGCGCGCGCCGTCGCCAAACCACAATCAACGACTGAAAGTTCAACGGAGCATTGCGGATGAGCGTAAAACTTATCGCCGTCGACATGGATGGCACCTTTCTTGATGACGTTAAGCAGTACAATCGCCCGCGTTTTCTGGCGCAGTATGCGCGCATGAAAGCGCAAGGCATCCGCTTTGCGGTCGCAAGCGGCAACCAGTATTACCAGTTACGCTCGTTCTTCCCGGAGATCGCCGATGAAATCGCGTTTGTCGCCGATAACGGCGCATGGGTGGTATGCGAAGGCGAGGATCTGTTTAACGGTGAGTTTACCGCGCAGGAATTTAACACCGTGGTGGACCATTTACTGACCCTGCCCGAGATTGAGATCATCGCCAGCGGCAAGCAGTGTGGCTATATCCTCAAGCATTACGATCCGGCGTTTAAGGAAATGGCGGCGCGTTATTACCACCGCATCAAAGAGGTCGACAGCTTCTCGCATTGTGATGATGTGTTTTTTAAATTCGCCCTGAATTTACCGGACGATATTCTGGCAAAAACCATGGTTGCGCTCGGCGCCTCGCTTGAAGGCATCGTTGTGCCGGTCACCAGCGGGCACGGCTCTATCGATCTTATTATTCCCGGCCTTCACAAAGCGAATGGCCTGCGGCGCGTGCAGGCGCGCTGGGGTATCGATGATAGTGAGGTAGTGGCTTTCGGCGACGGCGGCAATGACACAGAAATGCTGATGCAGGCCGGATACGGATTTGCGATGCAAAACGCGCCTGAGGCGATTCGCGATATTGCCCGCTATCAGGCCGGGCATAACAATCATCAGGCGGTACTTGATGTGATTGATAAGGTGCTTAATCGCGAAGCACCTTTCAACTAAACACTCGCCCTCATCATGAGGGCGAAATTTTACTGCGGCTGTAAACCGCCGCCGACGGTTTTATCTTTCAAAAATATCACCATCAGCCCCAGCCATAACAGCCCGTTGGCAAGGTTAAACAGGCTAAACAGCCCGTTGCCACCCAACAAATAGGCGTGCTTGCTAAGCTCAATCCCGACGGTAAAAATCAGCATTTGCAGCATGCCCATTGCGGCGGAAACGGTGCCTTTACTCATGTCGCTGGCAAACAGCGTCAAGCGCACCAGCCCGGCGTTAGCCAGCCCGATCCCAAACGCGTACACACTCAGACCGGCAGTCATCCATAAATAGGCGTGGGAGGAGACCACTGTCGCCAGTGCCGCCAGCGCAAGGCCAATCATAATGGGCCAGCCGCCCATGATAATCAGCGCGCGAACGGTACGCCGCGAGGTTAACCGCGCCAGTACCAGGTTGCCAACGATTAACGCGCCGAAAACCGGCACCTGTAGTAGGCCATATTCATAGGTACTGAGTTTTTCGCCGCTGATGATAATCACAGGCGACTGGGCAATCCAGGCGAGCAACGGGAGGCTGACGAAACCAATCGACAGCGCCCCTGCCACGAAGCGCACGTTTTTCAACACTTCCCGGTAATCGCGGCCCAACTCTTTCATCGACAGCTTTTCGCCAAGGCGAGTGGCGGTTTCCGGCATGGCGCGCCATAACCCGAAGAACGAAATAGCCGCAAGCACTGCGAACAACACAAACATCATTTCCCAGGGCGCCAGATGGATCCAGGCAGCCCCCACCAGCGGGCCGAGCAACGGCGCAATCAACGCGACGTTTGCCATCAACGCCGTTATCTTGATGCACACCGCCTCTTCAAAAGACTCCTGGATTGCGGCATAACCTACCGCGCCGATAAAGCACAGGCTGATCCCTTGCAGAAAACGCAACACCGTAAACTGCTCAATAGTTTGCGCAAGCAGCGTCGCAAGGCAGGTGACAATAAACCACACCACGCCCCACAGCATGACCGGACGCCGCCCCACCCTGTCAGATAACGGTCCCAGCAGCCATTGTAAAAACATCCCGCCCGCCAGATAGGCGGTCATGGACGTAGGTACCCATTCAATACCGGCCTGATACTGCGCCACCACCGTCAACATGCCCGGTTGGATCATATCGTTGCCGATATAGGTCGAGAACTCATACAGCACCAGGCAGAGCGGGAAAAGCAGCGCTTGTCTGCCCAGGCGTTTCGTTGAAGACGTCATTGTTTTCATGCGTGAAAGTCATCCATAAAAAATCGCGCAAAGTGTAAACAAATGGTAGCGATTCAGATAGTGAATTGTGAGTGACAGAAGCGCAAATCGCACGTTTCTGCCAGTCGTTAAGGTTTTATTCATGTTAGTGGGTATGTAATCGGTTACTCAAGGTCAATTCGTACGTTCTGGATGACTGTCCAATGTGACACACCCCGACGCTAACTAAGACGATGCCGCTTTACCGGACCGCTTGATACTTTTATGGTTATCCGCTTCGTATTTTGCTTGCGTGATAACGCTAAAAGTCGTTTTAGCGGGCTGTTGGTCGCAGGATAATTTAGGACAGGATTATGTTGGAAACCCTCAACCTTTCATTGTTTGATCTGATCAACGCCACGCCCGCTTCACCCGCCTGGCTGATTCAGGCGGCTATCTTTATCGCCAAAGATCTTATTCATATTGTGCCGGTGTTGATTGTCACGCTCTGGTTATGGGGGCCGCGCCATCAGGTCGACTCACAGCGCCATTTAGTTATCCGCACCGCTATCGCGCTTGCCATCAGCATGACGGTATCCTGGTTGCTGGGACAAACTTTCCCGCATGACCGTCCCTTTGTTGATGGGATTGGCTATCACTTTTTAAAACACGCGCCGGACTACTCGTGGCCAAGCGATCACGGCACCGTCATCTTCACCTTTGCGCTGGCGTTTTTGTTCTGGCATCGTTTATGGTCGGGACTGATGCTGTTTACCGTCGCCTGCGCCGTCGCCTGGTCACGCATTTATCTTGGCGTGCACTGGCCGCTGGATATGGTCGGTGGATTGCTGGTCGGACTGTTGTCCTGCCTCAGTGCGCAGATTATCGGCAATGTTTGGGGCGCGGCGCTGCATCGTTTTTGCTGTCGGGTTTACCGGTTCTGTTTTGCGCTTCCGATTCGTAAAGGTTGGGTACGTGACTAACGCCTCGCTGACGCGTAAAATTGCCCGCTGGCGGCACAGGCCGTGGCCCACAGACAGGGTGATAACTAAAACAGAGGTACTATGGAAACTCGGCGTGGCGATCGAATCGGGCAACTGCTGCAGGCATTAAAACGCAGCGACAAACTTCATCTTAAAGAAGCGGCCGCTCTACTGGGCGTTTCGGAAATGACCATTCGCCGGGATTTAAGCGGCGATAACGCTCCCGTCGTTCTGCTGGGCGGTTATATCGTTCTGGAACCGCGCAGTTCCGCCGTCAGTCATTACCTGTTGAGCGATCAGAAAAACCGTCTGGTGGAAGAAAAACGTAGAGCCGCCCGTCATGCCGCTGAGCTGGCGCGTCCGCACCATACGCTGTTTTTTGATTGCGGCACCACAACGCCATGGATTATCGACGCACTGGATGACGATCTGCCTTTTACCGGCGTGTGCTACTCCCTCAATACGTTTTTAGCGCTACAGGAAAAGCCGCTTTGCCGGGTTATTCTGTGCGGCGGTGAGTTCCACGCCAGTAACGCGATATTCAAGCCGCTGAACTTCCACGAAACGCTGCGTAACCTGTGCCCTGATATTGCTTATTTCTCAGCGGCGGGCGTGCATATTCGTCACGGTGCGACCTGTTTTAATCTTGATGAACTGCCGGTGAAGCACTGGGCACTGGAAATGGCCCAGCGTCATGTGCTGGTGGCGGACGCCAGTAAGTTCGGGAAAGTGCGTTCGGCCTGTATGGGGCCGCTCTCCTCGTTTGATACGTTGATTACCGACAGCCGTCCGGATGAAGAATTTATCCGCTACGCCCAGGAAAATAAAATTACTCTGGTGTGGTGACAGGGCTGAAAACCTTCCCGCCCGCAGGCGGGAAGGACTCAATCAGGAAAACCAACCGCCAAACCACTGATGGAATTTCATCAGGACAAAATCCCACATCCGGCTGATAAAGCCACCTTCGTTGACCGCTTCCATCACGATAAGCGGCCGTTTCTCAATGGTTTTGCCGTTCAACTGGAAATCAATACTGCCCACCACCTGGCCTTTTTTCAGCGGCGCAGTCAGTTGCGGCTCGGTCAGGGTATAGGTGGCTTTCAGGTTTTTAAGCTGACCTTTAGGGATGGTAACGGATCCCGCTTCGCCTGCGCCCAGTTTCGCTTCTGAAGTATCGCCATACCAGACGCGCTGGCTGACAAACGTGGCGTCTGGCTTAATCGGCGTCACGGTTTCGTAAAAACGAAAACCCCAGGTCAGCAGTTTTTCTGATTCACGAAAGCGCACCCCGTCGGTTTTCGCGCCTAACACCACGGAGATCAGACGCATATCTCCCTGCGTAGCCGACGCCACCAGGTTATAGCCTGCCCCATCCGTCGTCCCGGTTTTCATACCGTCAACATTAAGCGTTGTGCTCCACAGCAGACGGTTGCGGTTCGGCTGGCGGATTTTATTAAAGGTGAACTCTTTCTCTTTGTGGATAGCGTACTCTTCCGGCACATCGTGGATAAGCGCTTTACCCAGCAGCGCCATATCACGCGCGGTACTGAACTGCCCCGGCGCATCAAGGCCGTGAACGGTTTTAAAGGTGGTGTTAGTAAGGCCGAGTTTTGCCGCGTAACTATTCATAAGGCTGACGAAAGCGTCCTGGCTACCGGCGACAAAGTCTGCAATCGCGATACTGGCGTCGTTACCGGACTGGATAATCACGCCCTTGTTGAGATCGGCAACCGATACCTGATCGCCAGGCTTAAGGAACATCAAAGACGATCCGCGTAGCGCCGGGTTGCCCGTCGCCCAGGCATCCTTACCAACGGTGACCATATCGGTGAGGTGAATTTTCTGCGCTTTCAGCGCCTGTCCCACCACGTAACTGGTCATGAGCTTGGTCAGGCTCGCCGGATCGAGTTTTTCGTCGGCATTGCCCTCGGCTAGCACTTTGCCGCTGGCATAATCCATCAGGATCCACGCCCTGGCATCAACCGGCGGCGCGTCGGGGGCTTGAACCTGTTCTGCGGCATAGGCCGCTGTGGAGGAAATCAGTAACAGCGCAGAGCCCGCAGCCCATACACGCATCATAGTCAGTCGCGTTTTCTGGTTCATAGGTACCACCCGAGTATCCTTTCAACAAAACAAGTTAAATCAAAAGCATCGCAATGAGCGGTGAGTGTCACCCACTCACCCCTGTAAAGAAACACTGTATTGGTAAAGTTTTTAAAGTTTATGCGATTTAGCAGGGCAACGCCCCAGGCCATATCATTTTTTTACGTTGCGTTGATGAATTGTTAGCGTTATTTCACTCTCTAACCACGCGTAGCGCGGTAAGATAATGAATCCATCGCGCGAAAAAGGAGCAAATCATGATTACCGTTTGGGGCAGAGACAACTCCACCAATGTGAAAAAAGTTCGCTGGTGTCTGGAAGAGCTGGACCTTCCCTATAATGCCATTCCCGCTGGCGGGAAATTTGGGCTTAACCATGAGCCGGAGTATCTGGCAATGAACCCCAACGGGTTGATCCCTTGCCTGCGTGATGACGAAACCGGCATTACGCTCTGGGAGTCCAATACTATCGTGCGTTATTTAGCCGCCCAATATGGACAGAATCGGATATGGTTTGATGAGCCAGCGGTTCGCGCCCAGGGCGAAAAGTGGATGGACTGGGCAGCGTCAACATTACCGCCGCCGCATCGCGTAGTGTTGTTTGGTCTGGTGCGAACGCCGCCTGAGCAGCGCAATATGGCGCAAATTAACGACGCCATCGCCCAGTGCGATAAACTGCTGGGCATGTTGGATGATGAGCTTGCCCACCTGCCCTGGCTTTCCGGCGAGCAGTTTGGCCCGGGTGATATCGCCGTCGCGCCTTATGTTTATAATCTCTGGAATATCGATATTGAGCTGACGCCGCGCCTGAATTTGCAACGGTGGTATCAGCAGTTAAGCGAACGTCCGGCGTTTCGCCATACCGTTGAGATCCCGGTGAGCTGATTAGCGTTTCGGCGATACTTTCAGAAGCTGACCGTCAGACTCGTCGGTCAGCACATACAAATAGCCATCCGGCCCTACGCGCACATCGCGGATCCGCTGCTTATGCGACGTCATCAGGCGGCCGTCCTCGTTAACGCGATCACCGTTGACCGTCATGGCTATCACGTTTTTATCTTTCAGCGCGCCGATAAACAGTTTGTTTTTCCATTGTGGGAAGGTATCGGCGTTATAGAACGCCATACCGCTAATCGCCGGGGAGTGCTGCCAGTAAAATATCGGCTGCTCAGTGCCCGCTACTTTTCCGCCTTTGGCTTCCGGGATCGCTAATCCGCTGTAGTTGACGCCCCAGGTTGCGATGGGCCAGCCGTAGTTTTTCCCTCTCTTCGGGATATTGATTTCATCGCCGCCGCGCGGTCCATGTTCATTAAGCCACAGCGCGCCGCTCCATGGATTCATCGCCATCCCTTGTGGGTTACGGATACCGTAAGCCCAGATTTCAGGCTTCGCGCCGGGTTGGTTGACGAAGGGATTATCCCCGGGCACAGCGCCCTGATCGGTTAAGCGGATGAGTTTGCCCTGATGTTTATCCAGATCCTGGGCGGTGGGCCGCTGATTATTTTCGCCAAGGGCAATATAGAGATAGCCTTTACCGTCGAATACCATACGTCCGCCAAAATGATTGCCGGTTGAGAGTTTCGGGCTCTGGCGGAACACCACAGTGAAATTCTCAAGATGTTTAGCATCTTCACTAAGGCGACCATAGCCGATTGCAGTGCCTGCTTTACCATCCTTACCGGCTTCTGAAAAGCTCAGCCATACTCGTCGGCTTTGGGCAAAATCAGGCGCCAGCACCACATCCAGCAGGCCGCCCTGCCCTTTGGCCCAGACCTTCGGCACGCCAATAATCGGGGCGGAAAGGCCTTCGCCGGGCGTCCAGCGTTTGAGTTCACCGTCACGCAGTGTGATCAAAATGCTTTTGTTATCCGGCAAAAATGCCAGCGACCAGGGGTGATCGAGGTCGCGTTGCAGCACCTCGACATTGACGTCTTGCGCTTTGGCACAAACGCTGACTAACAACAGGGCGGCAAGAATCGATACGCGCGGTTTCATGGCTCTCTCCTCGGTTTTCGATAAGGGTAGCCAGCGCGCCGGGTAGGGTAAGGTTTTTTACAAAACCTTTAACAGACAGGGGGAGCAGCGCTCCCCCCAGGTTCAGGCTTCTGCGGTAGCCTGATGGTTGACAAGTTGACGAATACTCAGGTTCATTGTCTCAATGGCGTGCTCAAGCTTATCGGCATCAACCGTAATATAGAGCGGGCAATCATGGCCTCCCGTCATCAAACACACCGCCGCGCTGGAGGCTGCGTCCAGCGCCCGATGAAGCGCCGCCAGTTCGTCTTTGTGAAGCACCAGTTTCAACCGGGGGTCTTCCCCCCGATAAGTGGCGCACAGCTCAAACAAACTGTTGCGCAGATGATTGCTCTCCGCCACCGACATATATCCCTTCGCTTTTCTCAACTTGAGATACGCAGCAAGTGCGTTTCTCGTTACGATCAACTGCAATGTCAGATCGTGTTTGCGTTTGCTTACGGACATAACGGTATCCTCCCTGTGCAACATCTTTAGTACACATACAGATTATGGCCATTATTTGAACAGTCACATGTCTTAAATCAATTTTACGTCACACATTAACAATATTTACATTGACACAACTTCAGCGCAGCGGCGGCTTTTTTCCACCTCACGGCGAATTCATAAGATAGCTGTACAAATTTTCCCGCCAACCTCTGTAGAATCCCTGCTCTGACCACTCCCAAAATCGAACAATTTTCAACCTATGAGTTATGTTTCACACCACCAGCCGTAAATCGGCTTCGTCTCCCTGGGCTGCCAGAAAGTCAAAAATAATAATTGTTTCTTTAGTGGATTTTTTGCATTCAGAAAGCAAAACCCCGCCGAAGCGAGGTTCTTTGAAAAGTTGAAACTGACCGATAAGGCGGTAGCCATTGGTATCTAGTTAGAGATGAGGAAAAGTACAGACTGTCAGTAAACATCAGTAAAAAGATTGTTTACAATTGAACAGGTAGCCGAGTAGAAGCCAAACTGAAAGAACGTATTCGGTGACTGTTCCCGCAAAAGTCCAGTTATCACGCCCATTAAAAGAGGTCGAAGGCGTCTAATCAGACGAACCAACCCGCCTTTTGGCGGGTTGGTTCGTTTGCAGGGCAAGAGATTACGTATAGAAAAAAGGATCTCAAGAAGATCCTTTCCCATTTGCACTATCACCAATAGAACTGACCTGTATTTTGACTCCATCCAATCCAAATGAGGCGTTTTTTTTCGATACATCGTGCAGGAACTGTCATTTCTTCAAAACATAACAAACCGGAGTCTTCATCCGTTCCCCTATCCACTCTGTAGCCATCACCGAAGTCCATAATAAACACGCTGTAATAGCCATCACTTCGTTTATGCGGGATATTGTATTTCGTCTTTATCATATCCTTATTGGCTTCCCACCAAGCAATTTGCCGGCTTTTCAGATACGGAAAATGCTTCACCAGCAACGTATCCCCATTATGAGCAGCCACTATCTCAACCGGGGTCAGGAACTGCCAGAGCAGATAGCCACAGACACCCAACACAATTGCAGCAGCTATCAGTCGCTTATTCACCCCGCACCCCGTTGATTTCTACGGTCGCATTCATCTCAGTGATGAACGGTTTATAGCCAAATTCATTCCAGCGTTGCAGCGCAAACCATAGTCGGAAAATACGGAACTCCCTGTAGACCGGATTAAGAACATCATTGTCATCAAGGCCAAAATGATCCTGAACTCGGTAATGCACTGTCGCCCGGTAGCTATCACCGTTTACTTCCAGTGACACCAAGGTGATATGCGTCGACCAAGTATCGTGGACAGTGATAACCAACCCGTTAGTGTTGTCTATTTTTCGATTAAACTTAGGCAGTACAGTGCCTTCTATCGACTTTCTAAGATCTTCTTTATTTATTAATGAGATAAATCCATATTCATAGTTAATCACCGTTTTTAAAGCCTTTTTAAGGCTCAACAAAGAGCTATCGCTCGAATGGTCATTGAGGATCTGCTCTTTCAGCGCCCTGTCAAGCAATGGACTCCTGTACGGCGCACCGTGATTCTCCTGCATATGGTTAATCATCTCAGTGATGATGTCTTTGTATGGACCGTGGAAGGAATACAGTTTCGACAGTTCCCGGAACTCATCAAACATCAGGCGAGTCGCTTCTTCCTTGCTGACGGAAGGCATCTGCTGCTCAAGATCCTGCATCGCATAAGGGGAATACTGGGTTGCGATACTCGCTTTAGGCTGTAGTTTCAGGGTTCTTGGATTCAGCTTTGCGGACACATTGTCCACATTAATGTAAAACTGGTTGCGCAGAGCCAGCGTATCGAGATCGCCGTACCGCATGTCATCCGCCTGATAATCATCCATTTGTCGCTTAGTTTGGTAGATCAGGGAAGGAAGAGGTAGCGGCTCCGGTAGTTTCACTGCCTGTGCATGCTGTTCTGGCTCCTCTTGAGACTGTTGCATTGGAGCCATGGCAGATGTTGCTGGTTTTGCGCTCATCATTCCTGGATGACGCTCACCAGTGAAACCGGATATAGCTATTACAAAGTTATCTTTGCAGTGGCATAGGACGAGATCGCCATCACCAGCGATAAGACCATCTTCCAGAACTCCAGTATAGGTCCCATTTATTTCAAAAGACCCGTTGCAAACATCACACCATGCTTTATCATCAGCTCTCACCAACGGATTATGGTCTTCGTCAAAAATAGTTGCTGAGGCAGAAACGATGCGCCCGTACCTCGTTTTATTACCCAGCTTTGCAAGCGTTCTTTGCGTTACCATTTTCATCCCTCAATGAGTGGGTTCTGCTGCCAGCATTTTTGCTAGTTCAAAGTTGTCAGCAAGAAACTCTTTAGCTGCGGGTATGTCCCGATGAAGAACCATTATTCCTGTGCTTTGTGATGTGCTAATTATTTCATCACCATTACTGAGGCGACTACCCCCAAGCGCAATGCGGTAGATTTCAACAACTCGATGTAGTTTTAGATCAATCTGTTGTTTGGCAATTCGTTCCTGCCACTCTTCCTTCATTGTTGTAAGTTGCTCATCACTGAACGCTGGTTTATCAAAAGATGCCAGCATTCCAGCAGTCAGTTCATTAGTGTATTGCTGCATAAGTCCCTCTGCATTTTGTGAATTTATCTTCATACGTAATTAATTGTACAAATAACAACCAGATACAAGAAGTGGTTTTTCATAAAAATAAAACTGTGTTTTATTTTATTCGCCAAGTTAATTTTATATGACCTTTCATTCACCGCATGAAACATCGAAAGTCTTAGCTGTAGGGCATTTTTTCAATTCATTGGTATAAAAAAATGTATTTTTACACTCTTAAGATCTTTGCTGTGATTAAACCGTTATGCTGGCAAGGTCTAAAACGCCACAAATCCTTCTCTTCTCACTACAAGCATCAAACTGCAATTATCCAGTACAATTTTCCCGCCAACCTCTGTAGAATCCCTGCCCTGACTATTCCCAAAATCGAACAATTTTCAACCTATGAGTAATGTTTCACACCACCAGCCGAAAATCGGCTTCGTCTCCCTGGGCTGCCCGAAAAACCTGGTGGACTCCGAACGCATTCTGACTGAGCTGCGCACCGAAGGTTATGACGTGGTGCCAAGCTACGACAATGCCGATATGGTGATTGTTAATACCTGCGGATTTATCGACAGCGCGGTGCAGGAATCGCTGGAGGCCATTGGCGAAGCGTTAAACGAAAACGGCAAGGTGATTGTGACCGGCTGCCTTGGCGCAAAAGAAGATCAGATCCGCGAAGTGCACCCTAAAGTGTTGGAAATCACCGGCCCGCACAGCTATGAGCAAGTGCTGGAACATGTGCATCACTATGTGCCGAAACCGAAGCACAACCCGTTTTTAAGCCTGGTGCCTGAGCAGGGCGTCAAACTGACGCCGCGCCATTATGCGTATCTGAAAATTTCTGAAGGCTGCAACCATCGCTGTACGTTCTGTATTATCCCGTCGATGCGCGGCGATCTGGTGAGCCGTCCGATTGGCGACGTGCTGGCAGAAGCTAAACGCCTGGCGGATGCCGGCGTGAAAGAACTTCTGGTCATCTCCCAGGATACGTCCGCCTACGGCGTCGACGTGAAACATCGTATGGGTTTCCACAATGGCGAACCGGTAAAAACCAGCATGGTGGGCCTGTGCGAACAGTTGGCGAAGCTCGGTATCTGGACGCGTTTGCATTACGTCTACCCGTATCCGCACGTTGACGATGTCATCCCGCTGATGGCGGAAGGTAAAATTCTGCCGTATCTGGATATCCCGCTGCAACACGCCAGCCCGCGTATTCTGAAGCTGATGAAGCGCCCAGGCTCCGTCGATCGCCAACTGGCACGCATCAAACAGTGGCGTGAAATCTGCCCTGAGTTGACGCTGCGCTCTACCTTTATCGTGGGCTTCCCGGGTGAAACAGAAGAAGATTTCCAGATGCTGCTCGACTTCCTGAAAGAAGCGCGTCTGGACCGCGTTGGCTGCTTCAAATACAGCCCGGTTGACGGCGCGACCGCCAACGAACTGGCGGATCAGGTACCGGAAGAGGTGAAAGAAGAGCGCTGGAACCGCTTTATGCAGCTGCAACAGCAGATCTCTGCAGAACGTCTGCAGGAAAAAGTGGGTCGCGAAATTCTGGTCATCATCGACGAAGTGGATGAAGAAGGCGCGATTGGCCGCAGCATGGCGGACGCCCCTGAAATCGACGGCGCGGTCTACCTGAACGGCGAAACCGGCGTGAAGCCTGGCGATATCGTGCGCGTGAAAGTGGAAAACGCCGACGAGTACGATCTGTGGGGAAGCCGCGTCTAACTGCGCGTACCCTGTAAAAAAGGCTGCCCTTGGCAGCCTTTTTTTTATCCTTTCATCTTCGGGTCCAACGCATCGCGCAGTCCATCGCCCAATAAATTAAACGCCAGCACCGTCAGGAAAATCGCAAGGCTTGGAAACAGCGCCACATGCGGCGCAATCACCATATCCGCCCGGGCTTCGTTAAGCATCGCCCCCCACTCCGGCGTCGGCGGCTGCGCCCCTAACCCCAGGAATGACAAACTCGCGGCCGAGATAATCGACGTACCGATGCGCATGGTGAAATACACCACGATCGACGATACGGTGCCGGGCAGAATGTGGCGAAATAAAATGGTGAAGTCCGATGCGCCAATACTGCGCGCCGATTCGATAAAAGTCTGATGCTTCAGCACCAGCGTATTACCGCGAACCAGACGGGCGAATGCCGGAATACTGAAAATCGCAACCGCGATAATCACATTGGTCATCCCACTGCCCATCACCGCAACCACCGCAATAGCCAGTAAGATCCCCGGAAAAGCAAACAGCACATCGCAGATGCGCATGATAATGCGGTCCCACCAGCCTTCGTAATACCCCGCCAGCAGCCCCAGTACCGTCCCGATTGCCGCACCCACCAGTACGGCAAGCACGCCAGCGGCAAGGGAAATGCGCGAGCCGACCAGGACGCGGCTGAAAATATCGCGTCCCAGTGAATCGACACCAAACCAGTGCATCAGCGACGGGCCGTCGTTAAGCCGGTCGTAATCAAAATAGTTCTCGGCATCAAACGGGGCAAGCCAGGGAGCGGCTGCCGCCAGCGCAATCAGTAACAGAACAAAACCACCTGCTATCAACGCCACCGGCTGGCGTTTCAGCCGCCGCCAGAATTCAGACCACGGGGTACGTACCTGATGAGCATGTAAGCCAGGCATGGCATTAAGTACTGCCTGTCGGCGCCAGTTAAAAAGTCGCATCCTTACTTGTACCTGATGGCTGGATTAATGGCGGCGTAGAGTACGTCCACCACTAAGTTGATGAGAATAAATTCGAGAGAAAACAGCAGCACTTCTGCCTGGATGACCGGGTAATCGCGCATTTCTACCGAGTCCACCAGCAAACGTCCCAATCCCGGCCAGTTGAATACTTTTTCCACCACAATCGAGCCGCCGAGCAGGAAGCCAAATTGCAGCCCCATCATGGTCACCACCGGGATCATCGCGTTACGCAGGGCATGTTTCATCACGACCCAGCGCTCGCTGACGCCTTTAGCCCGGGCGGTGCGGATATAATCCTCGCCCAGCACATCCGCAAACGAGGCGCGGGTAAAACGCGCCATCACCGCTGACACCGCCGCCCCCAGGGTAATAGACGGCAGAATATAGTGCCGCCAGCTGTCGGCGCCTACCGTCGGCAACCAGCCCAGCTCTACGGAAAACACCTGCATCAAGAGCATGCCGAGGGCAAATGCCGGAAAAGAGATGCCGGATACGGCAAGCGTCATACTCAGACGATCCGGCCACCGGTTGCGCCACACTGCGGCGACAACCCCCGCCGCGAGTCCAAACACAACCGCCCAGATCATGCTGGCCATCGTCAACCATAAGGTGGGCATAAAGCGGCTGGCTATCTCCTCAGATACCGGACGGCGCGATACCAGCGAGGTGCCGAAATCGCCCTGTACCACATTTGCCATGTAATGCCAGAACTGCGACCACAGGGGTTTATCCAGACCTAACTGGCTGCGCACCATATTAATTACCTGCGCGTCGGCCTCCGGCCCGGCTATCAGCCGCGCCGGATCGCCTGGCAACAGGTGAACAAATAAAAACACCAGCACCGCCACGATAAAGAGCGTCGGAATTAACCCCAGCAGGCGTTTCACTACATAACTGAACATCGTAATCCTTAAGCTTACGTCCCCCGCTCACGCAGGGGCGCCCTTACTTAATATCCGCTTCGTCGAAGCTAAAGCCCGTGTCCGGCATCATGTCGAACCCGGTGAGCGTTTTACTGTGGGCAGATACCAGTTTTTCTACCACCAGCGGCACCCACGGCGACTCTTTCCAGATGGTTTCCTGAGCCTTTTTATACAGCGCTTCTTTTTGCGCGTTATCGTTGGTTTTCAACGCCGCAGCCAGATCGCGGTCAACCTCAGGATTGCCATAGAAGGCGGTATTAAACAGGGTTGGCGGCCAGTTCTGCGAGGCAAACAGCGGCGACAGCGCCCAGTCAGCTTCGCCTGTAGAGGCGGACCAGCCGGTATAGAACATTCTCACACCGCTCTCTTTTTGCCCTTTACCTTCCACTTGCGCCGCGCGCTGCCCGGCATCCATGGCGGTGAGTTTCACTTTTACGCCCACCTGCGCCAACTGCTGCTGGGTAAATTGCAGAACTTTTTGCGCGGTACTGTGGTTATGAGACGACCACAGAGTAGTTTCAAAGCCGTTCGGGTAACCGGCCTCTTTCAACAATTGGCGCGCTTTAGCCGGATCGTAAGGCCAGGGCGTGAACTGTTCTGAGAAGGCTATAGCGGGCGGCACGACCCCCGTCGCAGGCGTGGCGAAACCGGCGAAAGCGACTTTTACCAGCGCATCACGGTTGATGGCGTAATTGATGGCTTCACGCACTTTTGGGTTGTCGAACGGCTTTTGCGTGACGTTCATGCTGATGTAGCGCTGCATGATTGACGGGGTGGTCACCAGATCCAGTTTGGCGTTTTTTTGCAGCACGGCGGCCTGTTCGTAAGGGATCGGGAACGCAAACTGCGCCTCGCCGGTTTGCAGCATCGCCGCACGGGTGTTGTTATCCACCACCGGTCGCCAGGTAATGGTATCGAGCTTCGGCAGGCCAGGTTGCCAATAATTCGCGTTCTTTTTCACTTTCACGAAATCGGTTTGATTCCAGGTTTCCAGCGTGTATGGCCCTGTCCCCACTGGATGAAAGCCAATCTCTTTACCATATTTCTCCAGCGCCGCCGGAGAAATCATCGCGCTTGCCGGATGGGCCAGAATGTTAATAAAGGCTGAAAACGGCTGCTTTAAGGTGATTTTCACCGTCGCCGGGTCTACTGCTTCGGTACTGGCGATATTTTTATACAGGTTGTAGCGCTTGAGTTTGTTGTCGGGATTGCTGGCGCGATCGAGGTTCACTTTCACGGCGCTGGCGTTGAAATCGCTGCCGTCCTGGAATTTCACGCCTTCGCGCAATTTGATGGTATACACCAGTCCGTCATCCGACACGGTATAGCTTTCCGCCAGTACGTTTTTCACTTTCATGTCTTTATCAAGGCCAAACAGCCCCTGATAAAACGATTTGGCGACCTGCTGCGACAGGGTGTCATTGGCATCATACGGATCGAGAGTGGTGAAATTCGACGCCACCGCGACAGTGACATCCTTCGCGGCAAACGCAGAGCCGGCAAACAGCGCCGCGCTGACGCTGGCGGCGACCAGTAACTTACGGGTGATTGCTTGTGTCATAGTATTTCCTCAATTATCCCTGCATTTTTATTGTTGGATTTACATGTGGCCAATGGTGTGCCGCGCCACAAAGTGGTCAGGCCCAACCGGCACCAGCGGGGCAACAAATGGCGTATCTCCGCGATTGCGGGTGGCGCTTGGAATTTCATCCGACAGCAACACCGTCTGGCGTCGCCGGTGCGTCGGGTCGGCAACCGGCACCGCCGCCATCAGTTTGCGCGTGTAAGGATGCTGCGGATTTTCAAACACCGCCTGACGCGGGCCGATTTCTACGATTTGCCCCAGATACATCACCGCCACGCGGTGGCTGATGCGCTCTACCACCGCCATATCGTGAGAAATAAACAAAAACGCGATGCCGAATTCACGCTGCAAATCGAGCAGCAAATTAATGATTTGCGCGCGGATAGACACATCAAGCGCGGATACCGACTCATCAGCAATGACCACTTTGGGATTCAGGGCCAGCGCGCGGGCAATACAAATACGCTGACGCTGGCCGCCAGAAAACTCATGCGGATATCGCCAGGCGTGCTCGGGCTTCAGCCCGACGCGCTCCAAAAGCCAGGCCACCCGCTGCTCGGCGGCTTCCCCTTCCAGCATGCGATGCACCCTGAGCGGCTCCATAATCGAATAGCCCACCGTGAGACGCGGATCGAGTGACGCATACGGATCCTGGAAGATAAACTGAATATCCCGGCGTACCGGCTGCATCGCCGACGGCGATAATTGGTCGATCCGCTTCCCTTCAAAGGTGATGCTGCCGGAGTCGCTCTCAACGAGACGCAACAATGAGCGCCCGATGGTGGATTTCCCGCAACCGGACTCGCCCACCAGCGCCAGGGTTTCGCCCGGCCATAAATCAAAACTCACCTGTTCCACCGCATGGACTTCCCGGGTGACGCGATTAAAAATCCCGCTGCGTACCGGGAAACGGGTAACTAAATCGCGCACCTGCAATATCGGACCGTCGTCGGTGATCACTGTGTCCCGCGCGGGACGTTTTTCGTCACCCGCGGCGTCGTTGAGCAACGGGAATTTAAGCGGCAACGGATGGCCTTTCATCGACCCCAGGCGCGGCACCGCCGCCAGCAGCGCTTTGGTATAAGGATGCTGTGGTTGGGTGAAAATCTCTTTAACCGGCGCGGTTTCCACAACGTTACCCTGATGCATCACCAGCACCCGATCCGCCAGATCCGCCACCACGCCCATATCGTGGGTAATGAAAATCACCCCCATGGACATCTCCTGTTGCAGCACACGGATCAGTTGCAGGATTTGCGCCTGAATGGTCACATCAAGCGCTGTGGTAGGCTCATCGGCAATCAGTACCGCCGGTTTGCAGGAAAGCGCCATGGCAATCATCACCCGCTGGCGCATTCCTCCCGAAAGTTGATGCGGATAGCGGGACAAAATTGCCTGGGCTTCAGGAATACGCACCAGATCCAGCATCCGTTTCGCTTCAGCCAGCGCGCTTTTATGGCTCAATCCCTGGTGTAAACGAATGGATTCGGCGATCTGTTCCCCCACCGGAAAGACCGGATTCAGGGACGTCATCGGCTCCTGGAATATCATCGCGATATCCGCGCCGCGCACATCGCGCATCCGACCGGCGCTGGCAGTAGCAAGGTTGAGGATAGCGCCGTTACGCCGCCGCAGCAGCATCGGCCCGCTGTTCACCTCGCCGCCCGCTTGTTCAATCAGCCGCATCAACGCCAGCGCCGTCACCGATTTTCCGGAACCGGATTCGCCGACAATGGCCAGCGTTTCACCCCGTTGCAGTGAAAAATTAAGCTGACTGACCGCCTGCGTGACCCTTTGCTCCTGGCGAAAAGCAATGTTCAAATCCTGTACCGACAGCACAAGGTTGTCTGCCAGCTGTTCACTCTGTGACACCAGGGCCTCCTGATTCAGGATAAATGCCAACTGTGGGCGCGTCGCCAACATAGCCATATCCACGGTACATGCCTTCGCTGTTAAACGGCATCGCCACATTGCCTTCACGGTCAATCGCAATCAGCCCGCCGCTGCCGCCGAGCGCCGGGATTTTCTCCATCACCACCCGCTCCGCCGCTTGCGGCAAACTCAGTTCGGCGTATTCCATCAACGCCGCGATATCATAGGCGGCAAGGGCGCGGATAAACACTTCGCCAGTGCCGGTACAAGAGACGGCGACGCTGGCGTTATTGGCATAGCAACCCGCGCCGGGTAGCGGCGAATCACCGACCCGCCCCGGTAATTTATTGGTCATTCCGCCCGTTGAGGTGGCCGCCGCAAGATTGCCGTGACGGTCAAGCGCCACCGCGCCAACGGTGCCCATTTTGCGCGTTTCATCAAGCGGCGCACTGTGATCGAGCTGCACAGCATCCTGGGCCAGCGCTTGCTGCAATTGCAGGAGCCGCTCAGGCGTAGAAAAACATTCCGGCGAAACGCGCTCAAGGCCGTTCTGACAGGCAAAGGCTTCTGCCCCTTCACCGATTAACAGGACATGAGGACTTTTTTCCAGCACCAGACGCGCCGCCAGCACCGGATTACGGATATGGCTGACTCCCGCCACGGCGCCTGCCTTTAAGGTATGGCCCTCCATGACACAGGCGTCCAGTTCATGGGTGGCATCGCGGGTAAACACAGCCCCTATTCCGGCGTTAAACAGCGGGCACTCTTCTAACAGACGTACCGCTTCCGTTACCGCATCCAGCGCGCTGCCACCCGCTTCCAGAATCGCCTGCCCGGCTTCAATAACCGCGCTTAACGCGTCGATATAGCGCTTTTCCTGCTGTGCTGTAAGGCTCGCTCTGCTAACCGCGCCCGCGCCGCCATGAATGGCAATAACCGCTTTTCCCATTATCTCTTTATCCTGCATCAATAAGGTATTGCCACATTTTCTTTATAAATATCATTATTGTTACAATTTCTTCATATCAGATGTGAATATAGAAAGTGCCTGATGTGATGTAAAGCCTCCCGACCCTTCTACCTCAAGATAGGGCATCCCGCCGGAGTGCTATTTCTGACATAATGCACCCTTTATTTCCCGCCAGGAGAGAGCTCATGGATTTTACCGCTGGACTGATGGCGCTTGAAGACGCCCTTGGACAGATGCTTAACCGTATTACGCCGCTGAGCGATACGGAAACCTTACCGCTGCAACAGGCTTTTGGCCGCGTGCTGGCGCGCGACGTGACCTCGCCGATGGACGTTCCCGGGTTCGATAATTCAGCAATGGACGGCTACGCGGTGCGCCTTGGCTCCCTGAAAGACGGCGCCGTGCTCCCGGTGGCGGGAAAAGCCTTCGCCGGTCAGCCTTTTCAGGGCGAATGGCCGCAAGACACCTGCATTCGCATCATGACCGGCGCGCCAGTTCCGGCAGGCTGCGAGGCGGTCATTATGCAAGAGGAAGCGCAGACCAGCGATGCGGGCGTGCGCTTCACTCACCCCGTACGCCCGGGGCAAAACATCCGCCTGCGCGGCGAAGACATCGCGCTTAACGCGACGGTGCTTACCGCCGGGACCCGACTCACCGCGGGTGAATTACCGGTGCTGGCCTCGCTTGGCATCCCGACGGTCGAGGTGGTGCGCAAAATCAAGGTGGCGATTTTCTCAACCGGCGATGAGTTACAGCTTCCAGGTAAACCGCTCGGCGAGGGGCAAATTTACGACACCAACCGTCTCGCGGTACACATTATGCTGGAACAGCTTGGCTGCGAAGTCATAAACCTCGGCATTATCAAAGACGATCCCGATGCGCTTCGCGCGGCGTTTATTGACGCCAATCGCCAGGCGGACCTGGTGTTGAGTTCCGGCGGCGTCTCGGTCGGCGAAGCCGATTTCACCAAAACCCTGCTGGAAGAACTCGGCGAAATTACCTTCTGGAAACTGGCGATCAAGCCCGGTAAACCCTTCGCGTTTGGGCGTCTGCCGGATAGCTGGTTCTGCGGCCTGCCGGGCAACCCGGTTTCTGCGGCACTGACCTTCTATCAACTGGTTATTCCGTTACTGGCGAAACTCAGCGGGCAGCACTCCCCTGCGCTGCCGCAAACATTGCGTGTCCGCGCAGGCGGACGGTTTAAAAAAACCCCGGGGCGGCTCGATTTCCAGCGCGGTATTTTGCAGCGTGGCGCGGACGGCATGCCGGAAGTCGTCTCCACCGGTCATCAGGGGTCGCATATTTTTAGCTCGTTCACTCAGGGCAACTGCTTTGTGGTGCTGGAGCGCGAACGCGGCAATGTCGAGGCCGGAGAATGGGTCGAGGTTCAGCCGTTCAATCATCTGTTCGGAGGCTAAGAATGGAGCAGCTCACCGACCAGGAAATGATGCGTTACAACCGTCAGATTGTGCTGCGCGGGTTCGATTTTGAAGGCCAGGAGCGCCTGAAAGCCGCGCGGGTATTGATTGTCGGTCTGGGTGGGCTCGGCTGCGCGGCCAGTCAATATCTGGCGGCGGCAGGCGTCGGGCAGCTTACGCTGCTTGATTTCGATACGGTGTCGGTGTCGAACCTGCAACGCCAGATACTGCATCGTGATGCCACGGTAGGCCAACTTAAAGTGGCATCGGCGCGCGACCAGTTAGCGGCCATCAATCCGGCCGCCGCTATCGTCACTATCGCGAGCCTGCTTGAAGATGCCGCCATGGCGGAGCAGATAGCCGCGCACGATTTGGTGCTGGACTGCACCGATAATGTCGAGGTGCGCAATCAGCTCAACCGGCTGGCCTTCGCCCATAAAATCCCGCTGGTTTCCGGCGCGGCTATTCGCATGGAAGGACAGATAACGGTCTTCACCTGGGGCGATGATGAGCCCTGTTACCGCTGTTTAAGCCGCTTGTTTGGCGACAGCGCGCTGAGCTGTGTGGAAGCGGGCGTGATGGCGCCGCTGGTGGGCGTGATTGGCGCGATGCAAGCCATGGAAGGGATAAAAATCCTCGCGCAGTACGGCAAAAGCGCAGCGGGAAAAATCGTTATGTATGACGCCATGACCTGCCAGTTCCGCGAAATGAAACTGGCGCGTAATCCTCACTGCGAGGTGTGCGGTCACTGATCGTCATACAGGCCGTTGTGCCGTACCCCGGGGGCGCTTTTGCCGCTGCGGATACGGCGCACCGACTCTCTTACTACCAGGGTGCCGTTCAGTAACAGGGTCCCGCAGGTAGAATGAGGGCGAATCAGCCGCTGTTGGAGCATTAATACCGCCTCTTCCCCTAATTCATCGCGCGGCACGTGCATCGCCGTCAGTGGCACATCCTGAATCGCCGCCAGATTAAAGGCGTCAATGCTCATTACCGACACATCCTGCGGCACCCGTAAACCGGCCTTTTGTAGCGCCGTTACCGCGCCTGCCGCCATAAAATCCCCGCCTGCCAGAATCGCGCTCGGCAGCGGCCCGCTTTTCTCTGCCAGAAAGCGGCTTATTAACGCCTCACTCTCACGCGCGCTGAAACCGTCCGCCACAATCAGGTGTCGCGTATCCTCAAAGGCTAAATTACTGGCTTCCCAACCCGCTTTGATGCCTGCCAGTCGCCATTCCATCGTGTAACGCCGCAGGCATAACAGGTTGACGATATGCTTGTGGCCCATGTCAAACAGATACCGCGCCGCGGCTTCACCAATTAAACGATGATCCGGCGCAACGGCGGGCAGGCGCATTTTCACGTCGCGACAGTTAATCAGTACACAGGGTTTCCCTACGTCGGCGGCTAAATCGTGAATATGAGGACTGTCGATGCCAAGCAGGATGGCGGCTTCGGTGTCACTCTCATTCATGCGCGCCAGAAAAAGGTTAGCGTCACTGTCCTCTTCTTCCAGCGCGCAATAACGCAGCCGTACATCATGGGGGGCCAGCGCTTTGTTAATGCTCTGGACTACGCGGTAATAAAAGATATCGGATCGTTCATCAAACGCCCGCTGTGGCGCGAACACCACCAGATTATTCAGCAGTAATCTCCCCGCCGCCATTTCATCCAGCACACCAAGTTGACGGGCGCAGGCCATCACCCGGGCACGCGCGGCCTCGCTGGTATTGGATTTCCCGGCAAGCACACGGGAAACGGTGCTGACAGAAAGGCCCGTTTGCTCGGCAATATGGGCGATTTTCAGGTTTCTGCTCATTTTGTGATCCACATCCGATGGGGGCATGAAAATTTTTTCATAAAAGAAAACGCTTTAATTTCTGTAAGTTAATTTACTTTACGTGGTTAACTGGCTTATTAATGAGAATACTTGCACAAATTCCGCTTTTTTCTCTCGCCGCGCAAAACTAGTCTCGATTTGGTCAACCAATAAAGCAGTATCACGACAAAATCCATGGTGTTTGCATGGGTAAATCTCGTTGCACGGAAGCAAGGGTTAACCCAATCCAAAAGCTGTCATACCAATTAATCGTATCAACGTTTTCTGGAGACATTATGAGTCAGGGTGTGAACGAGGAAATCGCTGCCGGGAAAAGCCGGCGCGTGGTTAAAAACCTGCGCTGGTGGGTGCTGGTACTGTTTTTAATGGGGGTGACCGTCAATTACATCACCCGGAACTCTCTAGGGATCCTGGCCCCGGAACTGAAAGCCAGCATGGGCATCACCACCGAGCAGTATTCGTGGATTGTCGGCGCCTTCCAGCTCGCTTATACCGTTTTCCAGCCCATTTGCGGCTGGCTGATTGACGTTATCGGCTTAAAAATCGGCTTTTTAATCTGCGCCTCTGTCTGGGCGTTAACCTGTATTTTGCATGCCGGAGCCGGGAGTTGGCTGCACCTTGCTATTCTGCGCTTTGTCATGGGCGGCGCAGAGGCGGCGGCGACGCCTGCTAACGCCAAAACCCTTGGCGAATGGTTCCCGAAAAAGGAGCGTCCTGTCGCGGCAGGTTGGGCGGGCGTAGGGTTTTCAATCGGCGCGATGCTGGCGCCCCCGATTATTTATTTCGCTCACGCCTCTTTTGGCTGGCAGGGCGCGTTTATGTTTACCGGCGCGCTGGCGCTGCTGTGGGTAGCGTTATGGTGGCTTTTTTACCATAACCCGGAAAAACACCCCAATCTCAGCAAAGAGGAGCTGGCATACATTCAGCAGGATAATGAACCGCCTGCCGTTAAGCTGCCTTTCCTGACCGCGCTGAAAGTGGTTGGCAAAAATAAGCGTTTTTACGGCATCGCCATCCCGGCCTTTATGGCGGAACCGGCCTGGGCGGTGATGAGTTTTTGGGTGCCGCTGTATCTGGCTAAAGAGCACGGCATGGATTTAAAACAGATTGCCATGTTCGCCTGGCTGCCGTTTCTTGCCGCCGATCTGGGGAGCGTCGCGAGTGGTTATTTAACCCGTCTTTATACGCGCCTGTTTGGTTGCAGCCGGGTGAATTCCGTGGTGGCAAGCTCGGTTACCGGCGCCTTTTTAATGGTATCGCTTGCCATCGTCGCCCTCACCCGCGATCCCTATATCACCATCATTCTGATTTCCATTGGCGGCTTCGGCCACCAGATAATCTCCTGCATGTTGAGCGCGCTGGTGGTGGAGTCCTTCGATAAAGGACAGATGGCGACCGTCAACGGGATGCGCGGATCCTGCGCCTGGATTGCCAGTTTCTTATTCTCGCTGCTTATCGGCGTGACCGCCGACACCATTGGTTTTAACCCGCTGTTTATCGCCATGGGCTTTTTCGATCTGATCGGGGCCTTTTTCCTGGTGGTATTTATTGCTGAACGCCGCGCACGTCGCGCCTGAATCTAAGGGATAGTATGAAAACCCTCAAAAACTGGACGCTGCTTAACGCAGACGCATCGCATGTCACGCTGCAAGTTGATAACCGTTACCGGCTGGCGCTGTACGTGCTGGAAAAAGGCCTGTTTCGCGTAGCGATTTCCCGTAATACCGGCTGGGCGCTGGACAAAACCTGGAGTATCGCGCCGGACCAGGACGTGCCATGGGAAGGTCGCAGCCGGGATGATTTACGCGGCTTTTCGCTGCCGGGCTTTAACGTAGAGGAGCATGAGGAGAGTCTGGTTATCGCCACCGATACTTTGCGCGTGACGGTGCATCAGCCGCTCTGGCTCGAATGGCATTATAAAGACCAGCAGAACCGCTGGCAGTTACTGGCAAGCGATCGCGCCACCAGCGCCTATTTGATTAATCCTCATGGCGATGGCGTGGCGCACTACCAACATCGTCTTGAAGGCGATCGCTATTATGGCCTCGGTGAAAAGGCAGGCCCGCTGCAACGCACCGGCAAACGCTATGAAATGCGCAATCTGGATGCCATGGGCTATAACGCCGCTCACACCGATCCGCTCTACAAGCATATTCCTTTTACCATCACCAAACGCGATGAGGTGAGTTTTGGGCTGTTTTACGACAACCTGAGTAGCTGCTGGTTTGGCCTTGGCAATGAAATTGATAATTACCACCGTCCGTATCGCCGCTGGCAGGCAGAAGCGGGAGATATCGATTATTACCTGTTCGTGGGTGAACGGGTGCTGGACATCACCAAAGCGTTCGTGCGCCTGACCGGGAAAACCCTGTTTGGACCCAAATGGAGCCTCGGCTACAGCGGGTCCACCATGCATTACACCGATGCGCCAGATGCGCAACAGCAGTTGATGAATTTCATCCGGTTGTGCCAGGAACACGCCATCCCTTGCGATTCCTTTCAGCTCTCGTCCGGTTATACCTCGATCAACAATAAGCGCTACGTGTTTAACTGGAACTATGACAAGGTGCCGCAGCCGAAGGCGTTGACCCAGGCGTTTCACGATGCTGGCCTGCGGCTTGCGGCCAACATCAAGCCCTGTCTGTTGCAGGATCATCCGCGTTATAACGAGGTGGCCGAAAAAGGGCTGTTTATTCGCGATTCAGAAACCGGAAAACCCGAGCGCTCAAGCTTTTGGGACGACGAAGGCTCGAATCTCGACTTTACCAATCCGGACACGATTGCCTGGTGGCAGGACGGCGTCACCACGCAGTTGCTGGAGATGGGCATCGACTCCACCTGGAATGATAATAATGAGTTCGAAGTCTGGGATAGCGAAGCCCGCTGCCATGGTTTTGGCACCCCTATCGCCATTAAACATATTCGCCCGGTGATGCCGCTTTTAATGATGCGCGCCTCGCTGGAAGCGCAGCAGCGTTTTGCCCCGGATAAACGTCCGTACTTGATTTCCCGTTCCGGCTGCGCCGGGATGCAGCGCTATGTGCAGACCTGGAGTGGCGATAACCGCACCAGTTGGGAAACACTGCGTTATAACACCCGTATGGGCGTGGGGATGAGTCTGTCAGGGCTTTATAACGTGGGTCACGATGTGGGCGGTTTTTCCGGCGATCGTCCGGACCCGGAACTGTTTGTGCGCTGGGTACAAAACGGCGTAATGCATCCGCGTTTTACGATTCATTCCTGGAATGACGATCACACCGTGAACGAACCCTGGATGTATCCGGCCATCACACCAGCAATCCGCAGCGCCATTGAACTGCGCTACCGTCTGTTGCCGTGGTTTTATACACTATTGTGGCAAGCGCATGCCGATGATGAGCCGATGCTGCGCCCCACCTTCCTCGACCACGAGCACGACCCGCAAACGTTCGAAGAATGTGATGAATTTATGTTGGGTAAAGATGTACTGGTGGCAAGCGTTGTGGAGCCTGGCGCACGCACGCGCACGCTCTGGCTGCCTGCAAATACCACAGGTTGGTATGATTTCTACACCGATGCCTGGTATAGCGGCGGGCAGTGGATCACGCTTCCGGCCCCGCTGGAAACGCTGCCGCTATTGGTGCGTGCCGGAGCGGGCTTACCGATGAGCGCGCGACTGGCGCATACCAGCCCGGAGGAAGACACCTACCGCGAACTGAAACTGTATCCGGTTAAAGGTTGTGGCGAGAGCCGAGGGCTGGTGTTTGAAGACGACGGCGAAAGCTGGGGTTATCAGGATGGCCATGCTTTGTGGCTGGAATGGCACATGGTATGTGATGCGACTACCCTCCGTCTGGAAATTACGCCCCGTGGCGACTACCGGCCGGCGTGGCGCGAATTAACGGTGACATTGCCGCAAAGCGAGCACCGCCAGTTGTTAATCAATGGCGAACCCACGCAATGTTGGCGGCACAGTTAAGCCAATAAAAAACGGGGCCTCGCGGCCCCGTTTTTTATTACAGCTTTTTCAGCAACTCTTTTACATCTTTCGACTTACTGCTGTCTTTATGACGATCGGCCCAGTCATTCAACCGCCGCTTCGCTTCATCCTGGAGATGCTTACGCAGCACTTGATCCACCTGGAGTGAATAACTTAACTGTTGCCAGGAACCATACACCCGTAACGGGATTGGGGTCGATTTGAGGAATTCAACCAGGCTGCCTTCGCCCTTCCAGCCATCGACAACCTTAACCTGGAACAAGGTGTCGCATTGCTCCTTGACTAAATCCATCGTTCCCTGGCCTGTAAGCGTGAGCATTGCCGAGCGCCCTTCCATTTGATTGAGCGTCAGTAGACCATGGTCAAGCGACACATCGGTCGTGAACGACTCAAGTTTGGTGGCATTCTCTTCAAATTGTTGCCCCTTCACCGATCCATTATTGCGCTCAACCGCCTGCTGGATCATCTGCTGGAAGTTCATTCCTTCCAGACGTGAGTTCGCCATCTCCACGCTTGCCTCGCCTTGCCAGTTCTGACGAAACGCCGCCGCATCAATTTGCGAGCCGGAAAACGTACCGGTCATCGACAGTAAGCCGCTTAGCGCGATGGGGTAATTATACGCTTTCAGTACCTGGCTGATTTCAATGTCCTGCACCGACGGCGAGAACGACGCCTGCGCCGGTTTCTGACGAGTGTTAAGGCTGCCCGGCAGCGAAATATGACCTGCGCCTAACTGCCCTTCCAGCGTCGAGAGAGTCAACAACCCGCTTTTGTTAGTGAGCGCCGCGCGAACGTTGCTGAAGTTAAGTCCACGCCAGAGAATGCTTTGCGCGGTAATATTCGCCGTGGCCTCAAATCCACGTAGCGCGGAATAATCATCCTCGGAGGCGTTATCGGCAATCAACGGGCGTGGCACCACATTCCCGGTTTGCGCGCGCTGCACGGTCGACGAACCTGTTGTAGATTGCGTTGGCAGGAGCGTTTCAAGATTGAGTTTGGCGAAGGCCAGATTCAGCAACCACTGCGGATCTTTTTTGAGCGCCACGCTGCCGTCACCGCTTAACTGGCTATCATTAGCGCTCAATTGCAGTTCGCTGAAGCTGAGCTTTTTAAGCTCCTCTTGCCAGTTGGCGTTAAAAGCGCCCTGTCCGGCGATGCCCTGACGGGGCAATCCCGCGCCCTGTAACTGATATTGCAGATTACTGATACTGGCGGTGAGATTTTCCGGATAGTTCGCCACGTTTAGCGCAGCGTTAAAAGACAAATCCAGCGTGCGCTGATCGCGCATTACCCGGGCGCTAAAATCGACCTGGGCCTGACGATTATCATCCTGATCCATTTGCAGGTTCAGGTTGCGCACCGTCACCTGCTCGTCGCCTTCATGTTGGAAAACCAGCACGCTATCGGCGACGTTAAGGCGAGCGATATTAAAGCCCCAGCCATGGTCGTTATCATCCGGCGCCGCGCCGCTTTGCGGCCCAATCGGCGCATCCTTAGGACGATGCGCTTCGCTTTGCGGCGTCAATTGCACGACCGCGCCCTTTAACATCACCTGACGCACATGAAGCTGATGCGACAGCAGCGGCAGCAATTTAACGTCAAGGCGCATATTTTCCGCCGTCACCATCGGCTGTGAAGCGCCTGGCGCGGTGAGGTTCATACGTCCTGACAGGATGCTTAACTGAGGCCAGACGTGCCAGCGCAAGGGGCCTTCCAGCTTGAGCTGATAGCCACTGCGCGTCTCAACCTGGCGAACCATGTAGTCGCGAAAGTCGTTGGGGTTTACCAACAGCACTAATGCGCAGAGGCCGGCGATAATTACCACCAGCAAAATCATTAGCGTCGTCAGAAGTCGTCTCATGGCATCCTCAGTCGATAAACGGTTTAATCTTTATCGATACGGCTGGCGACCGCACCTTGCTGATCGCGATATTTAGCGTCTTCACGACGGTTATAGGGACGAAGTGCCGGCCCGGAAAGCGGTTCAAAACTCAGCGCGCCGATAAGCATGCCCGGGCGCAGCGCCAGCGGTAATTTACCTGAGTTATAAAACTCAAGCACAATACAGCCATGCCAACCGGGATCGATACGGTGCGCGGTCACGTGAACCATCAGCCCTAAACGCGCCAGCGAAGAACGCCCATCAAGCCAGCCCACCAGATCGGCAGGAAGAGTCACAGACTCAAGCGTTACCGCCAGCGCAAGCTCGCCTGGATGCAGGAAAAACGCCTCGCCTTCCGCCAGCACGATTTCATCGCTCATTACGCGATCCAGCGCGGCGCTGACTTCGGCTTTAGGGCCGCTTAAATCGATAAACGCGGCAGTATGGCCGCTGAAAGTGCGGAATTTATTACCGAGCCGCACATCCACCGTCGCGCCATTAATGCGCTCAACCGGAGGACGCGGGGTAATGGCTAAACGGCCATCATCAAGCCAGGCTTCAATATCACGATCGCAAAGACGCATCGCACGCTCCTCTTTTGTGCTCGAAATCCCGACCGAAACCGGGCGGGAACTACCGTGTAACTCTTAGAACGGTACACGTTAACTGCGTGTTATTCAAAGAATTGGCTGATTTTCGCTTTAAGAATATCGATAGCGATGCGGTTTTTACCCCCGCGCGGCACAATAATGTCGGCATACTGTTTCGACGGATCGATAAACTGTAAGAACATGGGGCGTACCGTTTTTTGATACTGGGTCATCACCGAATCCATAGAACGGCCACGCTCGTTAACATCACGTTTAATACGGCGCATCAGGCAGATATCCAGCGGCGTATCGACAAATATTGAGAAATTCATCTCCTGGCGCAGACGCGCATCCGTGAGCAACAGAATCCCTTCAAGAATGATCACTTTTTTTGGCTCGATGTGTACCGTTTCCTTAGTACGCGTATGTTCGACATAACTATAGACGGGCAGTTCAATGGGTTTACCTGACTTCAGCGTTTGTAAATGCTGGAAAAGCAGACTGTGGTCCATGGCGTTCGGGTGGTCATAATTGGTTTTAACCCGTTCTTCCATCGACAAATGGGTCTGATCTTTGTAATAGCTGTCTTCAGGAATAACACCAATGTGTTCATCTCCGACTTGATCGCGCAGTTCGCGATAGAGTGTGCTGGCGATTAAGCTTTTGCCCGAAGCGGATGCGCCGGCGATGCCGATGATGACGCATTGATGAGACTTGTCAGTCATAAATGTAGCGACCTGGTTTCTGAATAAGGGGGAAGGATGGCGCCTCGGCGCCAGACGCGGCAATTATAGGGATTTCCCCCCCCTGATACCAGTCGCAGGAGCGCCTGGATTCGGCTCTGAATAACTTTTTTTAAACTATGGCACCGGAACGCATTTTTTTAACCATAATCTCAGTTAATAATTCAGGCTTCTGGGATTAAAACAATCAAGCGCGCTGGAATGACAATTTATGGGCCAGCGCCATAGGAATTGTAAATTGTTTGTACTAGCATAGCCGGACACATCGAATAATGCGTCCGGGCTATGCTCCTGGCGGCAATGCCATAACGGATTAGCGGTAATGAATAAAAAGAACATGCGCATTGACGTTTCTACGCCTCATCCCGTATTGCGGTTGCTAACTCTGGGGCTATTGAGTTTTTTATTTACTCTGTTTTCTCTGAAACTGACGGTTTCAGGTTCATCCCTTTCACCATTATGGTTTCCCACCGCCATTATGATGGCGGCGTTCTATCGCCACCCGGCCAGCTTTTGGCCTGGTATCGCGGCGGTAAGCGCGGCGGGTATTTTGCTGGCGTCGCTGATGTTATTTCCGGCAAACCATATTGTAATAATGTTTCCTATTATCAATATTGTTGAAGCGCTGTTCGGCGCTATATTACTTCGCAAACTTTTACCCTCGGCCAATCCATTACAAAATCTCAACAACTGGGTAAAAGTGGTACTGGGAAGCGCGATTATTCCGCCCATATTTGGCGCGACGCTGGCGGTTATTTTTAAACCAACTGACGACAGTATAAATACGTTTTCTGTATGGTTATTATCTGAGTCGATTGCGGCTGTTGCGATAGTGCCGATTGGGCTGCTTTTAAAACCCCGCGCGTTGTCACGCTTACGCAATCCGCGCTTATTTATTGAAACTGCGGTTGCGCTCAGCGTGACGCTGCTCATGAGCTGGCTTGCGCTGCATTACCTTCCCTGGCCATTTACCTTCATTATTGTGCTGCTGATGTGGAGCGCCATTCGACTCCCGCGTCTTGAGGCGTTCACCATTTTCCTGGCAACGGTCATGGTGGTTTCGCTGATATTAACCCGCAACCCGGCGCTGCTCGCCCCCCCTCATCCCACGGTGGTGTTCGATGCGCCCTGGCTGCCGTTTTTGATGATTTTGCTTCCCGCAAACGTCATGACCATGGTGATGTACGCGTTTCGCGAAGAGAGTAAACATATTTCCGAGAGCGAAACCCGCTTTCGCAATGCCATGGAGTATTCCTCCATCGGTATGGCACTGGTTTCCATTGACGGCTACTGGCTACAGGTCAATAAATCGCTATGCCAGTTTCTGGGCTATACGCCGGAAAAAATGAGCAGCATGACGTTCCAGCAGATTACCTGGCCCGAAGATTTGCATGACGATCTGGAGCAACTCGAAAGCCTGATTAAAGGCGATATCAACAGTTACTCCCTGGAAAAGCGCTACTTCACCCAGGCCGGAGAGGTTGTCTGGGCGCTGGTGTCGGTTTCTGTGGTCAGGGACGGTAACGGCGCGCCGCTCTATTTTATTGCCCAGGTTGAAGATATTAACGATCTCAAGCATACCGAATGGATGAACAAACGCCTGATGGAGCGTATGACGCTTGCCAACGAGGCGGGCGGCATCGGCATTTGGGAGTGGGAGATTGGGCCGGATATCATCAGTTGGGATAAGCGGATGTTTGAGCTTTACGACATCGCGCCGCATATCAAACCCACTTATCAGTTGTGGGCATCGCGTGTTGTAAAAGAAGATTTAGGGCCAGTGGAAATGGCAATCCACGACGCGTTAAAAACGCGTATCCCGTTCAAAATTGAATTTCGCATTCAGGTCAAAGAAGGCATTCGCCATATTCGCGCCCTCGCCAACCGCGTCATTAATAAGCATGGCGATGTTGAACGCCTGCTCGGCGTGAATATGGATATGACCGAGGTCAAACAGTTAAACGAAGCGTTATTCCAGGAAAAGGAGCGCCTGCATATTACGCTCGACTCCATCGGTGAAGCGGTAATCTGTACCGACGTGGAAATGAATGTCACCTTTATGAATCCGGTGGCGGAGAAAATGAGCGGCTGGTCGCAGGAGCAGGCTATTGGTCAACCGCTATTGTCAGTATTGCGGATTACCTTTGGCGACAAAGGCCCGTTGATGGATAACATTCACAGCGGTGATGTCAGTCGCACTACGATTGAGCAGGATGTGGTGTTGCACTGCCGCAACGGCGGCAGTTACGACATTCACTACACGGTAACACCGCTCAGTACGCTGGACGGGCAAAATATCGGTTCAGTGCTGGTCATACAGGATGTCACCGAGTCGCGCAAAATGCTGCGCCAGCTCAGTTATAGCGCTTCTCATGACGCCCTTACCCATCTGGCGAACCGCGTCAGTTTTGAAAACCATCTCAAGCGCTTACTGCAAAGCGTGGGAGAGAACCATCAGCGCCACGCGCTGGTGTGCATCGATCTTGACCGCTTTAAAGCGGTGAACGACACGGCGGGCCATGCGGCGGGCGATGCCCTGTTGCGCGAACTGGCCTCATTGATGCTGGGAATGTTGCGAACCACCGATATTCTGGCGCGTCTTGGTGGTGATGAATTTGGTTTGCTGCTGCCGGATTGCGGCCTTGAAAACGCGTATACCATTTCCTCACGTTTGATTCAGGCGGTTAATAACTATCACTTTATGTGGGAAGGCCGCCTGCACCGGGTCGGCGCCAGCGCCGGGATCACGCTCATTGACGCCAACAACAATGCGGCATCGGAAGTCATGTCCCAGGCGGACATCGCCTGTTACGCCTCTAAAAACAAAGGGCGCGGCGTGGTGACGGTGTACGAACCGCAACAACAGCATTTGCAACAGCAGCGCGCCTCATTGCCGCATGAAGAGCAACATCGCATCATTCATGATAACCATTTAATGTTGCTGGCGCGTGCCATCGCCTCGCCGCGTATTCCTGAATCCACCAACTTCTGGCTGCTTTCCCTGCGCTTATGGACCAGTGAGGGCAATGCGCTGGAAGAGTACGCGTTTCGCTCAAGCGTAAGCGACCCGGCCTTATTGTGCGATCTGGATTTGCGCGTGTTTCATGAGTTTTTGAAAAAACACGCCTCCCCCATCGCGCTCAAGGGTTTTGGCGTCGCCCTTCCGTTGTCGCCACAGGGACTCGCCAATGATGATGTGGTAAACCGCATCCTGGCGACGCTTTGTAACAGCACCCTACCGCCGCGTTTATTGCACTTTACTATCCACAGCGATGTGCTGCTTGCCGATGACGAACGGGCGACGAAAAATCTGATCGCGTTACGCAATGCCGGGTGCCGCGTCATCATCAGCCAGGTCGGGCGCGATATGGAAATATTCAATCGGATTAACCGCCAGATGTGCGACTACATCATGATTGAACCAGAGCTTGTGAGGGACGTGCATACCAATCTGATGGACGAAATGATGGTGACCATCATTCAGGGCCACGTACAGCGGCTTGGCCTGAAGTGCATTGCGGGTCCGGCTGATGAGACAGTGGTTATGGATACGCTGTCCGGGATCGGCATTGATATGAT
This sequence comes from Citrobacter freundii, assembly GCF_011077955.1. GTDB lineage: Bacteria > Pseudomonadota > Gammaproteobacteria > Enterobacterales > Enterobacteriaceae > Atlantibacter. Next base: position 36,822 of record NZ_JAALBX010000004.1, read on the forward strand.
TTGGGGTGACACCATCGCCCAGGCCCAGCCGCTGGATATGCTGCTCAATCAGGGCTATTTCGCGATTAACTGATCGGGCTGCCAGCCATGGTTATACCAAATGTGCAATAACGCATACGAGCGCCACGGCGCCCAGCGCTCGGCGTACCGCCGGATCTGCGCGGGCGTCATGCCGGGAAAACGCAATTTAATGGCATAGTCATCGGGCAAAAATACGTCCGGGCTTTGCCAGCCGCGCAGTGCGAAATAACTGGCGGTCCAGCGTCCTATTCCGGGTAATGCCATTAACGCTTTGATGCCGCGCTCCACATCAGCCGGGCGCGAAAGGATCAATTCCCCGGATACATAGCGCTGCGCCAGATGGATAATGGTATCCGCGCGCATTTTCGACATACCCAGCGCTTTTATCTCCTCCCAACGCGCGGCGGCTAGCGTCTGCGCATCGGGAAAACGCCGCCAGCCAGGTTCGCCATTCAATGGCTCCCCATACGCCTGAACCAGCTTACTGGTCAGTTTGGCCGCCATCGCAACACTGACCAGTTGCCCTAATACCGCGCGAATAAGCTGCTCGAAGGGGTCAACGCAACCCGGCAGCCGCAGGCCGGGTTTCGGCGCGGCCAACTCACCCAGAGTTTGCTGTATCGGTTGCGGATCGGTATCCAGATCGAGCCAGCGCCGAAGTCGCGCCAGCGCTTCATCGGCAACCGGCAAAAGACCGTCGCTTAACGTGACCTGCAACGGACCGTGCCCGGTGATATGTATCGTCGCCAGTCCCTCGGCATTATCAAAGGCCATCACCCGCATCAGGCAATCGTCATTAATGATTTCAACGCCCTCAACGGTACGGTGACGCAAAAAACCGCACATCCAGGGCCAGTCATAAGGGCCACGATAATCAATGGTGTACATGCTATCTCCTTGAATTATTGGATAGAGAGTAGCCCGATTTCAGCAATTTCGCCTTGCTTACATATTCCGTTTGATGCGAGGACCACATTCGGCTAAAGTCGCCCCCCTTCTTCAACAGGCATGGGGATGACAATGTTTATTGGTTTTGATTACGGCACCGCAAATTGTTCGGTGGCGATAATGCGCGATGGCGCGCCGCAGATGTTGACGCTGGAAAACGGCTCGTCATTGCTGCCGTCCATGCTTTGCGCGCCCACCCGCGAGGCTGTCAGCGAATGGTTGTACCGTTGTCATGACGTTCCTGCGACGGGTGATGAGAACAAAGCGCTGTTGCGCCGCGCCATGGCGGCCAACCGCGAGGAAGATATCCACGTAACCGACGCCAGCGTACAGTTTGGCCTGGCGGCGTTACAGCAATATATGGACGATCCTGAAGAAGTCTGGTTCGTTAAATCGCCTAAGTCGTTTCTTGGCGCGAGCGGCCTGAAACCACAGCAGGTGGCGCTATTTGAAGATTTGGTGTGCGCCATGATGCTGCATATTCGCAACGCTGCCGAGGCGCAAACCGAAGCCGCCATCACCCAAGCGGTGATTGGTCGGCCGATTAACTTCCAGGGTTTGGGCGGCGATGACGCCAACGCCCAGGCGCAAGGCATTCTTGAGCGCGCCGCACAGCGTGCCGGTTTTCGCGATATCGTTTTCCAGTACGAACCCGTTGCCGCCGGGCTGGATTTTGAGTCCACCCTGACGGAAGAAACGCGCGTGCTGGTCGTGGATATCGGCGGCGGCACCACTGACTGCTCGGTGCTGCTGATGGGGCCGCAATGGGCCACGCAATCCGATCGTGAAGCCAGCCTGTTAGGCCACAGCGGCTGTCGCATTGGCGGGAACGATCTGGATATCGCCCTTGCCTTTAAACAGTTGATGCCGCTGTTGGGTCTTGGCGGCGAAACCCAGAAAGGTATCGCGCTGCCCGCGCTGCCCTGGTGGAATGCGGTCGCCATTAACGACGTACCGGCGCAAAGCGATTTTTACAGCGCCGCCAACGGTCGCCTGCTGCTGGATTTGGTCCGCGATGCCAAAGCGCCTGATGACGTGGCGAGGCTGCGTAAAGTGTGGCAACAGCGTTTGAGCTATCGTCTGGTGCGGGTGGCCGAAGAGAGCAAAATCGCGCTCTCCTCAGGCGACAGCCACCTGGCGCAGTTGCCCTTTATCGGCGATGACCTACAGGCGGCTATTTCACAAATGGCGCTTGAAACCGCGCTCACCCAACCGCTGCAACGCATTATCGAACAGGTGACGCTGGCGCTGGAAGCAAGTGATACCACGCCGGATGTGATTTACCTGACCGGTGGTAGCGCCCGCTCTCCGTTAATTCGTAACCTGCTGGCGGCGCATTTACCGGGTACGCCTGTCCGCGGCGGCGACGATTTCGGCTCAGTCACCGCAGGCCTGGCGCGCTGGGCGAATGTGGTATTCCGGTAAGCAGCAACGCGCCCGGGGAGCGGTAAAGGGAAATGACTTTGCGCCCCTCGGGCAGTTCGATGGTAATGTGCAACGCGCCGCCTATGGATAAGTGCTTGCCGACGATAATCAAACGCAAAACCTATCCGCCAAAGGTCACCCACAGACCGCACCCCTAATGCTTCCCTGTTCAGGTGACGAGACCTGATAAACGTGTCTACCCATGGTCGGCCTAATCATGTAGGGCCGACAGCGTCATATATTACTCACGCAACCCTAATCATCTCTTTCAAACCCAACGTTTGCCGGTCAAACCACAGCTCAAATTCAGGCGTTACTACAACGGTCTATGTCAGCACCACCTTATAAGCTGTAGTGTCTGTTCCCTCCCTCCACTACGCTCTACACAGCCAACCTTTGTAGAACTGTTTGCCGCACCGATCCTGCGAGAAATCTCGAATAACTGCGGCGATTCAGAGGAATCCTGAAACTGTTCCATATTTCCTCCATTATTCTCCCGGCGCGACTCTCTACACTAGTATCATTACGCCTAATCGTTTCAGGATAAGAAGACGTCAAACTTATGAAAGGTATTGGTTTCTCGCGGTGGATGTTACCTGTCGTCATTGTTATCGCCATTGGGGCGGCCTTGTGGTACTGGCAAGCGCAAAAGCCAGACGTTGCGTCGGGTCAGCCCGCATCCGGCGAAGCGCGTAAAGCGGGCGGCGGGCGCGCAGGTATGCGCGCGCCTCTGGCGCCGGTACAGGCGGCAACAGCGGTCAGCGAAGCGGTTCCCCGTTACCTTTCAGGCCTTGGCACCGTCACGGCGGCAAATACCGTCACCGTTCGCAGTCGGGTAGACGGACAGCTTATGGCGCTGCATTTTAAAGAGGGGCAGCAGGTCAAAGCAGGCGATCTGCTGGCAGAAATCGACCCCAGCCAGTTTAAGGTGGCGTTAGCCCAGGCCGAAGGCCAGCTTGCGAAAGACAAAGCAACCCTCGCCAATGCCCGGCGCGATTTAGCGCGCTATCAGCAACTCAGCAAAACCAATCTGGTTTCGCGTCAGGAACTTGACGCCCAACAGGCGCTGGTCAATGAAACCCTCGGCACCCTCAAAGCGGATGAAGCCGCGGTCGCCAGCGCGCAGTTGCAGCTTAACTGGAGCCGGATCACCGCGCCGGTAGACGGACGCGTCGGCTTAAAACAGGTTGATATCGGCAATCAAATTTCAAGCGGCGACACCGCCGGTATCGTTGTGCTGACGCAAACGCATCCTATCGATGTGCTGTTTACCCTGCCGGAAAGTGAAATTGCCACTATCGTGCAGGCGCAAAAAGCCGGCAAAACCCTCACTGTGGAAGCCTGGGACCGCACCAACAAACAGAAAATCAGCAGCGGCGCCCTGCTAAGCCTTGATAACCAAATCGATGTCACAACCGGCACGATAAAATTAAAAGCGCGCTTCGATAATCAGGACGACGCACTGTTTCCTAATCAATTTGTTAACGCGCGCATGCTGGTCGATACCCAGCAGGATGCCATCGTAATTCCCACCGCTGCGCTGCAAATGGGCAACAGCGGTCATTTCGTCTGGGTGCTGAACGCGGACAATAAAGTCAGCAAACATAATGTCACCATCGGGATTCAGGACAGCGAAAAAGTGGTGATCGCAGCCGGGCTATCGGCAGGCGATCGCGTCGTCACCGACGGCATCGATCGCCTGACGGAAGGGGCGAGTGTGGAAGTCGTTGACGCCCAAAGCATCGCGCCCGATGCGCCCAAAGACGCCCCGGCGACATCGCGCGGCAAACGTCCTATGCCGGGGGCGCAATCCTGATGCAATTCTTACCGCCAAGCGCCACGGGCGGGCCGTCGCGCCTGTTTATCTTACGCCCCGTCGCCACGACGCTTCTGATGGTGGCCATTATGCTGGCCGGTGTACTGGGCTACCGTTTTCTGCCGGTTTCCGCACTGCCGGAAGTGGATTACCCCACTATTCAGGTGGTCACGCTCTATCCTGGCGCCAGTCCGGATGTGGTGACCTCTGCGATCACCGCTCCGCTGGAGCGGCAGTTCGGGCAGATGTCCGGCCTTAAGCAAATGGCCTCGCAAAGCGCCGGGGGAGCAAGCGTCATTACGCTGCAATTCCAGCTTTCGCTGGCGCTGGATGTGGCGGAACAGGAAGTGCAGGCCGCCATCAACGCCGCGACCAATTTGTTGCCATCCGATCTCCCTAACCCGCCGGTTTACAGCAAAGTCAATCCGGCGGACCCGCCAATTATGACGCTTGCGGTGAGTTCAACGGCGTTGCCGATGACCCAGGTAGAAGATATGGTTGAAACCCGGGTGGCGCAGAAAATCTCCCAGATTTCCGGCGTCGGTCTGGTGACGCTCTCAGGCGGGCAGCGCCCGGCGGTGCGGGTGAAAATTAACGCGCAAGCGCTTGCCGCGCTGGGGGTGACCAGCGAAACCGTGCGTACCGCCATCAGCAATGCCAACGTCAACTCGGCGAAAGGCAGTCTTGATGGCCCGGAACGCGCCATTACCCTTTCCGCCAACGATCAAATGACCTCGGCTGAGGAATACCGCAATCTGATTATCGCCTACCAGAACGGTGCGGCCATTCGCCTGGGCGATGTCGCGACCATTGAGCAGGGCGCGGAAAACCACTGGCTTGGCGCGTGGGCAAATAAACAGCAGGCCATCGTGATGAATATTCAGCGCCAGCCCGGCGCGAATATCATCGCAACCGCCGACAGCGTGCGGCAAATGCTGCCGACGCTGACGAAAAGCCTGCCGAAATCGGTAGAAGTGAAACTGCTTGCTGACCGCACCACCAATATCCGCGCCTCGGTCAGCGATACCCAGTTCGAACTGATGCTCTCCATCGCGCTGGTGGTGATGATTATCTACCTGTTTTTACGCAATGTTCCGGCAACAATTATTCCGGCCGTGGCGGTTCCGCTGTCGCTGGTCGGCACCTTTGCGGTCATGGTGTTTTTCGACTTTTCGATCAATAACCTGACGCTAATGGCGCTCACCATCGCCACCGGCTTTGTGGTCGATGACGCCATCGTTGTGATTGAGAACATCTCGCGCTATATCGAGAAGGGCGAAAAACCGCTCGCCGCCGCATTAAAAGGGGCCGGTGAAATTGGCTTTACGATTATCTCGCTGACATTCTCGCTAATCGCGGTCCTTATCCCGCTGCTGTTTATGGGCGATATCGTAGGCCGGTTATTCCGGGAATTTGCCATCACGCTTGCGGTCGCGATTTTAATTTCCGCTGTTGTTTCACTCACCCTGACGCCGATGATGTGCGCCCGGATGCTAAGCCATGCGTCGCTGCGTAAACAGAACCGCTTCTCACGCGCCAGCGAGCGCTTCTTTGACCGGGTCATTGCCAGCTATGGGCGTGGTTTAACGCGGGTGCTGAGCCACCCGTGGCTGACGCTTGGCGTCGCGCTCGGCACACTGGCGCTGACGGTATTGCTGTGGATGATGATCCCGAAAGGTTTCTTTCCAGTGCAGGATAACAGCATTATTCAGGGCACCTTACAGGCCCCGCAATCCGCCTCGTTTGCCAGTATGGCGGAGCGCCAACAGCGGGTCGCAGACGTCATTTTAAAAGACCCGGCGGTTGAAAGCCTGACGTCGTTTGTCGGCGTCGATGGCACCAACGCGTCGCTAAACAGCGCCCGTTTGCAAATTCAACTCAAACCGCTCGATGCGCGTGATGACCGGATCCAGGCAGTAATACCCCGTTTACAACAGGCGGTGGCGAACGTGCCGGGAGTGGTCTTGTATCTGCAACCGACTCAGGATCTCACTATTGATACGCAGGTCAGTCGCACCCAGTATCAGTTTACCCTTCAGGCCAACTCGCTTGAGGCGCTCAGCACCTGGGTTCCGGCGCTGATGGACAAACTTGCCACCCTGCCTGCGCTGTCTGATGTAAGCAGCGACTGGCAGGATCAGGGCCTCGTGGCCTACGTCAATGTCGATCGCGACAGCGCCAGCCGTCTCGGCATCAGTATGAGCGATGTGGATAACGCGCTGTATAACGCGTTTGGGCAACGGCTGATCTCCACCATTTACACCCAGGCCAATCAGTACCGGGTAGTACTGGAGCATGATACCCGCACCACGCCGGGCCTGAGCGGGCTGGATACCATTCGGCTCACCGGCACCGATGGCGCCATTGTGCCGCTGAGTTCGATTGCGCGCGTGGAGCAGCGTCACGGGCCGATGTCGATTAACCATCTGGATCAATTCCCGTCCACCACCATTTCGTTCAACGTAGCGGATGGCTACTCCCTTGAGCAGGCGGTAAATGCGATTCTGGCGGCAGAGAAAACCCTCGACTTCCCGGCGGATATCACCACCGCCTTCCAGGGCAGCACCCTCGCCTTCCAGGCCGCGTTGGGCAATACCATCTGGCTTATCCTGGCATCGGTGGTGGCGATGTATATCGTGCTTGGCGTGCTGTATGAGAGCTTTATTCACCCCATCACTATTCTCTCTACGTTGCCCACCGCAGGGGTTGGCGCGCTACTGGCATTAATGCTGGCGGGGAGCGAACTGGATGTCATCGCGATTATCGGCATTATTCTGCTCATCGGCATCGTAAAGAAAAACGCCATCATGATGATCGACTTTGCGCTGGCGGCCGAGCGTGAACAGGGGCTTAGCCCCTATGAAGCCATTTATCAGGCCTGCCTGCTGCGTTTTCGCCCCATTCTGATGACCACGCTCGCGGCATTGCTGGGCGCGTTACCGCTGATGCTCAGCACAGGCGTGGGCGCGGAGTTGCGTCGTCCTCTGGGTATCGCCATGGTGGGCGGATTACTGGTAAGCCAGGTGTTGACGCTGTTTACCACGCCGGTGATTTATCTGCTGTTCGACAGGCTGTCCCATTACACCCGGGCGCGTTTTAGCCGTAAACGCGAGGAGGCGTAAGTGCGATTTTACGCTCTGTTTATCTACCGGCCTGTCGCGACCATTCTGTTAACGCTCGCGGTCACGCTATGCGGGATCCTGGCGTTTCGCCTGTTGCCGGTGGCGCCGTTGCCGCAGGTCGATTTCCCGGTGATTATGGTCAGCGCTTCGCTGCCCGACGCGTCCCCTGAAACCATGGCCTCATCGGTAGCAACGCCGCTTGAGCGCGCACTGGGGCGCATCGCCGGGGTCAATGAAATGACCTCATCCAGTTCGCTTGGCAGTACGCGCATCATTCTGCAATTTGATTTTGACCGTGATATTAACGGCGCGGCGCGGGACGTGCAGGCGGCGATTAACGCTGCGCAAAATCTGCTGCCCGGCGGGATGCCAAATCGTCCTACCTGGCGTAAAGCAAACCCGTCGGATGCGCCCATTCTTATCCTGACGCTCACGTCCGACACCTTGTCCCAGGGGGCGCTGTACGACTTCGCCTCTACCCAACTGGCCCAAACCATCGCGCAAATCGACGGCGTCGGCGATGTGGATGTCGGCGGTAGCTCTTTGCCGGCGGTGCGCGTCGACCTCAACCCTCAGGCGCTGTTTAATCAGGGCGTTTCGCTTGATGCGGTACGCACCGCCATTAGCAACGCCAACGTACGCCGCCCGCAAGGCGCGCTGGAAGATAACGACCGACGCTGGCAGATCCAAACCAATGACGAGCTGAAAACCGCAGCCGAATACCAGCCGCTGATTATCCATTACCGCAACGGCGCGGCGGTCAAACTGGAAGATGTGGCGACGGTGACCGATTCCGTGCAGGACGTGCGCAACGCCGGGATGACCAATGCCAAGCCGGCGATTTTGCTGATGATCCGCAAAGCGCCGGACGCCAATATTATAGAAACCGTGGATCGTATCCGCGCCCGGGTGCCGGAGCTGCGCGAGATAATCCCGGCGTCTATCGATCTGCAAATAGCCCAGGACCGTTCGCCGACCATTCGCGCTTCCCTTAAGGAAGTGGAGCAAACGCTGGCTATCTCGGTGGCGCTGGTAATCCTGGTGGTGTTTTTATTCTTGCGCTCCGGGCGCGCGACCTTTATCCCGGCGATTGCCGTACCGGTTTCGTTAATCGGTACCTTTACGGCCATGTATCTGTGCGGTTTTAGCCTCAATAACCTGTCGCTGATGGCGCTCACCATTGCCACCGGCTTTGTGGTGGATGACGCCATTGTGGTGCTGGAGAATATCTCCCGCCATCTGGAAGCCGGGGTGAAACCGCTACAGGCGGCATTGCAGGGCGTGCGCGAAGTGGGCTTTACCGTGCTGTCCATGAGCCTGTCGCTGGTGGCGGTGTTCCTGCCGTTGCTGTTGATGGGCGGGCTGCCGGGCCGCTTATTCCGCGAGTTTGCCGTCACGCTGTCTGTCGCGATTGGCATTTCTATGGTGGTGTCGCTGACCTTAACGCCGATGATGTGCGGCTGGCTGCTAAAGGCGAACAAACCCCGCGCCCAGGTGCGCAAGCGCGGGATTGGCCGGGTACTTACCGCCATGCAGGAAGGATATGCCACGTCCCTTCAATGGGTGCTGCGCCATACCCGTCTGGTGGGCGTGGTACTCCTTGCCACGATTGCGCTCAATATCTGGCTCTACATCGCCATCCCGAAAACCTTTTTCCCCGAACAGGACACCGGACGGCTGATGGGCGGGATCCAGGCTGACCAGAGCATTTCATTCCAGGCCATGCGCGGCAAACTGGAAGATTTTATGAAGATAATCCGCGACGATCCGGCGGTAGATAACGTTACCGGGTTTACCGGCGGGTCGCGGGTCAACAGCGGGATGATGTTTATTTCGCTTAAACCGCTCGGTGAACGCAAGGAAAGCGCGCAACAGGTAATTGACCGACTGCGTAAAAAACTGGCAAGAGAGCCAGGGGCCAGTCTGTTTTTAATGGCGGTGCAGGATATTCGGGTCGGTGGCCGTCAGTCTAACGCCAGCTATCAGTACACGCTGTTGTCTGATGATTTGGCCGCGCTGCGCGAGTGGGAACCCAAAATCCGCAAGGCGCTGTCGGCGCTGCCTGAACTGGCGGATGTTAACTCCGATCAGCAGGATAACGGCGCGGAAATGAGCCTGGTTTACGATCGCGAGACCATGGCACGGCTGGGAATTAGCGTTCAGGACGCCAATGGCCTGCTGAATAACGCCTTTGGTCAGCGGCAGATTTCCACCATTTATCAGCCGCTGAATCAGTATAAAGTGGTGATGCAGGTCGATCCGCGCTACACCCAGGATATCAGCGCGTTAAACCAGATGTTTGTTATCAATAGCGACGGCAAACCGATCCCGCTTTCCGGCTTCGCCCACTGGCGACCGGCGAATGCGCCGCTGTCGGTGAATCACCAGGGCTTGTCGGCCGCATCGACTATCGCCTTTAACCTGCCAACCGGCGTGTCGCTGTCCCAGGCAAGCGAAGCCATCGACCGCGCGATGACCGCGCTTGGCGTGCCGTCCACGGTACGCGGCAGCTACGCGGGCACAGCCCAGGTGTTCCAGGATACCATGAACTCCCAGGTCCTCCTGATCATCGCCGCTATCGCCACGGTCTACATCGTGCTTGGGATATTGTATGAGAGCTATGTGCACCCGCTGACCATCCTCTCTACCCTGCCCTCGGCGGGCGTCGGCGCGCTGCTGGCGCTGGAACTGTTCGGCGCGCCGTTCAGCCTGATTGCACTAATTGGGATTATGCTGTTGATCGGGATCGTGAAAAAGAATGCCATCATGATGGTAGATTTTGCTATCGAAGCGCAGCGTAAAGGTGATTTATCGCCAGAACAGGCGATTTTTCAGGCCTGCCTGCTACGTTTTCGTCCCATTATGATGACCACGCTGGCGGCGCTGTTTGGCGCTCTGCCGCTGGTGATTGCCAGCGGCGATGGCGCGGAACTGCGCCAGCCTTTGGGGATCACTATCGTAGGCGGCCTGGTGATGAGCCAATTGTTAACGCTCTACACCACGCCTGTGGTGTATCTCTTTTTTGACCGCTTGCGGCTGCGTATGACGCGTTCACGCCGCAAAGGTGAAACGGTGTCGATGAGTGAGTAACCGATGACGGAATTGCCGAAAAACGTGCGCTGGCAGTTGTGGATCGTGGCATTTGGCTTTTTTATGCAAACGCTGGATACCACCATCGTCAATACTGCCCTGCCCTCTATGGCGCGCAGTCTTGGCGAAGATCCCCTGCATATGCATATGGTGATTGTCTCGTATGTCTTGACGGTGGCCGTTATGCTGCCCGCCAGCGGCTGGCTCGCCGACCGTGTGGGCGTGCGGAACGTTTTTTTCAGCGCCATCGTCTTATTTACCCTGGGTTCGCTGTTTTGCGCGCAGGTCAGTACGCTTGACGGCCTTATCTGGGCTCGCGTGGTGCAAGGCATTGGCGGCGCGATGATGGTGCCGGTAGGCAGGCTGACGGTGATGAAAATCGTGCCGCGCGAGCAGTATATGGCGGCCATGACTTTCGTGACCCTGCCGGGGCAAATCGGCCCGCTGCTCGGCCCGGCGCTCGGCGGCGTACTGGTGGAGTACGCCTCATGGCACTGGATCTTTCTGATTAATCTGCCGGTGGGGATTATTGGCGCCATCGCCACCCTGTGGCTGATGCCCAATTACACAATGCAAACCCGGCGCTTTGATTTTTCAGGCTTTCTGCTGCTGGCCTTTGGGATGGCGGCATTAACCCTGGCGCTGGATGGGCATACTACACTCGGGCTTTCTACCAGCTCGCTTTGTCTGATGATCGCAGGCGGTTTTACTGCACTGGGCTGGTATCTGATCCATGCCAAAGGCAATGAACGAGCGCTGTTCAAACTGGAACTCTTTCAAACGCGAAGCTTTTCCATTGGCCTTTTGGGCAGTTTGTTCGGGCGAATCGGCAGCGGGATGCTGCCGTTTATGACCCCGGTGTTTTTGCAAATTGGCCTTGGCTTTTCACCGTTTCATGCAGGCTTAATGATGATGCCGATGGTGCTTGGCAGTATGGGCATCAAGCGAATTGTGGTGCAGATTGTCAACCGCTTCGGCTATCGGAAGGTGCTGGTCTTCTCAACCGTTGCGCTGGCGTTAGTAACGCTGCTGTTTATGGGCACCGCGCTACTGGGCTGGATTTGGGTGTTGCCCGTGGTGCTGCTGTTGCAGGGCATGATCAACGCCATCCGCTTTTCCACCATGAATACCCTGACGCTTAAAGATCTGCCGGACAAGCTTGCCAGCGGCGGCAACGGCCTGCTTTCCATGGTAATGCAGCTCTCCATGAGCATTGGCGTCACCGTTGCAGGGCTTCTGCTCGGGGCGTTCGGTCATACCCATTTCACACAGGAATCAGCGCATAACGTGTTTCTTTATACTTACCTCACCATGGCGGTGATTATCGCGCTGCCTGCGCTGGTGTTTAACCACGTCCCTGAAGATGCGCGTAAAAATATGCTGATCCCCCGACGCAACAGGAGCCAGCAATGAAACTATGGCGGCCCAGTATTACCGGTAAGCTTTTTTTAGCCATCTTCGCTACCTGTATTTTGCTCCTGATAACCATGCACTGGGCGGTTCGCTTTAGTTTTGAGCGGGGTTTTATTGATTACATCAAACGCGGCAATGCCCAGCGTCTGGAACTGCTGAGCGACGCGCTCGGCGAGCAGTATGCCCTTCATGGCAACTGGCGATTTCTACGTCACAACGATCGTTTTGTCTTTCAGATATTGCGCTCGTTCGACAGGGATAGCGAAGACGATCGCCATCGTCCAAATAGCCTGCCGCCCCACGGCTGGCGCACTCAGTTTTGGGTGGTGGATGAAAACCAGGCGGTCCTGGTTGGCCCTCGCTCGCCCGTGCCGCCGGACGGCATGCGCCGGGCAATTACCGTAAACAATGAAAGTGTCGGTTGGGTGATAGCCTCGCCGGTTGAACGGCTTACTCGCCCCACCGATATCAATTTTGATAAACAGCAGCGGCGCACCAGCTGGCTTATCGTGGCGCTCTCCACGTTACTCGCGGCGGCGGCAACATTATTACTGGCGCGCGGCCTGCTTGCACCGGTTAAACGGCTGGTGGAAGGCACCCACCAACTGGCGGCAGGCAACTTTTCCACCCGGGTAACCACCAATAGTCAGGATGAATTAGGCAAACTGGCGCAGGATTTTAATCAGCTCGCCAGCACGCTTGAAAAAAATCAGCAGATGCGTCGTGATTTTATGGCGGATATCTCCCACGAATTGCGCACTCCGCTTGCCGTGCTGCGCGGCGAACTGGAAGCCATTCAGGATGGGGTACGGCAATTTACGCCGGAATCGGTGGCGTCGCTTCAGGCGGAAGTCGGCACGCTAACGAAGCTTGTCGACGACTTACATCAGTTGTCGCTGTCTGATGAAGGCGCGCTGGCGTATCAGAAAGCGCCGGTGGATATCGTCAATTTACTTGAAGTGGCGGCGGGCGCGTTTCGCGAGCGTTTTCTGGCGCGCGGCTTGACCATTTCGCTGTCACTGCCCGAGCACGCTGTGGTCTTTGGCGATGGTGACCGCCTGATGCAACTGTTTAATAATCTTTTAGAAAACAGCCTGCGCTATACCGACGCGGGCGGCGGATTGCAGATCCACGGGCGCGGGGAAGATCATACGCTGACCCTGACCTTTTCCGACAGCGCCCCCGGCGTGACCGATGCCCAACTAGGCAAGCTGTTCGAGCGGTTTTATCGCGCCGAAGGATCGCGCAGCCGGGCCAGCGGCGGTTCCGGGCTGGGGCTTGCCATCTGCGCGAATATCGTTGCTGCCCATAACGGCGAGTTATACGCCAACCACTCCCCATTGGGGGGGATTAGCGTTACTGTATCGTTACCCCTCGATGACGAATTACCGAGAGACGCATGACAGACTTACCGATTGATGAAAACACGCCACGTATTTTGATCGTGGAGGATGAGCCTAAGCTTGGGCAACTGCTTATCGACTATCTGCGCGCGGCGGGATACGCGCCGACGCTTATCGATACCGGGGATAAGGTGTTGAGTTACGTGCGCCAAACGCCGCCTGCGCTAATCCTGCTGGATTTAATGCTGCCAGGCGTTGACGGACTGACGCTGTGCCGCGAGATCCGCCGTTTTTCGGAAGTGCCGATTGTGATGGTCACGGCCAAAATCGAAGAAATCGACCGGTTGCTGGGGCTTGAGATCGGCGCGGATGATTATATCTGCAAGCCTTACAGCCCCCGGGAAGTGGTGGCGCGGGTGAAAACGATATTGCGGCGCTGCAAGCCGCGAAACGTTCTGGAGAAACAAGATGCCGAAAGCCCGCTTATTATTGACGAAGGCCGCTTCCAGGCAAGCTGGCGTAATAAGACGCTCGACTTAACGCCTGCGGAATTTCGGTTATTAAAAACCCTGTCCCACGAACCGGGTAAAGTCTTCTCCCGCGAGCAGTTACTCAATCAACTGTATGACGATTACCGGGTAGTGACCGACCGCACCATCGACAGCCACATAAAAAACCTGCGCCGTAAGCTTGAAGCTCTGGATGAAGAACAATCCTTTATCCGCGCGGTGTACGGCGTGGGGTATCGCTGGGAAGCGGATGCTTGTCGCTTGATGTAATTTTCAAATGAATGCCCACGTTAACGTGGGCTTTTTTATGCGCGGTGCATCGCATAAAAATCAAGAATCATTTCTGCAATTCGCAAAAACTCAAAAACGGTAATTATTTATTGCTATAAAAAAGCGGTAAAACCTCAGTAAAATAAAAAATCTAAATATACACATAGCATTATTAGACATTATCAGTAGAGCTTTTAGACTCGGGTTTGATTAATCTAACTTTTCGTTAAGGAACGACGATGGCAATCCCGGTGTATTTATGGCTGAATGATGATGGCGGCAACAGGATAAAAGGTAGTGTCGATATAAAAGATCGTGAAGGATCGATTGAAATAGTAGAGTTTATGCATAACGTGGAGTTACCCATTGATAATCATACGGGTCAAATAACAAGTAAACGCATACATAATGATTATTTTTTAATTAAAGAAATTGATAGCGCATCGCCTTATTTATACAAAGGAGTGACGACGGGTGAAAAATTCAAAGAGGCTGTTTTAAAGTTTTATCGCATTAACGTCAACGGTCAGGAAGAAGCGTATTTTCGAGTGACGATGGAAAATGTCAAGGTGACCGAAATTGAACCCTTTATGTTAGACATTAAAAACCCCGCGTATGAAAAGCATAACCACCTTGAAGCATTTTATTTATCCTATGAACGCATAACATGGCATTACCTTGATGGAAACATAATGCACGCTGACTCATGGAACAATAAGGAGGTTGCATAATGCCGTGGGTATATAAGGTTAGCGTACACAAATTCTACCTCGATGGTAGTTATCAGTTTGATGCGAAATACTCAGGCAGGCCGGGATTTATGAATGATTCGGCTAACGAGTGTGTCAGCGGTAAAGGACCTTTACCACGAGGCACATATACTATAGGACCTGCCTTCTATCATCACAAAACCAAAGCCTATACCATGAGGCTAACACCCTTTATCGAAAATCAGATGTGTGGTCGCGATGGTTTTATGATTCATGGAAATAATGCCGCACACCCTTTAGATGCTTCTGATGGATGTATAATTGTAGATTTGCACGAGCGTAAGCTAATTAATGAAAGCACAGACAAAATACTGGTAGTAGAGGATTAGCATGAAAAAAATTGTCATTATGCTGCTAGCCATGATGCCAGCCTTTTCATACGCTAAGCATTATGGCTGTGCGACCGCAGGCGCCTCAATGGAGATATCGCTATTTGAAGCATTATCAGAACAACTTAAAATTGATACATCGACTATTGTTCGAGATAAAATACAAGTAAAAGTTTTAGACATTACCCCCATCTCTTATACCTATGCGGAGTATCTGGCAAGACTTGACTTTAATAATTACCACGGCAAAGACAAAACAGAGGATACCTATAACAGCATCTTCTTTCCCAGTTACTATGAAAATAACGTTAAATCTATCACGGCTCAATATACCTATTTTAATAACAAAAAAAAGAAAGCTGTGTTTATTGCAACCAGCCTTATGAATAAAGATGAATGCTCAATACGGTTCAATGGTTACATTACGTTATCCAGAGAATTTTAAGACAGTTGCTGCGCAGTAAGCCCTGCCGTTAAAGGTTGGGCTTTTGCTTACTTTTACGCGCTAACGATGCGGAATCCTGACGCTTGTTGTTATTTTCAAATGAATGCCCGGGTGAACTTGGGATTTTTTGGGCGCGGTGTCTCGCATAAAAATAAAGGGTCGTTTCTGCATTTC
This sequence comes from Citrobacter freundii, assembly GCF_011077955.1. Lineage (GTDB taxonomy): Bacteria > Pseudomonadota > Gammaproteobacteria > Enterobacterales > Enterobacteriaceae > Atlantibacter. Next base: position 52,497 of record NZ_JAALBX010000004.1, read on the forward strand.
GCAAAAACTCGAAAACGGTAATTAATTATTGTTTTAAAAAAGCGGTAAAACCTCAGCAAAAAAATCTAAATATACACATAGCATTATTAGACATTATGTGTACAGCTTTTAGACTCGGGTTTGGATAATCTAAATTTGAGTAAAGGAACGACGATGGCAATCCCGGTGTATATATGGCTGAATGATGACGACGGCAGCAGCGTAAAAGGTAGTGCCGATATAAAACATCGTGAAGGGTCGATTGAAATGTTAGCGTGCACAAATTCTACCTCGATAGTATCTATCAGGTTAATGTTAACTATTCATGCAGGCCGGGATTTATGAATGATTCAGCTAACGGGTGTGTCAGCGGTAAAGGACCTTTGCCACGAGGTACATATACTATAGGACCTGCCTTCTATCATCATAAAACCAAAGCCTATATCATGAGGCTAACACCCTTTATCGAAAATCAGATGTGTGGTCGCGATGGTTTTATGATCCATGGGAATAGCGAGGCACACCCATGGGATGCTTCAGACGGGTGCATCATACTGAGTTATCAATCCCGTAAAACAATTAATGCAAGTACTGATAAAATTCTTGTGGTAGAAGATTAACATGAAAATATTTTTGACGATTTTATTTATACCTACCATATCCTTTGCTCAGCCAGGTTGTGAAATTGCTGGCGCATATATGGAATCTGTATTATTTGATAAATTATCCGAAGATTTAAAAATTGACACATCGAGTATTGATGAATATAAAGCGGAAGTCAAACTCATCGACATCTCACCGATATCAAAAATGTATGCAACTTACTTAGCCAAATTAGATCGAGAGGAAAGCTTAAGTAAAAACAAATTTACTTTATCTGAAAGTGATTATTATTCTAGCTACTATGAAAATGAAGTAAAGTCTATTACTGCTCAATATAGTTACTTTAACAAAGATAAAAAGAAAGCTGTATTTATTGCAACCAGCCTTATGAATAAAGATGAATGCTCAATACGGTTCAACGGTTACATTACGTTGTCCCGAGAATTTTAAAACAGGTTCTGTGCAGTAAGCCCTGCCGTTAAAGGTTGGGCTTTTGCTGGCTATTACGCGCTAACGGTAGGTAGACGGTAGCGCGCCGCGCTTTACCTCTGCTTTTCTCAACGCTACAATTCCCGCCTTCAATGTGGGGGATAACCCTCTCCCTAAGCCGTCTCAACTGCTGAGGCGGTTCTGACCTGACATCAGAACGAGAACATCATGTTTAAACCAGAACTCCTGTCCCCGGCGGGAACGCTTAAAAATATGCGTTACGCTTTCGCCTATGGCGCGGACGCCGTTTACGCGGGCCAGCCACGCTACAGCCTGCGGGTGCGTAATAACGAATTCAATCACGAGAATTTGCAGCTCGGCATCAATGAAGCGCATGCGCTGGGTAAAAAATTCTATGTGGTGGTAAATATCGCACCGCATAACGCCAAGCTGAAAACCTTTATCCGTGACCTGAAACCGGTTATCGATATGGGGCCGGATGCGCTGATTATGTCAGACCCGGGTCTTATCATGATGGTGCGTGAGGCCTTCCCGCAGATGGATATTCACCTCTCGGTGCAAGCCAACGCGGTGAACTGGGCGACGGTGAAGTTCTGGAAACAAATGGGCCTGACGCGCGTGATTTTATCCCGCGAGCTGTCCCTTGAAGAGATCGCGGAAATCCGCGAACAGGTGCCGGATATGGAGATTGAAATCTTCGTTCACGGCGCGCTGTGCATGGCCTACTCTGGCCGCTGCCTGCTGTCTGGCTATATCAATAAGCGCGACCCAAACCAGGGCACCTGCACTAACGCCTGCCGCTGGGAATACAATGTGCAGGAAGGCAAAGAGGATGACGTCGGGAATATCGTGCATGTGCATGAGCCTATCCCGGTGAAAACCATCGAGCCGACGCTCGGCATCGGCGCGCCGACCGATAAAGTGTTTATGGTAGAAGAAGCCCAGCGCCCGGGGGAATATATGACCGCGTTCGAAGACGAACACGGCACCTACATCATGAACTCCAAAGATTTGCGCGCTATTCAGCACGTTGAGCGCCTGACCCAAATGGGCGTGCACTCGCTGAAAATCGAAGGTCGCACAAAATCCTTCTACTATTGCGCGCGCACCGCGCAGGTCTATCGCCGCGCGATAGATGACGCCGCAGCCGGTAAACCGTTCGACCCTACGCTTATGGAAACGCTGGAAGGCCTGGCGCATCGCGGTTATACCGAAGGGTTCCTGCGTCGTCATACCCATGACGATTATCAGAATTACGAATACGGCTTTTCGGTGTCCGATCGTCAGCAGTTTGTCGGGGAGTTTACCGGCGAGCGTCGCGGCGAACTGGCGCAGGTGAAGGTGAAAAATAAATTCTCGATGGGCGACAGCCTTGAGTTAATGACCCCCCAGGGTAATATCAATTTCACGCTTGAGCATCTTGAGAGCGCTAAAGGTGAGAAGATGGACGTCGCGCCCGGAGATGGTTATACCGTCTGGATGCCGGTTCCGCAGGATGTCGCGCTGGAATTTGCGCTATTGATGCGCAACTTCACCGGGCAGAGCACCCGTAATCCCCACGGTAAGTAATTCATTTAGGTTATTTTTTCTTATGGGAAGAATCTTAGAAAGAGATCACATACCGTTACGATCGTTCCGGGTATGATTCGTTTCGCTGAAAAACATAACCCATAAATGCTAGTTGTACCAGGAACCACCTCCTTAGCCTGCGTAATCTCCCTTACGCAGGCTTATTTTTTTCTTCCGCTTTCAGCCCCTTCTGACCCCCGAAATTTTTATCCGGTATACACTTCCTGATGATCGACTCACTTCAGGACACCCCATGGATAGCATTCCCGCTTCACTGATGGTTTTAAATGGCAAAGGCGCAGGCGATGACCTGCTACGAAGCGCAGTAAACCTGCTGCGTGAAGAAGGTATCACTCTGCATGTCCGGCTCACCTGGGAAAAAGGCGATGCCGCGCGCTTCGTCAAAGAAGCCGTTGACCTGGGCGTACAAACGGTTATCGCAGGCGGTGGTGATGGCACCATCAACGAAGTGGCGACGGCGCTTTGGCGCATTGACCCGGCGGTACGACCGGCGTTAGGCATCGTTCCGCTTGGCACCGCCAATGATTTCGCCACCAGCACCGGCATCCCGGATGAGCTGGATCAAGCGCTGAAACTGGCGATCGCCGGAAGAGCCGTTCCTATCGATCTGGTAGAGGTGAATAAAGAAGCCGCATTTATTAACATGGCCACCGGCGGTTTCGGCACGCGCATTACCACAGAGACGCCGGAAAAACTCAAGGCGGCGCTCGGCGGCGCATCCTATTTGCTGCATGGGCTGTTGCGAATGGATACCTTGCAGCCGGATCGCTGCGAAATCCGTGGCGAGAACTTTCAGTGGCAGGGCGATGCGCTGGTAATAGGCTTTGGTAATGGACGCCAGGCAGGCGGCGGTCAGCAACTTTGCCCTGATGCATTAATCAATGACGGGCTCTTGCGGGTGCGTATTTTTACCGGCGATGAACTGCTGCCGGCGCTGTTTACCACCCTCACCCGGCCAGACGACAGCCCGAATATAGTTGATGGCATTTCATCGTGGTTTGAAATCACCTCACCGCATGAAATGACGTTTAATCTGGATGGCGAACCGCTAAGCGGCGACCATTTTCGCCTCGAAGTACAGCCCGGCGCGCTACTGTGCCGCTTACCGCCGGACTGTCCGTTATTACGCTGAATTCTGTTTTAACGGTAAAACCGACGCCGGAGAGCGAGCGTCTCCGGCGTGGGCAGTTACGCGATAGTCACTTTGCTATCGAGATAAACATCCTGCACGGCGTTAATCAGTTTCACGCCCTCGGCCATGGATTTCTTAAAGGCTTTACGGCCCAGGATAAGCCCCATGCCCCCGGCGCGTTTATTGATAACCGCGGTGCGTACCGCCTCTGTTAAATCAGCCTCGCCGCCGGATGCGCCGCCGGAATTAATTAACCCGGCGCGGCCCATATAGCAGTTAGCCAGTTGATAGCGCACCAGATCGATGGGGTTATCGGTGGTTAATTTGCTGTAAACGCGATCATCGGTATAACCGTAATTTACCGCCTTATAGCCGCCGTTATTTTCCGCCATCTTCTGCTTCACGATATCCGCGCCAATGGTGGCTGCCAAATGGTTCGCCTGGCCGGTTAAATCCGCGCTGACGTGGTAATCGACGCCATCCTTTTTGAAAGCGGAATTACGCAGGTAGGCCCATAGTACTGTGACCATACCCAGTTCATGGGCGCGTTCAAATGCCGCTGAGATCTCTTCAATCTGACGACGTGACTCTTCTGAGCCAAAGTAAATGGTCGCGCCAACCGCCACCGCGCCGAGATTAAAGGCCTGTTCAACGCTTGCATACAGCGTCTGGTCAAAAGTATTGGGGTAGCTCAACGTTTCGTTATGATTAAGCTTCACCAAAAAAGGAATGCGGTGGGCATAGCGGCGCGACACCGAGGCCAGCACGCCGTAGGTTGAGGCCACACAGTTACAGCCCGCTTCAATGGCAAGCTCGACGATATTTTTCGGATCGAAGTACTGCGGGTTTGCCGCGAACGAGGCGCCAGCGGAATGCTCAACACCCTGATCAACCGGCAGGATAGAGAGATACCCGGTACCCGCCAGGCGTCCGGTATTGTAGAGGGTTTGCATGTTTCGAAGCACCGCTGGCGGACGGTTATTGTCAATCATCACGCGATCAACATAATCCGCGCCAGGCAGGTAAAGAGTATCAGCCGGAATGGTCATACAACGATGCTGTAGCAGGCTATCGGCATCTTTGCCAAGTAATTGCGCAATATCAGTCATTATACGCTCCCGTAACGTCCTCTGAGAGATGGAAAATTCCATGCCCGCAGGGTTGCGGGCAGCATTAATTCTGATACTCATCAACATTATTTGCCAGTGGCCGCCGCATTTTTAGCCTGTTTTCATTTTACACACAGAATGAAAAGCTGACTTAACGGCAACCTGATGAATAAGCGCCGCTACCACCAGGCGTGGAAATGATGAACCGGGCCAATACCCTGCCCCACTTCCAGTGAATCCGCTGCGGCAAGCGCCTTTGAGAGCCACGCTTTCGCTTCCATGACGGTATCGGCCCAGTTTTCATGACGTGGCCGTAATGCCGCCAGTGCCGCCGACAGGGTACACCCGGTGCCATGGGTATTTTTTGTTGCGATGCGTGGCGCGGTAAATCGCGTTGCGCCCGTGCGGGTAAAAAGCCAGTCCGGGCTTTCAGGATCGTCCAGATGGCCGCCTTTCATCAACACCGCTTCGCAGCCAAGCGCCAGCAACGCTTCACCCTGCTGATGCATCTCCCGTTCATTACGCGCATGGGATGTATCCAGCAGTGCGGCAGCTTCCGGAAGATTCGGGGTGATGAGCGCAACATGGGGCAATAAACGCGTGCGCAGCGTCGCCACCGCTGATGAGGAAAGGAGCGGATCGCCGCTCTTGGCCAGCATGACGGTATCAAGCACAACATTGCCGACCCGGTAATGGGCCAGCCGTTCAGCCACCGCCTCAACAATATCCGTTTCCGCCAGCATACCGATTTTGACGGTATCAATGCGCAGGTCACTGAATACTGAGTCAAGCTGCGCCGCCACAAAATCGGGTTCAATCCGGTAAACCGACTGCACGCCCTGAGTGTTTTGCGCCACCAGCGCGGTGATAACCGTCGCGCCATACGCGCCCAGCGCTGAAAACGTTTTTAAATCCGCCTGAATTCCGGCCCCGCCGCTGGGATCGGTACCGGCAATGGTGAGGGCATTAATGCGTGTCATGTCGCGCCTCCGTGCTGAGGTGATACAACGCGTCAAGAAACAGGGAGGGAAAGCTTCCTGGTCCCTGGCATCGATCGCTCGCCTGCTTACCGGCACGTGCGAACATGCCGCAAGCCGCTGCCACGTTCTCAATACGTGAGCCGGGTAATGCGCAGGCTGCCGCTACCACCGCCGAAAGCGCGCAGCCGGTGCCGACTACCCGCGTCATCAGGGCATCGCCGCCAGTAACGAAAAGCATACGCTCGCCATCAGTGACGTAATCCACTTCGCCGGTGACCGCGACTATCGCGCCGCTGCGTTGCGCCAGCTCACGCGCCGCGCTTAACGCATCCTGGGCGGTCTGCGTGGTATCCACGCCTCGTCCGCCACTGCCATATCCGGCTAAGGCCAGAATTTCCGACGCGTTGCCGCGAATGGCGGCGGGCTTATGCGCAAGGATTTCCCGGGCGAAGCGGCTTCGAAACGCCAGCGGCCCGACGGCCACGGGATCGAGCGTCCAGGGAGTGCCCGCGCGGTTCGCGCCATCTATCGCGGCGCGCATTGAAAGCGCCTGTTCGCGGGTCAGCGTACCAATGTTTATCAATAACGCATCGGCAATGGCGCTAAACGCCAGCGCCTCTTCATGATCGACCACCATCGCAGGCGACGCCCCAATAGCGAGCAGAACATTTGCAGTAAAAGACGGGACGACCTGGTTTGTCAGGCAGTGAACCAGGGGAGAATGCGTAGCCATTAGGCTTGCAAGTAGCGCGGTGTGCGCGGGGGAAAGCAGGTCAGGTTGCATGTATCGCTCCTGCCAGGCTGTGAAGAAGGATACCAGGCAGGTATCTGACTTCCCTACGCTGGCATTATCCAGATCAGGTGGTACGGGTATTTCTCAGCCTTCACAAAGAAGGGCACCCCGAGTCAAGTAACAGAGGCAGAATAAGGAACCGTTTGTTTAAAAGCAAGGCTACCGCTTACCGGCAGCAAATGAAAAAAGCCAGGGGTCTCCTGGCTTTACGTTTCAGACTCAATCCTGCAAGCTTAGGACAGCGCTTCTACCGGCCGCGCCTCAACACCACGGGCACGCCACAGTACAATCCAGCGCTGGATGGACGACACCATAATCACGAAGCCCAACGCCACCATAATAATGGAGATGGTTCCGTTGAAGAGGTTGTAGCCTTTCGCCGCAGAGTTGAAGTACACGTTTGTCACCATCCAGTACGCGGCGTAGTTAACCGTCACGTACAGGTAGGCCAGCGGTACCAGACAAGTGAGCGCGTACCAGCGTTTTTTGGACATGCGCATAATGATCGTTGCGCCAATCATCAGGCCAATGGATGCCATGAGCTGGTTAGATACCCCAAACAGCGCCCAGACGGAGTTGATATCGCCGGAATTAAGCAGATAACCCCACAGGACACAGGCGACGATACTGCAACCAATCGCGCCCGGCATCCAGTTGGTGCGTTTCAGCGGCGCCCACAGATCACCGAAGAAATCCTGCAGCAAGTAGCGCGCTACGCGGGTACCGGAGTCAACGGCGGTCAGGATAAATACCGCCTCGAACATCACCACAAACTGGAAGAAATACGACGCCAGATGGCTAAACCACGGAATACGGGTAAAGATGTCCGCCATCCCCACCGCCAGGGTTACTGCCCCGCCGGTACGCCCATAGAGATCAAGACCAATCTCCTGGCTGAGTTTCGGCAGGTTAACCACATCCATGCCAAGGCCTGCAAACACCTGCGGCGCGGAGTTAATCGCAAAGTAGTCTGCCGGATGCAGGGCGGTTGCGGCAATCAATGCCATTACGCCCACTACGCATTCAGCACACATGGCGCCAAAGGCCACCGGCAGGATGTCGTTCCATTTGTCGATCTGTTTCGGCGTGGTGCCGGAACCGATAAAGGCGTGGAAACCAGAGATAGCGCCACAGGCGATGGTGATTGAGATAAACGGCCAGACCGGACCGGCCAGTACCGGGCCATTACCATGAATAAACTGGGTCACCGCCGGGAACTGAATTTCCGGGTTGATGAATACCACGCCAATAACCAGTGCGCCGAAGACGCCGATTTTCATAAAGCTCGACAGGTAACCGCGCGGCGTTAACAGCATCCAGACCGGCAGCGCGGTAGCAAAGAAAGCGTAGAAAGGCAGGACCAGGCTCACCGTTGAAGCTTTAAGGCTTAACCATTCGCCAAAAGCGGAGGCCTGAATATACGGCCCTATCAGCACGCAGCCGAAGATAACCAGAATACCAACCCAGGTCGCGCCGCGCATGCTGCCGGTGAAACGCTCCCACAGCCCCACGCCGATGGCGACCGGAATGGTCATAAATACGGCGAAGGTACCCCACGGGTTACGCTCAAGAGCGTGGACCACCACCATGGACAGACCCGCCATGGTAATAGTAATGATGAATAACATCGCAAGGCCCGTACACCAGCCGGCAATCGGGCCCAGCTCGGATTTCGCGACTTCAGACAGCGACTTACCCTGATGCTTCATTGAGGCGAACAGCACGACGGTATCATGTACCGCGCCGCCGACAACGCAACCTACCAGCAGCCAAAGGAAGCCCGGGAAGTAACCGTACTGGGCAGCCAGTACCGGCCCTACAAGCGGACCTGCGGCTGCAATGGCGGCAAAGTGACTGCCGAAGTTAACCCATTTTTTAGTCGGGACGTAATCTTTGCCGTCCTCAAAAACATGCGAAGGCGTGACCTCGCTGTCATCTGCGTTAAGCACTTTACGGACGAAAAACACGCCGTAAAGACGATAGCAAATGGCAAGGATACACAGGGTCGCAATAACAAACGTCAGTGCGTGTGACATAGCCAACTCCAGAGATTTATAAAATATTCAGCGTCATCCTGGCATGGCTTTGTCACACAATGAGTAGGGACTTACTCCAGCGGTCGTATAGCGTTCTAAGCGGTCAAAAAGGGTTACTGAGCGGCAGAGGGATTAAAGCGAACGGCGAGTCCTTTGAGGAAATTACGCAAAAACTGATCGCCGCACTCGCGATAGTTTTTATGTTCCGGGGTGCGCATCATCGCGGTAATCTCCGGCATTGAGACGCGGAATTTTTGCTCGGTGAGGATAGCCAGAATATCATCGGTCTTCAGCTCAAAGGCGATACGCAGTTTTTTCAGCACGATGTTATTGGTGATTTTGCGATCCGCTTTCAGCGGCGGTTGGCTCTCATCCTTGCCGCGACGCAAGTAAATCAGCCCGTTTAAAAACGCAGAGAGGACCAGATCCGGGCAGCGTTTAAAACCCTCTTCTTCCTCTTTTTTAATGTACTGCACCACTTGCTCAGCACTCATTTCTACGTCCGCCAGCGCCAGGGTGGAGACGATGTCGTTATTGTTCATTTTCAGGGTATAGCGAAGGCTACGTAAAATATCGTTATTCAGCACTGAGGTGTTCTCTTTGATACGGCGGGAAAAGACCAGTGTACCATTTTCCACTGGCCGACTACTGATAAAAACGTACTACAGCCCGAGCGCCTCTTTAAGGCTTTTTAAATAGCGGCGGCTAACCGGCACGGTTTGCCCGTCGCGCAGCAGCAGTTCCGCCTGGCCGTTTTCCTCCAGCCGAATCTCTCTGAGGTGGGCCATATTGACCAGATATTGTCGGTGGCAGCGCAGCAGCGGCGTGCGGCTTTCCAGGGTGCGCAGCGTCAACTCGGTAAACCCCTCCTGCCCTTGGGCGCTGGTGACATACACCCCGCTCAAGCGGCTGCTGACAAACGCCACATCGTCCATCTGCAACAGCCAAATGCGGCTATGCCCGGCGCAGGGAATATATTTAAGGTGTTGCTGGCTGGCGCTCAATAGCGACACATCCTGCGGCGCGCACTCCTGACGCAGGCGATCGAGCGTCTTCGCCAAACGTCCGGCTTCAATGGGTTTTAGCAGATAATCAAAGGCATGCTCTTCAAAGGCTTTCACCGCATATTCGTCATACGCCGTGAGGAACACAATGCGAGGCCGGTGGCTCGGATCGAGCATTCCCACCATTTCAAGCCCGGAAATACGCGGCATTTGGATATCCAGAAACAGCACATCGGGACGCAGCCGATGTACCGCGCTGATGCCTTCCACCGCATTGGCGCACTCGCCGATAATGTCAATATCGCTGTGTTCGTCCAGCAGGAAACGTAAATTCTCGCGCGCCAGCGGTTCGTCATCAACCAAAAGCACCTTTAACATGGGGCGTCCACCATCGGTAGTTGTAGCGTTATACGGGTAAAATGGTCAGGCTCGCAGCTTACGGTCATGGAACACGCGTCGCCAAACCGGGCGCGCAGCCGTTTTTCCACCAGGCTCATCCCCAAACCGTTCGTTTGCGGTTTTGATTGATACAGCCCGGCGTTGTCTTCAATTTCCACCACCAACTGGTCATGTTGCTGGCGGGCGGTGAGTTGTATTTTTCCGGTTTCCATCATCTGTGAGGTGCCGTGTTTGATGGCATTCTCAACGATGGGTTGCAGGGTAAAGGCCGGTAATCTGATATGCGCAAGCTCTGATGGCAGCGTGAGTGTGACCTGCAAATGCGCCTGAAACCGCGCCTTTTCGATTTGCAAATAGGCGTTTACGTGCTCTATCTCATCGGCAAGGGTGACGATTTCTGAGGGGCGCTTGAGGTTTTTGCGAAAAAAGGTCGACAAATATTGCACCAGTTGCCCGGCCTGCTCGCTGTCGCGGCGGATCACCGCCATCAGGGTATTTAGCGCATTAAACAGAAAATGCGGATTTACCTGAGCATGGAGCAATTTGATTTCAGATTGAGTAAGCAGCGCTTTTTGCCGCTCATACTGACCGGCCAGAATTTGCGCTGACAGCAGTTGGGCTATCCCCTCCCCCAGCGTGCGGTTGATGGAGCTGAACAGGCGATTTTTTGCTTCATAAAGCTTAATGGTGCCAATCACCCGTTGGTTTTCACCATAAAGCGGGATAACCAGCGTTGAGCCGAGTTTACAGTGCGGGTGCAGCGAACAGCGATACGGCACTTCGTTGCCGTCTGCATAGACCACCTCGCCGGTATCAATCGCCCGCCAGGTATAAGAGGAGGAAATAGGCCGCCCTGGCAGATGATGATCGTCGCCGATACCAACAAAGGCGAGGAGCTTTTCCCGATCGGTTATCGCCACCGCGCCGATATCCAGTTCTTTCCAGATAACGTACGCCACTCTGGCGCTGTTTTCTTCATTAAACCCGAGGCGCAAAATCCCTTCGGTGGAGGCCGCGAGCTTCAGGGCCGTCGCTGAAAACGCCGAGGTGTATTTTTCAAACATGGCGCGCTTATCAAGCAGGATCCGCATGAACAGCGCTGCGCCGACGGTGTTGGTGACGATCATGGGCGCGGCGATGCTTTCCACGAGTTTTAACGCATCATGAAAGGGGCGCGCGATAAGCAGGATTATCATCATCTGCACCAGTTCCGCGAAAAAGGTCACCATCCCTGCGGTTAACGGGCTGAACAGTTTGTCGCTGCGGCCCTGGCGCAGCAATATGCTGTGAACCAGCCCACCCATCAACCCTTCAACGATAGTAGACACCATGCAACTTAACGCAGTCATTCCGCCCATGGAATAACGGTGCAGCCCGCCGGTGAGGCCCACCAACCCGCCTACCACAGGCCCGCCCAGCAGGCCGCCCATCACCGCGCCGATAGCCCGGGTATTGGCGATAGAATCTTCGATGTGTAAGCCGAAATAGGTGCCAAGAATGCAGAAAATCGAGAACGTGACGTAGCACAACAGCTTGTGCGGCAGGCGTACGGTGACTTGCATCAACGGGATAAAAAGCCGCGTCTTGCTCATCAACCATGCGATGACTAAAAACACGCACATTTGCTGGAGCAACAGCAACACCAGGTTAAACTCGTACATACTTCACACCGGGCTTTCAGTTGAAAGCGCGTAAGATACCCGGCGTATAAATGACTTTCTATGAAGATGCACATAAAAGTGACAATTAACTCAAGTAAAAAAGATCTCGCCCTGATCGTGCGGCCCTGGCAGGAGTCTGACCGACCATTTTTACGGACGATTTATCTTCATGCCCGGCGCGAAGCCTGGCCGTGGCTGGACGGCAGCGAGTGGCAACTGGAAGATTTTGACGCCGCCACGCTTGGCGAGACACTCTGGGTGGCGGAACAGGACGGGCACCGCATCGGCTTTGCATCCGTGCTTGAGAACGACAATTTTCTGCATAACCTGTTTGTCGACCCGCAGTATCAGGGACGGGGCGCAGGCAGCGCGTTGCTGGAAACGGTGCATGCGCGTTTTACCAGTACCGGCGCGCTGAAATGCCTTAAGAAAAATGAACAAGCATTAACGTTTTACCAACGCCATGGCTGGGAGATTGAATCGTCAGGTGAGAGCCCTGAGGGGGAATACTATTTACTGCACTGGAAGCAAGGCGCGCAGGAGCGCTGAGAGCCAATTTGCCTGCGTCAGGCGTAATTGGAAAGCCTCATTGCAACGGCATAATCGTCACGCTTTTACCCGGTAAGCTCACTTAAAGCGAGCCAGTGAGTGAATTTCAGGTAATAAAAAACCCGCACTGGGCGGGTTTTTTTATTATCAGCAAAACTTAACTGCTCAGACTCGCGTCTTCATCGCTGTCGTAAACCTTACTGATAATGCGCGCGGCTTACAGAACGGTAACGTTACCCGCTGCAGGGCCTTTGGCGCCATTTTCAATGGTGAAGGAGACTTGCTGACCTTCATCCAGAGTTTTGTAGTTATCGCTCTGAATAGCAGAGAAGTGTACGAATACATCTTTGCTGCCGTCGTTCGGAGTGATAAAGCCAAAACCTTTATCTGAATTAAACCATTTTACTAAACCAGTCATTTTATTAGACATAGATACTTCCTTAATTGATGAGCCACTTAGCGCGGCGATAATGGCCTGTAATGTGAGGATGACTTATTTGGCACTTAGGAGGAGGCTCACGAAGAAGGGTATCTGTAGAAACTCTTGAACTGAGGACTGCTTTACTAAAACTGCTTTCATAAGGTCTGTATTCCAAACCGATGACGCTATTAAGACACAGGGAAATTAATTTAGCAACATTTATGTTTTTTTTATTTTAACCACTTTTACACCCGGATGGCTGAATGGCCGCAAACCGTATTTTTAAAATGTGACATTTTGACAGTTTACAACCAGGTACGACTATCTGGTCCATTTACGTTTTGTTAAAAAAGTCGGTTTGATCGACAACATTTTCACTTTATTCTCTAGCGACAGGTTGCAGCCGCAAGCCTCAACCTTATGCCGCTGAATTTCTGGAAGAAAATAATAGAGAGGATGTATGGATATAAGCATAGTAGAGCAAATTACGGATTCCCTCAGGGAAGAACTATTAGTCGGATTACGTCGCTACAACGCTCAGTTTATCGATTTCAGTCAACACGGGGCACTTGGCGTCTTTTGCAGAGATGAAACAGGAGCAATGACAGGCGGGCTGATTGCGGATAAAAGAGGATTATGGCTATGTATCAATTATTTGTGGGTAAGTGAATCAGTAAGAGGCACCGGGTTAGGCACAACGCTAATGAATCGGGCGGAACATGAAGCAAGCCGTCTGGGGTGCATTCACAGTCTGGTCGATACTTTCAGTTTTCAGGCATTGCCTTTTTATGAAAAGCTCGGATATAAATGCCAAATGACCTTACCCGATTTTCCCGAGGCAGGTTTACAGAGGCATTATTTAATTAAAACGGATTTTATGTCTCACTCGCTTTTATAAATAATGGTATGTCTCATAAAACTCGTGCTGCTTTCCAGAATCTGTAAAAAATTACACGTCTCGCTTATTTATTTTTATTCGCCAATTTGTAAGCCGCGTTTAATAGTGCTCCCACTGACTGAAAGCAGCCTTTATGTTTACCCTCTGCGAACACCCTCTCTTTTCCCCTCATTGAGCGCTGATAGCGCCTCTGTGATGCTTAAACTATTCCTTTTCTTTGCAGGTGATTTAAAGCTAATTGTAAAAATCCCCGTACAGAACGGCGGCATAGAATTCGCCCCTGCGGGACGGACTGAAAGCACGGCAAAAAAGCCCTTGTCAGTTCGGTAAGAGACAAGGCGCAGGAAAAAAAGCCCCAGATAACACCGGTTAAACACCTCGCCCACAGACGTGGTCTTTCAACAGAATTAAAAAAGGCAGACTTACGTCTGCCTTTTTCTGATTACACCGCGCGGAATGCAATCTCGCTCGGGATGACCTCGCCCTGCCAGTAGAGCTGCGCCGCAACGCGCCCTGCCAGTTGACGATAGATATGGGTAAATTCGCTATCGGGGCGGCTTACCACCGTCGGCTGCCCGCGATCGAGATCTTCACGCAGCGTAATATGCAGCGGCAACTGCCCTAACAGCGTCGTGTGATACTGTACCGCCAGTTTCTCCGCACCGCCGGTGCCGAAAATCGGTTCGTGGTGGCCGCACTGACTGCACACGTGCATGCTCATATTTTCTACAATGCCCACCACCGGCACTTCCACTTTTTCGAACATGACGATGCCTTTTTTGGCGTCAATTAACGCAATATCCTGCGGCGTCGTGACCACCACTGCGCCCGTGACCGGCACATTCTGCGCCAGCGTCAGCTGAATGTCTCCGGTGCCCGGCGGCATATCCAGTACCAGATAATCCAAATCCGGCCACATCGTTTCTGACAACAGCTGCATCAGGGCTTTACTGGCCATCGGGCCACGCCACACCATCGCATTATCGTCTGTCACCAGATAACCAATGGAATTGCTGGCAAGACCGTGCGCCATAATGGGCGTCATATGCGTGCCGTCCGGTGAGGTCGGGCGCTCGTGTTCGGTGCCGAGCATGGTCGGGATCGACGGGCCGTAAATATCCGCGTCAAGGATACCCACTTTGGCCCCTTCGGCCGCCAGCGCCAGCGCCAGGTTAACCGAGGTAGACGATTTGCCCACGCCGCCTTTGCCGGAACTGACGGCGATAATGTTTTTCACCCCGTTAATGCCCGCCTGATTTTTCACGCGCTTAAGGGTGGCGATGTGATGAGTAAGTTTCCAGTCAATGGCTTGTGCGCCGGTAAGACGCAGCAGATCCGCGCTACAGGCTTCTTTAAGCTCTTCGAAAGCGCTTTGCCAGGCGAACGGCATTTGCAGTTCGATATGAATAGTGTCATCCATCCACGCCACATGATGCAGGGCCTTTAGCGCCGTAAGGTTATGCTTAAGGGTGGGGTGTTGGAAATTCGCCAGTGTACCGGCAACGATGGCTCGCAAGGCTTCCGGAGATTTGGCCTGGGATTGAGGACTCATCCCGACTCCTTTGTAATGGTGTTTTGATGAAGGTTCGAACGAGTAAGCATACCAAAAAGGGAATAATTCCCCCAGCGTTCGCTTTTGGCTTACCAAATAATTGCCCATTTGGTAATATCAAACCCCCTTTTTACCAAGAAGATGTAATTCTCACTATGACTCAAGCCGCGAAAAAAATACTGGTAACCTGCGCCCTTCCTTATGCGAATGGCTCTATCCACCTCGGCCACATGCTGGAGCATATCCAGGCTGATGTCTGGGTTCGTTACCAACGAATGCGCGGCCACAACGTCAACTTCATCTGCGCCGATGATGCCCACGGCACCCCGATTATGCTCAAAGCCCAACAGCTTGGCATCACGCCGGAACAGATGATCAGTGAGATGAGCCAGGAGCATCAGACCGATTTTGCTGGCTTTGACATCAGCTACGACAATTATCACTCCACGCACAGCGACGAGAACCGCGAGCTGTCAGCGCTTATTTACACGCGCCTGAAAGAGAACGGCTTCATCAAGAACCGGACTATTTCGCAGCTCTACGATCCGGAAAAAGGCATGTTCCTGCCGGACCGTTTCGTTAAAGGCACCTGTCCTAAGTGTAAATCACCGGACCAGTACGGCGATAACTGCGAAGTCTGCGGCGCAACTTACAGCCCGACCGAGCTTATCGAGCCGAAATCGGTGGTGTCTGGCGCGACGCCAGTGATGCGTGAATCGGAGCACTTTTTCTTTGATTTGCCGTCGTTTAGCGAAATGCTCCAGGCCTGGACCCGCAGCGGCGCGCTGCAAGAGCAAGTGGCGAACAAAATGCAGGAGTGGTTTGAATCCGGCCTGCAACAGTGGGATATCTCCCGCGACGCGCCCTACTTCGGCTTTGAAATTCCGAACGCGCCGGGCAAATATTTTTACGTCTGGCTGGATGCGCCTATCGGCTATATGGGCTCGTTCAAAAACCTGTGCGACAAGCGTGACGATTTACACTTCGACGACTGGTGGAAGAAAGACTCCGACGCCGAGCTCTATCACTTCATCGGTAAAGATATCGTTTACTTCCACAGCCTGTTCTGGCCTGCCATGCTGGAAGGCAGCGGTTATCGCAAACCGACCAACCTGTTTGTACACGGTTATGTGACGGTAAACGGCGCGAAGATGTCTAAATCACGCGGCACCTTTATCAAAGCCAGCACCTGGCTTAACCATTTTGACGCCGACAGTCTGCGCTATTACTACACCGCGAAGCTCTCCTCGCGCATTGATGACATTGACCTCAACCTGGAAGATTTCGTCCAGCGCGTTAACGCCGATATCGTCAATAAAGTGGTTAACCTCGCCTCACGTAATGCAGGCTTTATCGCGAAGCGTTTCGACGGCGTGCTGGCCGCGGAACTGGCCGATCCGGCGCTGTACAAAACCTTTACTGACGCCGCAGTCAGCATTGGCGAAGCGTGGGAAAGCCGCGAATTTGGTAAAGCAATCCGTGAAATCATGGCCCTTGCAGATGTGGCTAACCGTTACGTTGACGAGCAGGCACCGTGGGTGGTGGCGAAACAGGAAGGCCGCGATGCCGATCTGCAGGCCATCTGCTCTATGGGCATCAACCTGTTCCGCGTACTCATGACCTGGCTTAAGCCCGTGTTGCCGCAACTGAGCGAGCGCGTTGAGGCGTTCCTTAACACGGAACTGACCTGGGACGCTGTCCAACAGCCGCTGCTGGGTCATAAGGTGAATACTTTCAAAGCACTCTACAACCGTATCGAGATGAAACAGGTGGAAGCGCTGGTGGAAGCGTCTAAAGAAGAAGTTAAAGCCGCAGCCGCCCCGGTAACCGGCGAACTGGCTGAGAACCCCATTCAGGAAACCATCACTTTTGATGATTTCGCTAAAGTGGATCTGCGCGTGGCGCTGATTGAAAATGCGCAATTCGTGGACGGCTCGGATAAATTGCTGCGCCTGACGCTGGATCTGGACGGCGAGAAACGCAATGTATTCTCCGGCATCCGCTCCGCCTATCCGGACCCGCAGGTGCTAATTGGTCGTCTTACCGTGATGGTCGCAAACCTGGCCCCGCGTAAAATGCGCTTTGGCGTCTCGGAAGGCATGGTCATGGCGGCAGGCCCTGGTGGGAAAGATATTTTCCTGTTAAGCCCGGACGATGGCGCCAAACCGGGTCAGCAAGTCAAATAACGGCCTTTAGGCCAGGCCTGAGATTATCTTAAAACGTTTAAAAGCCCTCCTCGCGAGGGCTTTTTTTATGCCCCTGCGTTGACCAGATCTCTTGCGCAGTGATTAGGATTGTTCAAAAAAAGTGAATCTCTTTTACATGGTTAGCCTGCCACCTACTACATTTAAGTGAGAATAAGACAGCTCAAAGAGAGGGTGGCATGGCGCTATACACCATTGGCGAGGTGGCTGAGTTATGTGACATCAATCCTGTCACGCTCAGGGCATGGCAGCGTAGATACGGGCTGGTAAAGCCCCAGCGTACCGATGGCGGTCATCGCTTATTCAATGATGCTGACATTGACCGGATCCGCGAAATAAAACAGTGGGTAGATAAGGGAGTCCAGGTCAGTAAGGTAAAATCACTTTTGTTGACAGACGCGCAAGACCCCGGCTCACAGTGGTATCAAATGCAGGAGACACTGCTGCACTTATTGCGCGCCGGGAATATTAATCGGGTGCGAAACTGGGTCAGCGAGACCGGTCGTGATTACCCTGCGCAAACGCTTACCGATAAACTGTTTATTCCCCTTCGCCATCGCCTGCAAAGCCAACAGCCTGCCCTCGCCATTATGCTCAGTATCCTTGACGGCGTGCTGATTAATTACATCGCCCAGTGTCTTGCCTCAGCGCGCAAAAAAAGCGGTAAAGACGCGCTGGTGATAGGCTGGAATATTACCGACACCACCCGTTTGTGGCTGGCAGGCTGGTGCGCCACCCAGCGAGGCTGGCGGGTGAGCATTCTCGCTCATCCTATTACTCACCTGCGCCCGGACAGTTTTCAGGGCCAAACCTTATTGGTCTGGTGCGGCGACAGCCCCGCCGCGCAGCAGCGAGCACAACTGGCGCAGTGGCACCAGGAAGGCCATGCCATTATTGATTTGAATGTGCCGGAGGCGATTTAATCTCGTCGCGGAAAATAACAAAGGTGCAACCTGAAATGAGAAAGGTATAATCCTCTGGTTAACAAAAGGAGCAGGCAATGAAATTAACCAGAGTGGCGCTGATTACCGGTATGGTGCTGATGGCAATTGGCGGGATCGGCGGCGTCATGCTCGCCGGGTATACCGTTATTTTGCATAGCCTGTCATAAGCCGCTGTAAGCGTTCAAAGGCGCGGTCGACGATAATTGCCGCCAGCGCCACCAGTATCGCCCCCTGAATCACATACGCGGTGTTAAAACCGCTCAGGCCGATAATGACCGGCGTGCCGAGCGTGTTTGCGCCTACGGTCGAGGCAATCGCCGCCGTCCCGATATTAATGATTACCGACGTACGAACCCCTGCCAGGATTAGCGGAGCGGCCAGCGGCAGCTCGACTTTCCTGAGCGTTTGCCAACCGCTCATGCCAACGCCGCGCGCCACTTCTTTGATATCGTTCTGCACCGCCCCAATGCCCGCCAGCGTTCCCTGTAAGACCGGAAGCCAGCCGTATAAAATGAGGGCGATAATCGCCGGTTCTTTTCCAAAACCAATGACCGGCACGGCTACCGCCAGCACCGCGACGGGGGGAAATGTCTGGCCGACGGCGGCAATGGTTTCCACCAGCGCCCGAAACTCCAGCCCAAACGGGCGCGTGACGAGAATGCCAAGCCCCACGCCCAATATAATCGCCACCAGGCTTGAAACGCCTACCAGGTAAAAATGCGCCACGGTCAGCGCCCAAAAGCTTTCCTGCTGATACAGCGGACGCGTCAACTGCGGAAATAGCCAGGAAAAGAGTCCGGCGCTATGGGGCAACCCTTCAAGCAAAGCGGCATAACAGAGCACCAGCCACAGCAGCGGATCACGAAGTAGTCGCACGGTCGCCCTCCAGCAAGGTGTTAAACCGCAATGTTCCGCAGGGATTACCGTGTTCATCAATGACGGGTAACACATCGCAGCGTCGCTCGACGAAAAGCGACAGCGCATCACGCAGGGTAATGTCCTGACTCACCGGCAACCCCGCGCACACGCCAGGCGTCAGATAATCTTTTACTCGCCGCATCGACAGCAAACGCACACCCAGTTCGCTGCGCCCGAAGAAATCGCGCACAAAATCGTTTTCCGGCTGGCTGAGTAAAGTCAACGGATCGCCCTGCTGCACCACTTTGCCGCCGTCCATCACCACCAGATGATCGGCAAGCCGTAACGCCTCATCCACGTCGTGCGTCACCAGAATGATAGTGCGCCCGAGTAACTGGTGGATACGCATCATTTCCTGCTGCAATGCCTCGCGGGTAACCGGGTCGAGCGCGCCGAATGGCTCATCCATTAACAGTACTTCGGGGTCCGCCGCCAGGGCGCGCGCCACGCCAACCCGCTGCTGCTGCCCGCCGGAAAGCTGATGCGGATAACGGCGGCGAAATTGCGCAGGTTCAAGGCCAAGCAAGGTCAGCAGTTCATCCACGCGCTCGCTGATCCTGGCTTTCGGCCACTTCAGCAGTTGCGGGACGGTGGCAATGTTCTGCGCCACATCCCAGTGCGGGAACAGCCCGATAGACTGGATGGCATAGCCCATGCGTCGTCTGAGATCTTGCGGTGAAAACTGGCGGATCTCTTCCCCGGCGAAACGAATGCAACCCTCGTCGTGCTCAACCAGCCGGTTAATCATCTTCAAGGTGGTGGACTTGCCGGAGCCGGAGGTGCCTATCAGTACCGAAAATGCGCCTTTGCGGAAATTGAGATTCAGCGCTTCAACGGCGGGTCGCCCCTGGTAATATTTGGTCACGTCCTCAAATTCGATCATGTCGTTGCGCCTCCAGCGCCGCAATCAGCAGGTTAAAGAGTCCATCCACCGCTACGGCCATGGCAATAACCGGAATAACGCCCAGCAGCACCAGATCCAGCGCGCTGCTTAAAAGCCCCTGAAAGACCAGCGCGCCAAAACCGCCCGCGCCAATCAACGCGGCGATAACCGCCATGCCTACCGTCTGCACCGCCACAACCCGCAGACTGCGTAACAGCACGGGCAGCGCAAGCGGCACTTCGGCTTTAAAAAACCGCTGCCTGTCAGACATTCCCATTCCGCGCGCGCTTTCCAGTACATTTTCCGGCACCTGGGCTAAACCGGCGACGACGCCGCGCACCAGCGGAAGCAGCGCGTATAACACCAGCGCGATAAGCGCCGGGACCATGCCAATGCCCGAAATACCAAGCTCGCCAAGCCAGGGAAAAAGCGTCACTAATCCCGCAAGCGGTGCGATAAGCAAACCGAACAGCGCAATCGATGGCACCGTCTGGATGACATTAAGAATGGAAAACACGGTAGGTTGCACACGGGCGTAACGGTGGCAATACAAGCCCAATGGAATGCCAATAATAAGCGCAATGCCGAGCGTCGACAGCAGCAGCGTCAGGTGCCGGGCAAAGGCATCGTTAAAAATATCCTGGCGGTTAACGTATTCTTTAAGCAGTGAGATGTCGTGAAAGTAGCCGCTGAACAACAGCCACAGCGGCACCATCCACAATTGAGCCAGCAGCAGCCAGCGCCAGAGCGGTTTGGCGGTGAGACGATTAATGAGATCGCTCATCATCAGCAGCGCCAGCGCCAACATTAACCACAGTCCGCTGCCCGGCGAGGTGCGCGCAAGCGTACTGCCCTGCTGCGCTAAATGGGTCGCGCCATTTCCTGCAAGCAACAAGAGCGCGATAAATACACTTTCCGTGCTGATAAGCCCGGCCACCAGCGCGCCGCGTCCGGGCATAAATGACAATGCCGCAAGCCAGAGCGCGGCGGCTATCAGTCCATATAACGCCTGCGGGAGTAGCGCCGACACGCCCATAGGCGTGCCGGATACCAGACGGTTAGGCGCATAGTTTACAAACGGCAACAGGAGCGCTGCTGCCAGCAAAATTGCCAGCAGCAGCAACACCCGGTTATGACATCGCATTGCCAAAAGACATCCTTATTCCAGGCGTGATTACTTCACAAATCCTTTCTGCTTCAGATAATCGGCGGCGACTTTTTTAGCGTCGAGTCCTTCAACGGCAATCGAGGCGTTTAGCTGTTGCAGGGTTTTCTCATCAAGGGTTGCAAAGACCGGGTCGAGCCATTCCCCCATCTGCGGGTAGGCTTTTAATACCGCCTCACGCACCACAGGCGCTGGGGCATAGACCGGCTGTACGCCTTTCGGATCGGTGAGGGTCTGCAGGCCAAGCGCGGCAACCGGGCCGTCGGTGCCATAAGCCATGGCGGCATTCACGCCCGAGGTTTGCTGCGCCGCGGCTTTCACCGTCACCGCCGTATCGCCGCCAGCCAGAGACAGCAATTGCGGCTGGCTGAGTTTGAAATCGTAGGCTTTTTCAAAAGCGGGCAGCGCATCAGGGCGCTCGATAAATTCCGCCGATGCCGCCAGTTTGAAATCGCCCTTCTCTTTCAGGTAGCGACTCAGGTCAGCAAGAGAGGTGAGTTTATTTTTCTCAGCCATATCCTTACGCACCGCGATGGTCCAGGTGTTATTTGCCGATGCCGGGGCAAGCCAGATAAGTTTATTCTGCTCGGCATCCAGTTTTTTGACCTTTTCATAGCCCGCTTTGGCGTTTTTCCACGCCGGATCGTTTTCATCTTTAAAGAAGAAAGCACCGTTGCCGGTGTATTCCGGGTAGATGTCCAGTTCACCAGAGGTGATGGCAGCGCGAACCACCGGTGTTGGGCCAAGCTGCACTTTATTCACGGTTTTCACGCCGTGGTTTTCCAGCACCTGAATAATGATATTGCCCAACAGCGCGCCTTCGGTGTCGATTTTAGATCCGACTTTTACCGGGTCTGCCGCCTGAGCCCCTGTCGCCAACAACAGCAAGCCCGCCGCACTCCAAATTTTCGTTTTCATTGATTTTCCTCATCACACCCATACGCGGGGTTCCAGGAAAAGCGTAGTAGAAATTTAAGCGTAACGCCTACCGGGTAGCGGATTAAAAGCCGTGTAACTGTCATAAAAAAGGCCGGTTTCCCGGCCTTTCTTTTATTCACTCTTATTAGAGGAGTTCAAACTCGCCTTGCTTCACGCGGGCGGAATCAAGGCCAATAAACACATTGAATTTGCCCGGTTCGGCAACGTGTTGCAGCTTCTGATTCCAGAACTTCAGCGCGTTGATATCAATCGGGAAGCTCACCGTCTGGGTTTCGCCAGGTTTCAGCGTCACTTTATTAAACCCTTTCAGTTCCTTCACCGGGCGGCTCAAGGAAGCCGTAACGTCCTGGAGATACATCTGCACTACCGTTGCGCCCTCGCGGTTGCCCGTGTTGGTCACTTCGACGCTTGCGGTAACGGTGCCATTTTGCGGCATCGTCGGTGAAGACAGTTTCACGTCCGATACGCTAAATGTGGTGTAACTCAGGCCATAGCCGAACGGATACAGCGGGCCGTTCGCTTCATCAAAGTAGCGCGAGGTGTACTTGTTCGGTTTTTCCGGATTATACGGACGCCCGGTGTTGAGATGGCTGTAATACACCGGGATCTGGCCTACCGAGCGCGGGAACGACATCGGCAGTTTGCCAGACGGGTTGTAGTCGCCAAACAGCACATCGGCGATGGCGTTACCGCCTTCCGTACCGGAATACCAGGTTTCAAGGATGGCATCAGCTTGCTGATCTTCTTTAACCAGCGCCAGCGGACGTCCATTCATCAGCACCAGCACCAGCGGTTTGCCGGTGGCTTTCAGCGCCGTAATTAAATCACGCTGGCTTTGCGGCAGTGTGAGATCGGTGCGGCTCGATGCTTCATGCGCCATGCCCTGGGCCTCACCCACTGCCAACACGACGACATCTGCTTTCTGGGCAGTTTGTACCGCTTCGTCGATCATGGCCTGCGGGCTGCGCGTATCGACGACGACCCCTTCTTCATACTGGTTCAGGAAGTCGATAATGCCTTTTTCATTGGTGAGATTGGCCCCTTTAGCGTAAAGGACGGTGGCTTTATCGCCCACCGCGCTTTTGATACCGCTCATCAGCGTCACGGACTGTTTGATCACGCCTGCGGCAGACCAACTGCCCATCACATCACGCTGACTGTCTGCCAACGGACCGATAAGCGCGATGGTGCCGGATTTTTTCAGCGGCAGCGTATCGAGTCGGTTTTTCAGCAAGACCATGCTTTCGCGCGCCACTTTACGGGCCTCGTCACGGTGCAAGCGGCTTTCAGCATTGGTGTCTTTAGGGTCGGACTCTTTTGGTCCCAGATGACTGTAGGGATCGTTAAACAGCCCCATGTCGTATTTCACGTTGAGTACGTGACGGGTGGCGTCATCCAGCTCTGCCATGGTGACATCGCCGCTTTTCACAAGCTCCGGCAGGTACTTACTGTAGTACTCGTCGCTCATGCTCATGTTGATGCCGGATTTCAGCGCCACGCGCACCGCGTCCTTCGGATCGGCGGCCGTGCCGTGCTTGATAAGCTCTTTAATCGCGCCGTGATCGGAAATGGTGATGCCTTTAAAGCCCCACTCATCACGCAGCAAGTCTTTTAAAAGCCAACTATCGGAGGACGCTGGCGTACCGTTCAGCGAGTTCAACGCCACCATCACCCCACCGCTGCCCGCATCAAGCGCGGCTTTGTACGGCGGCATGTAGTCATTGAACAAACGTTGCAGGCTCATATCCACGGTGTTGTACTCTTTTCCGCCTTCTACTGCGCCATAGGCGGCGAAGTGTTTCACGCTTGTCA
The DNA here is from genome assembly GCF_011077955.1 of Citrobacter freundii. Classification (GTDB taxonomy): domain Bacteria; phylum Pseudomonadota; class Gammaproteobacteria; order Enterobacterales; family Enterobacteriaceae; genus Atlantibacter. The sequence goes on from NZ_JAALBX010000004.1 coordinate 76,518, forward strand.
TCACCGAGTAGCGATCGGCCGGGCTTTTACCCTGCATCGCTTCAACCATGGTTTTGCCCATGATGGAGGTTAAATACGTATCTTCGCCAAAGCCTTCAGAGACGCGGCCCCAGCGCGGATCGCGCGACACGTCCACCATCGGCGCCCAGGTCATATTCAGGCCATCGTCCGCGGCTTCATAAGCGGACACGCGACCGACGGTTTTCACCGCGTCGAGATCAAAAGATGACGCCAGACCGAGGCTTATCGGGAAAACGGTCCGCTGGCCGTGCACCACGTCATAGGCGAAAAATAAGGGGATTTTCAGGCGACTTAATTCCATCACCTGATCCTGCATTTTGCGGATGTCTTCGCGGGTGACAGTGTTAAAAATCGCGCCGACCTGCCCTTGCTGGATCATATCGCGAATGGCTTCTTTAGGATTGTCCGGCCCTACGCTGATTAACCGCAACTGACCAATTTTTTCATCGACGGTCATCTTTGTAAGCAAATCGGTGACAAACGCATCCCGCGCCTGCGGGGTTAACGGATGTTCGCCAAAAGTTGATGACGCATAAGCAGGTTGCAGCGCGAGGCTGACTGCCATCCCTACAGAACAAAGCCATTTCATGCCATTCACTCTCTCAGTCATGCGGCTAGTAAGCATAGCCGCCCATGCAGATTTGGTGTGCAGTGTGCCACAGTGATAAATCCGTAAGAAGAGGCGCACTGTGTTTGTACGCTGAATTTTAGGCACTTTCCGAGTTTTCTCGCAAACAGAGGACTATGATTAATACCGCCTACATTTGTCATACCACAAGGAGTGGAGCATGTCCCTCACCTCGCAAAACGATAATTCGTTATTTATTGCTGAACTTACCCGCCTGGTTGGCGCAAGTCATCTGCTTACCGACCCGGCTAAAACCGCCCGCTATCGCAAAGGTTTCCGTTCTGGTCAGGGCGAAGCGCTGGCCGTGGTGTTCCCCGGCTCGCTGCTGGAGTTGTGGCGCGTGCTGCAGGCCTGCGTGAACGCCGATAAGATTATCTTAATGCAGGCCGCGAACACCGGTCTGACAGAAGGCTCGACGCCAAATGGCAACGATTACGACCGCCAGATCGTGATTATCAGCACGCTGCGCCTCGATAAATTACAACTGCTTGATAAGGGCGAGCAGGTGCTGGCGTTTCCTGGCACCACCCTCTATACGCTCGAAAAAGCGCTTAAGCCGCTGGGCCGCGAGCCGCACTCTGTTATTGGCTCGTCCTGTATCGGCGCATCGGTGGTGGGCGGTATTTGCAATAACTCCGGCGGCGCGTTAATTCATCGTGGCCCGGCCTATACCGAAATGGCGCTTTACGCCCGGATTAATGAAGAGGGCAAACTTACCCTGGTCAATCATTTGGGTATAGACCTTGGGCAAACGCCGGAGCAAATTCTCGGTAAGCTGGATGACGATCGCGTGCGGCCTGAAGATATTCGCCATGATGGTCGCCACGCCTCGGACAGCGATTACATTAGCCGGGTTCGCGACATTAACGCCGATTCCCCGGCGCGTTATAACGCCGATCCGGATCGTCTGTTCGAAGCTTCCGGCTGCGCCGGCAAGCTCGCCGTGTTCGCGGTGCGTCTCGATACCTTTGCGGCACAGAAAAACCAGCAGGTCTTTTATATCGGCACCAACGACGCGGCGGTGTTGACCGAAATCCGCCGCCACATCCTTGCGAATTTCGAAAACCTGCCGGTGGCGGGTGAATATATGCACCGCGATATTTACGATATTGCCGAGCGCTACGGTAAAGACACCTTTTTGATGATAGACAAACTCGGCACCGACAAAATGCCGTTCTTTTTCACCATGAAAGGCCGTACCGACGCGCTGCTGGAGAAAGCGGGCGTATTTAAACCGCACTTCACCGATCGCGCATTACAGAAGATTGGCAAAATTTTCCCGGGCCATCTGCCGCCGCGCATGAAGCAATGGCGCGATAAATACGAACACCATCTGCTGTTGAAAATGGCAGGCGACGGTATTGAAGAAGCTCGCGCGTGGCTAACCGAATTCTTTAATCACGCCGAGGGCGCATTCTTCGCCTGTACCCCGGAAGAAGGCAGTAAAGCCTTTTTGCATCGCTTTGCGGCGGCGGGCGCGGCAATTCGCTATCAGGCGGTGCATGCCGATGAGGTGGAAGATATTCTGGCGCTGGATATCGCGCTGCGTCGCAATGACACCGACTGGTTTGAAACGCTACCGCCTGAGATAGACAGTAAGCTTGTGCACAAGCTCTATTACGGCCATTTCTTCTGTTATGTCTTCCATCAAGATTACATCGTCAAAAAAGGCGTGGACGCACATGCGCTTAAAGACGAGATGCTTGAGCTGTTACGCGCACGCGGCGCGCAATACCCTGCCGAACATAACGTCGGGCATTTATATGAAGCGCCACCCACATTAAAACGTTTTTATAAGCAAAATGACCCAACCAACAGCATGAACCCCGGCATAGGTAAAACAACCAAGTTAAAAAATTGGCTGGAACCGGTTAGCGAAAGCGTCCGTGACCAGGCAAAATAGCCCAGAAACTGTGTAAAAAAAGACAGCCTCTATCAGGACAAGACCATTCCGATTAAAGTAGCAACAAGGCCAGCATCGCGCTGGCCTGATCCCGTCGTGAGGAATGGAAAATGTCAGCTGTCGAAGAGGCTTCTCTCCCCGCTATTGCTATTCGTGACGTCCAGCCTGCGGATACCGCATTTATCGCCGCCATTTACGCATGGCATGTGCAGCATGGTCGCGCGTCGTTTGAAGAAATACCGCCTGACGCCGACGAAATGGCGCAGCGTATCACCCATCTCACCGAAAAAGGCTACCCCTGGCTGGTGGCGGAATGGCAGGGTATTGTGGTGGGTTACTGTTATGCCTCCCCGTACCGTTCACGTCCCGCCTATCGCTATACCATTGAAGAGTCTATTTATATCGACGCCAGTATGACCGGACGCGGCATTGGCGGTGAGCTGTTAGGCGCGCTTATCGCCCGCTGCGAGCAAGGCCCATGGCGGCAGATGATTGCGGTGATCGGCGATGGCGAAAACAATGTAGGGTCGCAACGCCTGCACAAGCAGCTCGGCTTTGACGCCGTCGGACATTTGCGCAGCGTAGGATTTAAGTTGGGGCAATGGCGAGATACGTTAATTATGCAGCGCCCGCTCAACCAGGGCGATTGGACGCTGCCGTCGTAATTAATCGTTTTGCGCATCGTTGGCGGTACTGTTAGCGGCCATTTGCGCCGCTTTTTGCCGTTTATAGCTGAGCGCCGATGCGGGAACCGGAGTGACTTTGCCGGTTTCCAACCACGTGCGCAGACGGCTGGCGTCGGCAAAATGGGTGTATTTCCCGAAGGCATCCATCACTACCAGCGCCACCGGGCGATTATTGATAACGGTGCGCATCATCAGGCAATGCCCCGCCGCGTTGGTAAAGCCCGTTTTGGTCAACTGAATATTCCAGTTGTCCCGGTAGACCAGATGGTTGGTATTGCGAAACGGCAAGGTATAAGCGGGGTGAGAAAACGTCGCCATCTCTTCACGCGTCGTACTGAGCTGGCCTATCAACGGATACTGTTTGGTGGCAATCAGCAGTTTTGACAGGTCCTGCGCGGTAGAGACGTTTTTAATCGACAACCCGGTGGGTTCCACGAAACGGGTGTTGGTCATGCCCAGCGACTTCGCTTTGGCGTTCATGGCGCGAATAAACGCATCGTAGCCGCCCGGATAATGGTGCGCAAGGCTTGCCGCGGCGCGGTTTTCTGACGACATCAGCGCCAGTAGCAGCATGTTTTTACGGCTGATTTCACTGTTCAACCGCACGCGTGAATAAATGCCTTTCATCTCGGGTGTCTGGCTGATATCGACTTTTATAATCTCATCCAGCGGAAGATGCGCATCGAGCACCACCATCGCCGTCATCACTTTCGTAATCGACGCAATGGGACGCACCAGATTCGGGTGGCTTGAATACAGCACGTTATTGGTTTGCAGATCGACAATCATCGCGCTGCCGGAAGCGATTTCCGGTTGAGCGGCAGTCTGTGCCGCAGGCGTTTTCGCCGCAATGGCTGTCGGCGCAAAAGGCACTGCCAGCATGAGCGCAAGGCTCAAAAGTGAATGACGGATTTTAGTCGGCATGATTTTACATCAAATGATTATTCACGTACGTGTAGACGCACACCGCTTCCGTTTATCCCACGAATAGTTGGAAGCTGGCGCCGGCATGATACTCCGGCGTCCAGCTTTATCGCTACAGGAGAATCGTGATTTATGAGTGCATTGCACCAGTTTTAACCAGCAATGCACCTTCATCAGAATAGACGATATCCGTAACCCCACAAGATCACAGTGAGTGCCAGCAGGACTTCCAGCACTAATACACCAATGGCGAGCGTGGAACTTGAGAAACTCAACCCCTCTTCCCGGTCGATGTTTAAGAACGCCGGAACGCCGATGTACAAGAGGTAACCGGTATAAAACAGCGCGAGCGTGCCCACTAATGCGCACAACCACACAATAGGATAGAGCGCGACGATGCCGCTTAAAAAGAGCGGCGTTGCGACATAGCCGGCAAACACCATACAGTGCGTCAGCGGCGGTCGTTGTGGGAAGTTACGCGCCATCCACCAGATAACCCGTCCCATCACCGCAACGCCCGCCAGCATCAATCCGTAAAACAAAATCGCCAGCCCAAAGCCGGTCGCTAAAGACAATTTCACCACGTTGCCGTCGTCAAAATCCCAGCCGATTTGGGTAGTGCCGATAAAGGCGCAGATTACCGGAATGGCCGCCATGATAAGCACGTGGTGGGTGTAGTGATGCGAAACCGTTTCGTTTTCGCCCTTAATGACCTGCATTTCACGATAGGGATGGGAAAAAAGCCCCCAGACATGGTTCATAAGGCCCCCTGTTAATACACGCGTATGCCAGACGGAATGCTGGCGTCAGGATGGATGAGATAAGTATAACGCAGGCGCAGTGATTAATTATTGAACAGCACAAAAGAGCGTCCCCCACTGAAATTAGCGGTTTGACGATGCGCTTGCTGCCCCGACGTGTATCCTTAAGACATTCAATAACAGGGAACACGGACCCGTCATGGATCTATCAGCACTGATTTCGCAACATGGCTACGCGGCGCTGCTTATCGGCAGCATGGCGGAAGGAGAAACCATCACGCTGCTGGGCGGCGTGGCGGCGCATCAGGGATTATTACGCTTTCCGCTGGTCGTGTTAATGGTGGCGTTAGGGGGAATGATTGGCGATCAGGTGCTTTATTTCCTGGGGCGTCGCTACGGGGCAAGACTGCTCACGCGCTTTAAGCGCCATCAGGACAAAATCGCCTCGGCACAGAAAATGATTGCTCGCCATCCCCTGCTCTTCGTACCGGGCTGCCGCTTTATGTATGGTTTTCGCATCATCGGCCCCCTGCTGATTGGCGCAAGCCATGTGCCGCCAAAAGTCTTTTTGCCGCTTAACATTGCAGGGGCGCTGGTGTGGGCAGCGATTTTCAGCGCCCTGGGGTATGCGGGCGGTGAAGTGATTGCACCCTGGTTGCACTCCTTCGACCAACACCTCAAACACTGGATTTGGCTGGCGCTGGCCGTAGGGTGTGTTGCGCTCTTACGCTTTGGCTTTAAACGTCGTCAGCGCAAAAAGCCTCACTCCTGAGGCTTAAATTGCGGGTTAGCCAGCATAAAACCGCCGTCGACTATAAACGACTGACCGGTAGCATATCCGGCTGCATCTGAACAAAGCCAGGCCACAAGGCTTGCGATTTCTTCGGTCCGCCCTGGCCGCGCCAGGGGCACTTCAGGCAGCGAGCCGGGTTTGGCATCCTCATCGTCCATATCGTTCATCGGCGTGGCAATCGCGCCAGGCGCCACAGAATTCACCAGAATACCGTGGCTTACCAGTTCCAGCGCCATGGATTTGGTCAGCCCGCCGAGCGCATGTTTCGCGGCGGTATATGCGCTCGCGTCCGGCAGCGGCGTATGCTCATGAACCGAGGTGATATTAACGATTCGCCCGCCGCCGCCCTGTTTCACCATCGCGCGTGCGGCAATCTGCGAGCATAGAAACGCGCCGTCGACATCCACCGTGAATACAGAACGCCACTCCTCAAACGGCATATCGAGAAAGGCGGCCTTGGTCATGGCCCCGGCGTTATTCACCAGCGCATCGATACGACCGAAACGATCGATCAATTCCTGAATAGCCTGCGCGCCGTCCGGCAGCTGGCTGAGGTCCAGCTGGATAAGCTCTGCTTTGCGGCCAAACGAACGCACTTTTTCTGCCGTCTCTTTCGCCCCTTTGTCATCGCTATGCCAGGTGATACCGATGTCGAAGCCTTGTTGTGCCAGTAACTCCGCGCATTTTTTGCCGATGCCGGAATCTGATGCGGTCACTATTGCAATGCGTTGGGTCATAGGAAGCCCTCTCTGGATGCGAAGAAAGGGTAAGTATAGAAAAGGAACGCGGGGCGAGGCGCCGTGGCGGGTAAACGAAAGTAAAGGCGCGATTTAAGACGCTCACGCGCAAACCGCCTCGCCAGTTTCTCAATCTTTCCTATACTTAATCTCGATACAACTGGTTAATTATGCGAGGGAAACAATGAAAATTATTCTATGGGCGGTTTTGATTATCTTTTTGATTGGGCTTTTGGTGGTGACAGGCGTGTTTAAGGCGATTTTCTAACTCGCAACCTCAAACCTCGTGGTACGCCCCTCGGGCGTACCCCTCAATCGCACTGGCAATGGCCTGGGAATGGGTCAGCGTGCGGACAGTCGTAAAGAGTTCAGTCGCCTGCGGATAGGCTTTTCTCAAATACCCTAACCACTGCTTTATACGTGCCACATGATACATGCCCGTATCGCCCTGTTTTTCCAGTTGGCTATATTTTTGTAATAACGCCACCACGTCCGGCCAGGCCATCGGCGCTTCGTTATACTTCACCACCCGACTTAAATTGGGCACATTAAGCGCCCCGCGCCCTACCATCAGCGCATCGCAGCCCGTTGCCTGTAAACACGCCTGCCCGCTTTGCCAGTCCCAAATTTCTCCGTTAGCAATAACCGGAATGGTCAGACGCTTTCTGATCTCGCCAATAGCGGCCCAATTTATGCGTTCCGCTTTGTAGCCATCTTCTTTGGTGCGACCATGCACCACCAGCTCGGTTGCCCCGGCCTGCTGCACCGCATCGGCGATTTCAAACTGGCGGGCGTCGCTGTCCCAGCCGAGGCGCACTTTCACCGTCACCGGAAGCGACGCGGGGACGGCTTCGCGCATCGCTTTCGCGCCGCGATAAATCAGATCCGGGTCTTTTAACAGCGTTGCCCCGCCGCCGCTGCCGTTCACCAGTTTTGACGGGCACCCGCAGTTAAGATCAACGCCCCACGAGCCAAGCTCTACCGCCCTGGCGGCATTTTCCGCAAGCCATTGCGGATGCTGGCCGAGAAGCTGCACACGCACGGGTGTACCGGACGGCGTGCGGCTCTGGTGATGGAGTTCCGGGCACAGCTTATAGAAGGATTTTGCCGGCAGCAGGCTGTCCACCACACGCAAAAATTCCGTGATGCACAGATCGTAGTCGTTAACGCTCGTTAATAATTCACGTACCAGCGAATCCAGTACGCCTTCCATTGGCGCCAGTAATACACGCATAGCTGACCTCGGCAAAAATGAGGCGCTATGTTAGCGCCTGACGTTCGACAAGGAAATGCATTTTACCTGATGGCATTGAGCCTGCTTCGCGCGCCGGGTATGCTTAAGAAAAAAATAAGCCGCACCCGTCATTCACACTTTCAAATCCTGACAATGCCTTGCCACGCTGCACGGCAGGCATACTTGCTATGCCTTAAAATCATGATGTGATCTGTAGCACACAATTTTTATTAATTGTATGATGAATGCATTCCAACAGGGTTAATGATATGAGCACCATGCTGACCACAATCTGGCACTTTGTACGCGCTTTCATCCTTATCTATGCCTGCCTTTACGCAGGCATTGCGCTGGCGGCATTGCTGCCCATCACTATTCCCGGCAGCATCATCGGCATGCTCATTATGTTCATACTGCTGTCGTTACAGATCCTGCCCGCAAAATGGGTGAAACCGGGTTGTAATGCGTTAATCCGCTATATGGCGCTGCTGTTTGTCCCGGTAGGGATTGGCGTCATGCAGTATGTGGATGTATTGAAAGCCCAGTTTGGGCCGGTAGTGGTGTCGTGCTTTATCAGTACGCTGGTGGTCTTTCTGGTGGTGAGCTGGAGTTCGCATCTGGTGCACGGTCAGCGCAAAGTTATCGGTCAGCAGGAGTCAAACAATGATTGATTATATCTGGTGGTCGCTGCCGTTGACCCTGGCCGTGTTTTTCGCCGCCCGCAAACTCGCGGCAAAATTAAAATCCCCGCTGCTTAATCCGTTACTGGTTTCTATGGTGGTGATTATTCCTTTACTGGTCTTCACCCACACCCCTTATGAGCACTATTTTCAGGGCAGCAAAATCCTCAATGATTTACTGCAACCTGCCGTGGTTGCGCTGGCTTTCCCGTTGTACGAGCAGCTTCATCAGATCCGCGCCCGCTGGAAATCGATTATTACCATCTGCTTTATCGGCAGTATGGTGGCGATGCTCACCGGTACCTCGGTCGCGCTATTAATGGGCGCCTCGCCAGAAATCGCCGCATCGGTGTTGCCGAAATCGGTGACGACGCCCATCGCTATGGCGGTCGGCGGCAGTCTTGGCGGCATTCCCGCTATCAGCGCGGTATGTGTCATTTTCGTCGGGATTTTAGGCGCGGTGTTTGGTCACACCCTGCTGAATGTCATGGGTATTCGCACCAAATCAGCGCGTGGGCTGGCGATGGGTACCGCCTCTCACGCCCTGGGCACTGCCCGCTGCGCGGAACTCGATTATCAGGAAGGCGCGTTCAGTTCGCTGGCATTAGTCATATGCGGCATTATCACGTCACTGGTAGCGCCATTTTTGTTTCCACTGATTCTGGCGTTTTGGTCTTAAAATTTGCGAGATGTCGCGCAAATTTGTATGAAAGAAAATTCGTTGCATAAATAACGAGATATACATCACATATCAAGCCTCTTCGCCTCCGTAAACTACGGATCCAGTAACCGAAATTAAGAGGCTTTGTCATGCATTCACGTTTTCATACTGCCTTTGCCGGGCTGTCTCAGCCTCTGCAAAACGCGCTTGCTCCCCTGTTAGACGCTGAACATTTCCCGGCAATGTTGACCGCGGAACAGTCTCAACATATTCAAAGCCAGTGCGGTCTTAGTGAAGACGAACTGGCGTTTGCTCTGCTGCCTTTGGCGGCGGCCTACGCAGAAACCCCTATTTCACATTTCAATGTCGGTGCCATCGCTCGCGGCGTGAGCGGCAATTTATGGTTCGGCGCGAACATGGAATATCCGGGCATCGCCCTGCAACAGACGGTTCATGCCGAACAAAGTGCGATTACGCATGCCTGGATGAGCGGCGAAACCGCCCTGCGCGCCATTACGGTCAATTACACGCCGTGCGGTCACTGTCGTCAGTTTATGAACGAACTGAACAGCGGCCTGGATTTGCATATCCACCTGCCAGGACGCACTGCCGCAACGCTTAAGGATTATCTACCTGACGCTTTCGGCCCACGCGATTTGGACATCAAAACCACCATTTTTGACGCCGAAGATCACGGCTTTTCATTGCAGGGCGATGCACTAAGCCAGCAGGCGATCCGTGCCGCTAACCGCAGTCACGCGCCTTATACCCAGTCGCCATGCGGTCTTGCGCTCGAACTGCTCGATGGCACCATTCTCACCGGCAGCTACGCAGAAAATGCCGCGTTCAACCCGTCGCTTCCCCCTCTGCAGGCGGCACTGAATTTAGTTATCTTAAAAGGCTACGGCTTTGCCGACATTCAGCGAGCCATTCTGGCTGAGCGTGCGGATGGCAACATCAGCCAGTGGGCGCCGACGGTATCCACACTCAATGGGCTGGGCTGTCAGAACGTCGATCGGGTGCTGCTCGCCTGATGCCCCACCTACGCCGTGCGGAATGCTTAATTTTAATGCACCCGCACGGTGAGCGGTTGCGCTCGCCTGGCGGGTAAAGTAGCCTTGATGCAATTTTCCTGTTCTGAGCCATCTGAATGTTGAAGCGCGTGTTGTACAGCCTGGGGTTGTTTATCGGCTTACTGCTGTTGGCGGCGCTGCTTCTCGATCGCTGGATAAGCTGGAAAACGGCCCCTTACGTATATGATGAATTGCAGGATCTGCCCTACCGACAGGTCGGCGTGGTGCTGGGTACGGCAAAGTATTACCGCACCGGCGTAATAAATCAGTATTACCGTTACCGTATCCAGGGCGCGATTAATGCTTATAACAGCGGAAAGATAAATTACCTGCTGTTAAGTGGCGACAACGCGCAACAAAGTTATAACGAACCGATGACCATGCGTAAGGATTTGATTGCAGCTGGCGTCGATCCTGCTGATATTGTGCTGGATTACGCGGGTTTTCGTACGCTGGATTCCATTGTCCGCACCCGTAAAGTCTTCGATACCAACGATTTCATCATCATCACCCAACGTTTTCATTGCGAACGGGCGCTGTTTATCGCCCTGCATATGGGCATTCAGGCGCAGTGCTATGCGGTGCCTTCACCAAAAGATATGCTGACGGTTCGGGTCAGAGAGTTTGGCGCGCGTCTTGGCGCCCTTGCCGATCTGTATTTGTTTAAACGTGAACCACGCTTTTTAGGCCCGCTGGTGCCAATCCCCTTGCAACAGGATGTCCCCGACGATGCTCAGGGTTACCCGGCGGTGACCGCAGAACAACTTCTGGAACTGCAAAAAGCCAAATAACGGCGTTTTATTAACCGAATCGTTCCTCCCCACTCTGAATTCAGCGCAACAATGCGCTAAGAAACTGTCCACGTTTATACAGCGACTACACTCACTGATACGCATTGCGTGTGTTACACGCCGTTATCAGGGAGTCATTTTGCTTATGGGAAAAACGTCTAAGATCGTTTTCGTTGTCATTCTTACGCTGGTCACGCTGGCTTTTCTGACCATTCTGCGGCCCTATTTTTCTTCTGTGCTGTGGGCCGTTATTCTGGCGGTCATTTTTTATAAAATGAAAATCTGGCTAATGCGGGTCACGAACGGGAAAAACGGGCTTGCCGCTCTGCTGACGCTCCTCGCCATCTGTCTTATCGTCTTCACACCGCTCGCGATTATCACCTCTTCGCTGGCGCGGGAATTTAATATCGTCTACCAGACGCTTCAGAACGATAACGCGACGCTCTCAAAACTTTTCTATGAATATCTTGGCTACTTACCTGGCTGGGCGCGGGGTCTGCTGACGGAATACGAGCTGGATAATTTGACCGATATTCGCAGCAAACTCTCCGAGGTTGCTATGAAAGGCAGCCAGTACGCGGCAGGCAGCGTGCTGCTTATCAGTAAAAACACCTTTAGCGTGGCGGTGGGATTCGGAGTCATGTTGTATTTGCTGTTCTTTTTCCTGAAAGACGGCGCACGCCTGGTTGAAATGACGTTTAAAGCCATTCCGCTGGAAAATACGATGAAGTACCGTCTGTTCGCCCGCTTCGCCGCCGTCGCCCGCGCAACGGTAAAAGGCACGGTGGTGGTAGCTGTGGTCCAGGGAGCGCTTGGCGGTATCGCCTTTTACTTTGCGGGGATTGAAGCAAGCCTGCTGTGGGGGGCGCTGATGGCCTTCTTATCGCTGATCCCGGCAGTCGGGACGGCGTTAATCTGGATCCCGGCGGCGATTTATCTGTTTGCGACTGGCGCGATTATCAAAGGCATTCTGCTGACGCTGTGGTTCGTGGTCATCGTCGGCCTGTCTGATAATCTCTTGCGCCCATTGCTGGTGGGTAAAGATATCCGCATGCCAGACTGGTTGATTCTGATAACCACGCTTGGGGGCTTGAGTATTTACGGTATTAACGGATTCGTTATTGGCCCGATGGTGGCGGCGCTATTTGTGACGTGCTGGAATTATTTTTATCAGGCGGATCAGGAAAAACGGCGCGTGGATGGCGATGATTCAAAAGTGCCGGCGCAGCAGGAAGTCACCGAGGCCCGACGGGAACCATAAGTAAAAATCCGTCTTCACAGAAGGCGCTTTGATTTCGCGCTGAAAAGGCGTACTGAAACCCTTAAAAAGCAGTCTCTGCCAGCCCTGTGAGATGTCAATATAGAGGCAATAAGGCAGAGTCAAACCAGATGATGCCCACGCCCACAGGATGTGGTTTTCGGTTGGCAATAAAAAAAGCCCCCTTTCGGGGGCTGGACAAATGAAGTCTAAATTACTTCTTACGGGCGTATTTCAGTGAATCGAGCGCAACCGCGAAGATAATGATTGCACCTTTAATAATGTACTGCCAGTACGGGTTCACGCCGATATACGTCAGACCGTAGTTGATAACCGTAAAGATGATCACACCGGTTACTACGCCAATGACCGTACCTACGCCGCCGCTGAAGGAAACGCCGCCAACCACACACGCGGCAATCGCATCCAGTTCGTACATAAAGCCGAGGTTGTTGGTCGCAGAGCCGATACGGCCCGCTTCCAGCATACCGCCGAACGCGTAGAACACACCGGACAGTGCATAAATCATCAGCAGGTTGAGCGCAACGTTAACGCCGGATACTTTCGCCGCTTCTGGGTTGCCGCCGATTGCGAAAATGTTTTTACCAAAACGGGTTTTATTCCACAGTACCCAAACAAACGCCACCGCAATCAGCGCATAGAACGTGATATACGAGAGTCGGAAGCTGCCCATCGCCACAAAGCCCTGGGTAAACGTCGAGAAGCCGCTGTCAAAGCCGGAAATCGGCGATGCGCCCACGAAGTCGTAATACAGGGAGTTGATACCGTAAACGATAATCATGGTGCCAAGTGTGGTGATAAACGGCGTCACGTTCAGATAAGCGATGACGATACCGTTAATCAGACCGATGATGGCACCAATAACGCAAACAATCAGGATAACCACGAAGATCGGCATGGTCGCCATTTCGGGGAATACTTTGTTGGCGTTTTCCATCGACTGTAGCAGTGTCGCCGCCACGACCGCCGCCAGACCAACCTGACGCCCTGCGGAAAGGTCTGTCCCCTGGGTTACGATAAGCCCCGCAACGCCCAGCGCGATAATAATACGCACCGAGGATTGGGTCAGAATGTTACTTAAGTTCAGAAGGCTTAAGAAGGATGGATCCTGGAAAATAATAATAGCCAGCAGAACTAAAAGGACGACGTAAATACCGCCTTCTTTCAGATAAGTGAGAAAACTTTTTTTATTTAACGCACTCATGAGGAGCCCCTGATATTAAAGGTGCAAAGACGCAAGACGCAAAATTTCATTCTGCGACGTCGTTTTAGTGTCAACAATTCCGGAAACGAGACCATTGCTCATAACCAAAATACGATCGGTAATACCCAACAGCTCTGGCATTTCTGAAGAGATGATAATGATCCCTTTGCCTTTTTTCGCCAGTTCAGCAATCAGTTGGTAAATTTCAAACTTAGCGCCGACGTCGATACCGCGAGTAGGTTCATCAAGCATTAATATTTCTGGCTGGGTCAGAAGCCAACGCCCGATAATTACTTTCTGCTGGTTACCGCCGGAAAGCGAACCAATCTGGGTGCGATGGCCTGGCGTTTTTACACGCATGGCATCAATGACCCATTGGGTGTCGCTTTTCATTCTGGTGTTATCCAGCAACCCGACTTTATTTTTGTATTTGCCAATGTTGGAAATAAGCGAGTTAAAGCCGATATCCAGATAGGCATAAATACCCGTTGAGCGACGCTCTTCGGTCACCAGGGCAAACCCGTGGTTAATTGCCTCATTCGCGGTATGGTTATTAATGGGTTTACCGTGCAGTTTGATAGTCCCTGCGGATTTTTCGCGGATGCCGAATAACGTTTCCACGATATCGGTACGCTTCGCACCCACCAGTCCTGCAACGCCAAGAATTTCGCCTTTATGCAGATCGAAACTCACGTCGCGGATTGAAGGCTGACGCAGAGAGGTCAAATTCTTCACTTCGAGGATCACTTCGCCCGGGACGTTTTCTTTATCCGGGAAGCGCTGGTTCAGAGAACGGCCAACCATCATGGCGATGATCTTGTCCATATCCAGCCCTTCAAGCGGCTGGGTGGCAATCCACTGTCCATCACGAAGGATGGTAATTTCATCGCATAATTGAAAAATCTCTTCCATTTTATGGGAGATATAAACGATGCCGCAGCCGCGCTCTTTCAATTTACGAATAATTTTGAACAGATGATTCACCTCTTTTTCCGTTAAGGAAGAAGTGGGCTCATCCATAATCACTATTTTAGCGTCATAGGAAAAGGCTTTTGCGATTTCAATCATCTGCATCTGCGATACAGAAAGCGTCCCTACGCGAGCACGCGGATCAATATCGATATCCAGCTCATCGAAAATCGCTTTGGTATCGCGAAACATTTTGTCCTGATCGACAAACACGCCTTTGGTGGGATAACGCCCCAGCCACATGTTGTCCATCACAGAACGTTGTAATACCAGGTTTAATTCCTGGTGAACCATTGAGATCCCATTTTCCAGCGCTTCTTTCGTAGACTGGAAATCGATCTCTCTCCCCTGGAAAAGGATGCTGCCGGAATCTTTTTTATAGATCCCAAAAAGGCATTTTAATAATGTCGATTTACCCGCCCCATTTTCACCCATTAATGCATGGATTGAATGTGGGCGAACTTTCAAATTAACATTATCCAGTGCCTTAACGCCCGGGAATGACTTGTCGATACCACTCATTTCTAACAAGTATTCGCCTGAGGATTGCGTAATATTGCTGACCATAGTTATACCTGGTGGCGTTTATGTTGACGGCGTGTGACCAGTTTAAAAAAGGGCGCAGCTTGCGCCCTTTAAATACAGCTAATTATTTATTAGAGAACTGCGACAGGTTTTCTTTATCAACACCTACGTACGGAATACGAACAACTTTGTTGTCGATTTTCCAGTTGGTGCCGTCAGCAGCGCCTTTGCCTTCAGCCAGGTTTTTGGCCAGATCGAAGGTGGCTTTCGCCTGGTTGTTGGCATCGTTCAGAACGGTACCTGCCAGCGCGCCAGATTTAACCAGTGCCAGTGCTTCCGGCAGCGCATCTACGCCGAATACCGGGATAGAAGATTTGTTGTGCGCTTTCAGCGCTTCAACCGCGCCCATTGCCATGGCGTCGTTGTTCGCGATAACCACTTCAATTTTGTTAGCGTTAGGACCAGACAGCCATGCATCCATCTTGTCTTTCGCCATTGCGGTGTCCCACATTGCGGTATCAAGCTGCAGCTGCTGCGTTTTAATGCCTTTGTCGTTCAGCTCTTTGATAACGTAAGTCGTACGCGCTTCAGCATCCGGATGGCCCGGCTCGCCTTTGAGCAGAACAAACTGAATCTGACCATCTTTGTTCAGATCCCAGTTTTTGTTAGCCGCCCAGTGTTTAGCAATCAGGTCGCCCTGGATGATGCCGGACTCTTTAGAATCGGTACCCACATAGTAGGCTTTGTCATAGCTATCAAGCGCTTTACGGGACGGTTCTTTGTTGAAGAATACGATAGGAATGTTCTGGCCACGTGCTTTTTCGATCACGGTGCCCGCAGCTGCCGGGTCAACCAGGTTAATCGCCATGGATTTGACACCCTTCGCCAGCAGCACGTCGATTTGGTCATTCTGTTTGGACTGGTCGTTCTGCGAGTCATTCATCAGCAGTTGAACGTCCGGAGAGGCTGACGCTTCCTTCTCAATTGCCTTACGCACAACAGACATGAAGTTATCGTCATATTTATAAATGGTCACACCAATACGATCGGCTGCCTGAGCAGCGGCGCCAAACAGCATGCAAGACATCACAGCGGACAGAGTCAACACCTTCTTATTCATGGTATCTCCGGTATTTGCAGGGTAATTCTTGTGAATAATGGATGGCAGGCCAGCGTTATTACGCTTCTGACTGCTTAAGTTCACTTATGAAAAATTTCTTCCGTGACAGGTAACGCTCCAGTACTGCGTGTAATTTGCGCTTTCGGGCTTGTTGTCTATGGTTATCGTTACATAGTGTTTCAGCCCCTTAAGACGCTGACATCATAGTCAGCGCCTTGTTAAGATACTGTGAATTTACTCACAGATTGAAAGCGGTTACATCATTCATATTTATAAACTAGTGATCGGAGCCACAATTTGCCGCCCGGTCACAGAATGACGGCGCACTAAAGTGGGCATAAAACAGTGGCTTGCTGAAGTATCGAGCGCCCCTTGCGCGCCCTGTAACGCCAGCTCGGTCGCCAGTCGCGCCATTGAAACAATGGGGTAACGTACGGTGGTCAATTGCGGGTCGGTGTAACGGGCCATCGGGATATCATCAAACCCCACTAACGACAAATGCTGTGGCACCGCAATGCCATTATCTTTAAGCGCGGTGAGCGCCCCGGCCGCCATGCCGTCGTTATAGGCGAACACTGCCGTCAACTGGAGATTGCGACCCAGCAGCTCGACCATGGCGGCTTCCCCGCCCTGCATATCCGGCGAGCCTGTTCCTACCCAGCTTTCCGGCGCGCTGATACCCTGCTCCGCCAGCGCCCGCAACCAGCCTTCACGTCGATGATCGTTATCTTCTATCGCATGACTGGACGCGAGATAGCCGATGCGCTGATGTCCATTGCTTTGCAGCATACGCGTCGCCATCATCGCGCCGGTGACATTATCAAGCCCAACGCAGCGATGCTCGTAACCGGGGACAATCCGGTTAATCAGCACCATGCCCGGGATATGATCCATAAACTGCGCCAGCTCGTCGTCGGGTAGCTCTTTAGCGTGTACTATCAATGCGTTACAGCGATGACGTATCAGTACCTCAATGGCATGACGCTCTTTTTCCGCTTCATGATAACTATTGCCTATCAGCACATATTTTTGATGTTGCTGGGCGACGGTATCCACCGCTTTTACCAGCGCGCCGAAAAACGGGTCCGACACGTCCATGACGACCACGCCAATGGTATCGCTGACCTGGCTTGCCAGCGCCTGGGCATTAGCATTGGGCCGATATCCCAGTTGGGAGACGGCCTGCAGGACTACTTCACGCGTCTCTGGGCTGACCAGCGCGCTATTATTGAGAACCCGGGATACAGTGGCGACAGAGACGCCAGCCTGACGTGCGACATCACGAATGGTGATCATGGTCATCATCCTGTTTATTTTGACAGCAATTCACAAATACCCCCTGTGTTAAGCTGAGGATATTGTGTCAGCGCGTGAATGGATGCTACGTGAGGCGCATCACACCGCTGAAAACGGTTACATGCAAAATGTTAATGAATGTGATCCAGATCGTTATCTGTCTGTTCGGGAGAGTTTTACCCCTGCTGCCCGGGCGGTTAATTGCCGCCAAAGCCACTCAACCGGCCCCTGACGGAAGTATCGCAACCAGTACACAGAAAACAGCAGGTTAATGGTCCATACGGCGGGAACGAAGGCCAATAATTGCAACCGGTCGAACTTCATAAACAGGCCGAAGCGGTTGAAAAGTGTTGTGCAGATAAGGGTTTGCAGCAGGTAATTACTGAGCGCCATGCGACCGACGCAGGCCACTGCGCCCGTGATGCGCCAGCGGGAAAGCGCAGGCCAGAAGCCGTAAATCAGTGCGGTATAGCCCAGAACCTGAAACGGCGCGCTTAACTCACGGGGTGCCTGTAACAGGAAACCGGACCAGCGGTAATCCCAGTTGAGATGCCACTGTAAAATGATAGCCGGCAGGTTTATCGCTACCCCCACCAGGATCAACACCACGCCGGTGCGCCGATAATGGCTCAGACTAAACTGCCCTTTTAGCCAGCCGCAGCGCATAAGCGCCGCGCCGATAAGCATCAGGCCCGCGAGTTGCCAGCCGTACTGCGCCCCTAACGCCAGCAAGGTCGATGAGAGCATATCAGCCCGGTTGCGGATGCCTTCAATGCCGCCTTCGCTGCGCCAGTATTGCTCCAGTTGTAACGCTGACGCATCCGGCGTCCAGGCGCGGTTGATCTGATTACCTGAAATCACGCCCAGTAAAATCAGTACGCCTAAGCCCACAAGGAAAAGCATCAGCCCGGTATTGAACAGCGATTTGATGCCCGGGGCATCGCGTATCAATCGCCAGCTGACGAGCCCGACTAACCCATACGCCAGCAGAATATCGCCATCCCAGAGCAGCAGCCCGTGGCAGAAACCAAGCAGTACTAATAATGTCAGGCGAGACTGGATCCAGCGCTTACCGCGTGGCAGCAACATGTGCAGACCCGCACCAAACAACAGCGCGAAAAGCGTCAGAAATTTGACCTGGGCAAACAGGTCGAGCAGCGCCCAGGTCCAGGCGTCACGGGAGGTGATATCGCCATACCAGGCAGGATTGAGATAGGCAGCTTTCGGCAAACCGAAAGCCGTAATATTTAAAAGCAGGATGCCAAGAATGGCTACGCCACGTACCGCATCAAGCGTGACATTTCGTTCCATGCATCCGGCCTTCTGTTATCGGTGATGACGAACCGCGCGCAAAAACTCCTGACGCGTATTCTGGCTCGACTTAAACAATCCACCCAGCGACGTGGTGGTGGTAGCGCTGGTGGCATCGCGAATGCCGCGCGCTTTAACGCAATAATGCACCGCATCAATAGATACTGCCACATTATTGGTGCCAAGCAGCGTCTGGAGCGCCACCAGGATTTGCTGAGTCAATCGCTCCTGCACCTGAGGGCGCTGGGCAAAGAACTGCACGATGCGGTTAATTTTAGACAGGCCAATCACCGACTCTTTGGGAATATAGGCGACCGTCGCCTGACCGTCGATAGTGACAAAATGGTGTTCACAGGTGCTGGTCAGGGTAATGTCCCGCACGGTCACCATTTCATCGACCTTCATTTTATTTTCAATGACGGTGATTTTCGGGAAATTGGCATAATCCAGCCCGGAGAAAATCTCATCGACGTACATTTTGGCGATACGATGCGGCGTTTCCATTAAGCTGTCATCGTTCAAATCCAGATTGAGCAACTGCATGATTTCGCTCATATGTCCGGAAATGAGGCGCTTACGGGTTTCGTTATCCAGCTCGCGTAACGGCGGACGCAACGGCGTCTCAAGCCCGCGAGCGACCAGCGCTTCATGAACCAGAGCGGCTTCTTTACTGAGTGATGACATTTCTTTTTCTCCTGCAGGTGTGGCATACCTTCGTCCTCGTTGGGCCGAAGTGCGCATTCATTGTGCGTGAGCCGGTGCACATAATCCAGTATCCGCCACGATAATTATTGAAATTGGTCTGCCCTTTCAGGCGCACGCTTTAAGACCAGCCCGGCTGCGATAAACAGCGCCACTGCGGCAATCCATAGCGCAGGCTCCAGTTTGCCGGTAAGCGCTGTCGCAAGCGCGGAGGTCACCGGTCCGCCGAGCTGACCGATGGCATAGCCGGTGGTTAATAACCCTGCCATATAGCGCGTGTGCTGCGGCGCAAGTTCACGCCCGTACAGTAAAGAAAGCTGTACCGCACACAAAAAACCGCCGCCAACCAGCAAAGCGCCGATAATCAACCCGGCCATAGCAGGCAGGCATGCCGCGCCCAGTACGCCAATTCCCTGCAACAAAAGCACTATTGCAAGCCGCTGATTACTGCGGCCAACGTGGCGCAAGGTGATACTCAGGACGATACCGCACACCGCGGCGAGGCCAAAAACCGGCCAGACAAACTGCGCCATAAAGCTGCCGGGAAAACGCGTCGCCGCCATTTGCGATAAAAATGTGGCAGGCAGGATATAGCCGAACCCGGCCAGGCTATAGCTCCACACCAGCCGCTTTAAGCCAGGCGTAAGCGTAAGCGGCTGCGGTTGGTTGTCCGGGCGATGCAGTTGCCCTTTGCGCGGTAAATTACGTGCGATAAGCGCAATCAGAATCAACGCGAGCAGGCCATAAACCAGCCAGCCCTGCCAGGCATCCAGTTTTCCTGCCTGTATGGCGACCGCCAACAGACCGCTAATCGCGATACCCGCCCCCGGCCCGGCAAACACCGCCGCGCTCAGGCCAGGTTTGCCAAAATGCGCTAACTGCTCGTTGGTCCAGGCAGCTATCAGCACCATGGCCCAGCCGCTCATCATGCCAATCACAAAGCGAATCAGCGCATGGCTCCATGCATCCGGGGCGAGTGCAGAAAGCAGCGTCAGCCCCACCGCGCCCCATACGCCACAATGTAGTCGGCACTCCACATGACGGTGGGCGCGCATCGCATCCCACGCCCCCGCCAGGTAGCCAAGATAGTTAATCGCCGCCACCAGCGCCGCGCTGGTCAGGGTCAGTTGCCCTTGCGCAATCATCAGTGGCACCTGCGGCGTGAACGCGAAACGGCCAATTCCCATCGCCACGACTAAAACAAAAAAACCGGTTATCGCAATTCGCAGCGCCACGGCCACTCCATTTGTTACAATGCGGTTATATTGATGATGCAGGATAGCAAAATAAAGCTGAACTGAAATTTTATCACCGTAAGATGAATTCCCTGCGTCAGTGAAAACCCGCATCCCCTTTCGATACCTCAAGGAGCCATTATGGAGATGATTGAAGAGCACCGCTGTTTTGAAGGCTGGCAACAACGCTGGCGTCATCAGTCAACGGTGCTCAATTGCACCATGACCGTAAGCGTCTTTCTGCCGCCGCCGGTCTCGGCTAACCCGCCCCCGGTGCTGTACTGGCTCTCGGGTTTAACCTGCAATGATGAAAACTTCACCACCAAAGCCAACGCCCAGCGTATCGCTGCCCAATTGGGTATTGTACTGGTGATGCCGGATACCAGTCCGCGCGGTGACGATGTGGCGGACGCCGAGGGCTATGATTTGGGCAAAGGCGCAGGATTCTATCTGAACGCGACCCAACAGCCCTGGGCGGCGCATTACCGGATGTATGACTATTTACGTGATGAATTGCCAGCGCTTATCCAGGAAAACTTCAACGTCAGCGAGCGCTGCGCCATTAGCGGTCATTCTATGGGCGGCCACGGCGCGCTTATCATGGCGCTGAAAAATCCCGGGCGTTTTACGTCGGTTTCCGCGTTTGCGCCGATTGTGAATCCGGCGCGTGTTCCCTGGGGTCAGAAAGCCTTTAGCGCATATTTAGGCGACGATATACAGCAGTGGGCGCAATGGGACAGTTGTGCGTTGATGGCAAAGGCAACAGCGGATCAACACATCCCGACGCTTGTCGATCAGGGCGATAACGATCAGTTCCTGGCGGATCAATTGCAGCCAGCGCATCTGGCGGAAGTAGCCCGCCAGACCGGCTGGCCGTTAACGCTGCGCATCCAGCCGGGATACGATCACAGCTATTTCTTTATTGCGTCGTTTATTGAAGATCATCTGCGTTTTCACGCGGAACATCTCTTTGCCGAACAGGCGTAAACAAAAAGGGTATCCCCATTGGGATACCCTTTTTCGTCTCACTTGCTCATCAGAAGTGGTAATCCATCGCGACAAAGTAGCGACGCCCGTCTTCGTTATAGCTGTAATCTTCGCGGCTTAAGTCTTTATCACCGAGATTGAGCACGCCGGTACGCAACTTGATATTTTTTGTCGCCTGCCAGGCCGCGCCCGCATTCCAGATAACATAGCCGCCCGTGGCGGTGCTGGTCGCCGTGGTGGCGCGCTGTTCGCCGGTATAATTGCCTGAAACATAGAAGGACCAGTCCGGGAGCGGCATCCAGTCCAGCGTACCGTTGGCCGTATGGAACGGCAATGAAGACAACGGCTTATTCCCGCCTGCGCTCAAATCACGGCCGTCATTGTAGGTATAGTTTAGTGACAGTTTCCACTGGTCGTTAAACGGCACCGTTAATTCGGTTTCCACACCGCGGATACGGGCTTTGTTGACGTTGAAGTAGCGGAAAACCGGCTCGCCATCGCGGTTAAAGCCAACGAAGTTTTGATAGCCTGGCGCCTGGCTCCGGCTTGGGGTTCTGTCGATACTGATCATGTCGTCAATATCATTTTGAAAGGTGGTAACGCTTGCGTTTACGCCTTCAAACCATCCTTCTTCTCCGGCGTAATAGAGGCCGATTTCGTAGTTTTCGCTGGTTTCGGGTTTCAGATCGCCGCTACCGACTATTTCACACGCGCCGCGGCAGGAACCGGTGGTCCAGTCCGGGCTCAGTTGCAACAAGGAAGGCGCTTTAAACGCGGTAGACCAGCCGCCTTTGATTGTCACAGTGTCGGTTGCGTTGTAAACAAGGTATGCGCGCGGGCTCCAGTGATCGCCATAGGTTTCGTGGTCATCCATACGCAAGCCCGCGGTCAGCGCCAGCGGATCGAAAATCCGCCACTCATCTTCCAGGAACAAAGCGTACTGGTTAGCGGACGTTTCACTGCTGGTCCCGCCCGTCAGGTTCACCGGGTCTTCCAGTTTGTCATGACGGTATTCGCCACCGAAGGTGAGAAGCTGGTTGATGGCGCCGATCGGCAGCACGTACTTCCCGTCAAGGGTGTTGCTTTCAGAAGTGATCGTACTGGAACTGCCGGGATCGTTGTTTTCCAGTTTCTCGCCGTAGAAGCGCAATTCGCTGTTACCGGTCTCCCAGCGTCCGCGATGACCAATGGCCCAGGTTTCGCGATCGAGACGATCTTTAGCCAGCGAGTCGGAATCACGATCCTGGCGGTCGCGACCATAGGCGACGTCAATGTCGTGATCCTGATTAGGCGTCCAGTTGAACTCGACGTTAGCATTGCGGCTGGTAAACCCTTCAATACGCGGCGTTTCGCCACCCGTGCTGGTGGGCTGTTGGTCATCTTTTTCACGCTTTGCCAGGTTACCAGACACTTTTACGCCCAGCACATCGTCAATCAGCGGGCCGCTGGTGAAGAACTGACCATTCCAGGTATCGCCGCGATCGCGGTGTTCCTGAATAGTGCTATCGGCAGTCAGGGTACCGTGCCAGCTTTTACCCACTTTGCGGGTAATGATATTCACCACGCCGCCCAGCGCATCGGAGCCGTAGAGCGACGACATTGGGCCGCGCACTACTTCGATACGCTCAATAGCGTCAACGGGGATCCAGTTCAGGTCGAAATCGTTATGGCGGAACACGGCATTGCGCGAGTTGACGCGTTTACCGTCTACCAGAATTAGCGTGTAGGAACTGCTCAGGCCGCGAATACTGACGCCCTGGCGGTTATCGCCTTCATTGGTCAGTTGCACGCCCGGCACTTCTTTCAGGACCTCTTTGAGGTTCTGAACCGGTTTGCGTTGCAAATCCTGTTGGGTGATAACGCTAATACTGGCAGGCGCATCTTTTAGATTCTGTTCGCTGGCAGAGGCGGTGACAACCATCGTGTCTTCACGAGCGTCTGCCGCCATAACGGGTAAAGCAAGGGCTAAAGCGGACGCGCACAGTCCTCCCCGAGCCATAGGATTCAACCTGAACATTCCTTATCTCCATGAGGTGAAATACAACAAATTCAACTCATTACTCACACTGCGTCGCCCCGGCGTCATGGCGGGTGGCTTTGTATTTTTAAACGCGGCTAACCATAAATGAAACGAGAATGATTATCAATTAAATTGTTAAAAATTGTTTTAATATGGATAAATCATGGAGTAAAAGCACAGCGAGAGAAGGCGTATAAGGAAAAAGGCGCGGAAGCCGCGCCTTTTAGGGATTACTTTTTAATGCGATCCGGGAATTCCATCTCGCTGTATTTCACAAAGCGTGAGCCTTTCGCAAGCTTATAGCCGAACCAGATAATCAGGAACAGCGGAATGCCGATATAGGTCGCGGCCACACCACCCCAGTCGATGGTATCCGACAGGAACGCTTCGTAGTTCTGGCCAAGCGTAATAATCAGGCACAGCACGAATGCAAAGATAGGCCCCAGCGGGAAGAACCCGGAACGGTACGGCAGATCGTTTATATCACGGCCCTGCTTCACATAACCGCGACGAAAGCGGTAATGGCTGATAGCAATGCCAAGCCAGGCGATAAAACCGGTCATCCCTGAGGTATTCAGCAGCCACAGATACACCGTCTGATTGCCGAACATCGAGGTCAAAAAGCACAGCGCCGCGACAACGGTCGTCGCATATAACGCGTTACGCGGTACGCCACCACGGGAGAGCGTGGCAAAAATGCGGGGTGCTTTACCATCACAGGCCAGGGTGTAGAGCATACGGGTCGAGGCATACATGCCGGAGTTGCCAGCAGACAGCACCGCCGTCAGGATCACCGCGTTCATAATAGCCGCCGCCGAGAGCAGACCGGCATGTTCAAACACCAGGGTGAACGGGCTTACGCTAATGTCTTTCACATCATTACGCAGCAGGCTCGGATCGGTGTAAGGAATAATCAGGCTGATGATTAATATCGCAAACACATAGAACAGCAGAATACGCCAGAACACCTGACGAACCGCACGCGGAATATTTTTCTCCGGATCTTCAGACTCACCCGCCGCAATACCAATAAGCTCAGTGCCCTGGAAGGAGAAGCCGACTATCATCGCCACGCCAATCATCGCAGCAAAGCCACCGGCAAACGGCGCTTCGCCGATAGTCCAGTTACTCCAGCCCGCCGGTTGTGCCCCCTGGAAAATGCCCAGGATCATCAGAATACCGACGATGATAAACACAACCACCGTGGTGACTTTGATAAGCGAAAACCAGTATTCCGTTTCGCCGAATCCGCGCACCGAGATGAAGTTAATCAGGAACATAATGGCAAGGAATAGCGCGCTCCAGATCCAGCCGGGCGTGTTCGGGAACCAGTAGGTCATGACCAGTTGCGAGGCCACCAGGTCAACCGCAATGGTCACCGCCCAGTTGTACCAGTAGTTCCAGCCCAGCGCGAAGCCAAAGCCCTCTTCCACATACTTCTGCCCGTAAGTCGCAAATGAACCGGAAACCGGCATATACGCCGCCAGCTCACCGAGGCTTGTCATCAGGAAATAGACCATCAGGCCTATCAGAATGTACGACAACAGCGCGCCGCCTGGACCCGCCTGAGAAATCGTCGCGCCAGAGGCGACAAAAAGCCCGGTACCAATGGAGCCGCCAATGGCGATCATGGTCAGATGTCTCGCCTTTAATTCACGGCGTAAGCCAGGCGCTTGTGTGGTTTTGGTTTCGCTAACCATATAAAAATAATGCCCATCCATAAAATGAGGCGCGATTGTACCAGAGCGTTTCGTGATAACGAGCGCAAAAAACGCGGTTATAAGAGACCTTCATGATCGGGGCGAAATTATAAGTAAAGCCGCCACTGCGCGCCTCGCCATTGAGGGTAAAATTATGGCCCGCAATAGCCAATAAAGCGCTGTAACGCCCGGGACAGATGCTTTTGTCGGTGATGGATGCGATACAGCGTGCGGACCGGACGCGGAAGCGGTAGCTCAAGCTCCACCAGCGTGCCTGCCGCCAGTTGTTCGCTTATCACCCGGCGCGACAGGCAGCTTATTCCAAGGCCATGACGTACCGCGTGTTTGATAGCCTCAGAATTACCAAGCTCCATGGCAAGCTGGAATTTCGGCAAATGGGATAACAGCAAATAGTCGACGATTTCCCGTGTGCCGGAACCGCGCTCACGTAAAATCCACGGGGCGGCAGCCAGCTTTTCCAGCGTGACGGGGCCTTTCGCCAGGGCATTATCCGGCGCGGCAAACACCACCAGCTCGTCATCCAGCCACGGTTCGGTGACAATTTCCGCCATGTGACACGGCCCTTCGATAAACCCGATATCGGCACGAAAATCGATAATCGCATTCACCACATCCTGGGTATTGCCGACGCTAAGCTCCAGCGGCAGATCGGGAAAATCGCGGCGATAGCGGGCTATGATTTCCGGCAAAATATAGTTGCCAATGGTACTGCTGGCATAAATGCGGATAGCGCCATTGTCGTTACGAAACAGCTGTTCAATCTCTCCGGCTTGCTCAAGCAACGCGACAACGCGCGGATAAAGCAGGCGGCCATGCTCATTAACCACCAACCGTTTGCCGACGCGGTCGAAAAACTGAACGCCCAGTTGGCCTTCAAGATCGGTAAGCGCCGCACTGACGGCGGATTGGGAAAGTGCCAGCTTTTGCGAAGCCTGGGTCGTCGAACCGCTTTTCAGCACTTCAGCAAAAACTTCAAGCTGACGCAGTGTGATATGCATGTAGGTTTCCTTTCAGGCAGCGAAGGCATCGCTTACCACTTATAAAGATTAATTATAAATATATAATCAATTTTATTTTTAAACCACTACGCCGTACGATCTCCCCATCAACCAAGGAGAAGACGATGGCAGAAATGACCTTAGCAACACATCGCCATACGTTATGGCATTTCATTCCCGGCCTTGCGCTGTGCGCGGGCCTTACCGGCTTCGCCCTGTGGGCGGGTTCGGTCCCGGCTATCGCCGGCGCAGGCTTCAGCGCCCTGACCGTGGCGATCCTGGCCGGTATGGTGGTGGGCAATACCGTTTACCCCAAAATATGGCAGCGTTGCGATGGCGGCGTACTGTTTGCCAAACAGCACCTGCTGCGTCTTGGCATTATTCTTTATGGCTTTCGTCTGACGTTTTCGCAAATTGCTGAAGTGGGCGTCAGCGGCATCATGATTGATATTCTGACCCTGAGCAGCACTTTCTTACTGGCCTGCTTTTTGGGACAGAAAGTCTTTGGTCTGGACCGCCAGACCAGTTGGCTGATTGGCGCAGGCAGCAGCATTTGCGGCGCGGCGGCGATTTTAGCCACCGAGCCGGTCATTAAAGCAGAACCCAGTAAAGTGACCGTGGCGGTAGCGACTGTAGTGATTTTCGGGACGCTTGCGATCTTTATCTATCCGCTGATGTACCCGTTGCTTGCCCACTGGTTCAGCCCGGAAAACTACGGAATTTTCATTGGCTCGACCATGCATGAAGTGGCGCAGGTGGTGGCGGCAGGCCATGCCATCAGCCCGGACGCGGAAAACTCAGCGGTGATTGCCAAAATGTTGCGCGTCATGATGCTGGCACCGTTTTTGATTTTTCTCGCCGCGCGAGTAAAACAACTGGCTCCGGCTGGCAGCGCGCAAACCGGTAAAATAACCATTCCATGGTTTGCCGTACTGTTTATCCTGGTGGCGGTTTTCAACTCGTTCCACCTGCTGCCGAACGCACTGGTGCAGGCGCTTATTACTATCGACACGGTTCTTTTAGCGATGGCCATGGCGGCGCTCGGGTTAACCACCCACGTCAGCGCGCTGAAAAAAGCCGGGGCGAAACCCCTGGTCATGGCATTAATCCTGTTTGGCTGGCTGATGATAGGCGGCGGCGCGATTAATCTGGCGATCCACCATTTGCTGTAATCGGTACCTCCGCTTTCCACACCGCAGCGGCTATGATAAAAAGCCTGCTTTGCGGGTTCGACAGGAGAAGTAGATGAAATACATAGGCGCGCATGTTAGCGCATCCGGCGGTGTGGAACAGGCCGTGACCCGCGCGGTCGAGATTGGCGCGAACGCCTTTGCCCTGTTTACCAAAAACCAGCGGCAGTGGCGCGCCGCGCCATTAAGCGGCGAAACGATTGATAATTTCAAAGCCGCCTGCGAGCAACATCACTTTACGCCGGGGCAAATTCTCCCGCACGACAGCTACCTGATTAACCTCGGCCATCCGGTGGATGACGCGCTGGAGAAATCCCGCGACGCCTTTATCGACGAGATGGCGCGTTGCCAGCAACTGGGCTTATCGCTGCTGAATTTTCATCCAGGTAGCCATCTTAAACAGATTTCCGAAGAGGCATGCCTGGCGCGTATTGCGGAATCCATCAACATTGCGCTTTCGAAAACGCAAGGCGTCACGGCGGTGATTGAGAATACCGCAGGCCAGGGCAGCAACCTGGGATTTCGTTTCGAACACCTGGCGGCCATTATCGATGGCGTTGAGGATAAGTCGCGCGTCGGGGTGTGTATTGATACCTGCCACGCCTTTGCGGCGGGTTATGATTTGCGTACCGAAGCGGACTGCGAAAAAACATTCGCTGAATTTGAACGTATTGTCGGTTTTCAGTATTTACGCGGCATGCATTTGAACGATGCGAAAAGCGCTTTCGCCAGTCGGGTCGACCGCCATAACAGTCTCGGCGAGGGCAATATCGGCCATACGCCATTCAGCTGGCTGATGCGCGATAAACGCTTCGACGGCATCCCCTTGATACTCGAAACCATTAATCCGGATATCTGGGCGGAAGAAATCGCCTGGCTGCGGGCGCAGCAGCAAGAAGAAGTGGCGGTGTGACCTTCCATCACACGCAAAAAAAAAAGGGCAGGTAATACCAGCCCTTTTTTATTTCTTAGCCATCGCGTGGATTATGCGGTTTTCGCTGTCAGTTCAGCTTCCGGACGTTTCAGGAAGGCGTAAGACAGACCTGCCAGCAACGTACCCGCAACGATGGAAAGCAGATAACCCAGCACTGGCGTAATCGCGCCCGGAATAAGCAGCACGAACAGACCGCCGTGCGGCGCCATCAGTTGCGCGCCAATCGCCATGGAGATAGCGCCGGTGACTGCGCCGCCGATGATACAGCAAGGCAGAACGCGCATCGGATCACGGGCCGCGAACGGAATCGCCCCTTCAGAGATAAAGCACAGGCCCAGTACCAGCGCTGCTTTGCCCCCTTCTTGTTGACCCTTGTCGAATTTACGACGGGCAACAATGGTAGCAAGCCCCATCGCCAGTGGCGGCACCATACCGGCCGCCATGATGGCTGCCATCGGCGCGTAGGTTTGGGTACTGAGCAAGCCGACGCCAAAGGCATAAGCCGCTTTGTTTACCGGACCACCCATATCGGTACACATCATGCCGCCAAGGATAGCGCCCAGCAGCACAGCGTTTGCCGTCCCCATGGTTTGCAGCCAGTGGGTCAGACCCGCCAGGATCCCTGCAACCGGTTTGCCGATGAGGTAAATCATCGCAAGCCCTACCACCAGACTGGACAGCAGCGGAATGATAAGGATCGGTTTTAGCGCTTCCATACTCGACGGCAGTTTCAGTTTGGTGCTAATGGCTTTCGCGACATAGCCCGCAAGGAAACCTGCCAAAATACCGCCGATAAAACCAGAACCGGTGCTGACGGCCAACATGCCGCCAATCAGACCCGGCGTCAGACCTGGGCGATCGGCGATGGAGAACGCGATATACCCGGCCAGTACTGGCACCATTAACGCAAAGGCTGAGCCACCACCGATTTGCATCAGCGCAGCGGCCAGAGTATCCGGGGTTTTAAAAGCCTGAATACCGAACGCGAAAGAGAGCGCGATACACAAGCCGCCTGCAACCACCATCGGCAGCATGTAAGACACGCCGGTCAACAGGTGACGATAAGCGCCCGCGTTCTGTTTTTTGCCTTCCTGGGAAGACGTTGATGCGCCTTGCGCCGCTTGATACGGCTTCGCTTCAACAACCGCTTTATCCAGTTCCTGGGCCGTTTTCTTGAGCGCCAGACCGGTGGAGGTGCGGTACATCGGCAGCCCGGCGAATTTCGCCAGATCCACTTCAATATCCGCCGCCACGATCACCAGATCCGCCTGGGCGATTTCTTCTGGCGTAATGGCGTTACCTGCGCCTACGGAACCTCGGGTTTCGACCTTCACCCACCAGCCGCGTTTTTTGGCTTCGGTTTCAATGGCTTCTGCCGCCATAAAGGTGTGCGCCACGCCGGTCGGACAGGCGGTTACGGCAACCACACGTTTCGGGCCTTTCGCCGCCGCAGGCGCCGCAACTGGCGCGCTGTATGGCGTAGCTTTGCCTTTCGCTTCGCTCAGGAACAGCTCAGGGTGCAGCACGGCGCGATCGATATCGCCGAGATACACTTTCTTGCCGTTCAGCGAGGCATCAGCCGGGATCGCAGTGCCGACCACAATAGCCAGTTCTGCTTCGTTCGGATTATCGATAATTTCCAGGTGCGCTTTGTGAGCCGCCGTGCCCAGCAAGGTCTTTGCCAGATATGCACGGGCCTGCCCGAGGCTCGGATCAATTATCAGCAGCGTTTTCATTATGTCTCTCCTGCTGTCAGTTAAAAGGGTTGGAGGTCGACGCGCGCCATCATTGCGGCCAACTGTGGTCTGTCGGTGATCCCGACATTGCTCTGGCTAACGGCAAGCGCCGCCACGGCGGTCGCAAGACGTAAGGTGTGCTCGCTGGACTCACGCATCAGCAGCCCGTAAATCAGACCGCCAACCATAGAATCCCCGGCACCCACCGTACTGACGACTTCGCAAGACGGCGGTTTGGCAATCCATTCGCCAGAGGCGTTAACCCACAGCGCCCCTTCAGCTCCAAGAGAAATGACGACGTGGGCGATACCCTGCTCGCGCAGCGCGTGAGCGGCTTCAATCACGTCTTTTAATTCCGGTAGTTTTTTTCCTGCCCAGATTTCCAACTCGCGGCGGTTGGGTTTGACCAGCCACGGCGCGGCCTTAAGACCTGCGACCAGGGCTTCGCGGCTGCTGTCGAAAATAATGCAGGGGCACTGGCTGCGCAGTTTTGTCATCCAGTCGGTAAAGGCTTCCGGGCTGACGCCGGACGGCAGGCTGCCGCTGACGCACACCATATCGAACTGACCCAACCAGCTCAGGGAGTCATTAACAAACCGCTCCCAGTCTGTCGGGGTGACTTCAAAACCGGAGAAGTTGAAGTCGGTGACTTCACCATCTTTTTCCGTCAGTTTGACGTTAATACGGGTGCGGCCTTGTACCACCTGAAAACGGTTGGCGATACCCAGTTCGCTGAACAATTGCTGAAAGCCGTCCTGGTTGTCTTTGCCAAGGAACCCGCCAACCGTGACGTCGATACCCAGGTCTTTAAGCACTTTGGCAACGTTAATCCCTTTACCCGCGGCATGCAGGCCGGTGGTCCGCACGAGGTTCACTTCGCCACGCTCGATATCTGCGCAGTAACCAACCAGGTCGTAAGCCGGGTTAAGGGTTATTGTGGCGACACGTCTGCTCATGCTGCGCCCTCCCCAAGACCGGCGGCAATGGCTTCGCCAATCGCCTTCAGCGCCTGTTCAGCGTCATCGCCCTGGGCGGTGAAGCGCAGGCGATGCCCTTGTTTCACGCCCAGCGCGACGACTTTCATCAGGCTGCGACCGTTAGCCGGTTTCCCGCTGCCGTCGAGGTTGGTGACGGTAATATCGCTGTTAAACTGCTTGATGGTATTCACCAGCACCGTGCCCGGACGGGCATGCAAACCGTGTTCGTTACGCACCACAAACTCGGCGCTCAATACGTCTTCAAGCGGTACGTCGTCGCGGGTTAAAAGCGAAAGCAGGGTTGCGCCATCCGCATTCAGCAAATGGTCAGCTTTCTCGGCGATGATCAAATCGCTTAGGCGCTTAAGCACCCCCATCGGTTGCTCATCGGCAACGGCGACCGTCAGCAGCATCGAGACGCTTTGGCCTGCATCTTCAAACGGGGTTACGCTACGGCTCACTGCGATGGCGCTCGCCAGGTTGCCTTCGGCGCTGTCGTTTAACCAGATACCGTGGCCCAGGTTAAGCGGTTTATCGTTAATTACGTTGCTTACAAAACGGTTGTCTACCGCGCCTGCGGCTTTCAAACGGCCTGCGTTCAGCGCCTGAAGCGTGGTTAAGTCGCTGGCGGCGACATCCAGCAAGACGGTGTCGTTATCGAGTTTCAGAGAAGCCTGCTGTTTTTCGCCCATCAGCAGTGCGCGCAATTCTTCCGCGCTGGTGGCATTTTTCAGCTGTTCCGCCACATCGTCGTCGCTTAACACATGAGTCAGTTGGCGCAGCAAGCCAAGGTGTTCATCGGAACTGGCTGCGATGCCAATGGCGACGTAAGCTGTCTGCCCTTCACCCCATGCAATACCCTGCGGGAATTGAAACACTTTCACGCCGGTTTTGAGGACCTGATCGCGCGTGTCGGTGGTGCCGTGCGGAATGGCAATGCCGTTGCCTAAATAGGTAGACGTTTGCAGTTCGCGGGCCAGCATGCCTTTTACATAGCCGTCAGCCACATTGCCTGCGTTCACCAGCGCGTCAGCAACCTGCCGAATGGCCTCGTCTTTGTTCCCGGCAGTGGCGCCGGGATGAATATCTT
Organism: Citrobacter freundii; assembly: GCF_011077955.1. Taxonomy (GTDB): domain Bacteria; phylum Pseudomonadota; class Gammaproteobacteria; order Enterobacterales; family Enterobacteriaceae; genus Atlantibacter. The sequence continues at coordinate 108,704 of NZ_JAALBX010000004.1, forward strand.
GCACAGATAACTGGAACATAAGTCTCCTCGCTTGCTGAAATTGAATCGTTTCAGCCATTATGAGAAAAAATGCGCCCTCTCAATGTGGCAAGCCAATAAGACGACGCTGAAACGTTTCACGAAGTGTGTAGCGATTAGTCTGCACAGGCAAGAGATGTTGTTAATGAGATGTCGAATTTATGATTCCCCGCACACTTCAGCATCCTGAAAGCGTACTTAGCTGAAATTTTTTTTACCGCGTTCAGCCTCTGTTCAGCAATGAAACTTCGGTTCAATAAAAAAGCAGGTTTTCACTTCCTACCCTGTTTATTTATCGCTGCTGCGCGTAAACTGCGCACCTTGCTTAAATCTGAACCTTCGACATGTCTAATAACACCACGGCTCTTCCTCCACGCACATTCGATTTCACGTCCGCCTCCTTCTTAATTGTGGCCTTTTTGACCGGAATTGCAGGCGCATTACAAACCCCGACGCTGAGTTTGTTTCTTACCGCTGAAGTGCATGCTCGCCCGGCGATGGTGGGATTCTTTTTTAGCGGCAGCGCCATTATCGGCATTATGGTCAGCCAGTTTCTGGCAGGCCGCTCGGATAAGAAAGGCGATCGCAAAGCGTTGATTTTCGCCTGCTGCCTGTTGGGCGCGCTGGCAAGCCTGCTGTTCGCCTGGAATCGCAACTACTTCGTGTTGCTGTTTATCGGGGTGTTTTTAAGCAGCTTTGGTTCCACGGCAAACCCGCAGATGTTTGCCCTCGCCCGAGAACATGCCGATAAAACCGGGCGCGAAGCGGTGATGTTCAGCTCCATTTTGCGTGCGCAAGTGTCGCTGGCGTGGGTGATTGGCCCGCCGATTGCGTATGCGCTGGCGATGGGGTTCGGCTTTGACGTGATGTATATCAGCGCGGCGTTTGCCTATGTGTTGTGCGCAGGTATCGTCTGGTTTTTACTGCCGTCGATGCGTAAAACACCGGTGCCGGTGAGCACAAGGCTTGAAGCGCCGCGCCGCCATCGTCGCGACGCCCTGCTGCTCTTCGCCGCCTGCACCCTGATGTGGGGCACCAACAGTCTGTACATCATCAATATGCCGCTCTATATCATCAATGAATTGCACTTTCCGGAAAAGTTGGCGGGCGTGATGATGGGAACGGCGGCCGGACTGGAAATCCCTACCATGTTGATTGCCGGTTACTTCGCCAAACGCTGCGGTAAACGCTTTTTGATGCGCGTTGCGACCGTGGCGGGTCTGCTTTTTTATATCGGCATGCTGACATTTCACCATCCCGTTGTGCTGCTGGGCCTGCAGTTATTGAACGCTATCTTTATTGGTATTCTGGCAGGAATTGGCATGCTCTATTTTCAGGATCTAATGCCCGGTCAGGCAGGATCCGCCACCACGCTTTATACCAATACCACCCGCGTAGGATGGATTATTGCGGGTTCGATGGCAGGCGTTATCGCTGAGATCTGGAATTACCACAGCGTGTTTTACGTCGGGCTTGCGATGATTGTGCTGACGCTATGGTGTCTGCTGCGGATTAAAGATGTCTAAGGCGTTTAAGCCATGCTGAAACGGCTGTTGCGAAGATCCCAACAGCCTTTTTAATACCTTACAAATTACGGGCGATTTCGTAGGCATCCCAAATCGCATACATAATGTTGTTTACGCGCTTAGCATCACCGAGTAAGTAACACTCTCTCGCGTCGTCTTTAATTTCATTCCACAGCCGGTTTTCGCTGTGATATCCCACCGCATAAACGACCGTATCTACGTTAAAATCGCGCGCGCCTTCAATGCCCTGGGTTTTTATGCCCTGAGGAGTAATCTCGATGACCCGCGTCTGGCGATGGATTTCAACGTATTCATAATGCAGCAGATCCCTTAGCATATCCGCATTCATCACGGGCATCGCGCCGCCCAGTATCGTATCGCTGGCTTCAATCAGAATAACCTGGCGACCCAGCCGTTTCAGCCACAGTCCAAGTTCAGCTCCCACCAGCCCTGCGCCAATAATAGCCACCCGCGGGCCCGCCAGTTCTACCTGCATCAGCACGTCAGTGGCGCACCAGGCGGGCAGGCTGCCATGCCCTTTAATCGGCGGAACAATGGGCTTCGAACCGGTAGCGATGATGACGGCATCCGGCTCAATGGCGCAGATGTCATCACGGGTGATTTCATGGTTGCGCGTTATCTGCACATCAGTTTCGCTTAGGGCGTGCTGATACCACTTCAGCAGATCCCGATCGTCTGATTTAAACGGCGGCATGCCTCCCGGGATCACGACACCACCCAGCGCACTGCTTTTTTCATACAGGCTTACGCGATGCCCACGCAGCGCCGCCACCCGAGCCGCTTCCATACCCGCCACACCGCCACCGACCACGAGGACATGCTTTTTGTCGAACGCCGGCGTAATGCCGTAGGTGGTTTCACGGCCACATGCCGGATTAACGGCGCAGCTTAAACGGCCGCCTTTGGCAAAACGCCCCATGCACCCTTCATGACAGGATAAGCACGGGCGAATCGCCGCCGTTCGGTTAAGACGGACTTTATTGGGCAAATCCGGATCGGCTAACAGCGGGCGCCCTAATCCCACCATATCGCATTCCCCATTTTGCAGCGCCTGACGGGCCAGCTTATCGTCATCCATGCGGCCTGCCACAATAACCGGCACATTAACCGCTTTTTTCAAAAGCCTTGAAAACTCAAGGTAGATGCCCTTTTTGCCAAAATACATCGGCGGATGATTCCAGTACCAGGAATCATAGGTTCCCGCATCCACATCCAGCGCATCGTAACCTGCCGCCACCAGTATTTTTGCCGCCGCAAGTCCTTCTTCTGTGTCGCGGCCTTTCTCTTCAAACGTCTCGCCTGGCACCGCGCCCTGACGATGGCCTTTTATAAAACTTTTCAGACTGAAACGCAGCGCCACCGGGAAGTCTTCGCCGCAAGCGGCTTTTATGGCTTTCACTATCTCCACCGGGAATTTAAGCCGCCCCGCCAGGTCGCCGCCGAACTCATCCTGCCGCTGGTTATAAAACGAGAGCGTAAATTGATCCAACAAATACCCTTCGTGCACCGCGTGGATTTCAACGCCATCAAACCCGCTTTGCTGGGCTATCTTCGCGCTTTGCACAAACCCCTCAATAAACTGATAGATCTCACTGCGCGTTAAGGCGCGATGCTGGATTTCGGGCTGCCACCGGTTCGACATCGGCGAAGGCGCAACGGGATGGGTCGCTACTGATGATTTACCCGAATAGCCAAATCCGGCAGTCAATTGAAGGAAAATTTTACTGCCCCACGCATGGACGCGTTCAGTCATCTCCATGGCGCTAAATAAAAACGCATTTGGATTCAGTGTGGGAAGCGGCATATGACAGGGCGTGATGCCTTCAATCTGTGGGGCGACGTCGCAAAGGCCGGTGATGATTAGCCCCACTCCGCCTTTGGCTCTCGCCACAAAATACTCCACGGCGCTTTGGCTAAAAGCCCCCTGCGCATCGGCATGCCCCACATTACCCATGGGCGCCATGACGTAGCGGTTTTTAATCTCAACATTTCTGATGGTGATAGGTTGGAAAAGCGGATTGGATGTATACATTTATTAGCGTCCTATTAATTGCGTTAGCAATTATTTTATATACACCAATAAAAAGCAGGGTTATGACATTAAATGCGCATCATCAAAAACTTACCGGGAATGGCGGCGAGAAAATTCGTCAATGGAAGGTGAAAAGCTGCCGCTACTATTTAAGGTGCGGTATCGAACTCAAGCTTGATGAGATACGTCATGGCGGCATCCCGGTTGGTGGAACACATTTCACGGCTGGCCTGTAATCCGGCGCAAACGCTGGGGCGTAACGGGGAGGTAAAAATCTTACACAGGTTATTATCTGAAAGCTGAATGCAACGCGTGTTTGCGGGCTTGCCCTGCGGCATTCCAGGAATGGGGGATGAGATAGAGGGCGCGATGCAGCATGCGCCGCAATCTGGACGGCATTCCATTCTGGGCTCCGGGTGCAGAAGTAAACGGCGACTTTAACAGGCGGTTGCGATCTGACCTATAACTTTCACATCAAATACCCTGTACGCTCGAATTCCACTTGCCACAATCGCAAGCCGCGAGTAGTTTGTCGCGATATTTTACTGGCCCTATTTACAGGATTTATCCAATGCCAAGAGCAAACGAAATAAAGAAAGGTATGGTTCTCAATTACAACGGCAAACTGCTGTTGGTTAAAGACATTGATATCCAGGCCCCAAGCGCGCGCGGCGCGGCGACGTTATACAAAATGCGCTTCTCCGATGTACGCACCGGTTTGAAAGTGGAAGAACGCTTTAAAGGTGATGATATCGTCGATACCGTGACCCTGACCCGCCGCTTCGTGAATTTTTCCTATGTCGATGGCAATGAATATGTGTTTATGGACGCGGAAGACTACACGCCGTTTATCTTCAATAAAGAACAAATTGAAGATGAACTGCTGTTTATTCCGGAAGGCGGCATGCCAGATATGCAAGTGCTGACATGGGATGAGCAACTGCTGGCGCTGGAACTGCCGCAGACGGTAGATCTGGAAATCGTTGAAACCTCTCCGGGCATTAAAGGCGCCTCCGCCAGTGCGCGTACCAAACCGGCTACCCTGTCTACCGGCCTGGTTATCCAGGTGCCAGAATACCTGAGTACCGGCGACAAAATCCGTATTCATATTCCGGAACGCCGCTATATGGGCCGTGCCGATTAAGATTTCCTGACGGGGGCAGCCATGCCCCTGTTTGTTATTATTTCGTTACCTCCCTCTCTATTCTGCATCTGATATTCCTAGCCCCTGCCAAGTTGTTATACCAATTCAGCGCAAGCTCTCGGACACGTTTTCGCCATAATGGAGTGAAAGCGGCATAATGCATGATCGTCTTCACATTCTACAGATTCTGACGGCACACCAATTCACATTGCTGTCGTATAACTTTACACTGGTGATGTTAATTAATGGTTAATCAGGTAAAGCAGATAATGAAAAACCTCGCCACCGCTTCTCTTCCGCCCGACGTGCTGACGCCGGATTACGACCGCAGCGCGCTCAAAAGCCGTATCGTGCATCTTGGCTTCGGCGCCTTTCATCGCGCGCATCAGGCTTTACTGACAGACCGGGTATTGCGTAAAAACGGCGGTGACTGGGGGATCTGCGAGATTAGCTTGTTCAGCGGCGATAAACTGATGAGCGAGCTACGCGCGCAGGATCATCTGTTTACCGTGCTGGAAAAAGGCGCGCAAGGAAACACCGCGATTGTGGTGGGCGCGGTTAACGAGTGCCTGAACGCAAGGCTTGATGGCCTTGAGGCGATTATTGAGAAGTTCTGCGAACCGCAAGTGGCCATCGTCTCCCTGACCATTACCGAGAAAGGCTATTGTATCGACCCGGCCAGCGGTCAGCTTGATATCAGCAATGAACGCATTATTCACGATCTGGCCACGCCTCATCAGCCCCACTCCGCGCCAGGCCTGCTGGTGGAAGCGCTGGCGCGCCGTCAAGCGCGTGGGCATAACCCCTTTACCGTGCTGTCTTGCGATAATATTCCGGAAAATGGGCAGGTAGTGCGCCAGGCCGTGATTGGTATGGCGCAAAAGCGCTCACCGGAGCTGGCGCAGTGGATTGCCGAACACGTCTCTTTCCCGGCCACCATGGTGGACCGAATTGTCCCGGCGGCGACGCCTGAGTCGTTGGCGGAAATCAGCGCGATTTTAGGCGTTGAAGACCCGTGCGCGATTAGCGCTGAGCCGTTTATTCAGTGGGTCGTCGAAGATAATTTCATCGCGGGACGCCCGGAATGGGAAGCGGCAGGCGTACAGATGGTGGATGACGTCCTGCCCTGGGAGCAGATGAAACTGCGTATGCTTAACGGCAGTCATTCATTCCTGGCCTGGCTCGGTTATCTTGCAGGCTACAAACACATTGCCGACTGTATGGCTGACGAAAATTTCTCAACCGCCGCCCGTCGCCTGATGCTGACTGAACAAGCGCCGACGCTGCGTATCACCGGGGTAGATTTACATGAGTATGCAGATAGTCTTATCGCGCGTTTTCGCAATCCGGCCCTGAAGCACCAGACCTGGCAAATCGCGATGGATGGCAGTCAGAAACTGCCACAACGTATGCTTGACAGTATTCGCTGGCACCTGGCGAATGGCGGCGACTGGTCGTTTCTGGCCCTCGGTGTCGCCGGTTGGATGCGCTATGTCAGCGGCGTTGACGACAGCGGCGCGCCGATAGATATACGCGATCCGCTGGTGGACAAAATTCGCGCCCAGGTGGAGAAAAGCCGTGAAGAAAATCGCGTCGAGGCGTTGCTGAGCCTGAAAGAAATTTTCGGCGCCGATCTGCCCGCCAACCCGATTTTTATTCATACGCTCAACGCCGCGTGGCAAAACCTGTGCCGCAATGGTGCGCGTGATGCCGTTGCGCGCCTGGCGCGCCGTTAATTTATTCGCCTCTTTCGGGGAGCAACCAGGCTCCCCCTCTTCTCATCGCCGCCATTTTTAGCCAGGATTACTGGCTACACTTTGTTATCGTCTTTCACGATATTAATTTGGCAGGAGCCACCGTGACCAAAACCAACCTGATTACCGGCTTTTTAGGCAGCGGTAAAACCACTACGATCCTTCATTTGTTAGCCAATAAAGATCCCGCCGAGAAATGGGCGGTGCTGGTCAATGAATTTGGCGAAGTGGGTATAGATGGCGCGCTACTCGCTGACAGCGGCGCGTTGCTAAAAGAGATCCCCGGCGGCTGTATGTGTTGCGTCAACGGCCTGCCCATGCAGGTAGGATTAAATACCCTGCTGCGCCAGGGTAAGCCCGACAGACTGTTGATTGAGCCGACGGGTCTTGGTCACCCGAAACAGATCCTTGATATGTTGACCGCCCCGGTTTACGAACCGTGGATCGATTTGCGCGCGACGCTGTGTCTGCTTGACGCGCGCCAGTTACTGGATGAACAGTATCTGAACAATGATAATTTTCGCGATCAACTGGCTGCCGCAGACATTATCATCGCCAATAAACAAGACCGTGCAGAAATCGATGCGTTAAACGCCCTGCAACAGTGGCACGAGAAAAATGGCGATGAGCGCCCGCTCGTCACGGCGACACGCGGGCAAATTGATACTGCGTTGCTTGACGCGCCACGCCGCAATACCCGCACGTTACCGTCAAGCCCGGACCATGTTCACGCCCATCCGTCGTCACGGGGTTTAGCGGCGCTGAATTTAGCCAGTCATCAGCGCTGGCGCCGTAGCCTTAATCAGGGCCAGGGCTTCCATGCCTGCGGATGGATTTTCGATAGCGAAACCGTTTTCGACACGATTGGTCTGCTGGAGTGGGCGCGCCTTGCGCCAGTCGATCGCGTGAAAGGCGTCATGCGCATTCCTGAAGGACTGGTCCGCATTAATCGCCAGGGTCTGGACTTACACATTGAAACGCAAAATGTTGCGCCGCCAGACAGCCGTATTGAACTTATTCACAATGCGCAGGCCGACTGGAATGCATTGCAATCAAGTTTGTTGAAGATTCGTTTAAGTTTGTCCGACTAACGTGGCCTGCGTGTAAACTCAGAGTGTGATAACGATCATGAAAACGCGCCTCTCTACTATCGTGTTACTGAACTTTGCCGGGCTGGCGTTGTTCTTTTCCTGGCTACTGCCTGCGAACCATGGGTTCTGGTTTCCCGTCGATGCCGGCGTGTTCCGCTACTTCAACAATTTGTTAGTAGAGAACCGTGCGTTTTTATGGCTGGTCGCCATTACCAATAACCGTGCTTTTGACGGTTGCTCGCTGCTGGCGATGGGACTGTTAATGCTTTCCTTCTGGTTAAAGCAAACGCCTTATGGCCGCCGTCAGATTGTTATCATGGGCATTGTCATGTTGTTGACCGCCGTGGTGCTGAACCAGATAGGGCAGCAAATTCCGGTGCAGCGCCAAAGCCCTACGCTCTTTTTTAATGATATTCATCGGGTCAGTGATTTACTGAATATCCCCACCAAAGACGCGTCGAAAGATAGCTTCCCTGGGGATCACGGCATGATGCTAATGATTTTTTGCGGATTTATGCTGCGCTATTTCGGCAGCCGGGCTTTTGCCATTTCACTTATTATTTTTGTGGTTTTTTCACTACCGAGAATGATGATTGGCGCTCACTGGTTTACCGATATTTTCGTTGGTTCCTTATCCGTAATTTTAGTAGGGCTTCCCTGGATATTAATGACACCACTAAGCGATAAAATAATCACGCTGTTAAACCACTATTTGCCTGGAAAGAATAAATCTCTCCATAATAGCAACTAAATTGTTCATATATTAAACCGCCATTTGTCTAAAAAACGTCTGGCGGTTTTTTATTGGGCATAAAAATTTAGCTTAAATAACAAACAAAACATTTATCATAAAAATGAAACACTTGCTTATTATCCCGCCATCAATGTTAAAAATTTGTTTAAATATAATTTTTGTTTTTTAACATTACAATTTCTTATAAAAAATCGGATAAAAGCGCTCGCCATGCGAGTTTCGATCGGGTACTCTCGGGTTCGCTTTGTTGGCAAACGGTTAAATACTGGCGTATGAGTAATCTTAGTGTGCGTTTCTCCACAGTTTTGCACATCCAGAATTGTCTCATCCCGCCTATGTAATTAGTCTCGTCACGTTTGGCATTTTTTATAACGATTTTGTCGTTAAGGACTTCAAGGGAAAATAAACAACATGGTCAAATCTCAGCCGATTGTGAGATATTTCTTGCGGGTAATCCCTGCGATTGCAGTAGCGGTACTGCTCTCCGCTTGTAGCTCCACCCATACCGCGAAGAATGCGCATTCTGAGACGCATGCAGTTGGCAGTAACGACAGTTATTTACTGCAAGCCTCTCAGGATGAATTTGAACAAATGGTCCGTAACGTCGATATTAAATCGCGCTTAATGGAACAATACACCAGTTGGAAAGGCGTACGCTATCGCCTCGGCGGCAGCACCCGTAGCGGCATTGATTGCTCCGGTTTTGTGCAGCGTACTTTCCGCGAACAATTTGGTTTAGAGTTGCCGCGTTCCACCTACGAGCAGCAGGAAATGGGTAAACACGTTTCCCGCACTGGCTTGCGGACCGGTGATTTAGTCCTGTTCCGTGCAGGGTCGACTGGGCGTCATGTCGGGATTTATATCGGCAACAATCAGTTTGTACATGCATCGACCAGCAGCGGCGTTGTCATTTCCAGCATGGATGAGCCCTACTGGAATAAGCGCTACAATGAGGCGCGACGAGTTCTGAGCCGCAGTTAATCTTGTTGTCATTTTCCCTTGACTGCCAACAAGATGCTGTATGATATAAACGCTGCTTCGGCAGCGTTTTTGTTTACTGGAAATGATGTGATTACGCTCATCCCTCTCTACGTTATATTCTTCAAATAGTCTTTCCATCTTTTAAAAATTTCAGAGAATCTGCCTGAATGAGTGCCGCTAACATCTTCAAGCGCTATCTGACGACGCCACGCAAAATCATCATCATGAGTCTTATCGTTGGCTTCGTGCTGGCAATTTGCGTGTCTGCCTTAAATGCGTTCTGGCTGTATCATAAGCGCGAGCAAAGCTTTGACGGCCTGGCTGCGGGTATTCAGGATTATATGCGTGACTATTTTCACGAGCTGAAAAGCGTTACGGATGCCCTGCAACCTCTTACCGTCTCAGACTGCAAAGCTGTTTCGTCAGAACTCACGCCGAAAGCGGCCTTTAATATCAATGTTCGTTCATTTGTACTGATCAATGATGGAAAAGCGTATTGTTCATCGGCAACGGGCTCTGTCGCTGTGCCGCTATCGGTTTTGGTTCCCGAATTTGATTTACGCAAAAAAATCGATATGACTATTCTTCCCGGTACGCTAAGAGTTCCCGGGAGACCTATCATCGCTATCTGGTATCAAAACCCGCACGATCAACAGCGCGGAATAATGGCCACCCTCAATGTCAATCTCAGGCCCTATCTGGTCTTCGCCTCACACCAGCGCGAGACAGCAAGCATTGCGCTGGTGGTAGGCGACAAAGCCATTACTACACTTGCATCCGGCGTACATAAAATCACACCGCAATCGCCACTCCCATTGCGTGTTGCAACGTTACCCGACTACCCCATCAAATTTTATATCTACGGCGAGGCCTGGTCTGCGGAAGATATGTTACTGTCGATTCTGGTCGGCATACTGTTTGGCCTGGCAGGGGGCGCGCTTTTTGGGATGATTTTGTACAATAGTCAGCGCTCAGGCAAAGAGATATGGCAGGGAATGCGCCGCAACCAGTTTTACATCGTCTGGCAACCGGTAGTGGAGTCCGCAACATTTACCATGACTGGCGCGGAAGTGCTGATGCGTTGGGAGCACCCGGAGGCCGGCAATATCCCACCGGATGCTTTTATTCACTATGCAGAAGCACAGCAACTTATCATTCCGCTCACGCGGCATCTGTTTACATTAATCGCTAAAGAACTGCCGTTACTGGTAGGCGTACTGCCGCAGGGCGCGAGAATTGGCATCAATATCGCGCCCGGTCATTTACACTCACCGGAATTTAAAGACGATATTCGCAAGCTAGCCGCATCGCTGCCGACAAACTATTTTCAGATTGTTTTTGAAATTACCGAACGCGATATGCTCAACGAAAATCAGGCCGTCTCGTTGTTCGACTGGTTGCACCAACAGGGTTTTGAAATTGCCGTGGATGATTTCGGCACTGGTCACAGCGCGCTAATTTATCTTGAGCGCTTTACCATGGATTATCTGAAAATCGATCGCGGCTTTATCAATGCCATTGGGACCGAAACGGTCACCTCACCGGTACTGGATGCCGTCATCTCTCTCGCCCAGCGGTTGAATATGACTACTCTCGCCGAAGGGGTAGAAACCGGGGAACAGGCAAAATGGCTTGCGGAGCGCGGCGTCAATTACTTGCAGGGATTTTACTTTTCCTACCCGGTGCGCATTGCGCAACTTATTGAATGGCAGCGACAGCGCGCGGGCAAATGACCGATTTATTATCTTAAAGCCTGGACAGTGTTTCACATTACCGCGACCGTCACTTATCATTCACAGACATACGCTTAGCCGGTGCTGTCACCCGGAAAATAACAGGATCACGCCATAATATGGTTGCGCGCGCACTGATTTTGCTGCTTAGCCTGATAAGCACCGTGGGATATACACAAAACATTAAAGAGAGTTATTCCCTCTCGGTTTTGGGCGAACCCAAATACGCCGTGGATTTTACCCACTTTGATTACGTCAATCCTGCCGCGCCCAAAGGCGGAAATATCACGCTTTCCAATATCGGCACCTTTGATAACTTTAACCGCTATGCCCTGCGCGGCAACCCGGCGGTGCGCACTGAGACGCTTTATGATCCGTTGTTTACGACCTCAGACGATGAACCCGCCAGTTATTATCCGTTGATTGCCGAACGCGTGCGCTACCCCGACAACTTTGCCTGGGCAGAAGTCGAGATAAATCCAAATGCCCGTTACCATGACGGCACCCCTATTACCGCCGAAGACGTCGCGTTTACCTTTTCGAAATTTATGACCGAGGGCGTGCCGCAGTTCCGTATTTACTACAAGGGTGCGACCGTTAAAGCCATCGCCCCTATGACAGTGCGCATCGAGCTGGCAACGCCAGGCAAAGAAAATTTGTTGGGACTGTTATCGCTACCGGTCATGCCAAAAACGTTCTGGAAAGATCATAAACTGAGCGATCCGCTATCAAGCCCGCCGCCCGCCAGCGGCCCTTATAAAATCACCGCCTGGAAAATGGGCCAGTATGTGGTCTATTCCCGCGTGAAGGATTACTGGGCTGCTAACCTGCCGGTTAACCGCGGGCGCTGGAATTTTGACACTGTTCGCTATGACTATTATCTCGACGACAATGTGGCGTTTGAGGCCTTCAAGGCGGGCGCTTTTGATTTCCGAAGCGAAGTGAGCGCCAAAAACTGGGCGACTCGCTATACCGGTAAAAACTTTGATAACAAATTCATTGTTAAAGCCGAGCGTAAAAGTGAAGCGGCCAAAGACGCGCGCTGGCTGGCATTTAATATTCAACGTCCACAGTTTGCCGACCGGCGGGTACGCGAAGCGATTACGCTGGCTTTCGATTTCGAGTGGATGAATAAAGCGCTGTTTTACGGCGCCTACAGTCGTCCAAATAGTTATTTCCTGAATACGGAATACGCCGCGCGGGATTATCCAAAAGCCGATGAGTTGATCTTGCTTGCCCCTATGAAAGCCGATTTGCCGCCGGAGGTTTTCACGACGATTTATCAGCCACCGGTGTCAAAAGGCGATGGTTTTGACCGGGAAAACCTGCTTAAGGCCATGTCGTTACTGAAAGAGGCCGGTTGGGAGCTGAAAAACCAAAAACTGGTGAATGTGAAAACCGGGAAACCGTTCAGCTTTGAACTACTGCTCTCATCTGGCGGTAACGATCAGTGGGTGCTGCCGTTCCAGCATAATCTTGAGCGCCTTGGCATTACGCTTAACATCCGTCAGGTTGATAACTCGCAAATGACAAATCGACTGCGCAGACGGGATTACGACATGATGCCGTCGCTCTGGCAGGCGACGCCGTGGCCGAGTGCTGATTTGCAGATATCCTGGGCCTCGGAATATATCGACTCCAGCTATAACGCAGCCGGGGTGAAAAGCCCGGTGGTGGATAAACTGATAGCCGAAATCATCGCCAGTCAGGGAGACAAAGAGAAATTGTTGCCGTTAGGGCGCGCCCTGGACCGGGTACTGACCTGGAATTTTTACATGCTACCGATGTGGTATATTCCCGCCGATCGTTTTGCCTATTGGGATAAATTTTCACGTCCGGCCGTCGCCCCGCTCTATTCGCTGGGCTTTGACACCTGGTGGTATGACGTGAACCGTGCGGCAACATTGCCTGCCGGAAGGCGCTAGGGGATTGCCATGGGTGCGTATCTTGTCCGTCGATTGCTGCTGATTATCCCCACGCTTTGGGCCATCATCACCATCAATTTTTTTATTGTTCAGATTGCGCCGGGCGGCCCGGTGGATCAGGCGATTTCCGCCATTCAGTTTGGGCGAGGCAGCGGTATTCCCGGCGTAAGCGCTGAGGGCGGCGGCCTGGGCCAGGCCCGTCCCGGCGTGAGCAATCCCAGCGACAGCCAGTATCGCGGCGCGCGTGGGCTTGATCCGCAAATTATAGAAGAGATAACTAAACGCTACGGTTTTGATAAGCCCTTGCATGAACGCTATTTCACGATGCTCAAAGACTATTTGCGCTTCGATTTCGGCAACAGTTTATTTCGCAGCGCGTCAGTACTGGAGCTGATCCGCGACAGTATGCCGGTTTCCATCACGCTTGGGCTGTGGAGTACGCTTATTATCTACCTGGTTTCCATTCCGCTCGGTATCCGCAAAGCGGTACGTAACGGCAGCCCTTTTGATGTATGGAGCAGCGCGTTGATCATTGTCGGCTACGCTATTCCGGCTTTCCTGTTCGCCATTTTGCTGATTGTGCTGTTCGCAGGCGGCACCTGGTTTGATATTTTCCCGCTACGCGGACTGGTATCGGCCAATTTCGACAGCCTACCCTGGTATAAACAAATCACGGATTACCTCTGGCATATCACGTTGCCAGTGCTGGCAACCGTCATAGGCGGGTTCGCCACACTCACTATGCTCACTAAAAACTCGTTTCTGGATGAAATCCGCAAACAGTATGTGGTGACCGCCCGTGCTAAGGGGCTTAGTGAAAAGCAAATTTTGCATGGGCATGTGTTCCGTAATGCCATGCTGCTGGTGATAGCGGGATTCCCGGCAGCCTTTATCAGCATGTTCTTTACCGGCTCGCTGTTGATTGAAGTCATGTTCTCACTCAACGGGCTTGGGCTTTTAGGCTATGAAGCCACCGTGTCGCGGGATTATCCGGTGATGTTCGGCACGCTTTATATCTTCACCCTGATAGGCTTGCTAATGAATATTCTTAGCGATGTGACGTATACCCTGGTCGATCCACGCATAGACTTTGAGGGGCGCGGATGAGTCGCTTAAGCCCCGTATACCAGGCGCGCTGGGCGCGCTTTCGCCGCAATCGCCGCGGATTCTGGTCGCTGTGGATTTTTATCGTCATTTTCGCGCTCTCCCTGGCCTCCGAGCTTATCGCTAACGATCGGCCACTGGTGGTGAATTATCAGGACCGTTGGTTTTTCCCGGCGCTGGTGAATTACAGCGAAAGCGACTTTGGCGGCCCGCTCGCCACCCGCGCCAATTATCAGGATCCATGGTTGCAGGCGCGTATTGAACAGCAAGGCTGGATCCTGTGGGCGCCTATTCGGTTTGGCGCCAATTCAATCAATTACGCCACTAACCAGCCCTTCCCTTCCCCGCCTTCCGCTCAAAACTGGCTGGGTACCGATGCCAACGGCGGTGATGTACTGGCGCGCATTCTCTACGGTACGCGTATTTCTATTCTGTTTGGGCTGATGCTCACGCTGTGCTCCAGCGTGCTTGGCGTGGCGGCCGGTGCGGTTCAGGGCTATTACGGCGGTAAGGTGGATTTGTGGGGACAGCGTTTTATCGAGGTGTGGTCAGGTATGCCGACGCTGTTTTTAATCATTTTACTATCGAGCGTCGTGCAGCCGAATTTTTGGTGGTTGTTGGCCATCACCGTCATTTTTGGCTGGATGAGCCTGGTGGGCGTGGTGCGCGCGGAGTTTTTGCGCACCCGAAATTATGATTATATTCGCGCGGCGCAGGCGCTCGGCGTAAGCGATCGCGCCATTATATGGCGCCATATGCTGCCAAACGCCATGGTAGCGACGTTAACCTTTTTGCCGTTTATCCTGTGTGGCTCCATCACCACCCTGACCTCACTGGACTTTCTCGGCTTTGGTCTGCCGCTGGGCTCACCCTCGCTTGGTGAATTGCTGTTGCAGGGCAAGAACAACTTGCAGGCCCCCTGGCTTGGGATAACCGCCTTTTTCTCACTGGCGATTTTGCTTTCACTGCTTATTTTTATCGGCGAAGCGGTACGCGACGCCTTCGATCCCAGTAAGGTGGCGTAATATGACGACTCCGCTTCTTTCCATTGATAGGCTTTCCATTGCCTTTCGCCAAAACGAAGTTGAACGCCGGGTGGTGGATAAGCTTTCGCTGCGTATTGATGCAGGTGAAACGCTGGCCCTGGTAGGTGAATCCGGCTCCGGGAAAAGCGTGACGGCCTTGTCGATATTACGCCTGTTGCCGACACCGCCTGCGGTTTACCCCGAAGGTGATATCTGCTTTGAAGGCCAGTCGCTGTTACATGCCAGTGAAAACCACCTCCATAGTGTGCGCGGCAATAAAATCGCCATGATTTTTCAGGAGCCGATGGTCTCGCTCAACCCGCTGCACACGATTGAAAAACAGCTCTACGAAGTGCTTTCTCTGCATCGCGGAATGCGCCGTGAACCCGCCCGGGCGGAAATCCTTACTTGCCTTGAACGGGTGGGCATTCACAAGCCGGCCAGTCGTCTTAATGATTACCCGCATCAGCTTTCCGGAGGCGAACGCCAGCGCGTGATGATAGCCATGGCGCTTCTCACTCGTCCTAAGTTATTGATTGCCGATGAGCCAACCACGGCGCTCGATGTCACCGTTCAGGCGCAAATTCTGCACTTGCTGGATGAACTGAAGCGTGAGCTGAATATGGGTCTGCTGTTTATCACCCATAACCTGAATATTGTGAAAAGGCTTGCTGATAACGTCGCGGTGATGCAAAACGGCAAATGCGTTGAGCAAAATACGACGGCCCGGTTATTCAGCCAACCCCAGCATCCTTATACTCAAAAACTCCTGGCATCGGAGCCGGAAGGCGATCCGGTGACACTGCCTGACGACAGCCCTGTCCTTTTACAGGTCAACGATTTGCAGGTGGCCTTTGCGATACGGCGCGGCATCCTGCGCCGTACCGTGGGGCATCACTATGCGCTACGTAAGTTAAGCTTTGAACTGCGGGCAGGCGAAAGCCTGGGTCTGGTTGGCGAATCAGGATCGGGGAAAAGTACCACTGGGCTCGCCCTACTACGTCTTATCCCTTCCCGGGGCGAGATCCTGTTTGACGGGCAACCGCTGCATCTGTGGAACCGTAAACAAATGCTGCCCGTGCGCCATCGTATTCAGGTGGTGTTTCAGGATCCGAATTCCTCGCTTAATCCACGGCTCGACGTATTACAAATTATTGAAGAAGGACTGCGGGTTCATCATCCTGAGCTTTCCCGGGCGCAACGGGAAGCCCGGGTGATCGAGGTGATGCAAGAGGTCGGACTGGATGCTGAAACGCGCCATCGTTACCCGGCGGAGTTTTCAGGCGGACAACGTCAGCGTATCGCTATTGCCCGCGCGCTTATCCTTAAACCTGACCTGATTGTGCTGGACGAGCCTACCTCTTCTCTCGACAGAACCGTGCAGGCGCAAATTCTGGCGTTGCTGAAATCACTACAGGCAAAACACCGCCTGGCCTGGATTTTTATCAGCCATGATTTGGAAGTGGTGCGGTCGTTATGCCATCAGGTGGTGGTGTTAAAACAAGGCGAAGTGGTAGAGCAAGGGCCGTGCGGGCAGGTGTTTTCATCGCCGGCGGAAGCGTACACCCGCCAGCTTCTTACCTTGCGTTAATCCTCAAAAAGGATTCTGGCCGGAAAAAGATTCGGCAATAGCGACACCAAAATTCTTAAGGCGACAGGTAGCCGCAGACTCGTCCTGACGGTCAACAAACAGGCAAGGCTCGCCTTCGCACTCAAGGACGGCGCAGTCAACTTCGATATCCGTTAACGCCTGGCTTAATTTATTCATCACCTGCCATGCATCATCAGCCGGACTCAGCAGCTTCAGGCCTACCAGACAATCGTCTTCGCTGTGCGAACATTGCGGAATCGGTTCAACTTTCGAACCTGCAAATCCCGTCAACCAACGATAGCTATGTGGTAAGCGATGGACGATGGAAAGTTGTAACGTATTCATAGTACTTCCCCAGCAAGAGCAAAAAATCACAATCACTTTACATACAGGTTAACACAATGTTGACGAAACGTAACTTAATCAACATAGAAAACGGTTACACTGCTGCAAGTGTTTCGGTTACTCGTTCATCGTTAACCGTTTATTTTTGTGTGGTACTTCTCATTTCGGCGCTATATGTACCCTGTAATGCGATCTAACTCAACCTTTTTTGACTACAAAAAAATGACTTTTTAAGACCTTTACATTTACATTCGCGAAACAAATTGTACGTAGCAGGGGAATATATTCGTTGATATGGATTAAGAAAGGGGTAGTTTACCTACCCCTTAAGCAGGGGTTAACGCGCTTTCTTTGGTCGACTGGCGTACAAATAGAAAAGAATTGAGCACGTTGAACAAAACGCGATAGATCCAATCATCGGCCAGGCCGAATTGAACGTGAACAGAGAAAGTAACGCGCCGGTAATCGCGCCGATACCAAAGCGAAAGGTTCCCGCCAGCGACGACGCGGTTCCCGCCATATGCGGGAACTCATCCAGAATCACCGCCATGGCATTAGACGCCACCATGGAAATACAGCCGACAAACGCCGCCACTCCTAATACCAGCGCCCAGAAACCGAAGTTAAACTGCGCGCTGACGACCATCCACACCGCCATGGCGAACTGAATAAACAGCCCGGTACGGAACATGCGAAGCGCGCCAATGCGCCGTACGAAGCGGCTGTTAAATACCGTCATCACGAACAAGAACACGATATTCAGCGCAAAGTAATAGCCGAAATTCTGCGGCGAAACGTGGTTGAGTTCGATATAGACAAACGGCCCGGCGCTCAGAAACGAGAACATGGCGGCGAAGCTGAAGCCGCTCGCCAGCATATAGCTGAGGACGCGCTTATGGCGAAACAGCGAGGCAAAGTTACCTATGGTGGTTCTAAAGTGGAACTTCTGGCGTCGCTCGGGAGGTAACGTTTCTGAGATCAGAAAGAAAATCATCGCCGATGCGACAAGCGCGGCTACCGCCAGTATCCAGAAGATAGTGTGCCAGCTAAACCATACCAGTATTGCCCCGCCAGCCATGGGCGCCACCAGCGGCGCTATAGTGGTCACCAGCATGACGAACGACATCATGCGCGAAAACTCTTCTTTTGGATAAATATCGCGCATTAAGGCGTTAATCACGACGCTTGCCGCAGCTGCCGCCAGACCGTGCAGAAAACGCATGCCGATTAACTGATCGATGGTTTGTGACAACGCGCAGGCAATGGCTGCCACAGCAAACAACAGCGTACCGCCGAGGATAACCGGTTTACGTCCCAGACTGTCCGCCATCGGGCCATAAAACAGTTGCCCGACCGCAAAGCCCAGAATATAGGTGCTAAGCGTCATCTGAGCGCTGCCGGCAGGCACGCCGAACTGCTGGGAAATCACCGGCAACGCCGGCAGATACATATCGATGGAAAGCGGCATCAGCATGGCTAACAAACCAAGAATAATGACGATCCCAATCGATGAAGTTTGCCTGGTGGTCACTCCACTCTCCTGCATTTAGCGAGACGGCAAGCCGACACTGGCAATCTCGTCTTCGGTTAACGGACGGAATTCGCCCGGTGCGAGCGACTCATCAAGTGTAATCGCGCCAATGCGTTCGCGGTGCAGTTCAACCACATGGTTGCCTACGGCTGCGAACATGCGCTTCACCTGATGATAACGGCCTTCGCTAATAGTCAGGCGTACCTCTGTTGGGCTTAATACTTCAAGTACCGCGGGTTTGGTGAGATCTTTTTCATTATGCAACTGAACGCCTTTAGCGAACTGTTCAGCGGTGTCATCGGCAACCGGCGACTCAAGCGTAACCCGGTAGGTTTTCTCGCAATGATGGCGCGGTGACGTGATACGATGCGACCACTGACCGTCATCGGTAAGCAGCACTAAACCGGTGGTATCGATATCCAGACGCCCGGCGGCATGCAGTTTGTGCGCCAGCGGCACATCCAGAAAATAGAGGATGGTGGGATGATCGGGATCGTCGGTGGAGCACACATAACCCTGCGGTTTATTCAGCATAAAATAACGTGGGCCAGTCTGTTGAACGAGAGAATTACCCTCGTAGGCCACATCGTGTTCGGGGTTAAGTTTGAAAGCGCTGTCCCTTACCGGTTCGCCATCTATGGTTACCCGGCTGGCGCGGATTTCACGCCCGGCAATAGCACGGCTGATGCCAAGCTGCTGGGCGATAAATTTATCAAGTCGCATTGAAGTTTTTTGCCTGTTAAACGCGGTCCAGCATGTGCTGGTAATGAAAGAAATCATCAAGACCGGTGAGTATAGCGGGCTAACAGAGCTGCTCAAGGTTAAAATGATGTTTCGCACGCTAATGAATTTGAAAAGCACTGAATGCTAACGCTACGTCCCTATCAGCGCGAGGCGGTTGACGCCACCCTCGCCCACTTTCGAAAATCCGCTGAACCGGCTGTTATCGTCCTGCCGACCGGCGCGGGTAAAAGCATCGTTATCGCCGAGCTGGCGCGGGTGGCGCGCGGCCGCGTTCTGGTACTGGCTCACGTTAAAGAACTGGTGGAACAAAACCACGGCAAATATTGCGCGCTGGGACTTGATGCGGATATCTATTCCGCCGGGCTCAAAAGCAAGCAGAGCATGGCCAAAGTGGTGTTTGGCAGCGTCCAGTCGGTGGCGCGCAATCTTGACGAGTTCCAGGGCGAATTCTCGTTGCTTATCGTCGATGAGTGCCACCGCATCAGCGATGACGACGACAGCCAGTACCAGCAAATTTTGCGACATTTGCGCAAGACAAACCCACGGCTTTGCCTGCTGGGATTAACCGCCACGCCATTCCGGCTCGGCAAAGGCTGGATTTATCAATTTCACTATCACGGCATGGTACGCGGCGACCAGAACGCATTATTTCGCGATTGCATCTATGAGCTGCCGCTGCGTTACATGATTAAGCATGGCTATCTCACTCCGCCGGAAAGGCTCGATATGCCCGTGGTGCAATATGACTTCAGCCGTCTGCAACCGCAAGCGAACGGGATTTTCAGCGAAGCGGATCTTAATCTTGAACTCAAAAAACAGCGGCGCATTACCCCGCATATCATCAGTCAGATAATCGATTTCGCCGCCACGCGTCTGGGCGTGATGATTTTCGCCGCTACGGTAGAACACGCGCGTGAAATCACCGGATTATTGCCTGCCGGAGAAGCGGCGCTGATTACCGGCGACACGCCCGCCTCGCAGCGCGATTTGCTGATTAGCGAATTCAAAGCGCGGCGCTTTCGCTATCTGGTTAATGTGTCAGTGCTTACTACGGGTTTTGACGCGCCCCATGTGGATGTCATTGCCATCCTGCGCCCTACCGAGTCGGTCAGCCTGTATCAACAAATCGTCGGGCGCGGGTTGCGGCTTTATGAAGGCAAAACCGACTGTCTTATCCTCGATTACGCCGGAAACCCGCATGATCTGTTTACCCCGGAGGTTGGCGCTGCGAAAAAGGGCTCGGATAACGTGCCGGTACAAGTGTTTTGCCCGGCCTGCGGCTTCGCCAATACCTTTTGGGGCAAAACCACCGCTGACGGAACCATAATTGAGCATTTTGGACGTCGCTGCCAGGGTGTGCTGGAAGATGATGACGGCCATCGCGAGCAGTGCGATTACCGTTTCCGCTTTAAAAACTGCCCGCAGTGCAATGCGGAAAATGATATCGCCGCGAGGCGCTGCCATCAGTGCGAGTCGATTTTAGTTGACCCGGATGACATGCTCAAAGCAGCGTTGAAGCTTAAAGACGCGCTGGTGCTGCGCTGTAGCGGCATGCAGTTACAAAGCGGAAGTGATGAAAAAGGGCAATGGCTGAAGGTGACGTACTTTGACGAAGACGGCGCGGACGTCAGTGAGCGCTTCCGTCTTCATACCCCTGCCCAGCGGACCGCGTTTGAGCATCTGTTTTTGCGCCCGCATACCCGCACGCCCGGCGTGCCGCTCCGCTGGATTACGGCTGCGGATATTGCCGCGCAACACGCCCTGCTGCGCCACCCTGATTTTGTCGTCGCGCGAATGAAAGATCGTTTCTGGCAGGTGCGGGAAAAGGTGTTCGACTATCAGGGCCGCTATCGTCGAGCCAACGAATTACGCGGTTAACGGCGGTTTTCATTGAAGCGCGCGGCGGTTATGGCTATAATCCCGCCCGCTTTTGCATCCGCAAAGCAGATAATCTACCTGTCGCTGGGTCGCCTGCTACAGGATTTATAGAAGAGAAAAGTTAATGTTTACTATCAATGCAGAAGTACGTAAAGAGCAGGGTAAGGGTGCGAGCCGCCGCCTGCGCACAGCTAACAAATTCCCGGCCATCATTTATGGCGGTAATGAAGCTGCTGTTGCTGTTGAACTGGATCACGACCAGATTATGAACATGCAGGCTAAGCCTGAGTTCTATAGCGAAGTGCTGACTATCGCTGTTGACGGTAAAGAAGTAAAAGTTAAAGTTCAGGCTGTACAGCGTCACGCTTACAAGCCGAAACTGCAACACATCGACTTCGTTCGCGCGTAATCGCTGAACAGTCTGAAAAAACGCCGCGTTAAGCGGCGTTTTTTTTGCATGGATTAGGGCAAACCACTGCGTTTGCCCTTTTCTTTTTGCTGATTTTTATTTGCCGGACGTGCGTCGCTGCAACTGGTCACGCAAATTAGGCGGCGTGCCTTTAATGGTCAGCGTGTCGGTGGCCGGATCCCAGAAAATACGTTCACCCAGCAACATGGCGTCGAAATTAATGGTCAGACCGCCGCCGCTACCGGCGTATTTGGTTAACTGGCGCAGGGTGCTGCGATCTGCCGGGAAACTCTCTTCAAGCTCGTAGCCCTGTTCGGCGGTAAACGCCTCAAAGCTCACTTCACTGACGCCGGAAAGCTCTTTTGACAGCGACGCCAGTTCAATCTCTTCTCCGGACTGCAACTGCTCGTTGCAATAGCTGTACACCTGCTGGCGCACATTTTGGCGCTCTGCTTTATCGAGTTGCGCCTGGGCCGTAAAGTCATCCACCGCCTGAAGCAAACCGCGGTTTTGCGCTTTGGCGTTCAGCCCTTCGCTGGCCCCCAGAAAATCCATAAAGAAATCTGCGACCTTGCGCCCTACCCGTCCTTTCAGAAAAGTCAGATACCGGGTCGATTCCGGATTCGTTTCCCACTCAGTAAGATCGATACGCGCCACGATATCCGCATGGTTAATATCCAGATAATGGGTCGAGCTAATGTCCAGATTTTCATTCACGCGCATACTGCTGAGGTTATTCAACACCGCCACCAACAGGTATTCCACGGCCAGATAGCGATAGTGGCAAAACAGCACAATGCCGCCATCCGCAAACGGGTATTTCGCCAGTTCATCGCGCAGGCGCCCGGTGGCAGCGCGGCTAAAACTCAGAAAATCTTCTTCGCCCTTGCGGCATAAGCGCAGCGCTTGTGCCAGCTCGCTCTCTTCATTGAACATGCCGTAGGCTTTATTTTTCGCACTGTAAACGCGATGCAGCTCTGCCATCATCTCTTCAACGGCAGCATTCGGCGCAAGCAATGTATCGCGAAGCACCAGTTCCAGATTCTGCTCATCACGCTTAATCAGTTGGTGTATTGCAATCTGGTCGATATCCAGACTCATGATAAACTCTCCTTTTAGGCCGGGCGGTATTCAACCACCGACCGACGTCCGCTGCAACTGCTGATAAAAAAGCGGAAATGTTAGCGTCGCTACGGTAATATATCGGACTTTCTCGAACTTAACTGACGTAGATTTATGCCACAACTCTCCCGCTATAGTGATGAACGCGTAGAAGCGCTGCTTACAGAAATGGTGAACGTGCTGGAAAAGCACAAGGCGCCGACCGACCTGTCGCTGATGGTACTGGGCAATATGGTGACTAACCTTATTAACACCAGCATCAGCCCGGCCCAGCGTCAGGCCCTTGCTCACTCGTTTGCCGAGGCGCTAAAGTCTTCTATTCATCAAGACGACGCGCACTAAGGAACACAGTAATACGTTATGGTGACTAACCGTCAGCGCTACCGTGAAAAAGTCTCCCAGATGATAAGCTGGGGGCACTGGTTCGCCTTGTTTAATATTCTGATGGCGATTGTCATCGGTAGCCGTTATCTGTTTGTCGCCGACTGGCCCACCACTCTGGTTGGGCGAGTTTACTCTTATGTAAGCCTGGTCGGACATTTCAGTTTTCTGGTGTTCGCGGGCTATTTATTGATTCTTTTCCCGCTGACCTTCGTCGTCATGTCCCAGCGGCTGATGCGATTTTTATCCGCCATTCTCGCTACCGCTGGCCTGACCTTACTGTTAATCGACAGCGAAGTGTTTACTCGCTTCCACTTACACCTCAATCCGGTGGTGTGGGAACTGGTCATCAACCCCGACCAAAGTGAAATGGCGCGCGACTGGCAGCTGATGTTCATCAGCGTGCCGGTTATTTTACTAATAGAAATGCTTTTCGCGACCTGGAGCTGGCAGAAATTGCGTAGCCTGTCGCGTCGCCGCCATTTAGCCCGCCCGGTGGCGATTTTCTTCTTTGTCTCGTTTATTGTCACCCACGTGGCTTATATCTGGGCGGATGCGAATTTCTATCGCCCTGTCACTATGCAGCGCGCCAATTTGCCGCTCTCGTATCCCATGACCGCACGGCGCTTTCTTGAGAAGCATGGCCTGTTGGATGCGGCGGAATATCAACGCCGCCTGGTGGAGCAAGGCAACCCGGAGGCCGTATCTGTACAGTATCCGCTCAGTGAGCTGCGCTATCGTGATTTAGGCGCGGGGCAAAACGTGCTGCTGATTACCGTCGACGGACTTAACTATTCGCGCTTTGAGCAGCAAATGCCTGCGCTTTCGCAGTTTGCCGCCCAAAACATCAACTTTACGCAGCATATGAGTTCCGGTAACGCCACCGATAGCGGCATTTTCGGCCTGTTCTACGGCATCTCTCCGGCGTACATGGATGGTGTGTTGTCTGCCCGTATCCCTGCGGCGCTGATTACGGCGCTTAATCAGCAAGGTTATCAGTTAGGCCTGTTCTCGTCGGATGGCTTTAACAGTTCGTTGTACCGTCAGGCGTTGCTGTCAGATTTCTCATTACCTGCCGCGCAGAGCCAGTCCGACGAGCAGACCGCTTCACGCTGGATCAACTGGCTGAATCAATACGCGTCTGAGGATAATCGCTGGTTCTCGTGGGTGGCGTTAAACGGCACTACGCTTTCGCAAGATAGCCACCAAAACGATTTTACTCGCCGTTATGCGCGTGCAGCGAGCGATGTGGATACGCAAATACAGCGCATCCTGGCATCCCTGCAAAGCAAGGGCAAACTTGATAATACGGTGGTTATCGTGACGGCAGGCCATGGCGTGCCATTGGGTGATGAACGCTATCGTTTCAACTGGTCGCGGGCGCATTTGCAGGTGCCGTTAGTGGTGCACTGGCCGGGCACCCCCGCCCAGCGCGTCACGAAGCTTACCGACCACCAGGATGTGATGACGACGTTGATGCAACGCCTGCTCCATGTGCGCACCAACGCCAATGAATACTCTCAGGGTGAAGACCTGTTTGCGCCGACGCGTAAAAATAACTGGGTAGTGAGTGCGGATGCCCTCACCATGGCCATCACCACGCCAGAGCAGACGGTGGTACTGGAAAACAGCGGCAATTATAAGATTTATAATCCTGCCGGTGAAAAAGTGAAGGAAACCAAACCGCAACTCAGTTTACTGTTGCAAGTGCTGACTGACGAAAAACGGTTTATCGCTAACTGATTGATTAATTATAAATCACTCAGCTAACACACCCTTGCATTCAGCGTAGAAACAGGTAGTATTACCGACCACAAATCGGCACGTAGCGCAGCCTGGTAGCGCACTGTCATGGGGTGTCAGGGGTCGGAGGTTCAAATCCTCTCGTGCCGACCAAATCATTATTCTGGATGTATCGGATACATACAGAAACCCCACAGAAACCCGCATTCTCTCTGAGATTGCGGGTTTTTTGTTGTCTGTAGCTATCGGTACTGACCGTTTACAACCGGATGTGCTTGTCAGCAATGTGAGTGATGGCTTATCTGCCAATCTCATCCGTTTTGACGACAAACGCTCAAATAAGGACGGCATCACTCTACTGGTGGCCCAGGCATATTGTCGGGACATTCTGGACAGGGGGAAAGCACCGTACACGAGTGTGGATAAACATGTAGCCCGTGATTCTGCTGCCAGTTCGTTAAGTCAGGGAACGATTAACCTTATTCAACTGACCAAAACGTAAAAAGCGGCTGGAGCGAAGTTTGCTCCGTCTGAATTGTTCCATACAAAAGGCTGACTCTGTGGAGTTTGCACCGTTAGTAGCAAAACGGGTAATCCTCCGATAACTTGCCTTATTAATTGTGAACGCAGCCGATTAATTCACAGTTAGTAACACACGCGTAATTGTTTGAGTTATCCCTGTATATATTATGGCTTTTCGGGAATTACCCTTTATAACCATATGGATATTATATACATGGCTATTCCAGTTTATTTATGGCTAAAAGATGACGGCGGCGCGGATATTAAAGGTTCGGTTGATGTAAAAAATCGTGAAGGCAGTATCGAAGTTAACGGATTTACTCACAACTTGCGCCTGCCTACCGATGCCTTTACCGGAAAAGTAACCGGTACTCGCCAGCACGCTCCGTTGGTTTTTCAGAAAGAAATCGACTCATCCTCACCCTACCTCATGAAAGCAGTGGCAACCGGACAAACGCTCAAATCAAAGGCGGGTATTGATTATGCAAGGCGCAGTGGGTTTTAGCAGGAAGACAGGCGTAATATTTGTGCTCCTTCTCTTGGGGTTTCTGGCTTATCCGTTTCGTGATTTTTTCTGCGTATACGAGCAGGTGAAAAGCACAGTTAAAATTAACGATAAATTGACGTTATACATTACCGAAGTATCTAAAAGCTCGCTCTCTAAATATACCTACAACTACTATTTTTATGACGCAGGTAAGAGCATTGATGACTTCCTGACTCACGTTAAGAGTATAGATCCTGTTTTAACCACTGATGACAACAAGGCCAGCACAGAGGTGAAAGACGGCGATATTTATTTCCGCGTTCGCGGGAATGTCTATACCTTCAGGAGCGTGGGTTATAACGTCAGGATACATCTTGATACATCGCCATACTGAAAATGAACCCTGTCCCGTTTCGGCGGGATTTTTTTGAGCAAAACAATCCCTCATCATTACAGCAAATATCCCGCTAATTCGCACACCATGAAATTAGACACAGGAGAAAACTAGGCTGATAAACAAAGCGGCTTACGTAAAACACCCTGGTGTAAGCCGCCAGACGATTTCTGACAGGATAGCGTGCGACGAGATTGTTATATCCGATAGCAAATAGACGTGAAGGCCACAGAACGGCGAACGCAGGGAAATAAACCAACAACAACGTCTCCATCACAGAGAGCCCAATGGATCCTTACTTACTATAGTAAATATCCCGCCGCCCAAAATCAGGATGCGGCAAAGCGATTGCTTGAAGTGGCGGTCAACTTGTTCATTTATGACATTGAGTTTTTAACCGATGATGGTAATGAGCTCGTCAGGATTTAATGGGATGATCCCAAAAATGTTTTTTCCCTGCGATTTCACCAGGTGGACTCATTCCTTAAGCCAGAGAATACCGCATTCAGAACGCTGATAAAAACTACCCGCTGTAAGCACCGATCTCCTCTGCCCTGCACATACCAAAACAGGGATGACTTTTCGTTTTAGCGATACTTTTGGCTCTACGCTTTAGATGAGTAAAATAACAAACACTTGGCTTCAAATTATTATTATTTAAATCTGAATCTTCTCGTGGTTTTTTCTGCCTGCGATTTGACGCCTATACTTCCTGTAAACACAGGAGGTCACCATGTGCGGACGTTTCGCCCAGGCGCAAACGCGAGAAGCATATCTCAGCCAATTAGCTGAGGAAGTGGAGCGCGATATCCCCTACGATCCTGAGCTGATTGGGCGCTATAACGTCGCGCCCGGTACGAAAGTACTGCTTTTAAACGAGCGGGAAAACCAATTGCATCTCGATCCCGTTCACTGGGGCTTCGCGCCTGGCTGGTGGGATAAAGCACCGCTGATTAATGCCCGCGTCGAAACCGCCGCAACAAGTCGTATGTTTAAATCGTTATGGCTGCATGGTCGCGCGATTGTCTTTGCCGACGGCTGGTTTGAATGGAAAAAAGAGGGTGACAAAAAGCAGCCTTACTTTATCTATCGCCAGGATGGTAAACCTCTCTTTTTCGCCGCCATCGGCAGCGCCCCTTTTGAGCGCGCGGATGAAAACGAGGGTTTTTTAATCGTTACGGCGGCCGCGGATCAAGGCCTGATTGATATTCACGACAGACGCCCATTGGTTCTCACCCCCGACGCAGCGCTGGCATGGATGAGCGAAGGCACGAGCGGAAAAGAAGCCGAAGATATTGCCAAAGATGGCACCATTCCGGCTGGCGACTTTGCCTGGCATCCTGTCACGAGAAGCGTCGGCAATATTAAAAATCAGGGACCGGAATTAATCGCGCCGCTGGAATAGCCTCGCTATTTGTGGCTCCAGTACGCCATAAAATTCACGCACGCCCGATCCAGATAACGCTCGCCGGTGAGATAACGGCGCACATTTTTTACCATAGAAGACTCCCCCGCCACCCAGGCGTAAAACGGTTTTTCCCCGTCGGCGCGCTCCCAGATTTCATCTTCAAGCAGACTGCTGGAAGCCAATGATTGCGTCTCGCACTGCGCCCATACGGGTATATCCACATCTTTTTTGACGTGCTCTAGCAGCGCCTCGCCGTAACGGTGCGCGCCGGTGTGTTCACGCGCTATCCAGTGGACGTGTGCAAAACCAAAGGCGCTGACGTCATGAATATCTGCGCGCAATGGCACCTCAAAAAAGGCCTGTATCCGTGGTGGATTCGCGGTTTTCGCAACCTGCTCCAGAATACCGAGCGCTGCCGGCAATGCGGTTTCATCAGCAATTAACAGCGCCTGATTCACACGCGCTGGCGGTACCCATTCATAGCCGCCGCTGTCGCCGTCAAATGCGGCATCCGGCGCGACCACCAGCAGCCGCTCGCCGGGTTTGGCATGCATCGCCCAGCGCGATGCCGGGCCATTGTCGCCATGCAGCACGAAGTCGACATCCATTTCCCGCGCGGTACGGCGCAGCGCGCGCAGGGTGTAGGTTCGCATCACAGGCCGGGTCGCTTTCGGCAACGCCAGATAGTCCTGATACCAGTTGTCTCCCTGCCCTAACGCCTCAGGAAACTCACCGTTGGGACTGAATAACAGCTTGATCCGCTGATCAGGCGCTTCATGTTTCATCTGCGCAATATCATCACCGGTCAATACGCAGCGCAGAAAGGAAGGCGTGATGTGATGGCGAGATTTTAGGGTGAGATTAAAGAGTCGATAACTGGCAGACATAGCGCTGAGGTTCCTTGCAGAGCGGTAGAGGCATCAAGGCAAACCATTAACCTCTCAAATTTTAAGGAAATTTTGATGACGATTTGCAACTAAATATTGCAAAAATGCTTGTCTTTGTAAATGTAATAAATATCATTATGAGAATAATTACCAATACCAACCAAACATTTTACCACTACCGTGCCACATCGCCTTTAACCGCTACAGGCACTTATTTAATGGAATAACACCTCATGATAGCGAACCGCCATACCCGCTGGATGCTCAATCCCGTCCTGCTTGCCATGCTGAGTACCCCGGCTTTTGCTGCGCCCACGCAAGAAGATACGATGGTAGTCTCTGCGAGCCGCGCTCATCGCAGCGCCGCCGATATGGCGCAAACGACCTGGGTTATTGAAAAGCAGGAAATCGAACAACAGATGCAGGGCGGCAAAGAGATCAAAGAGATCCTCGCCCAGTTAATACCGGGTATGGATGTCAGCAGCCAGGGCCGCACAAATTACGGTATGAATATGCGCGGAAGGTCAATGATGGTGATGGTCGACGGCGTACGTCTCAACTCATCCCGTACCGACAGCCGTCAGTTGGACGCGATCGATCCGTTTAATATCGATCGTATAGAGGTCATTTCTGGCGCGACCTCGCTCTATGGCGGCGGCAGTACCGGCGGTTTGATTAATATTGTCACGAAAAAAGGCCAGCCTGAAAAGGAAGTGGAACTGCAACTGGGCGGCAAGAGCGGTTTCGTAAGCCATAACGATCACGATGAAAATGTGGCGGCGGCGGTAAGCGGCGGCAACGATAACGCATCTGGCCGTCTGTCTGTCTCCTATCAACGGTTCGGCGGCTGGTATGACGGCAACGGCGATGAAGTGATAATTGATAATACTCAAACCGGTCTGCAATATTCCGATCGCCTTGATGTCATGGGCACCGGAACAATCAATATCAACGAAACCCAGCAGTTGCAGCTTACCACCCAGTATTACAAAAGCCAGGCGGATGGCGATCATGGCCTGTATCTGGGCCGTAATTTCTCGGCGGTAACTGGTCAGGGTAAAGCTTATAATGCCAGTAACCTCGATTCCGATCGCATCCCGGCAACCGAGCGCCACCTGATTAATCTGCAATACTCGAATACCGACTTCTGGGGCCAGGATCTGGTGGCGCAGATTTACTATCGCGATGAATCCCTCAGCTTTTACCCGTTCCCGACGCTTGGCCGTACGGGTGTGACCAGCATTGGCGCATCCCAGCAGAAAACCGATTTTTATGGCGGCAAGCTGACGCTTAACAGCACGCTGTTTGAAAGCCTTAATCTGACGTACGGTGTTGATGCCGAGCATGAGACGTTCGATGCCAATCAGCAGTTCTTTGATTTGGCGCAGGCGCGGCAGTCCGGTGGCATGACGCTTAAAGACAGCTACAACGTCGGGCGCTATCCGAGCTACAGCATCACTAACCTCGCCCCGTTCCTGCAGGCAAGCTACGATATTAATCCAATTTTTACCCTGAACGGCGGCGTGCGTTATCAGCATACTGAAAACCGTGTGGATGATTTCGTCGGCTATGCCCAGCAGCAGGCTATCGCAACGGGCGCGGCCAGATCGGCAGACGCCGTACCTGGCGGCAAAACCGATTACAATAACTTTTTATTTAACGCAGGCATCCTGGCGCACCTGACTGAACGTCAGCAAACCTGGTTCAACTTCTCCCAGGGCTTCGAAATACCGGATCTGGCGAAGTATTACGGCGCAGGTAACTATCGACTGAACAACGGTCATTACCAGTTGCTGAACAGCGTCAACGTGAACGACTCCACCCTTGATGGCATTAAAGTGAATTCCTGGGAGCTTGGCTGGCGTTTTACCGGGGATAACCTGCGCACCCAGTTAGCCGCATACTACTCCGTATCGGACAAGACGATATCTATCAATAAAACCGACATGACCATTAGCCTTAACGATGATGAACGTCGTATTTATGGTCTTGAAGGCGCGCTGGATTACTTCTTTACCGACAGCGACTGGAGCACAGGCACCACCTTCAACGTGATTAAGTCGCAAACCAAACAAGATGGCAAATGGGAGAAGCTGACCGTAGACGCGGCAAGCCCGTCTAAACTCACCGCCTACGTGGCGTGGGCGCCAGGCGACTGGACGTTGCGTATGCAGACCCAGCAAACCTTTGACTTATCCGATAGCGCCGGGAAGAAAATCGAGGGATATAACACGCTTGATTTATTAAGCAGCTATAACCTGCCAGTGGGTAAAGTAAGTTTCAGCGTTGAGAACCTGTTGGACGAGGATTACACCACAACATGGGGACAACGTGCGCCGGGGCTTTACAGCCCGACTTACGGTGCCGCCGATCTGTACACCTATAAAGGGCGCGGACGAACCTTTGGGGTAAATTATTCGGTGCTGTTCTAAGCCCTTCTCTCGCCTCCCCTGACGGGATAACGCGGCGACAAGGGTTCAGGTATCAAATGTCACGCAAAAAAAGCCCTCCATCAGGAGGGCTTTTTAAAAGCCTTATTCTTTATCCGACGGCGCGAGCGTCACCGAAGAAAGATAGTTCAGCAGTGCGATATCGTTATCAACACCGAGCTTCATCATCGCTGACTTCTTCTGGCTACTGATAGTCTTAATGCTGCGGTTGAGTTTTTTGGCGATTTCCGTCACCAGGAAGCCTTCTGCAAACAGACGCAGTACTTCGCTCTCTTTCGGGGACAGACGTTTGTCGCCATAACCGCTGGCGCTGATTTTCTCAAGCAAACGAGAAACGCTTTCCGGGGTGAATTTTTTGCCTTTCTGCAGTGCGGCCAGAGCCTTCGGTAAATCCGTCGGCGCACCCTGTTTTAACACGATCCCTTCAATATCCAGCTCAAGCACAGCGCTTAAAATGGCCGGGTTGTTGTTCATCGTCAGCACGATAATCGACAGGTTCGGGAAATGGCGTTTGATGTATTTAATCAACGTAATGCCGTCACCGTATTTATCTCCCGGCATGGAGAGATCGGTAATCAAGACATGCGCGTCAAGCTTAGGCAAATTGTTAATCAGTGCTGTGGAATCTTCAAACTCGCCGACAACGTTCACCCATTCGATTTGTTCCAGAGACTTACGAATACCGAACAGTACAATCGGATGGTCATCGGCAATAATTACGTTCATATTGTTCATGTAATAGGCTACCTTGCTACAGCAAGCGATTGACGTACGCGTCAATGTCACTGATATTTTTTTCAATACCTGGAGCATCCTTCTCGCGAATATTATGCTCCAGCGTTTCACATAACTGCTTGCCGGGGACAAGATTGAGCATTGCGAACACCCCTTTCAGGCGGTGCGCGGTCTGTGCCAGCGCAGCAAAATCGCTAATCGCTGCCTCATTATACAATCTCTTCACATCGTCCGGTACTGTGTCGACAAACAGCGCATAATAGCCGCTGGCGTGAAGTTGAGCATTTTCATCGCCCCCGAGAGGGGATTCCGGGACCGCTTCTTGCGCCAGTTGCTCTTCTATTAGTTGTAGCACTGCTTCCTGCAAAGCTGCGCTGATATTAAAATTCACACGCAGTTTGCCCGGTGCTAATTGTTGCACACGATCTTCATCATCGCTTAAAAGCAGGCCGGTTGCTGTAAGATTTAACGGATTATCAGTTAAGAATATATCAAACTCTTGACTTATCAGACGTTCATCCGGGGTGATGCAACTGGCCCCCCAGCTTTCAAGCAAACGGACCACCACTGAGCGAACTTCATTCGACGTGACATCCACCATCGCGATGACGTCGTCCAACAGGCGCTCTTCGTCTTCTTCTTCTTTTGATTCCACCGCCATATTGAGATGCAGCGAATATCGCGTCCCTAACTCATTACGCGACTTAATATTCAGATAACCACCCAGTTGTTTCGCCAATTGATTGCACAAGTAAAAGGTCAATCCATTCGCATTGCCGAAACGATCGCCTGAGGTCTCATTCAGGAACGGGAAATGGAGATT
The DNA here is from genome assembly GCF_011077955.1 of Citrobacter freundii. Taxonomy (GTDB): domain Bacteria; phylum Pseudomonadota; class Gammaproteobacteria; order Enterobacterales; family Enterobacteriaceae; genus Atlantibacter. The sequence goes on from NZ_JAALBX010000004.1 coordinate 141,262, forward strand.
ATCGATTTCCTGTGCGGTAAGCCCCTGCCCGGTATCAAGAATGCGCAACGTGAGGCGCTCTTTCGCCGACTCTTCCTCATTTACTTCCAGCGTAATTTTGCCGATATCGGTTGTGGTCACCGCGTATTGCAAAAGCATCAGCAGGATTTTTTGCAGCGCTTCCCGATCGCCGTAGCGGGTTTCATTAGCGGCTAACTGGTTTTTGATAAGCAGCTGTAGCCCCTTACGCTTCGCGGCTGGCAAAACCTGCGGAACCACCTCATCAATCACTTCCTGAATAGAAAACTCACGTTGGGTGGTCTTCCAGCTTTCGGTTTCCAGCAGATTCAACAACTGAATCTCATCCACCAGGCGCACTATTTCATCCGCCTGATTTACCAGCGCGCGGTTTTCGCCTGCGGTACCTGCAAGCTCGGCGAGCTTGAGTACCGGTTTTTTCAGCGCAGCGCCAATATTTTGCATAAACGCCGCACGCCCTTGCTGATTCTTCTCATAAAGGCGCTGCGCTTGTTTAAGCTTCTTATTTACCAGAATTTCTCTGTCCTGCTCGCGGATAAGAAATATTTGCGCGCGCGGCACGACCTGGCTTCGGTACTGCCGGATTTCATACAGCTCGTTATTGACCGTGGCCTGAATCACGCCCTGATGCTGATCGGCCATCGCCGTAATATTTTGCAAATTGAGATGCGGCAATAAATGATCGGCGGTGTTATTGCTGATAATCGTACGGTTTGACTCAAGATCGTGCACTAACAGGCCAAGCGGCAGCAGCGTGACAATCTCTTCATTAAGGGCGCGCAGTTTTTTCATCTCGCCCTGCCAGGAGTTATTGGCGTTATTCTCCAACTGACGCGTCGGCTGATTGCGAAACGTCGTAAAGCCGAACAGCGCCAACGCCAGCAGACCGATGTTCAGCAGCAGCGGCAATAGGATATTTTGCAGCGTTTCCATCAATAAGGTGCCGAACGGCACTTCCCACACCAACTTCAGATGGGTGGAATTGAGCGGCGAGGTTATCTCAATGCGTGAGCTGTTGAAGTTAATGGTCACACTGTCGGGATCTTCCCGATCGTTACCCGTCTGGACAATCTGCGTGCTGTCCTGATCGAGGCGGAAACTATCCAGCATCATACCCGGCGGGATGAGATCGTTGATGGGCAAATCAAAGGCCACGACCGTCGCCAGATGGCCCGGCTGATTGAAAGTGGTACGCAGCGTAAAATAATACCCATTTTGCCAGGCAAGGCGGCGCAGAACGGAAAAACTCTCACGTTCGTCCAGCGCGTTTGCCTGTTGCAACATCTCCGCGCGACGCGTATCTACCACGCTGCCTATCGAACCTTCTTTAAAGCCGGTAGACAGGTCTTTCAGCGGTAGGGTGGAGACCAAAATCATGCTGTTATCCTGGCCGTTCAGATAATACATCGACCATGGCACGTTCTCAGCACCCCATAAGGTGTCGAGATAATTCGAAATCCGCTGGCTCATTTCCAGCGTTGAGCTGTCATGGGAGCCAAAAATCAGCGCTTCGGTTTTCCGGCGAGGCTTTTCCAGATAGTACACATCCTGACGCAAGCGGGTTTCCTGCAAGCCGTCGCTGGTGGGCGATGTCGCCGGCGCGATGTTGTCGTATATCTGCCAGGTCGCATAGCGGTAAGTATCAATACGCTTGTGCAGCGCATGGGTGATATCCACGATTTGATAGCTTTTATCCTTAAGCCAGGCGTTTACCGCGCTTTGGGTGATGACACCCATGGTGACCAGCAAAACCACGATGAGCAGAAGAAAAAAACGCGTGATGCTGCCCGGCATCAAAGAAAATTTGTTGGGGATCATTGTGTCTGACTGACTCATTATCGTGTTTAACCCGCTGGAAAATGGCGTTATGGATAAGCGTAAAGCGTCACGGCGATGACGAAAACGCGGCACGATGCGGCGAGTCGCGCATCATTACCGACATCGCAGTATAAAGCGAATAGCGTGATTTTCCAGACTGGACACGCGAAACACGCCTGGATTGTGCCCGCGTGCGTAACGCGTTCCTCGTTTTCACCAAAGAAATAACGCACTGGAATTAATAGATAAATAGCGAACCGAAGCGAAGCGGAAATAGCACAAAAGAATAAACATTCACGGAGAAATTATGCGCAAGGAGTGGAAGTGACAAGAAAGCGTGCAACGACGCTAACGAAGCAGTAGCCTATTTTTATTCAAGAAACGTAAAGACGGGCAAAAAAAAACCGGATGCATGCATCCGGTAATAATAAAGGTGAAACTGACATTCGGGATCGAATGACGGTAATAAATAAAGTTAATGATGATAGCAGTACTTATTTTAACGACTACCTGCTTAAAAGTTTTATCATTCAGTGCGGTAACCATTTATCTTGTTATATCATTGAAATTTATAGAAAATTAATATTTATTGATTATTAGTGCTAATATTTTTAGCGATATGTGCGAAAAAAAGTTCCCTCAAATTTACATATTGTTACATCTATATAGCAAAATGAAACACCTTAAAAGTATTAGTATCATTTTCGCATTGGATTATTCTGGTTTTGTTTCAGACAATGGGTTTGCCGACTGATTAGAGGATTGATCAGTAAGCAGTGGTAATAAAAAAAGGCATATATAAAGGCATATAACAGAGGGTTAATAACATGAAAGTTAAAGTCCTGTCCTTATTGGTACCGGCGCTGTTAATCGCAGGTACTGCAAATGCAGCTGAAATTTATAACAAAGACGGCAACAAATTAGACCTTTACGGTAAAGTAGATGGTCTGCACTATTTTTCTGACGATAACGGCTCTGACGGCGATCAGACCTACATGCGTCTGGGCTTCAAAGGCGAAACCCAGGTTAATGACCAGGTTACCGGTTACGGCCAGTGGGAATACCAGATTCAGGGCAATACCAGCGAAAGTGAAAACAACGCCTGGACTCGTCTGGCGTTCGCTGGGCTGAAATTTGGCGACGCGGGCTCCTTCGATTACGGTCGTAACTATGGCGTAGTTTACGACGTGACGGCCTGGACCGACGTTCTGCCAGAATTTGGCGGCGATACCTACGGCGCCGACAACTTCCTGCAAAACCGCGCTAACGGCGTTGCCACTTACCGTAATACTGACTTCTTCGGTCTGGTTGACGGTCTGAACTTTGCCCTGCAATACCAGGGTCAAAACGGCAGCTCTCACGGCGAAGACTTCGCGGGCCGTAGCGTGCTGAAACAGAACGGCGACGGTTACGGGATGTCTTTAACCTATGATCTGGGCTCCGGCTTCGGTATCGGCGGTGCGATGTCGTCTTCTAAACGTACTGACGACCAGAACACGCTGCCTGGCATCTATGGCAACGGCGACCGTGCGGAAACCTACACAGGCGGCCTGAAATATGACGCGAACAACGTCTATCTGGCGGCTCAGTATACCCAGACGTATAACGCCACCCGTTTCGGCGGTACTTCAAGTTCTAATGCCTTTGGTTTCGCTGATAAAGCACAGAACGTTGAAGTGGTTGCCCAGTACCAGTTCGACTTCGGTCTGCGCCCTTCTGTGGCTTACCTGCAGTCTAAAGGTAAAAACATCTCCAATGGCGTGACCAACTACGGCGATCAGGATCTGCTGAAATATGTTGATGTCGGCGCAACGTACTTCTTCAACAAAAACATGTCTACCTATGTTGATTACAAAATCAACCTGCTGGATGACAACAACTTTACCCGCGCGGCCGGTGTAAGCACCGACGATATTGTTGCGCTGGGTCTGGTTTACCAGTTCTAAGTGTCAACGTGTTTGTCTAAGGGGAGCCTGCGGGCTCCCTTTTTTGCTTTATGGCGAGAGCGCTGAAAGCCTACAGGGTGAACCGGGAAAGGAGAACGCTTGTCCGTGTGGCGTAGCAGATGAGCGTGGGAGCGGTATACACCAGACAGAGGGCCGAAAATATTGTACTCTGCGGCCCTCAACCAGGGGAGAACAATGAGACATTTATCAGGACTCTGCATGGGGATGGTAGCCGCCATTCTTCTGCTTTCAGGCTGCGATAATCCGCAAAAAAAAACCGAAACAGCACCACACACCACGCTGCTTGATGGCAAAACCATGGGGACTTTCTGGCGGGTCAGCCTGGTGGGTGTTGCGCCGGAACGCGAAGCGGCGTTGCGTGAGAAAATTCAGGCGCAACTGGACGCTGACGACCAGCTTCTTTCCACCTGGAAAAATGATTCAGCGCTGATGCAGTTTAATCACGCCGCCACCACCAGCCCGTGGCCGGTTAGCGAAGCGATGAGCGATATCGTCACGCTGTCGCTACGTATTGGGCAGAAAACCCAGGGCGCGATGGATGTGACGGTCGGCCCGTTGGTCAATTTATGGGGATTTGGCCCGGATAAGCAGCCCGTGAAAACCCCTTCTGAAGACGATATTACTCAGGCAAAAAGGCGCGTTGGATTATCACATCTTACCGTTCATCAATCGGCGCAGGGCCAATACCTGCAAAAAGATATTCCCGACCTGTTTGTTGATCTCTCCACCGTCGGTGAAGGCTATGCGGCGGATCATCTGGCGCGTCTGATGGAACAGGAAGGCGTGAGTCGCTATCTGGTATCGGTCGGCGGTGCGTTAGTCAGCCGGGGCACCAATGCTGAAGGACGATCATGGCGTGTGGCAATCCAACAGCCGACCGATCGTGAAAACGCCGTTGCGGCTATTGTCGATATTAATGGTCACGGCATCAGCACCGCCGGTAGCTATCGCAATTATTACGAACTGGACGGTAAACGCTTATCGCACGTTATCGATCCTGCGACCGGTCGCCCTATTCAGCACACCCTGGTGTCCGCCACGGTTATCGCCCCGACGGCGCTGGAAGCCGACGGCTGGGATACCGGGCTGATGGTATTAGGGCCGGAAAAGGCCAAGGCGCTGGCGCTTGAACAAAAACTGGCGGTGTATTTGATTGTGAAAGAGCCAAAAGGGTTTACCACCTGGATGTCGCCGCAGTTTGAAACCTTTTTACTGTCACAAAAAAATTAAAAAGCAAGAAACTGGGTTTTTTGGCGCAGCCTCACCGGCAAAGTGAGGCTACCTTTAAAGAGGAGCGAGCCATGAAACAACATCTCTATCACACCGACGACGCGCGCTGGCAGGCGGTGGAAAACCGCGATGCGAATGCCGATGAGCAGTTCGTTTTCGGTGTAATCACCACCGGTATTTTTTGCCGCCCGTCTTGCCGGGCGCGCCACCCTCTGCGTCAAAATATCCGTTTCTTTCAGGACATCCACGCTGCACAAGCGGCCGGTTTTCGGCCCTGTAAACGCTGCCAGCCAGATAAAGCGCCGCTGCATCAGCAGCGCGTAGAACGTATTCGGCGAGCCTGCGAGCTTATGGACGCGCGCGAAGAAACGATAACCCTTGAGGCCCTGGCACAGGAAATGGCCATGAGCCCGTACCATTTTCATCGGCTGTTTAAATCGGTAACGGGACTGACGCCCAGAGCATGGCAAACCGCCCGACGCCATCAGCGGCTACGGGATGCGCTTACCCAGGGCGAAGCGGTTACGCCTGCGTATTATCAGGCGGGATTCGGCTCCGGCAGTAGTTATTATCGCGACGCTGATAGCGCGCTTGGCATGACGGCGAAACAGTATCGCAGCGGCGGCAAACAGCTCAGCCTGCGCTATGCCCTTGTTGACTGCCATGTCGGTCGCTGTCTGGTCGCGCAAAGCGCGCGCGGCATCTGCGCCATATTGTTAGGCGATGACGATGCGGCGCTTATCGCCGAGCTTTCCGCGCTGTTTCCCCATGCCGAACGTCACCTGGCGCAGAATGATTTTAGCGATATCCTTGAAAAGGTGATCGCCTGTATTCACGCGCCGGATACCCGTCTCGATCTGCCGTTAGATTTTCAGGGGACGCTATTTCAGCAGCAGGTTTGGGAAGCGCTGCGCACAATCCCGGCAGGTGAAACCGTGAGTTACCAAATGCTTGCCGCAAAAGTCGGTAAACCCAACGCGGTGCGCGCCGTCGCCAGCGCCTGCGGAGCCAACCGACTGGCGATTATCGTGCCCTGCCACCGGGTTATCCGCCATGACGGAAAACTATCTGGTTACCGTTGGGGCGTCGCGCGTAAAGCCGCGCTGCTGCAACATGAAGCGAAAGAGGAGACGTAATGCTGGATCTGTTTGCCGAAGACGAGCCGTGGCAAGAAACGCTCGCGCCGGGCGCGGTGATATTGCGCCGTTTTGCCCGTCAGGACGGCGCAGCACTGATGGCGGCAATTACTGACGTCGCCGCGCAGTCACCGTTTCGCCATATGGTCACACCCGGCGGTTATACCATGTCGGTGGCGATGACCAACTGCGGCTCGCTTGGCTGGACCACGAATACGCGCGGTTATCTTTATGCGCCGGTCGATCCGCAAACGGGACAACCGTGGCCTGCTATGCCAGCACCGTTTCAGCGCTTATGCGAGGCGGCGTCGCAGGCAGCGGGCTATCCCGATTTTGTGCCCGATGCGTGCCTTATTAACCGCTATCAACCTGGCGCAAAACTCTCACTGCATCAGGACAAAGACGAACCCAATCTTGCCGCCCCTATTGTCTCGGTTTCTCTTGGCTTGCCGGCGGTATTTCAGTTTGGCGGCGCGACCCGCAGCGCGCCGCTGCAACGCGTTCTGCTGGAACACGGCGACGTGGTGGTGTGGGGGGGCCCTTCGCGTTTGTTTTATCACGGTATTCAACCCCTCAAACCGGGTGAGCATCCCCTTACTGACGGCTATCGTTACAACTTAACGTTCCGCGCCGCAGGGTATTACGAATAAAAATAAGAATTATTCTTGCCGTCATCCGCCAGCCGTTTACACTGCATGCCTGATTGATTTTCTGCTGTGGATTACTGCTATTTATGGAACTCCTGCTGGTCGTCTGGCGTCAGTATCGCTGGCCTTTTTTGATGGTGATGGCATTGAGCCTTGCCAGTGCCGCACTGGGCATTGGACTCATCGCGTTTATTAACCAACGCTTAATCGAAAACGTCGATATCTCCCTGTCAGTATTACCCGAATTCCTCGGCCTGTTGCTGCTGCTGATGGCGGTCACGCTGGCCTCGCAGCTTGCCCTGACGACACTTGGTCATCACTTCGTTTACCGCCTGCGCGGTGAATTTATTAAACGTCTTCTCGATACGCCGATAGAACGGGTTGAGCATCTTGGCAGCGCCTCGCTGCTGGCGGGGCTAACCAGCGACATTCGCAATATCACTATTGCGTTTGTGCGCCTGCCTGAGCTGATGCAGGGCATCATTCTGGCGATGGGCTGCGCCTGGTATCTGGCGGTGCTGTCGCCGAAAATGCTGCTGATAACGACCGTCTGGCTCGTTATCACTATCTGGGGCGGATTTATTCTGGTGTCGCGCGTTTATCGCCATCTGGCCATACTTCGGGAAACCGAAGACAAGTTGCATAACGACTATCAAACCGTGCTTGAGGGCCGTAAAGAACTGGCGTTGAACCGCGAGCGCGCACAATACATTTTCGACAAGATTTATCAGCCGGATGCGAAAGAGTACCGTCACCATATTGTACGAGCCGATACGTTTCATCTGAGCGCGGTGAACTGGTCGAATATTATGATGCTTGGCGCCATCGGTCTGGTGTTCTGGATGGCGAACAGCCTCGGCTGGGCTGACACTAACGTGGCGGCGACCTTCTCGCTGACACTGCTGTTTTTACGGACTCCCCTGCTCTCTGCGGTGGGCGCGCTGCCGACGCTGCTGACAGCCCAGGTCGCGTTCAACAAGCTCAATAAATTCCACCTCGCACCTTATCAGCCAGAATTTACCCATCCTGAAACACGCGCGCCGTGGCAAACGCTGGAATTGCGCAACGTCGAATTCCGCTACGGCGACAATTCCTTTGCCGTGGGCCCGATTAACCTGACTATCCACCGTGGTGAATTGTTATTCCTGATTGGCGGCAACGGCAGTGGGAAATCGACCCTTGCGATGTTGCTTACCGGGCTTTATCAGCCCGTTTCCGGTGAGATTGTGCTCGATGGCGAGACCATCAGCGCGCAAAACATGGATGCCTACCGCCAACATTTTTCCGCGGTGTTTACTGATGTCTGGCTCTTCGACCAGTTGCTTGGTCCGCAAGGCAAACCGGCCAACCCGGAACTGGTGGAACAGTGGCTGCAACGCCTCAAAATGTCCTCCCGATTGACCCTTGAGAATGGCAAAATTCTTGATCTCAAGCTGTCAAAAGGTCAGAAAAAGCGTGTCGCGCTGCTGCTGGCGCTGGCGGAAGAGCGCGACATTATTCTGCTTGATGAGTGGGCGGCGGATCAGGACCCCCATTTCCGCCGTGATTTTTATCAGGTGCTATTGCCGCTGATGCAGCAAATGGGCAAAACCATTTTCGCCATCAGCCACGACGATCACTACTTTATTCACGCCGACCGCTTACTTGAAATGCGCAACGGCCAGTTAAGCGAGCTGACCGGCGAGGAGCGTGACAGCGCCAGCCGCGATGCGCTGGCCCGCACCGGCAGTTAATTGACATGTTAGCGCTGAAATTCACCAGCATCGCCCCAGGTGCTGGTGATTTTTCATGCTGTTGTCACGCCCGTTTAGTAAAATTTACACAGCCCCCGCTATGCTTAAACCGTCTCAACCAAACGAAGGGGCGGGAAAGCCCTGCTGATTTCCTTTATTGACTGAATGCGTGACACATGCCCTCCACAACACCGTACAACGTAAAACAACGCGCCGAAGACCGGCTTCAGATCCTCAATCGGCTGGCGATGGACAAAGCGGTAACGCTTGGGATCCTGGGACACCTTTCGCCCGGGCAGCACGACGCCGGGCAAGTTTTAGAAGCCATTGATGACATTGCCCAACGGGTACAGCGTCTGCCGGCACCCGACCTTGCCGACACGCTGGAATCCCTGCCCTCACAGGAGCGCCATGCCCTCTGGCGACTGGTTGGAGATGAAAAGCGCGGCCACGTATTGCTTGAAGCATCGGATAAGGTCTGGGATGACCTTATCGACGAGATGAGCGACAGGGCGCTGCTTGCCGCTATCAGCACGCTGGATATCGACGAGCAAATCTATATTGCCCAGCATCTGCCGCGTAATCTTATTGGACGCCTGCTGACCTCGCTTCCGGCCCGTGAGCGCGCCCGCGCCCGCCAGATGCTGATGTATGACAAAAACAGCGTCGGCGCGATCATGGAATTTGAGGTGATCACCGTGCGACCGGAAATCACGCTCGCAGTCGTGCAGCGCTACCTGCGCAGGCTCGGGAAGATGCCGCATAACACCGACAAGCTGTTTGTCGTCAATCGGGATAACACCCTGCTCGGCGAATTGCCACTGTCCACCATTTTACTTAACCGCCAACAGGCCGTGGTGTGCGACGTGATGAACGCCAACCCGGTGCTCCTGACGCCGGATGTGCGCGATGAAGACGCCGCGCGCATCTTTGAGCGCGATAATCTGGTCAGCGCCGCAGTGGTAAACCATCAGGGAAAACTGACTGGCCGACTGACCATCGATGAAATCGTTGATGTGGTATACGAAGAAACCGATAACGATTTGCGCCGTATGGGCGGGCTGAGTACCGGAGAGGATGTGTTTGCGCCGGTTGCCAAAGCGGTGAAAAACCGCTGGGCGTGGCTTGCGGTCAACCTGTGTACCGCGTTTATCGCCTCGCGGGTCATTGACGGCTTCGAACATACCATCGCGCAACTGGTAGCCCTGGCGTCATTGATGCCAATCGTCGCGGGAATTGGCGGCAACACCGGCAATCAGACGATTACCATGATTGTGCGCGCCCTCGCCCTTGGGCAAATCCAGCCGGGAAATATTCACTACCTGATGCTGCGTGAAATTGGCGTTGCGTTGATTAACGGCGTGGTGTGGGGCGGGATCATGGGCGGCGTCACCTGGGGCCTCTATGGCAATCCGGCGCTCGGCGGCGTCATGACGCTTGCGATGATGCTTAACTTGCTGGTGGCGGCGTTAATGGGGGTTTTAATCCCGATGATCATGACCCGGCTTGGCCGCGACCCGGCGATTGGCTCAAGCGTTATCATTACCGCTATCACCGATACCGGCGGATTTTTTATTTTCTTAGGCCTGGCGACCCTCTTCTTATTGTAAAACGCCTTGATTCCTTTACGTCATGGCGCCAGACGGCGCCATGCGCTTACTGTCACCTCACCGGCGAGTCTTACGCACCCGTTCCGCATAGAGCACCAGCGTCTGCTTGAGGACATCAAGCGTAACCGGCTTCGACAGGCAACTGTCCATCCCGGATTCAATACAGCGCTGTTTTTCTTCCGCGAGGGCGTTGGCCGTGACGCCCACCACCGGCAGCGTTAACCCAAGCTGGCGAATACGCTGGGTCAGGCGATAACCATCCATATTCGGCATGTTCACGTCGCTTAACACGATATCAATATGGTTTTTCGCCAGTACGCTAAGTGCATCCACGCCATCGTTGGCGGTTTTACACTGATAGCCCAGCGATCCCAATTGATCGGCCAGCAGACGGCGGTTGATAGGATGATCGTCCACCACCAGGATCATCATGTCATCATTCTGCTCGCTAATGGCAGCCGGCGCAGGCAGCGCGCCGTTAACACCTGTTGTGCTAACGTCGATACTGTAAATCCGGCCCAGCAAAGCAATAATGTCATTCGGCGCCGCCACGCTTTGTATCCACACCCCTGGCGCCTGTTCAACGGGCATACCAATGTGACGGCGGCAGAACGTAATCTTAGCCCGCCCTTCAAACTCCGCGGCAGGCGACACGTCATCGGTAATCAGCACATCGTCGAAATCCGCGCGCTGGCCTTCATAACGCTGCGTGCGAATGCCGTTGTGCTCAAGCAAGCACTCCAGAAACGCCAGCAAGGAGGCGTTACGTACCGCCAGCAGACAGCGTTTATCGCTCAGGCCCTCTACGCCACCGACAGGCGCAGCTTGCGCCTTGTAGAGCGGTATACGCACCGTAAACTGGCTGCCAAGACCGGGTTCGGAATCGATGGCGATATCGCCGTCCATCATGGTGGCGAGTTTTTCACAGATGGCCAGGCCAAGACCGGTGCCCTGGAAATTGCGCTGTACGCCGGTTCCGACCTGGAAGAATGGGTCGAACAATTTCACCACTTCTTTCGCCGGAATACCGACACCGGTATCGCGCACCCGGAAACGTAAATAGCCATCCGCCTGATCGACATGCAGCACAATGCAGCCCACGTCGGTGAATTTAATCGCATTGCTGAGCAGGTTAGAAATCACCTGTTGAATACGGATCGGGTCGCCCAGTAAGGTGAGCGGCACATCAGGCTCGATAAAGCAGTAAAGACCAAGCTGCTTACGAACCACCAGCGGCAAATAGTTGGCGGTAACGTGGCTCATCAGCTCACGCGGCGAAAACTCGCGCGGTTCAATCTTAAGCTGTTCTGACTCTATCTTCGAAAAGTCGAGAATATCGCTGATGATTTTCAGCAGCAGGCTGGAAGAGTTGTTCATCGCCGTGACCAGACGGTCCACGCCCTTCGGCAGTGGCTTCGTCTGAAGCAAATCGAGGTTGCCGATAATGCCATACAGCGGCGTGCGCAGTTCATGGCTGACGGTGGCAAGGAACATCGATTTCGACTGGCTCGCCTGCTCCGCCGCTTGCGCCATTTCCTGTAGCGACTCTTCCATTTTAACGCGTGCCGAAACATCAACCAGTACGCAAATCGCGACGTTTTCATTGCGATAGCGCGAGTGAACGAAGCTTATTTGCAGGTTGGTATTGTTACTGGTCAACACGTCGACAAAATTCACCTGCTGGCCGCAAATAATTTGCGTCAGCCGCTGGCGGTCTTCATGGGTCAACATGTTGAGATAATTATGCGCCAGCTCGTTGCTCAGAATATTCGAACCGTCCTGGGTTCGCAGAATACAGATCCCCACCGGCGCAGAGGCGACGATTTTACGGTTGAATTGCTCATGTTCTTCAAGCCGCTGCGCATCCACTTCCGCGGGAATAAAAATCCGCCGCTCGTACATACGCGCCAGGGTAAAGAGTACAATCCCCACCAGCACATTAAGCAGTACCGCATTCAAAATCAGCATCCGGATGCGTTCAAGCACCAAATCCACCGGCACGGAATAAACAATGCTGAGCGATGACGGCGGCAGATTTTTTTTAAGGATTAGCTCTTTGAATCCGGCGGTATAACCAAACCAGGAGCGGTCCTGCATCCAGAGCGGGTCAGGCACGATGCGCGTTTCCGGGCCGGTAAGTGAGATAAGCGGCTGACCGTTTTCATCAAGGATAGTCACGCCCATCGGCAAACTGCCTGGCGTGAAAAAGTTTTCCATACGGATAGTTTGCTCGGTTCCGAGCAGCGCCTGAAGACGATTGGCGAGATAAACCGGCGTGATGGCATAGAAGTTGCCAACGCCCGGACGCGGCCCCTGCCCTATCCAGTACAGCCCGCTGGTGCGCTCTTCCTGCGGCGCATTGCGGTATTTGACGATACGGTCATGGAACGATTTCAAAATGCTGTCGCGCTCAACGGGCTGATCCCGTAAGCCGAAGTTCGCCATGCAAAGCGTGTCGGTTCCCACCAGGAAAACGCGGTTTAAATCGTAGGCCGCGGAAAAGTTATCCCGCCAGTAGCGTAAAAACCATGACATAGACTGCAACGAACCGCGCCAGGCGGTGCTCATTGCACTGCAATCGGAGTCCGCCCACAGCGGCATAAACGCCGGAATTTCGATACCGCTGTCGCGCTTGCCTGCGCTCAACGCTGCGCCGTCAGGGGTATTGAGCCGATTTTCTGCGATGTATTTCAGCTCTTTCATCACATCGGAGGTGCGCTGGATATAGCGCTGCGCCTGATCGAAACTCAGGTTAAATTCCTGGCGGATTTCCGACTCTTTTTCATGCAGAGCGCTGAAGATATAAAAAATGGAAAAAAACATGATCAGCACCCAAAGCAATGTTGCGAGGGCGCGAAACAGGTAACGAGAAACTTTCAGCGTGGTGCGAAAGGAGACGAAGTATTTCAAAGTGGTACCGGTCGCTGTGGCAGGCAGTGAAAAAAATTATGCCGTTAAGGTAGCCGTAAAACGCCATAGCCGCAATCTTCAGTGATTGTCTGTATTTTGAACGCCCCACAAGAAATAACCTGCAATTCCAGTGATAATGTTCTTTTTACGCTCACCCAAAGGGATTTTTAACGGTGCGTTTTCTACACTTACGGACGATTCTCAAGCCCCTCATCCCTCATAAACTTCGCAATCAACTCATTCTGCTTGCCGTATGCATGGTTACTCTACCTCTGCTCACCATAGGGTACGTTGCAGACAGTGAGGGACGCGCGGCACTTATCGCTGAAAAAGAGAAAAAACTAGAGGCGGTCACCCGGCTGCTTGATGAAGCCCTCGGTGACGATTTTATTGAATCCCTGCCGCTGCCCCGTGACCAACAAATCGCGACGCTGAATCGGCTACTCGGTGACAGAACGGAGCGCATTGCGAAGGCGTTTCCCGGTATTGGCGCGGGATATTACCACCAGAAACTGGATGCCATTATCACTTACGCGCCACAGGCTCAGTATAAAGGCAATGTCGGGATGGCCATCGCGCCTGACCATCCAGGACGCGATGTGATGGCGAGTGGTGAACCACGAGTCTATTCAGGCATTCAGGTGCGCGGCAATATCCTCAATTCTATGATCCCGATTGTCCGTCACGGTGACGTCCAGGGCTATATATGGGCCAACGAATTGTCTGAAGATATTCGTATCCAGGCGGAACGTCTGGATTTCAGCATCATGGTGGTACTTTCAGCCGGATTGCTGTTGAGCCTGTTAATGATTGTGATCACCTCCCGGCGTGTTAGCGCAAGGATAGATATCATTACCCAGGGGTTGAAAAATCTCGCCCAGGATCACGCTACCCGCCTCCCCCCGTTTCCAGGAGAACTTGGACAAATCAGCCGCAGCGTTAATAGGCTTGCCCAGACATTGCGCGAAACGCAAACCCTTAATGATCTCATTATCGAGAATGCCGCAGATGGCGTCATTGCAGTGGACAAACAGGGCCGGGTCATCACTATGAATCCTGCCGCCGAGCACATCACCGGCTATCCATTACACGAGTTGCTGGGCAAACCTTATTCACAGATATTTTTCAATACCGGTTTTGATAGTCCGGTACTGCAAACGCTGCAACAGGGAACGGGTCACGTAGCGCTCGAAATAAGCTTTCCCGCTCGCGAACGTACTATCGAGATTAGCGTTACCACCAGCCAGATTCATAATGCGCAGGGAGAACTTATCGGCGCTCTGGTCATTTTTTCCGACCTCACTGCCCGTAAAGAGGAACAACGCCGTCAGGCGCAAACTGAGCGGCTTGCAACACTGGGTGAGTTAATGGCTGGGGTCGCTCATGAAGTTCGCAATCCGTTAACGGCGATTAAAGGTTATGCCCAAATTCTAAAACAGCACGATGTCGAGCCAGTGCATCAACAATACCTGGCGATTATCCTTAAAGAAATCGACTCTATAAACCGGGTTATTCAGCAACTTCTGGACATTGCGCGTCCGCGGCCCGGCTACTGGCAACCCGTCAATCTCAGGGAGTTACTGGATGAGTGTTTGGTGCTCATCAAGACCGCTGGTATCAAAGCACGGATACATTTCTCAACCCTATACGATCCAACACTTCCTGTGATTAAGGCCGATGGTGAACTCCTAAAGCAGGTGCTGTTGAATATCTTAATCAACGCCGTACAGGCGATAACAACTCGCGGCCATATCGTGATTCGCACAATGCTCTGGGATGACAATCATCAGGCGATTGAAATTACTGATGATGGCTGTGGTATTGCGCTTGAACATCAGAAAAAAATTTTCGATCCCTTTTTCACTACCAAAGCGTCAGGAACCGGGCTCGGTCTGGCACTTAGTCAGCGGATCATTAACGCCCACCACGGGGATATCAGACTGCAGAGCGAACCCGCCCATGGGGCAACGTTTACTTTAATATTACCTATTCACTTTCAGGGAACGAAACCGTTATGAAACCGATCTACCGAATTCTGATTGTGGACGATGAAGAAAACGTACGGCTGATGCTTCACACCGCGTTCTCACTTTCCGGCCATGAAACCCTGGTTGCCGCAAATGGAACGGATGCAGTACAGCTTTTTCGCGAAAACCAGCCTGATGTCGTATTGATGGATATCCGTATGCCAGAACTTAACGGTCTTGATGCGCTGTTAAAAATGCAGGCCATCAATCCAAAAATTCCGGTCGTGCTGATGACGGCTTATGCCGCAGTGGAAACGGCTGTGGAGGCGCTACGTAACGGGGCATTCGACTATGTTATTAAACCCTTTGACCTTGATGAGCTCAATTTAGTCATTGAGCGCGCGCTTCAGTTACAGTCCATGAAAGAACAGATCCGCGAATTACATCAGGCGCTGAGCGAGAGTTGGCAATGGGGTCATATTTTGACTAACACCCCGTCGATGATGGAAATCTGTCGCGACACGGCGAGAATTGCTCTAAGTAATGCCAATGTGCTTATTTCAGGAGAAAGCGGCACCGGCAAAGAGTTAATTGCCCGTGCCATTCATTTTCATAGCCGCCGCGCCAATGGACCATTCATTAAAATTAATTGCGCGGCATTGCCGGATTCGCTTTTAGAAAGCGAGCTTTTCGGTCATGAGAAAGGGGCGTTTACAGGCGCGCAAGGTCAGCGTCAGGGACTTTTTGAGCGTGCCCATCAAGGCACTTTGCTGCTGGATGAAATCGGTGAAATGCCGCTAAATCTACAGGTCAAACTGTTGCGAGTATTGCAGGAGCGGGAATTTGAACGCGTCGGTGGAAACCAAACGATTAAAGTCGATATTCGCATTGTTGCGGCGACTAACCGAAAGCTTGCAGAAAGAGTAACTCAGGGTCAGTTTCGTGAAGATCTATTTTATCGACTCAACGTTATACATCTGGAAATTCCGCCTCTACGCCAACGGCCCGGTGATGTCACGCTACTTGCTAATCATTTCGTGCAAAAATTCGCGGCAGAAAATCAGCGCGATATTATTGAAATAGACTCGCAAGCACTGGCGCTACTCAATGCGTGGACTTGGCCTGGCAATGTTCGAGAACTTGCGAATGTGATAGAGCGTGCGGTCATTGTGAGTACCGGCGTGGTTATCTACGCAGACGATCTGCCGCTCGAATTTCAGCCTAAAACGGTAGTCACAAAAAGCGCTGCGCTTCCCAACGTACAGGGTTGCCTGAAAGACGCTGTTAAGGCTTATGAAAAACAGCTCCTGCAAAGCGTTCTGTTAAGACACGGCGGAAACCGCACCCACTGTGCCCTCGAATTAGGCATCAGCCGCCGCGCATTGATGTATAAATTGCAGGAATATGGCATCGAATAACAACCTGCATTACCAAAATTTGCCATGCAATAAATTGCTCACTGCGCAATTTATTGCATGGCCCCCATCTTTTTAGCCCCTTTAAGCCCGATAAAAACCATTTAAAAACAAAATATTATCAATTTTTCTATGCCTTTTTGTTTCTGGCATCCCGTTTGCTATTACCGCTGCGTACCCATTACGGAGTAAGCATAGGGAAGTCATATGAAAGAAAAACAACTTACGCTACAGCAGGCCAGTCGCTTCTTCCGGGACGGCATGACGATTATGGTCGGCGGCTTTATGGGCGTTGGTACGCCACCCCGGCTGGTGGATGCGCTGTTGGCATCGGGCGTACGCGATTTAACGATTATTGCGAACGACACCGCGTTTGTGGACGTCGGCATCGGGCCGCTTATCGTCAATGGTCGAGTAAAAAAAGTTATCGCCTCGCATATCGGCACCAATCCGGAAACAGGACGGCGAATGATTGCCGGTGAAATGGATGTTCAGTTGGTGCCTCAGGGCACACTAATAGAACAAATTCGCTGCGGCGGAGCAGGTCTGGGCGGCGTGCTGACCCCAACTGGCGTCGGCACTGTGGTAGAGGAAGGCAAGCAAACCCTCACTCTTGATGGCAAAAAATACCTGGTCGAGCGCCCGCTGCGCGCCGATCTGGCGCTGATCCGCGCCCATCGGGCCGATCCTCTCGGCAATCTTACCTATCAACTTAGCGCACGCAACTTCAACCCGCTGATTGCCCTTGCGGCAGATATCACGCTGGCGGAAGCCGACGAGGTTGTTCCACTCGGCGCTATCACGCCCGATCAGGTTATGACGCCCGGCGCAGTCATCGACCATATCATTTCCCAGGAAGGTTAATCATGGATGCTAAACAACGTATTGCGCGCCGCGTGGCGCTGGAACTCAACGACGGTGATGTCGTTAATCTGGGAATTGGTTTGCCAACTCTTGTGGCGAATTATTTACCCGCTGACGTGCATATCACACTGCAATCAGAAAATGGTTTTCTCGGCCTTGGCCCGGTGACCGAACAACATCCCGACCTGGTGAACGCGGGCGGCCAGCCCTGCGGTATTCTGCCAGGCGCAGCGATGTTCGACAGCGCCATGTCTTTTGCCCTTATCCGTGGCGGCCATGTGGATGCCTGTGTGCTGGGCGGCCTGCAGGTGGATCAGGACGCCAATCTGGCGAACTGGGTCGTTCCCGGGAAAATGGTGCCCGGCATGGGCGGCGCAATGGATTTAGTGACTGGCGCACGTAAAGTCATTATCGCAATGGAACACAGTGCCAAAGACGGTTCGGCAAAGATCCTGCGTCGCTGCACAATGCCGCTCACCGCGCAACATGCGGTTAATCTGCTGGTGACTGAGCTTGCAGTATTTGAATTTATTGACGGCAAAATGTGGTTAACCGAAATCGCCCCAGGTGTCGACGTTAACACCATTCGCGCCCGTACCGAAGCAGTGTTTATCGTCTCCCACACGTTGAAAACCATGGCAGAAGGAGTGGCGATATGATTGGTCGCATCTCCCGTTTAATGACGCGTCTGGTCAGCCGCTATCTTCCGGACCCGTTGATTTTTGCCATGCTGCTGACGCTCATCACGTTTGGCGTCGCACTGTGGCTGACACCTCACACCCCGCTCAGCATGGTGAAAATGTGGGGCGATGGATTCTGGAATCTGCTGGCCTTTGGTATGCAGATGGCGCTGATCATCGTCACTGGTCATGCGCTGGCCAGTTCCGGTCCGGTGAAGAAAATCCTCCGCACCGCCGCCTCTGCAGCCCGCACGCCGGTGCAAGGTGTAATGCTGGTAACATTCTTCGGCTCAGTGGCGTGCGTCATCAACTGGGGCTTTGGCCTGGTGGTCGGCGCAATGTTCGCACGCGAAGTCGCACGCCGTGTACCCGGATCCGATTATCCACTGCTGATCGCCTGCGCTTACATCGGCTTTTTGACGTGGGGCGGCGGGTTTTCTGGATCAATGCCGCTGCTGGCTGCGACGCCTGGCAATCCGGTGGAACACATCGCGGGCCTGATCCCGGTCGGGCAGACACTATTTACCGGTTTTAATATTTTCATCACACTGGGCCTGATTGCGGTCATGCCGTTTGTCACCCGCCTGATGATGCCCAAGCCGGGTGATGTTGTTTCCGTCGATCCCGAACTGCTGATGGAAGAGCCGGATTTTCAGAAAATACTGCAAAAAGACGCGCCGCCGTCCGAACGGCTGGAGGAGAGTCGAATCCTGGCGCTGATCATTGGCGCACTGGGTATTGTTTATCTCAGTTATTACTTCGCGGAGAAAGGGTTCAACATCACCATCAACACCGTCAATATGATGTTTATGATTGCCGGTTTGCTGCTGCATAAAACCCCGATGGCCTATATGCGCGCTATTGTCGCTGCCGCCCGCAGCACCGCTGGCATTCTGGTGCAATTCCCGTTCTACGCCGGTATCCAGTTGATGATGGAGCACTCCGGACTGGGCGGGCTTATCACCGAGTTTTTTATCAACGTCGCCAATAAAGACACCTTCCCGATCATGACCTTTTTCAGTTCTGCACTGATCAACTTCGCCGTGCCATCAGGCGGCGGCCACTGGGTTATTCAGGGGCCATTCGTGATGCCTGCCGCTCAGGCACTGGGCGCAGACCTCGGTAAGTCCGTGATGGCCATCGCCTATGGCGAACAGTGGATGAATATGGCGCAACCGTTCTGGGCATTACCCGCGCTGGCTATCGCCGGACTCGGCGTGCGCGACATCATGGGCTACTGCATTACGGCTCTGCTGTTCTCCTGTGTCATCTTTGTTATCGGTCTGACGCTTTTCTGACAGCGAACCTATAAGGAATTGAACATGAAAAATGCCGTTATTGTTAGCGCCGTTCGTACGGCGATAGGCAGTTTCAATGGCGCGCTGGCAGGGGTCAGCGCGGTAGAGTTAGGAACTATCGTCATCAAAGAAGCCCTGCATCGCGCCGGGCTGAATGAGCAGCCGATTGACGAAGCGATTATGGGCAACGTATTACAGGCGGGGCTCGGGCAAAACCCAGCGCGGCAGGCGTTATTACAAGCTGGCCTGCCAGAAACAGTTGGCGCTTTCACGGTAAACAAAGTGTGCGGTTCGGGGCTGAAAAGCGTAGCGCTGGCGGCACAAGCTATTCAGACGGGCCAGGCAAAATCACTGGTGGCGGGAGGAATGGAAAGCATGAGTCAGGCGCCCTATTTGCTGAATGCAAAAGCGCGTTGGGGCTACCGGCTGGGCAATGGCGAACTTGCCGACGTGATTTTACGCGACGGTCTGATGTGTGCCACCGAGGGGTACCATATGGGGATAACGGCGGAAAATGTCGCCAAAGCGTATGGCATTACGCGTGCGATGCAGGATGAAGCTGCATTACATTCACAGCAAAAAACGCAGGCTGCCATTGAATCGGGTACGTTTGCCCGCGAAATCGTGCCGGTAACGGTAAAAAGTCGCAAAACGGAAATCCAGTTCGCCGTCGATGAGTTCCCCAAAGCGGGCACCACTCTGGATGGTCTGGCGTCGCTGCGCCCGGCTTTTGATAAAAACGGCACCGTTACCGCCGGTAACGCCTCCGGCATTAACGACGGTGCGGCGGCACTGGTGATAATGGACGAAGAAACAGCACGAGCGGCAGGCTTAACGCCCCTGGCTCGTATTCGTGGGTATGCCAGCGGCGGCGTGGCACCGTCGATGATGGGCCTCGGTCCAGTGCCTGCGACGCAGAATGTATTGCAGCAAACCGGGCTAACGCTGACCGACATCGATTTAATTGAAGCCAACGAAGCCTTCGCCGCACAGTTCCTGGCGGTTGGACAGTTGCTGAATTTCGATATGGAAAAAGTCAATGTCAACGGCGGCGCGATTGCCCTCGGTCACCCCATTGGGGCCAGCGGGGCGCGCATTCTGGTTACCCTGCTTCATGCGCTGGCGGCACGGGATAAAACGTTCGGCCTGGCCACGCTGTGCATCGGCGGCGGACAAGGGATAGCGATGATTGTCGAAAGAATGAACTGAGGTGACAGTGACGCATCGTTACCTTGATAGAGGTGGTGTTGATAATGAAAAGCCGTCCCGGAACGCGGTAGTGATCCCGCCCCAACGGGGCCGTAATCAACACCCTACAAAGACCACTCCGTCTGATCTGTCAGACGTAAGACAATAAGGCAGAGCCAACGCCGGTTGATGACCACGCCCACAGGACGTGGTTTTCGGTTGGCAATAAAAAAGGGCCGGAGAACCCGGCCCTTTTATTGACTGACGGTTAGCGATTATTCTTCCGCGTCGTCAGCCGCATCGTCGTCGGTATCCGCTTCAGGTGCGATTTCATCATCACCTTCTGCGACAGTACCATCGATGCTGTCCAGCTCTTCGTCATCCACCGGCTCGGCGACGCGTTGCAGACCCACCACGTTTTCATCTTCCGCGGTGCGGATGAGGATCACGCCCTGGGTGTTACGACCCACGATGCTGATTTCTGATACGCGGGTACGCACTAACGTGCCGGCATCGGTAATCATCATGATCTGATCGCAATCATCCACCTGAACAGCGCCAACCACAGGGCCGTTACGATCGGTGACTTTGATTGAGATAACGCCTTTAGTCGCACGAGACTTGGTCGGATATTCATCCGCCGCCGTGCGTTTACCGTAGCCGTTTTGCGTCACGGTCAGAATGGCACCTTCGCCACGCGGTACGATAAGCGATACTACGCTGTCGCCATCCATCAGACGGATACCGCGAACGCCGGTCGCCGTACGGCCCATCGGGCGCACCGCGTCGTCTTTAAAGCGCACCACTTTCCCCTGCGCGGAGAACAGCATGACTTCATCGCTGGCAGACGTCAGATCCACACCGATGAGCTCATCGCCCTCGTTGAGATTGACGGCGATAATGCCCGCGGTGCGCGGACGGCTAAACTCTTTAAGCGCCGTTTTCTTAACGGTGCCGCTGGCCGTCGCCATAAACACGTTAACGCCTTCTGCATACTCACGTACCGGCAGGATCGCAGTGATACGTTCGTTCGCTTCAAGCGGCAACAGGTTGACGATAGGACGTCCACGCGCGCCACGGCTGGCTTCCGGCAGTTGGTAGACTTTCATCCAGTACAACCGACCCCGGCTTGAGAAACAAAGGATCGTGTCATGGGTGTTAGCCACCAGCAGGCGGTCAATAAAGTCTTCTTCTTTAATGCGCGCGGCTGATTTGCCTTTACCGCCACGGCGCTGCGCTTCGTAATCCGAGAGCGGCTGATATTTCACGTAGCCCTGATGCGACAGCGTGACCACAACGTCTTCCTGGCTAATCAGATCTTCGATATTGATATCGGCGGTGTTGGCGGTGATTTCCGTACGACGATTATCGCCGAACTGATCGCGCACCAGTTCCAGCTCTTCGCGGATCACTTCCATCAGACGATCGGCACTGCCGAGAATATGTAACAGCTCGGCAATCTGCGTCAGCAGTTCTTTGTATTCCTCAAGCAGTTTTTCATGCTCAAGGCCGGTGAGTTTTTGCAGGCGCAAATCAAGAATGGCTTGTGCCTGTTGCTCCGTTAACCAATATTTGCCGTCGCGAATACCGAATTCCGGCTCCAGCCACTCAGGACGTGCGGCATCATCGCCAGCACCGGCGAGCATGGCGGCAACGTTGCCCAGATCCCACGATTGCGCGATCAGGCCCGCTTTTGCTTCCGCAGGGGTCGGCGCGCGGCGAATCAGCTCGATAATCGGATCGATGTTGGCCAGCGCAATCGCCAACGCTTCCAGGATATGGGCGCGATCGCGAGCTTTACGCAGTTCAAAAATAGTCCTACGCGTCACCACTTCACGACGGTGACGAACAAACGCAGACAGAATATCTTTCAGGTTCATTATCTTCGGCTGGCCATGGTGCAAGGCAACCATGTTGATACCGAAAGAGACCTGAAGCTGAGTCTGGGAGTAGAGGTTGTTCAGTACAACCTCGCCCACCGCGTCGCGTTTGATTTCAATCACGATGCGCATGCCGTCTTTATCGGACTCGTCACGCAGCGCGCTGATACCTTCAACGCGTTTGTCTTTCACCAGTTCGGCGATTTTCTCAATCAGGCGCGCTTTGTTCACCTGATAAGGAATTTCATGAACGATGATGGTTTCACGACCGGTTTTGGCGTCCGCTTCAACTTCAGCGCGGGCGCGAATATAAATTTTGCCGCGACCGGTGCGGTAAGCTTCTTCAATGCCACGACGGCCATTGATAATGGCGGCAGTCGGGAAATCTGGACCCGGAATGTGTTCCATCAGGCCTTCAACGCTGATGTCTTCATCATCGATGAAGGCAAGGCAGCCGTTGATCACTTCGGTCAGGTTATGAGGCGGAATGTTAGTCGCCATGCCAACCGCGATACCGGAAGAACCGTTAACCAACAAGTTCGGAATTTTGGTCGGCATAACGTCCGGAATTTTTTCCGTGCCGTCATAGTTGTCGACAAAATCGACCGTCTCTTTTTCGAGATCGGCCATGAGTTCATGGGCAATTTTCGCTAAGCGGATTTCGGTGTAACGCATCGCCGCCGCAGAGTCGCCGTCGATGGAACCGAAGTTACCCTGGCCGTCGACCAGCATATAACGCAGGGAAAAAGGCTGCGCCATACGAACGATAGTGTCATAAACCGCGGAGTCACCATGGGGGTGGTATTTACCGATGACGTCACCCACGACGCGCGCGGATTTTTTGTAGGCTTTATTCCAGTCATTGCCTAAAACGTTCATGGCGAAAAGTACGCGACGGTGAACCGGTTTCAGGCCATCTCGGACATCCGGAAGCGCGCGGCCGACAATAACCGACATCGCGTAATCCAGATAGGAGCTCTTAAGCTCTTCCTCAATGTTGACCGGTGTAATTTCTCTGGCAAGGTCGCTCATCTGACCGTTATCCCTCTACTGTGTCCCGGAATCAAAGGTCGCAAATTATAACACAGTACGCCTAATTTCGGTAAGTCGAATGACCTCAGGGAAGGGTTTATTACCCGCTTTCGCCTGTTATACTCGGGACAATTCAGAACAAAGGAGTAAGAGCGCTGATGAATGCCGAAAAACCACCGGTTTCGCATAATGTCGATCGGGGCGAAATCGCCAAATTTGAAGCTGTTGCCTCGCGCTGGTGGGATACGGAAGGCGAGTTTAAGCCCCTGCATCGCATTAACCCGCTGCGACTGGGGTATATCACAGAACGCGCCGGCGGCCTGTTCGGCAAAAGCGTATTAGACGTCGGTTGCGGCGGCGGCATCCTGAGCGAAAGCATGGCACGCATGGGGGCTACGGTCACGGGTCTGGATATGGGCACCGAGCCGTTGCAAGTCGCACGGTTACATGCACTGGAAAGCGGTGTTGCGGTGGATTACGTTCAGGAAACCGTTGAAGACCATGCGGCTCAGCATCCTGCCCGGTACGATGTTGTCACCTGTATGGAGATGCTGGAGCATGTCCCGGATCCGGCTTCGGTGGTTAACGCCTGCGCGCAGTTGGTCAAACCCGGCGGTCATGTCTTCTTTTCCACCCTCAACCGCAACGGCAAAGCCTGGTTGATGGCGGTGGTCGGCGCTGAATACATCTTGCGCATGGTGCCCAAAGGTACCCACGATATTAAGAAATTTATTAAGCCTGCCGAACTGCTAAGTTGGGTGGACAACACGCCGTTGCAGGAATGCCATATGACCGGGCTACATTTTAACCCGCTGACCAACCGGTTTAGTCTCGGCCCAGGGGTAGATGTTAACTATATGTTGCATACCAAAGCCAGAATTCAGAATCCGCAATAAGTTTTTGCCTGGGGTTTTTGCGCAACCTGGCGTTGCGCAAAAACGTTTAACGACCAGGAAATCAGCATTCGATCAAATTTTGATTTTTTTTTCCAAGTTATTGACAGGTGCCTTAGGCCTTATGACACGTGCACTTAGCGAAAACCCGCGTTTCGTAACCTCAAATTAACATCAAAATCAACTCTTGTTCTCAAAAGAATCCTTACTACAATACTCACCATATAGCGTTTCACTTAACTCCCAGACCCCATATATAGTATTTATCCACAGGTTTGATCACAAAACCCGAAATGTGGATAAACGGGGGGATATTTTCTTTTTTCACGGACATTCACGGACAGGTAAACATGAATCAGAGTCTGCTGGTTACAAAACGCGACGGCCGCCAGGAGCGTATCAATCTGGATAAAATTCACCGCGTGCTCGATTGGGCTGCGGAAGGGTTGAACAACGTGTCGGTCTCGCAAGTCGAGTTGCGCTCGCACATCCAGTTTTATGACGGCATCAAAACCTCCGATATCCATGAAACCATCATCAAAGCGGCAGCGGATTTAATTTCCCGTGATGCGCCGGATTATCAGTACTTGGCCGCCCGTCTGGCCATTTTCCATCTGCGTAAAAAAGCCTACGGTCAGTTTGAGCCGCCAAAACTTTACGACCACGTTGTGAAGATGATTGAGCTTGGCAAATACGACAGACATCTGCTGGAAGACTACACGGAAGAAGAGTTCCAGCAGATGGACGGTTTTATCGATCACCTGCGTGATATGAACTTCTCCTACGCGGCCGTGAAGCAGCTTGAAGGCAAATACCTGGTCCAGAACCGCGTGACCGGAGAAATTTACGAAAGCGCGCAGTTCCTCTACATCCTGGTCGCCGCGTGTCTGTTCTCAAACTACCCGCGTGAAACCCGTCTGGACTACGTGAAGCGTTTTTACGACGCGGTATCGCAGTTTAAGATTTCGCTGCCGACGCCTATTATGTCTGGCGTGCGTACCCCGACCCGTCAATTCAGCTCCTGTGTACTGATCGAGTGCGGCGACAGCCTGGATTCCATTAACGCCACCTCCAGCGCGATTGTGAAATACGTTTCCCAGCGCGCCGGTATCGGCATCAACGCAGGCCGCATCCGTGCGCTGGGCAGCCCGATCCGCGGCGGCGAAGCGTTCCACACCGGCTGCATCCCGTTCTATAAGCATTTCCAGACGGCGGTGAAATCCTGCTCCCAGGGCGGCGTACGCGGCGGCGCGGCGACGCTGTTCTACCCGATGTGGCATTTGGAAGTTGAAAGCCTGCTGGTGTTGAAAAACAACCGTGGCGTGGAAGGCAACCGCGTGCGTCATATGGACTATGGCGTGCAGATTAACAAGCTGATGTACACCCGCCTGCTGAAGGGCGAGGACATCACCCTGTTCAGCCCCTCTGATGTACCGGGCCTGTATGACGCGTTTTTTGCCGATCAGGACGAATTCGAGCGTCTGTACACCAAATACGAAAAAGACGACAGCATCCGTAAACAACGCGTGAAAGCGGTTGAACTGTTCTCACTGATGATGCAGGAACGCGCCTCCACGGGCCGTATCTACATCCAGAACGTTGACCATTGCAATACCCACAGCCCGTTCGATCCGGTTGTCGCGCCGGTGCGCCAGTCCAACCTGTGCCTGGAAATCGCCCTGCCGACCAAACCGCTTAATGATGTCAACGACGAAAACGGTGAAATCGCAC
The DNA here is from genome assembly GCF_011077955.1 of Citrobacter freundii. GTDB lineage: Bacteria > Pseudomonadota > Gammaproteobacteria > Enterobacterales > Enterobacteriaceae > Atlantibacter. Next base: position 167,279 of record NZ_JAALBX010000004.1, read on the forward strand.
TGTGCACCCTGTCGGCGTTTAACCTCGGCGCTATCGACTCACTGGACGATCTTGAAGAGCTGGCAACGCTTGCGGTACGTGCGCTGGACGCGCTGCTCGATTATCAAGACTACCCGATTCTGGCCGCTAAACGTGGCGCCATGGGTCGTCGTACCCTGGGTATTGGCGTGATTAACTATGCCTATTATCTGGCGAAGCACGGCGTACGTTATTCCGACGGCAGCGCCAATAACCTGACCCACAAAACCTTTGAAGCCATTCAGTACTACCTGTTGAAAGCTTCTAATGAGCTGGCTAAAGAGCAAGGCGCGTGCCCGTGGTTTAACGAAACCACGTACAGCCAGGGTATTTTGCCTATCGATACCTATAAAAAGGATCTGGATGCGATTACCAGTGAAACCCTGCATCTGGACTGGGAAGCGCTGCGCGAGTCTATTAAAACGCACGGTCTTCGAAACTCCACGCTCTCTGCGTTAATGCCGTCTGAGACCTCTTCGCAGATCTCCAACGCCACCAACGGCATTGAGCCGCCGCGCGGTCATGTCAGCATTAAAGCGTCGAAAGACGGCATTCTGCGTCAGGTGGTGCCGGACTACGAGCATTTGAAAGACAACTACGAACTGCTGTGGGAAATGCCGAATAACGACGGTTATCTCCAGCTGGTAGGCATCATGCAGAAGTTTATCGACCAGTCGATTTCGGCGAACACCAACTATGACCCGACGCGCTTCCCGTCAGGTAAAGTGCCGATGCAGCAACTGCTCAAAGACTTGCTCACCGCCTACAAATTCGGCGTGAAAACGCTGTACTATCAAAACACCCGCGACGGTGCGGAGGATGCGCAGGACGATCTGGCCCCATCCATTCAGGATGACGGCTGCGAAAGCGGCGCGTGCAAAATCTAAAAAATCAGGGCGGGGATTTCCCCGCCTTTATTCCGTAAGACAGGACTCTTATACATGGCATACACCACCTTTTCACAGACCAAAAACGACCAGTTGCTGGAACCCATGTTTTTTGGCCAGTCGGTTAACGTGGCCCGCTACGATCAGCAAAAATATGACATCTTCGAAAAGCTGATCGAAAAGCAACTCTCTTTCTTCTGGCGCCCGGAAGAAGTGGATGTTTCCCGCGATCGTATCGACTACCAGGCGTTGCCGGACCACGAAAAACACATCTTTATCAGCAATCTGAAATACCAAACGCTGCTGGATTCCATTCAGGGCCGTAGCCCTAACGTGGCGCTGCTGCCGCTCATTTCCATTCCTGAGCTGGAAACATGGGTGGAAACCTGGGCGTTCTCCGAGACGATTCACTCGCGCTCCTACACGCACATCATCCGCAACATCGTCAACGATCCGGCGATTGTGTTTGATGATATCGTCACCAATGATGAGATCTTAAAACGCGCCAAAGATATCTCCGGTTACTACGACGATCTCATTGAGATGACCAGCTACTGGCATCTTTTGGGTGAAGGCACGCACACGGTGAACGGCAAAACCGTAACCGTGAATCTGCGCAGCCTTAAGAAGCAACTGTATTTGTGCCTGATGAGTGTCAACGCGCTGGAAGCGATTCGTTTTTACGTCAGCTTCGCCTGTTCTTTCGCTTTCGCCGAGCGCGAACTGATGGAAGGTAACGCCAAAATTATTCGCCTGATTGCCCGTGATGAAGCGCTGCATCTTACCGGTACACAGCATATGCTGAACCTGATGCGTTCTGGCGCTGATGACCCGGAAATGGCAGAAATCGCCGAAGAGTGTAAACAGGAGTCCTACGATCTGTTTGTGCTGGCAGCGCAGCAAGAGAAAGAGTGGGCCGATTACCTGTTCCGCGACGGCTCCATGATTGGTCTTAATAAAGACATTCTTTGCCAGTACGTGGAATACATCACCAACATCCGTATGCAGGCGGTGGGCCTCGATCTGCCGTTCAAAACCCGCTCTAATCCGATCCCCTGGATTAATACCTGGCTGGTGTCAGATAACGTGCAGGTTGCGCCGCAGGAAGTGGAAGTGAGTTCTTATCTGGTCGGCCAGATTGACTCGGAAGTGGACACCGACGATCTGAGTAACTTCCAGCTTTAATATGGGCCGTATTACGCTTCGCATCACTGGCGCAGAGTTACTGTGCCAGGATGAACACCCTTCTCTGCTGGCGGCGCTGGAATCGCATAAGATTGCCGTGGAATATCAGTGTCGGGAAGGGTATTGCGGCTCCTGCCGCTGCCGTCTCCATGCCGGTGAAGTCACCTGGCTTATAGAGCCGCTGGCGTTTATGGAACCGGGCGACATTCTTCCCTGCTGTTGCAAAGCGCAGGGCGATATTGAAATCGAACTCTAGAAAGAGAAAAGGCTGAGCCTCGCGACTCAGCCTTTTTTATTTACCCGCGTTTCGCGAGCATTTCTCGATGATGCTTACGCTCACCAATCATGACCACGATTAACAGCAATACCGCAAGCACACTGCCGCCGATCATGACCATAAAGCCGCCGTCCCAGCCGAAGAAATCCACGGTGTAACCGACGATGGCGCTCGCGGCAACCGAACCGCCGAGATAGCCAAACAGACCGGTGAAGCCTGCCGCCGTTCCCGCCGCTTTTTTCGGGGCCAGTTCAAGCGCATGCAAACCAATCAACATTACCGGGCCGTAAATCAGGAAGCCGATAATGATCATGCACGCCATATCCACGCCAGGATTACCTGCCGGGTTAAGCCAGTACACCACCGTCGCAATGGTAACCAGCGTCATAAAGAACACGCCGGTTGCCCCACGGTTGCCTTTGAACACTTTATCCGACATCCAACCGCAAAGCAGCGTGCCCGGGATCCCTGCGTACTCATACAGGAAGTAAGCCCAGGAGGATTTATCCAGCGCGAAATGCTTCACTTCTCTGAGGTAGGTCGGCGACCAGTCCAGGATGCCGTAACGCAGCAGATAGACAAACACGTTAGCGATAGCGATATACCACAGCAGTTTGTTAGGCAGCACGTACTGCATGAAAATCTGCTTCGCGGTTAGCTCTTCTTCGTGCTTATCGCTGTAGTCATCCGGATAATCGTTTTTATACTCTTCAATCGGCGGTAAACCGCAGGATTGTGGGGTATCGCGCATCAGCGCGAATGCGAACAGCGCCACGACAATTGCGGCAAACGCAGGCATATACAGCGCGGCATGCCAGTCGTTAAACCAGGCCATACCGAGCAGGAACAGTAACGGAGGGATCCCGCCGCCCACGTTGTGCGCGCAGTTCCATACAGAAACAATCCCGCCACGCTCTTTCTGCGACCACCAGTGCACCATGGTGCGTCCGCATGGCGGCCACCCCATTCCCTGGAACCAGCCGCACAGGAACAACAGCACAAACATGATGGCAATGCTCGATGTCGCCCAGGGTACGAAACCCATAAACAGCATCACCGCCGCCGCCAGAATCAAACCGGCCGGTAAAAAGACGCGGGGGTTAGAGCGGTCAGAAACCGACCCCATGATGAATTTCGAAAACCCGTAGGCAATAGAGATACCCGATAGCGCGAAACCGAGATCCCCTCTGGAAAAGCCTTGCTCAATCAAGTACGGCATCGCCAGCGCGAAGTTTTTACGCACCAGATAGTAAGCCGCGTAACCAAAAAATATCCCCATGAAAATCTGCCAGCGTAACCGGCGGTAAACGGGATCAATCTTTTCTGCGGGCAGTCTTGCTGTATGCCCCGCAGGTTTAAAGATACTTAACATTGTTCTCTCCTGGCCCCAGATAAGTACTTAAATAAGAATAAAAAGGCGGAAATTTTCTTTTCCGAGCGTGATGGTAATCAAAATTAGATGCAAATGCTGTGAAACGTCGCACAAATTGTTTCAGTTTTATTACAATCGAACATAAAGACACATATCACAGGAATATATTTTCGTTTTCCGCTCGAATTTGCTCGTTATCAAACAAACCTTATCAATTATGTGGCTAACTGTTTACATCAGCAGAGCTTTAAGAGGATGAGGCGATGGGACCAGAACAAGCAGATGTGGTGATTATCGGCGGCGGCGCGACCGGTGCAGGTATCGCCAGAGACTGCGCGCGACGCGGCCTCAAGGCCATCTTACTGGAGCGCCATGACTTTGCTACCGGCGCGACAGGGCGTAACCACGGGTTGTTGCATAGCGGCGCGCGTTATGCGGTGAACGACCCTGAATCAGCACGGGAATGTATTGCTGAAAACCGCATTCTTAAAAAAGTCGCGCGTCACTGCATTGAACCGACCGGCGGTCTGTTCATTACGCTGCCGGAAGACTCTTTCGAGTGGCAGGCGCAGTTTCTCACGGCCTGCGAGAGCGCCGGCATTGATACGGAACTCCTGAGCGCGCAGGAGGCGTTAAAGATTGAACCCAGCGTTAACCCGGCGCTTGTCGGTTGCGTAAAGGTACCCGACGGTACTGTCGATCCCTTTCGCCTGACGACCGCGAATATGCTGGATGCGCGCGAACACGGCGCGGTGCTTTATACCTGGCATGAAGTCACCGGGCTTATCCGTCACAACGATCGTATCCGCGGCGTGCGCGTTTTCGACCATCAACATGGCGAAACGCGTGAAATCTTTGTGGAGGTGGTTGTAAACGCCGCCGGGATTTGGGGAGCGCATATTGCTGAATATGCCGATTTGCGTATCCGCATGCTGCCGGCGAAAGGCGCATTACTGATCCTCGGCCATCGTATTAATCAGCACGTGATTAACCGCTGCCGCAAGCCCGCCGATGCCGATATTTTAGTTCCCGGCGACACCATTTCGCTTATCGGTACGACCTCAAGCCGCGTCGACTACGATCAAATCGACAATACCCGCGTCACCGCAAGCGAAGTCGATATTTTGCTGCGTGAAGGGGCAAAACTGGCGCCACGCATGGCGCAAACCCGTATTCTTCGCGCCTATTCCGGCGTACGGCCCTTGGTGGCGACCGACGACGACCCAAGCGGGCGCAATGTCAGCCGCGGCATCGTGTTGTTTGATCATGCCGAACGCGACGGGCTGGAGGGGTTTGTCACGATCACTGGCGGGAAGTTAATGACCTACCGGCTGATGGCAGAATGGGCCACCGACGCGGTATGCCGCAAACTTGGCAATACCGTACCCTGCTCTACCGCCAGTGTGCCGCTGCCTGGCTCGCGTGAAGAACCTGAAACTACCTTACGCAAAGTTATTTCTCTGCCGCCTGTGCTGCGCGGCTCTGCCGTTTATCGCCACGGCGAGCGCGCCACGGAATGGCTGAACGATGAGCGGCTGAATCAAAGTCTGGTCTGTGAATGCGAAGCAGTCACCGCCAGCGAAGTTCGCTACGCCGTTGAATCGCTCGCGGTCACAAAGCTTGTGGATTTACGCCGCCGCACCCGTGTCGGTATGGGCACCTGCCAGGGCGAATTATGCGCCTGTCGCGCCGCGGGTTTATTGCAGCGTTTCGGCGTCCTGAGCGGGATGCAATCCTGCCACGAATTATCACGGTTCCTGAATGAACGCTGGAAAGGGATAGCTCCCGTCGCTTTCGGTGACGCGCTGCGTGAAGCGGAATTTACGCGCTGGGTTTATCAGGGTTTATGTGGTCTGGAAAAGGAGCAGCGCCATGAAATTTGATGCAACCATTATTGGCGGCGGCCTCGCAGGACTGATTTGCGGCATTAAGCTTGGTGAAGCGGGCCTGCGCTGCGCTATTGTCAGTCGCGGACAGAGCGCGCTGCACTTCTCCTCCGGCTCGCTGGATTTGCTAAGCCATCTCGCCGACGGCACGCCGATTAGCGATATCGAAACCGGGCTTTGCGAATTAGCGAGCCGCTCGCCAGAGCATCCCTATGCCCAACTGGGCACAGCGGCGGTATTAAATTATGCCGATGAGACTGAAGCGCTTTTAGCCCGCGCCGGGCTTACGCTTCAGGGCCACTGGCGCTATGCCCATTCACGTTTGACGCCGCTTGGACTATGGCGTACCGCCTGGCTGAGCCAGCAGGACGCGCCTTGCGCGCCACTTACCGGAAAACGTATTCGGGTCGTAGGCATCGCCGGGTTTTTGGACTTTGAGCCATTGATGGTCGCCGAAGGATTAAAACAGCAAAATATCGACGCCGATACCGCTGAACTGGCGCTGCCCGTGCTTGATGTATTACGTCAGAATCCCAGCGAATTTCGCTCGGTGAATATCGCACGTATGCTAGACGACCCACGCTATACCCAGCAATTATTACAGGAGCTGACGGCGCTGGCATCCGGTTACGACGCGCTGTTGTTGCCCGCGGTTGTCGGCCTTGAGCAACCCGGCCTTCCCGCCCAGTTGCAACAGGCTCTGCCTTGCGCGCTCCATTTTATTCCTACCCTACCGCCATCGGTACCCGGTATGCGGATGTATAACGCGCTGGCTCGTTATTTCCGCAAGTGTGGCGGCATTATTATGGACGGCGACGCGGTGACCAGCGTGACGCATGACACGTCGGGGCTGCATCAGGTCTGGACGCGTAATCATGGCGATATTCCGCTTAAGGCCCGCCATGTGGTATTAGCCAGCGGCAGCTTTTTTAGTAACGGTCTTGTCGCTGAACGCCAGCGGGTCCGCGAGGCGATATTCGATTTGGATCTCCATGATTACGCCGCCGGGGGCGACTGGAGTCATCCTGATTTTTTCCACTCTCAACCCTGGCAGTCTATCGGCGTAAAAACCAATGCCCAACTTCAGCCGGCACGTCACGGCGAAGTCGTCGCCGGGTTATATGCCATCGGCACCGTACTGGGCGGGTTTGATCCTATAAGCCAGGGCTGCGGGGGCGGCGTTTGCGCCATCACCGCGCTTCATGCCGCCCAACAAATTATCACTACAGGGAGCAGATTATGAGCCTGCTGGAGACCGGTTTCGAAAGCTGCATTAAATGCACCGTTTGCACTACCGCCTGCCCGGTAAGCCGCGCCAATCCGCACTATCCTGGGCCGAAACAGGCCGGACCTGACGGCGCGCGCCTGCGCCTTAAAGATCCGACGCTTTATGACGAGGCATTAAAATATTGCACCAACTGCAAGCGCTGCGAAGTGGCCTGCCCGTCGGATGTAAAAATTGGCGATATTATTCAGCGCGCCCGGGCGAACTATGCGCCGCATAACCCGTCGTTACGCGATACGCTGCTCAGCCATACCGATCTTATGGGTACGCTCTCTACGCCGTTCGCGCCGCTGGTTAACGCCGCGACCGGGATGAAACCGGTGCGTCAGTTACTTGATACCGCCTTAAAAATCGACCATCGCCGCACCTTGCCGAAATACGCATTCGGCACGTTCCGTCAGTGGTATCGCAAACAGGCGGCGGCCCAGGCGCAGTACGCCGATAAAGTGGCGTTCTTTCATGGCTGCTACGTCAATTACAATAACGCCACGCTTGGCAAAGACCTGGTCAAGGTCTTCAATGCCATGAATATCGGCGTAACGCTTCTTAGCAAAGAAAAATGCTGCGGCGTCCCGCTTATCGCCAATGGTTTTGTCGACAAAGCGCGCAAACAGGCGCGGGTAAATGCCCGTTCGCTGGAGGAGGCGATTGTTGAACGCCAGTTACCGGTGATTGCCACCTCTTCCACCTGCACATTTACGCTGCGCGATGAATATCCCCATGTTCTGGATGTAGACACCACACCGCTTCGCGACAGCATTGAACTTGCCACGCGTTTTCTGTGGCGACGGCTGGAAGACGGCGCCACGCTTAATCTGAAGCACAAGCCGCTGCGCGTGGCTTATCACACCCCGTGTCATATGGAAAAAATGGGCTGGGCGATTTACACCCTGGAGCTGTTAAAACGTATTCCCGGCGTGGAAGTGGTGGTACTGGATTCGCGCTGCTGCGGCATTGCCGGCACCTACGGTTTCAAATCGGAGAATTACCCCACGTCGCAGGCTATTGGCGAACCCCTGTTTAAGCAGATAGAAGAAAGCGGTGTAGACATGGTGATAACCGACTGCGAAACCTGCAAATGGCAAATCGAAATGTCCACCAGCAAACGCTGCGAACACCCAATTACGCTGTTAGCGCAGGCGCTCGCGTAACGCCTTACCCGCCTGTTCAGGCAGGCGGGTAAGCGCCGGGACAGGTGCCCTGCGATATCTTTATGCAATAAACTCCGCTTCCACGACGTTTATCCAGCCATGATCGGTGGCGATATCTTTATCCATCAGCCAGCGGCGCAGAATATTCAGCGCCATCATGGCGCACACTTCCTGACGCACCTGAATGCTGTGACGCGTGGCGTTGAACTTCACCCGCAGCGCGTGCGTACCTTCAGGGGTTGAAAGCGCGAAATTAAGGTGATCTTCTTCAAGCCCGGAAACGGCCAGCGCCAGACCGGCGAAATGGTTAATCCGTCGTTCTGCTATCCAGTGGGCGGTTTGAATCAAGGTTTCTTGTTGCGCGGGCACCACTTCACTGGCCAGTAACGGCGCGTTTTCGCGGGAAAGCTGTAACGCCAGCAGGCCGCCAGTGAACTGCTCGCTTAAGGTAATGCTAAGCTGACGCTCATGGAGGCGACGGGCGATTTGCGCCGGCAGGCCTTCGGTCCCCTCAAAAATTACGCTTTCACCCGCGACGTTGCGGATTTCCGGCCAGAGGGCTTCCATCGCGGCGCGCTGTTCACCGGGGCCGGTCAGTTTTAGTTCAATAATCGGCATGGATGAGCGATAACCGATAACCACATCCGGCGGAAGAGGCAGGCCATCAAGACTCTGAGCCAGATCGCTTTCCGAACGGCCAAAGGTGGTTAAGCGCAGGCATACGGGCGCGGACGGTAAGGTAAAGTGCTTTCGCAGGCGCGGCAGGATTTCTTGTTGCACCATTTGCTTGAATTCAACAGGAACGCCAGGGGTAAAATAGATACGGCAGCGATTCAGCGTAATAGCAAATCCGCACGCAGTGCCAACGGGGTTATCGATCATTTCACTGCTGGCGGGGATCATCGCCTGTTTGCGGTTGCTCGGCGCCATGACGCGACCACGTTCTTCAAAAAAACGTGCCATATGGTCAAGCCACGCTTCATGCAGCACCAGCTCTTCACCCAATGCCTGGGCTGCGGCTTCGGCGCTCAGGTCGTCACTGGTCGGCCCAAGGCCGCCGTTCACAATCAGAATATCGGCATGCTGGCTGCGCTCGCGCAGTACGTCCACCAGATCCTCGAGTTTGTCGCCAACGGTATTGCGACGAGACAGCGGTACACCATGGTTAAAAAAATAATCGGCGAGCCAGGCGGCATTGGTATCAACGATTTGACCATGCAGCACTTCGTCGCCCGTTGACAGCATTTCTACTTTTAACATTATTTTCTCCGCGAGATGGGAACGCCCTACTATAGCGCAAGCGAGCGGAGAAATTGCAGGAGATGACGCGGCAGAACGCCGCGTCAGAGTGGATCAGAAGTGCGCGCTGACGCCAACATACGGACCGTCAGCCAGTTTGCTGTCGGCATCGCCGTCTTTACCCGTCATATTGATATAACGGTAACCCGCTTCCACGCTTAAGGGACGCATAACGGTAAAACGCGCGCCCGCGCTGGCTTCCTGATAGTCATTCACACCGCTTGAGAGTGAGTCCGGAGAGTAGTAGTAATCCCCAAATATGCTGAAGCTGTCGCTCAGTTTCCAGCTCAGTCCGCCACCTGCCGCCACGGCGTAGCCTTCATCCCCCTCATTTGGGTTCAGATAGATACCTTTGCCGCCGACGGTCGCCATAAACGGCCCCAGCGGAAGATTCAAGCCCAGCCCCAGACCGGCGATATCGCCATGATCGTCGTTATGCGCCCAGTTGCCGCTCAGCGCCAGACCGCTGGTATCCGTTCCCATGCCCACGGTGATATTGGTATATTTTTCGCCCGCCTGGCCACCGATGCTAATTGCACTCGCAGACAGAGAAACCAACATAAAACCGGCCGCGCCGGTCAGTAATAATTTTTTCATTCCTTTCGCCCCAACGAAAACGTCCCGCTAATTCCACGCCAATGCGTAAAACGGCGCATTGTACCTTTATCCCAGGGCATAGCAATGCATCCGTCTATTTCATTGATAGGTTAAGTGTAAAGAATTGAAAAAGAACATTTTTTTAAGAAAAAAACCCGAGCGATATTTGCGATAGGGAAAGCGTCATTGTTATCGATCAAGGAACATTTTAAAAAATAGCGCCATGGTGACGTTGAGTAGTCACATGGAAATAAAGGTTACTTTCATTCAGGAGATAGGCAATGACCAAAAAAGGATTAACCACCGCATCAGGCGCGCCGGTTGCACATAATAATAACGTCGCGACGGCAGGCCCACGCGGCCCGATGCTGCTTCAGGACGTCTGGTTCCTTGAGAAACTGGCACATTTTGACCGTGAGGTTATTCCCGAGCGCCGTATGCACGCAAAAGGATCTGGCGCCTACGGCACCTTTACCGTTACACACGACATCACCGCATTTACCCGCGCGAAACTGTTTTCGCAAATCGGTAAAAAAACCGACTTGTTTATCCGTTTTTCTACCGTTGCCGGGGAGCGCGGCGCGGCCGATGCCGAGCGCGATATCCGGGGCTTCTCAATTAAGTTTTACACCGAAGAAGGCAACTGGGACCTTGTTGGCAACAATACGCCCGTGTTTTATCTGCGCGATCCGCTGAAATTCCCGGATTTGAACCACGTGGTAAAACGTGACCCGCGTACTAACCTGCGCAATAACACGTACAAGTGGGATTTCTTCTCGCTCCAGCCCGAATCACTCCACCAGCTTACTATCGATTTCAGCGACCGTGGTTTGCCTGGCTCCTATCGCACCATGCACGGCTTTGGCAGCCACACGTTTAGCTTTATCAACGCCAACAATGAGCGTTTCTGGGTCAAATTCCATTTTAAATCCCAGCAGGGCATCGTGAACCTGATGGATGACGAAGCCAAACGTCTGGTGGCGGAAGACAGAGAAAGCTCGCAGCGAGACCTGTTCGAACATATCGAAAAAGGCGATTTCCCGCGCTGGAAGCTGTACGTCCAGATAATGCCGGAGGCTGAAGCGTCGCAAACCCCGTATAACCCGTTCGATCTCACCAAAGTCTGGCCGCACAGCGATTACCCGCTGATTGAAGTGGGCGAGATGGAGTTAAACCGCAACCCGGACAACTATTTTGCCGAGGTAGAACAGGTGGCGATGTCACCGGCAAACGTAGTGCCGGGTATTGGTTTCTCGCCGGACAGGATGCTACAGGGCCGTCTGTTCTCGTATGGCGATGCCCACCGTTATCGTTTAGGCGTCAACCATCATCAGATCCCGGTCAACAAACCGCGCTGCCCTTTCCATAACTACCATCGCGACGGCGCGATGCGTATTGATGGCAACAGCGGCAATGGCCCTACATACGAACCTAATAGCTTTGGCGTTTTCCAGGAGCAGCCTGATTTCAGCGAACCGCCGTTATCCCTGGAAGGCGCAGCCGACCACTGGAATCATCGCGAAGATAACGACTATTTTAGCCAGCCGCGTAAATTGTTCGAGTTATTAAGTGAGGACGAACATCAGCGCATGTTCCAGCGTATCGCGGCCGATCTGAAAGATGTGCCTGAATTTATTCAGCAGCGTCAGATTGGCCTGTTCAGCGAAGTGCATCCGCACTATGGCGCAGGCGTTGCCGCCGCGCTTGAAAAGATCAAAGCCGCGAAATAAGCCACAAGCGGGAGTCCAGGCCCCCGCTTTTCCTTCCATTGCGTTACACTCAGTTCCCTCTTCCCTGTAAGGATATAACCATGCGTCAACGGACTATCGTGTGCCCGCTTATTGAAAATGAAGGGTCGTATTTACTGTGTAAAATGGCTGATAACCGTGGCGTATTTCCCGGCCAGTGGGCGTTATCCGGCGGCGGTATGGAGCCTGGCGAAACCATGGGGCAGGCGCTGCGCCGCGAAATTGCCGAAGAGCTCGGTGAAAAGCTTACGATAACCACCATTACTCCGTGGACTTTCCGCGACGACGTGCGCATTAAAACCTATGCCGATGGCCGTCAGGAAGAGATCTACATGATCTATTTGATTTTTGATTGTGTGGCGGCAAACCGGGAGATTGTTCTGAACGAGGAGTTCCAGGACCATGCCTGGGTGAAGCCGCAGGATTTGGCGAAGTACGATTTAAACGTGGCGACGCGCGCTACACTTACGCAAAAAGGTCTGCTTTAACGGCTTTTCCAGCGCTGTAGTCTTTATAGCGTTACGGCGGTTGAGACACACACCGCCGCCATCGCTAAGCTTCTTCGCCATCCACCCATTGTTGCAACGCGCGACGCGAGATTTTGATTCCCCCGTTTTTAAAGCGCGGCGGCAGTGTGAGCCAGCGTACCGGCTGCTGGAATCGCGCCAGTTTATCGCTCACCCACGCGTCAAGGCTACTTAACGCTAACCCGGCCTCGCCTTCGATAATTGCCACCGGACGATGCCCAAATTCGCGGTCCGCCAGCGGCACGACAAACACCTGGCTTACCTGCGGATGCGTGGCGATAACCCGTTCGACCTCTTCTGGCTGAATGCCCTCGCCGGCGCTGAAAAATAGATTATCAATACGCCCGAGCACCGTCAGTCGACCGTCATGGAGCTCTCCCCGATCGCGGGTAGCGAACCAGCCGTGCTGATTCAGCAGCGGGATCACTGCACCGTTTTGCCAGTAGCCGCTGGCAAGACTGGCGGCCCGAATCCACACTTCACCCTCGACGATTTTTACTTCGCGCTCCGGTAGCGCCGCGCCAACATCGGGTTTGCCGTCCGCACGCTTAGCGCACACGGTTGACGCCGTTTCAGTTAACCCATAGCCGCACCAGCAGGCAATCCCGCGCTGTGAAGCGCTGTCGGTTAATGCCACCGGGATCGCCGCGCCGCCTAACAGTACGGCTTTCAACGAAAGCGGATGGGCGTCGTTGAGCAATCGCCACAGTTGAGTCGGCACCAGCGAGGCATGAGTGCAGCCGCGCAGCGCCTGGTGCAACGGTTGAGACTCGCGCACCACCAGCTGTGCGCCTGCCAGCAGCCAGCGCCACAAAATCCCCTGACCGGAGACGTGAAACAGCGGTAGCGACAACAACCAGCTATCTTCAGGATGAAAAGGGATGATCGCCAGCACACCCTGCGCCGATGCCAGATGCGCCTGCGCGCTGTGCACTGCGGCTTTGGGTAATCCGGTGGAGCCTGACGTCAGCGTCATTGACACGATGCGCTGCGGCTGCCAGTCGACGCTCATGGCTGGTTTCCCCGGCGTGAGCGTCAGCGCAGGTATTGAAAGTAATTGCGCCTCGCAACCCATCTCCAGCGCGTAATCAATATCAAGCGTCGGCAATAATTCATTAAGCAACGTCGCCGGAAGCTGGGGATTAAGCGGCAGGATACGTGCGCCGCATTGCATTAACGCAAGCCAGGCCAGCATGACGTGGGCGCTATTGCGCCCACGTATCGCCACACCTGAGCCTTCACGAACGCCCTGCTGCGTAAACCCCGCTGCCAGCGCGTCCACCCGCTCGCAAAGCTGTCGCCAGGTAAGCGTCTTGTCATCAACAATAAGCGCCGTCGCGTCGCCGCGACATTGCGCCCAGTGCCGCCAGGGCCAGGTGGAAAAGATCACAACAGCGGTTCCAGCGCATCCGCAGACCAGACCGGAAGCGCGCTTTGCGGCCATGCGCGCACCAATTGCGCCTGCATCAGCGACAAGGTATCCAGCCCCGGCACGGTAGCGGGCGTCAGCCAGGCAGCAATTCGCGCCAGTTGGGTTAACCCGAGGCTTGATTCAATGGATGAGCTGATAACAGCCGTTAACCCCTGTTCATGGGCCGCCATGACCTGTTCACGCACTCTCTCAAGGCTACCGGTCAGCGTTGGCTTAATCACCACCGCGCTCAGGCCCGGCTCCGCTTGCATCACGAAATCCGCTTCCCGCAGGCTTTCATCCCAGGCGATAGCAATGCCCGTTTGCGCCGCAAATTCACGAGATTGCGCGCGGGTCTGGCACGGCTCTTCAAGAAACGCGATACGGGAACGGTAATCCGGATTGACGTATTTGGCGAACTGCTGCGCCTTGAGCGGCGTCCATCCCCGGTTGGCGTCCAGACGCAGCGACAAATCCGGAATGGCCTCAAGCAGCAAATTCACCACCATGCCGTCGCGCACCGCCTCATACAAGCCCACCTTAATTTTGGCGACTTTCTCGCCTGGCATCGCGCTTAACAGAGCGAACAGCTCATCAGGATCGCCAGAACAAAGCGGCGCGACACGGTAATCGGCGGGCGCTGGAAGCGCACCGGTTACTTCCGCCTGCGCGCAGCTTAAGCCAAAAGCCACCGACGGCAACGTTGGCAGCGCCGTGTCATCGCCCTGTCGCCAGACGTTAAGCCAGGCCAGCGCGGCGTCCGTCGCGTCTTCCAGCGATTCGTTGCTGAAACCGGGTAAAGGGGCGATTTCGCCCCACCCCTGCTGCCCGTTTGCGTCAAGACGCACCAGTAAACCATCACGCGTTTTCAGGCGACGGTCGCGAAGCACAACGCCTGCGTCCATCGGCACCTGGTAACGCCAGAGTTGGGCCTGTCGCATTATGGGTTCCGTTTGAATTTGCTAAAGTCCGGATGACGTTTTTCGTTAAACGCGTTACGCCCTTCCTGCCCTTCTTCGGTCATGTAGAACAGCATGGTCGCATTGCCTGCCAGCTCCTGAAGACCAGCCTGACCGTCGCAGTCGGCGTTAAGCGCGGCTTTCAGGCAGCGCAGCGCCATCGGGCTGTTTTGCAGCATTTCACGACACCAGCGCACCGTCTCTTTTTCCAGATCCGCAATCGGCACCACGGTGTTGACCAGTCCCATGTCCAGCGCTTCCTGAGCATTGTACTGACGGCACAGGAACCAAATTTCACGCGCTTTTTTCTGGCCTACGATGCGCGCCATATAAGAGGCGCCCCAGCCGCCATCGAAGGAACCGACTTTCGGGCCGGTCTGGCCGAAAATGGCGTTTTCCGCCGCGATGGTTAAATCGCACATCATATGCAGCACATGACCGCCGCCGATGGAGTAACCCGCCACCATCGCCACCACCGGTTTCGGGCAGGTGCGGATTTGGCGCTGGAAGTCCAGCACGTTGAGGTGATGAACACCGGACTCGTCCTGGTAGCCGCCGTAGTCGCCACGCACTTTCTGATCGCCGCCGGAACAGAAGGCTTTATCGCCTTCGCCGGTAAGAATGATGACGCCAATGTTATCGTCATAACGGGCATCGGCCAGCGCCTGGATCATCTCCTTCACGGTCACGGGACGAAAAGCGTTACGCACCTGCGGGCGGTTGATGGTGATTTTGGCAATCCCTTCCGGCGACTTGTGATAACGGATATCGGTGTAGCCTTCAGAGCAGTCCTGCCATTCAATCGGGGCGTACAGCATCTGTTCATCGAGATGGAGCATGGTGATTCCTTAGTCTGGTTGAGGCAAAAGTGACAACAGGCTTTGCGCAAAGGCCAGCGGCGCTTCGCGGTGGGCATTATGGCCCGCAGCCGTGATCAGGTGGCAAGGCACGTTAAGTGTTGTGGCAATACCACGAAACTTACTGTCCTGCTCACCGCAAAAATAGATAAAGGGATGCGGCAACCGTGCGAGTTGCGCGCGTAAATCCGCCTGGCGACCGAGCGAGGTCGCTTCAAGCATATCGGCCAGCGCCTGCGGATGGTTGTTCCGCCGCAGTGCGACAAGCTCCTCACGCGCCGCCGCGCTGAGGGTGGCAAAAACCGGTTGTTGATACCAGGCATTCAATACCTGTTCGAGGGGCGCTTCACGAAATTGCGCCGCCCAACGGCTGTCCGAGGCGATACGCGCCTGGCGTTCTTTGTCATCCATGAGTCCTGGATGACCGCCTTCAACAATCAGCCCGCACAACCCCGCCCGCGGAGTTCCGCAGGCATAATGCATAGCGATGCGCCCGCCGAGCGAATAGCCCACCAGCCAGTAAGGCCCAATATCGAAGTGAGCAAGCGTCGCATCAAGCAGTGCGCAGGTTTGGGCGAAACTGGTAACGCGAAGAGCCGCACTGCCGCCATGGCCCGGCAGATCGATAAACAGGTGATGATAATCGCTGAGTTCACCGGCAACCGGCTGCCACTCCTGCTGACTGCCGAGAAAACCGTGCAGCCAGACAAGCCAGGGCTGCGAGGCGCTTTTCCCGTAACGCGCAGTGGCATTCAGGATCATGCCTTGCTTACCGCCGCTAACAGATTTTGCAGCGTGTGGGTGCCGTCGGTGGAAGGCACGTTTATCTCAATAAGGGTGGCATGAGGCCGCTTCCAGCCGTCATTCACAGCAGTATGTAAGGCTTCCCAACTGTCTGGATTGTGGTACTCCAGGCCAAACATCTCCGCGCCATGCTTAAACGATACGTTCTGCGGCATACAGTAAAATCGCTCACGTTCGCTCGCAGGCGTGGGAAGCAGGGAAAATATTTGCCCGCCGTTGTTGTTAACCACGATAAGTACCAAAGGTGCAGAAACGTGCCGTAACAGCGCGAGGCCGTTTAAATCGTAAAGCGCAGACAAATCCCCAACGATGGCCAGGGTCGGTTTCGCGGTACCGCGCTGCACCCCGGCGGTGGTGGAAATTAGCCCGTCAATGCCGCTGGCCCCGCGATTACTCAACACCGGATAGCCCTGCGGCATCTGCGCCAGCGCATCCACCAGCCGTACCACCAGGCTATTGCCGACAAATACCTGGCCGTGTTCCGGCAGCAACTGCGGCAGACGATGTGCCAGTTGCGCTTCGCCAAATGCCTGCGTGGCGTGAGCGGCGTGCGCATACGCGGTATGAGAAAGCGGTGTTAATGGCTCAGCCCAGGGCGTACGTGGTTCAGCAGGGTGACGTTCCAGCCATTCGCTGATTTTTGCCGTCAAGCGACGACCGCGATGATGCGCCGGGTCAAGACGCCCTATCAACGAATCAACCAACCAAAATTCCTGAGGCTGGCAGTTAGCCTGCCATTGCAGTAAGCGTTTCCCGGTCAGGCTGCTGCCGAACTGGATGACTATTTGCGCTTCCTCCAGCAACGCCTGCGCGCGCGGATTCGCCAGCCATAAATCAGCGCAGGGAAGCGGTTGACCGGTCTGGGACAGCACATCGCCAATCAGCGGCCATCCGAGGGTGTCTGCCCATTCCGCAAGCTGCTTGCCCTCCTGTACCGACATTCGCCCCGCAATCACGACGCCTTTTTTACGCCGCCATGCGCCCCAGTCATGCTGTAACGCGGCGCGATGGTCTTCAGCCGCCAATAACCAGGGTTTATCGTCCTGCCACCAGTCGCCAAGGGATCCTTGCCAGGCAAGGCCTGTGTCATCCAGTTCGCCGTATAACGGCTCGGCAAACGGGCAGTTGATATGCAGCGCGCCGCCACGCTGCTGGCCCAACAGCAGATCAATGGAAGACACCAGCCACTTAGCAGGCGTTTCCGGGCTGGGTTTAGGTAAATCAAGCGCGGCGGTAGGATGGGATGAAAAGATCCCTTGCTGGCGGATTGCCTGATTCGCCCCGCAGTCAATCAGTTCAGGCGGGCGGTCGGCCGTCAGCAAAATGAGCTTCTCGCCAGTCAAGCCCGCTTCAATCACCGCAGGATAAAGGTTTGCAACCGCCGTACCAGACGTGACAATGATGGCCACCGGCTCGCCGCTGGATTTAGCCAGCCCCAGGGCCAAATGCCCTAACCCGCGCTCGTCAAAATGGGTATGGTGAGTCAGGTTGCGATTATCCGCCGCCGCAAGCGTCAGCGGCGTAGACCGTGAGCCGGGCGCAATGCAGATATGGCGTACGCCATGGCGGGTTAATGCTTCGAGGATCACCGTCGCCCAGCGCCGGTTAAAAGTACTTGTCGACATGAAGTTGTCCGGTATCAATTTTGCCGCTTTATTATAAAGCGTGCGGGATTTTGTGTTTTGATATGAGTCGGGGTTCTGGCGCTAGCTCACCAGCAACGTGCGTAATCCCGCCGCTTTATTGGTGATCTCTTGCCACTCATCTTCTGGAGAAGAGCCTGCGACAATGCCCGCGCCCGCGTAAAGACGAACCGTTTGCCCCGTCACTCTGGCGCAACGCAGCGCCACGCAAAACTCAGTTTGCGGCAAAGAGAGATAGCCTGCCGAACCGGCGTACCATTCACGCACGAAGGGCTCATGAGCCGCTATAAACTCGCGCGCCGGTTCACGAGGCAGCCCAGCCACTGCGGCAGTGGGCTGTAGCTGATGCAGGCACCACGTGTCGTTTGGCTCGTCCAGTACCGTCCAGATACAACGGCGCAAATGTTGCACTTTGCGAAGCCGGACAATCTGCGGCGGCAGAACGTCCAGCGAACTGACGCCGTGTTGCAGACGCTGGCAAATATCTTCCACCACCAGCATATTTTCCCGCTGATTTTTATCGTCTTTCATCAGCCATTCGCCAAGGGCCTGGGCTTTTACTTCATCAGCATGATTCGCCACGGTGCCCGCCAGCGCTTCAGTACGCAACGCGTTGCCGATACGCCGCCATAAGCGCTCCGGGCTTGAGCCTAAAAACACATCGTCAGGCCCGAACGCCATGAAATAGTGGTAACAGTTGAGATTGACGCGGCGGCTTGCCGCCATAAATTGGGCTGCAGAAACCGGCGCGGAAAATTGCAGATCGCTTGCGCGAGCGGCGACCACTTTTTCAAACTGCCCTGCCGCGATGGCGTCGGTCGCCTCGGTAATCAGCTGGTTCCAGCCCGTTTGATTGGGGAAATGTTTTTCGCCAATACAGTCAAGCGGCGTGGAGGTGACATGTTCGCCTGCGGTGAGCGAGTCAATGAAATCGAGCGCCGCATCGGCGTCATCCGCAAGGGAATGGTCGCTGTAAAGCGTGAGCGCCAACATAACTTCGCCGCCGTTACGCCGCCATTCCAGGCGCGGTAAAAACAAGGCGCTTCGATGGGTATCAAAGGCATTGAGGCCCCAGACGTGAAGGGTGGGATCCCTTTCGTTTGCCAGAAAGGCCTGAGCGTCGTCGAACGTCGTGAAATGCCGGCTGGCGCCAAGCGCCGCGACTTCATCATCGCCATTACGTTGCTGCCAGTAAAATTGCGGAAAGCAGTGTTGACTGGCAAGCCAGGCAAGCGGATCGGTTGTATTAAGGGCGACAGGCACTGCAAAGCGCCGCACGCCTGGTGAGGCGGGCAAGTCTGCGCGCAATTGTTGCGCAATTTGCGTCAATGCGGTGGAGATAGAATGCACGTGAACCTCGTTTCCCTTAAAAACCCCGTATTATACGTGGTCTGGCTGGCAAACAAAATTACACACAATGAGGGATAGAGCCTCACCCCTGACAGAAGGGGTGAGGGAGATCGTATTAACGGCGAGCCAGAAGGATGCCGAGCACCAGGCCCGCAGCAGCGCCGATTCCAATACCTTTCCACGGTTGTTCGTGGACATAGTCGTCAGCGCGATAAACCGCTTTTTTGGCACGGAAATAGTAGTTATCTGAGGCGCTTGAGACACGAGCTTTTACATCATTTAACGCTTTTTCTGCGCGCGCTTTCAGCTCAATGTATTTTTGGTCTGCCGGATCGCCCGATGAGCGTAACACTTCCTCGAGGGTATCACTCAGCAGCGATAAGTCATCATCAATTCGAGTATTGAACTGGTCGTTATTATCAGTCATAGCCGTTCTCCGTCAGGGTTAACATACGTCAGCTAACTATAGACAAGGGAAGCGCTTTTTGCCGCTTAAACTCTGGCCATCCCGATATGTGGAATGCCGTCTTCATCATAGACCGCAGTCACCGGGATAAAGCCAAAGCGCTGATAAAACGGTTGCAAATGCGCCTGCGCGCCGAGGTATAACGCCTTGCCAGGCCAGTGCTGCTGGCATGATGCCAGCGCCTGGCTCATTAATTGCTGCCCCAGTTTTTCACCACGCAAACTCGCGTCAACAATCACTCGACCAATAACCACAGGCTCATCATCATGCTCACTTTTCAGAATCCTCGCATACGCCACCAGCGTCCCGTCGCGCCACCCCAGTATGTGACGGTTCTCAGACACCAGGTCGTCACCGTCAACATCCTGATAAGCGCAGCGTTGTTCTACGACGAAGACTTCACTGCGTAATTGCAAAATGGCATACAGGGTCGGCACATCCAGTTCAGAATGATGAAGGTCTTGCCAGCGGATCATGATGCGCTCCTGGGTCGTGCATAATAGTCGTTGAGTGAAAGACTAATACTACTTCATCGCGGGAGGAAAACGCGGTATGGAATTGACATTTTTAGGCACCTCCGCAGGTGTGCCCAGTAAGCGCCGCAATGTGACGGCGATGGTGTTAAACCCCATGAATAATCAGCCGAATTACTGGCTTTTTGACTGCGGCGAAGGCACCCAACATCAAATGCTTCATACCGCCTTTAATCCCGGCAAGCTGAGTAAAATATTTATCACCCATTTACACGGCGATCATATTTTTGGGCTGCCAGGCTTACTGTGCAGCCGCTCCATGGCGGGCAATGAAAATCCGTTAACCGTGTATGGCCCGCAAGGTATACGTCACTTCATTGAAATGGCATTACGGCTAAGCGGCTCATGGACTGCCTTCCCGCTTGAGATTATTGAGATTACGGCAGGCGAAGTGTTTTGCGATGACGAGTTTCGGGTGACCGCGTATCCCCTCACTCACCCCGTCGAGTGTTATGGCTATCGTATTGAACAACAAGACAAGCCCGGCGCGCTCGACGCTATGCGCCTTAAGGCGCAGGGCATTATGCCAGGCCCGTGGTTTCAACAATTAAAACGCGGTGAGACCGTGACCCTCAGTGATGGGCGCGTGATTGCAGGCCGGGACTATTTAGGCCCCGCGCAAAAAGGGAAAATCCTGGCGATTTTCGGAGATACCGGCCCGACACCTGCCGCCCTGGCGCTGGCGCGGAATGCGGATGTGATGGTGCATGAAACCACACTGGAGGCCGCAATGGCGGAAAAAGCCAACAGCCGGGGCCATTCCACGACGGTGCAAGCCGCACAGGTTGCCAGCGCGGCGGGAGTGGGCCGATTAGTCATGACGCACTTTAGCTCACGCTATGACGAGGCGGATTGCGAAGCGCTGTTGCGCGAGTGCCAGGAAATCTTTCCGGCAACCATCGCCGCAAAAGATTTTTTCACGATGCAGATATAAAAAAACCGCCAACAGAGTGGCGGTTTTTCAAGGGCAGGACCGTTACATCAGCGGTCCGGCTAACTGCACAAGGCTAATCAGCGGTTGCGGCCAGACACCCAGCACCAGTACCAGCAACGCGGAGATAAGCACTACGATACCGCCCGCGCTGTACTGCCAGTTCGACGGCGCATCGCGGTTCAGTTGCTGCGGCGCATGCAGGTACAAGCTCACCGCTACGCGCAGGTAATAGTAAAGGCCAATTGCCGAGCCAATGACCACGGCAGCGACCAGCCACCACAGGCTATCCTGCACGCCTACGGCAATCACATAGAACTTGCCGATAAAGCCGAGCGTCATAGGGATACCGGCCAGGGACAGCATCATCACCGTCATCACCGCCGACAGCACTGGACGATGCCAGAACAGACCGCGATAAGAGAACAGCGAATCGGCATCCGGGCCACGGTACGGGCTGGACATCAGGCTCACCACGCCAAACGCGCCGAGGCTGCTGAACAGGTAGCCTGCCAGATAGACGCCTACCGCTTCCATCGACAGTTGCCCGCTTTGCAGAGCGATCAACGCCACCAGCAAATAGCCCAAATGGGAAATAGAAGAATAACCCAGCAGACGCTTGATATTGGTCTGGCTCAGCGCCATCAGGTTACCGAAGATGATGGAGGCAAATGCGATAAGACCCAGCACCACGCGAATCGCTTCGCTGTCGCCAACCGGCGCGTAGAGGAACAAACGCATCACTACGCTGAAGATGGCGATTTTACTGGCGGTCGCCAGGAAAGTGGAGACTGGCGCAGGCGCGCCCTGATACACATCCGGCGTCCACAAATGGAACGGCACCAGTGAGAGCTTGAAGCCAAGACCCACGATCATCAGCCCCAGGCCCGCCAACAGCAGCGGTTCATGCAGCATGTTGTCCGCAAGGCTCTTACCGAGGCTCACAAACGCCAGACTGCCGGACTCTGCATAAACCAGCGCCATGCCGAACAGCAGGAACGACGAGGCCGCAGCAGACAGAATGGTGTACTTGATGCTCGCTTCCAGCGACCGTTTTTGGCGATACGCGTAGCCGACCAGGCCGAACAGCGGCAGAGAAATCAGTTCAATGCCGAGGAACAGCGAGGCCAGGTGATTGGCGTTGGCCAGCAGAATGCCGCCCATCGCCGCAATCAACACCAGAAGATAGAACTCTTCTTTGTTGTCGTAATACCCTTCAAGCCACGGGTAGGCGAACGTACAGGTCGCGAGGCTCGCAAGCAACACCAGCCCGGTGTAGAACATGGCGTAGCCGTCAACGCGCATCAGCGGCGTCACGTCCATTGCGCCCGCCTGGCCGACAAACCAGAGCGAGATTAACGCGGCGTTAAGGCCTATCACCGAGATTGTGGCATTCACAAAGTGGTTGCGTCGCCACGCAATGGAGAGCATCACCACCACTACCGTAAAGCCCACGACGAGCAACGGCAGCAGCGCGATCAGTTGTTGTGGAGTTATTGTCATGGCGAATTACGGCCTTGTAGTTGAAACAGAATTAACAAACCACTGCTGGATATTGCCCATAGCAGAATGCGAGGTATCCAGAATCGGCTGCGGATAGAAGCCAAGCAGCACCAGCAGCGCTACCAGCAACAGAATAATAAACAGCTCGCGCAGTGACATCCCTGGCAATTCCTGGCGGCTTAACTCGCTTTTCGCTTTACCGAAATAAGCGCGATGCAGCATCGCCAGCGAATAAACCGAGGCAAACACCAGACCGAAAGTCGAAATCACCGTGATCACCGGAACGACCTGGAAGCTGCCGAACAGGATCATGAATTCGCCAACGAAGTTACCGGTGCCTGGCATACCGAGCGTCGCGACTGCAAAGAACATCGACAGCGCGGGCAGCCACTTAATTTTGCTCCACAGTCCACCCATCATGCGCATGTCACGAGTGTGCAGACGTTCGTACAGTTGACCGCAAATAATGAACAGACCGGCCGCAGAAAGACCGTGAGCAATCATCTGGATAACCGCACCCTGGTATGCGAGCTGGCTGCCGGTATAGATAGCAATCAGAACGAAACCCATGTGGGAGACGGAGGTGTAAGCAATCAGGCGTTTGATATCGTATTGGGCGAATGCCATCCACGCACCGTAGAAAATACCGATTACGCCAAGCCACATCGCAATAGGGGCAAATTCCGCAGACGCGTTCGGGAACAGCGGCAGCGAGAAACGCAGCAGACCGTAAGCGGCGGTTTTCAGCAAAATCCCCGCCAGGTCTACAGAACCCGCCGTTGGTGCCTGGGAGTGCGCATCCGGCAACCAGCCGTGCAGCGGCACCACCGGCATTTTCACGGCGAAAGCGATGAAGAAGCCAAGCATCAACAGCCATTCAACGTTATGAGACATCGGCGTTTTCAGCAGTTGCTCATAATTGAAGGTCCAGTCGCCGGTCGCGCTGTAATGCACAAACACCAGCGCCAGAATGGCGATTAACATCACCAGACCGCTCGCCTGGGTATAAATAAAGAACTTGGTGGCCGCCGTGATACGCGTTTTCCCGTCAGAGGCTTTATGCCCCCACAGCGCTATCAGGAAGTACATTGGCACCAGCATCATTTCCCAGAAGAAGAAGAACAGGAACATATCGATGGCGAGGAACACACCGATTACGCCGCCCAGGATCCACATCAGGTTCAGGTGAAAGAAACCCTGATACTTCTGGATCTCATTCCAGGAACAGAGGACTGCCAGCACGCCCAGCAGACCGGTTAGCACCACCATGAGCAGCGAAAGGCCGTCGATTGCCAGGTGAATAGAGATCCCAAAGCGGGGGATCCACTGCATCACAAACTCAGACTGCCACTGCGGCAGACCTGTCGATTGCGTTAATCCGTAACCCCCTTGCAACCACAGTTGCAAGGAGAGCGCCAGCGTAAGTCCCATCGTGATCAGCGCGATCCAACGTGGCACCTTGACGCCAAAGCGCTCAGTCTGCCAGCACAGGAACCCACCAATAAAGGGGATTAGTATCAACCAAGGCAATAACATAGCTAAGTATGTCCCTTATTTTTACTCCTGATCAGGCTATCTGGCTTGCCGAACTGCATGCCGACTGTGCTCGCTATCATCACGTATCTTAATACGCTTCGATTGCTGTACGCAGGCGGCGCGCTGTCTGGTTTCGCCGATAACGCCTGGACTTCAGGAAAGTAATCTACATTTATTCTTAGTTCATAAGCCCGACATGAAGCCGGGCATATTCACACAGCCAACAAACTCAACGTAACACCATCAACAGGCCAAGAACCACGACCGCGCCGATGCTCATTGATGCCACATACCAGCGCAGGTAACCGTTCTCGCTATACAGCAGGCCTTTACCTGCGAAGCGTGAAAGTACCGCCGGGATGTTCATCAGGCTGTTCAGCGGATCGCGTTTAATCAGCCAGGCGATGCCGAGGAACGGTTTTACGAAGATCATGTCGTACAGCCAGTCAAAGCCCCAGGCGTTGTACCACCAGGTGCCCAGCAGACGGCCTGGCGCGCTATTGGCGATGGACGTGACAAGCGTGCGTTTGCCAAGCCACAACCATGCCGCGATCAGGATGCCGGCGATAGCCACTACGCCTGAGGTAATTTCAAGCGTCAGCATGCTGCCATGGGCAAGCTCAGCCGTGTCCGGCAGAACGCCCTGCAACGGCGGTACAATCAGTGCGCCAATGAAGGTCGAAAGAACCAGCAATACAATCAGCGGCAGATGATGGGTAATCCCCTTCCCTGCATGCGCGTGAATTTGCTCTTTGCCGTGGAACACAATGAAAATCATACGGAAGGTATACAGGGAGGTCATAAACGCCCCCACCAGACCCGCGATCATCAGATTGATATGACCGTTAGCCATGGCACCTGCCAGAATTTCATCCTTACTGAAGAAGCCTGCGGTAATCATCGGTAACGCGGCCAGCGCCGCGCCACCCACCAGGAAGCAGACATACACCAGCGGAATCGACTTACGCAGACCACCCATTTTGAAAATGTTCTGCTCGTGGTGGCAGGCCAGAATCACCGAACCGGACGACAGGAACAACAGCGCTTTAAAGAACGCATGGGTCATCAGGTGGAAGATAGCGGCATCCCACGCCTGCACGCCCAGCGCCAGGAACATGTAGCCAATCTGGCTCATGGTGGAGTAAGCGAGTACGCGTTTGATGTCGGTCTGCACCAGCGCCGCAAAACCTGCCAGCACCAGCGTCACCGCACCGACAATGCCCACCAGATGCAGCACTTCCGGCGTCAGCAGGAACAACCCATGGGTACGAGCAATCAGGTAAACGCCCGCGGTGACCATGGTCGCGGCGTGGATAAGCGCTGAAACCGGTGTCGGGCCCGCCATCGCATCCGCAAGCCAGGTCTGTAACGGCAACTGCGCGGATTTACCGACTGCGCCGCCCAGCAGCATTAATGTCGCCCACTGGATCATGGTGTTGCCATCAGCAAAGTGCTGCGGCGCCAGTTCTACCATCTCGCGGAAATTGAGGGTGCCCAGTTCGTTGTAAAGAATGAACAGCGCAAAGGCGAGGAACACGTCACCGACACGGGTCACCACGAAGGCTTTCATCGCCGCAGCGCCGTTTTTCGGATCGGTATAGTAGAAACCAATCAGCAGGTAGGAGCACAGGCCCACGCCTTCCCAACCGAGGTACATCAACAGCAGGTTATCCGCCAGCACCAGCGTGACCATGCTTGCGATAAACAGGTTGGTATACGCGAAGAAGCGAGAATAACCCTCTTCGCCGCGCATGTACCAGGAGGCGAACATATGGATCAGAAAACCAACGCCGGTGACGACAGACAACATCGTAAGCGACAGTCCGTCCAACACCAGATTAAAGCCGATGTTGAAATCACCGACCGCCATCCATGTCCACAACGGTTGCACGAAAGGTTCGCGGCTGCTGTTAAGGAAGTCGATACCCGCATACGCCGTTACCAGCGCGGCGAGTCCAACAGACCCCATACCAATTGTGGCGGACAGGTTTTCAGACCAGCGTCCGCGAGAGAACGCCAACAAAACATAGCCAATCAATGGCAGAAAAATGGTTAACCAAAGGAGGTTCATCCACGCATCTCACTTACTGAATCGATATTCAGATTCTGGCGACGACGATGGAGCTGTAGCAACAGCGCCAGGCCAATACTGGCTTCTGCAGCAGCGAGGCTGATAGCCAGGATATACATTATCTGCCCGTCCGTCTGCCCCCAGTAGCTACCCGCAACCACAAACGCCAGCGCGGAAGCGTTAATCATGATTTCCAGTCCAATCAGCATAAACAGCAGATTGCGACGAATAACCAGACCCGTCAGACCAAGCACAAACAATATGGCCGCGAGGATCAGCCCGTGTTGTAAGGGGATCATGCGTGCTCCTCCGATTTTCTTGTCGCCCGGTCTTCAGGGCGGTTGCTCAGCACTTCGCCAGCGCGGTCTTCACGTCCCACGTGGAAGGCCACAACCAGACCTGCCAGCAGCAGCATAGACGCCAGTTCAACAGCCAGAACGTAAGGGCCAAACAGCGTAATCCCCACCGCTTTGGCGGAGATTGGCGTGCCGTCGATACCCTGGTCGTTGACGCTGATAATGGCGTAAACCAGCACGACTAACAGCAGTGCGGAAAGCAGACCCGGACCAATCCATACCTGTGGCTTGAGCCACTGGCGCTCCTGCTCGATTTCCGAACCGCCAAGGTTGAGCATCATCACCACGAACACGAACAGCACCATAATGGCGCCCGCGTAGACGATGATTTCCAGCGCACCGGCAAAGTAAGCTCCCAGAGAAAAGAACACCCCGGAAATCGCCAGCAGCGAAATGATCAGATACAGCAAGGCGTGTACCGGATTGGTGTGCGTAATAACCCGTAAGGTGGCGAGTATTGCCACAAGGGCACATATGTAAAACGCGAATTCCATTGCCACTCTCCTTACGGTAACAGGCTCTTGACGTCGATAGGCTTAGCTTCGTTCTCTGCTTCACCTTTATCTTTTCCGTCGATTGCCATACCTGCCATCCGGTAGAAGTTATATTCCGGGTATTTGCCCGGACCGGAAATCAGCAGATCCTCTTTCTCGTACACCAGATCCTGACGTTTAAACTCGCCCATTTCGAAATCCGGCGTGAGCTGGATAGCGGTAGTTGGGCAGGCCTCTTCACACATACCGCAGAAGATGCAGCGTGAGAAGTTGATGCGGAAAAATTCCGGATACCAGCGGCCATCAACGGTTTCTGCTTTCTGTAACGAGATACAGCCTACCGGACAGGCTACCGCACACAGGTTACAGGCAACGCAACGCTCGGAACCGTCCGGGTCGCGCGTAAGCACTATACGGCCACGGTAACGCGGCGGCAGATAGACCGGTTCTTCCGGATACATGCGGGTTTCGCGCTTGGCAAAGGCATGTAAGCCAATCATCCAGATACTGCGGACCTGGGTGCCGAAACCGACCACTATTTCTTTCAATGTCATAGTTTTTTCACCCCTTATTGCGCCTGCCAAAGAATGACAGCCGCCGTTGCCAACAAGTTGATAAGCGTCAACGGCAGGCATACTTTCCAGCCGAAGGACATTACCTGGTCATAACGCGGACGAGGTAATGAGGCGCGAATCAAAATAAACATCATCATGAAGAATGCGGTTTTCAGCGCAAACCAGATGAAAGGAGGCAACCATGGGCCATGCCAGCCACCGAAGAACAGCGTCACCATCAACGCGGATACGGTAACAATACCGATATATTCGCCCACGAAGAACAGACCGAATTTCATACCGGAATATTCAATGTGGTAACCATCCGCCAGTTCCTGCTCGGCTTCCGGTTGGTCAAACGGGTGACGGTGACATACCGCAACGCCTGCAATCGCAAAGGTCAGAAAACCAAAGAACTGCGGAATAACGTTCCAGATATCAGCCTGGTTGTTGACGATGTCGGTCATGTTGAATGAGCCGGCTTGCGCCACCACGCCCATCAGGGAAAGGCCTAAAAACACTTCATAGCTCAGGGTTTGCGCGGATGCGCGCATTGCCCCAAGTAACGAGTATTTGTTGTTGCTCGACCAGCCTGCGAACAGCACCGCGTAAACGGCGAGACCTGCCATCATCAGGAAGAACAGGATCCCGATGTTCAGATCCGCCACCACCCAGCTCGGGCTCACGGGGACAATCGCGAACGCCAACAGTAAGGATGTGAACGCGATCATCGGCGCCAGCGTAAAGATGACGCGGTCGGTAAAGCGCGGGACCCAGTCTTCTTTAAAGAACATTTTAATCATGTCCGCGACCAGCTGGAGCGAACCGCCCCAGCCTACGCGGTTCGGTCCATAGCGGTTCTGGAACAGACCCAGAAGGCGGCGTTCGCCAAAACTCATGAACGCCCCGCAGGTGACCACGACTAAAAGAATAACGACCGCTTTGAGAATGGTCAGCAGAATCTCAATAACATCCGGTGTTAACCAACTCATTGTTGAGCCTCCTGCAGATTCACAAGACGCGCACCGGCCAGTACTGGCGCGATACCCGGCAAGCCCATCGGTAAGCCGACCTGCCCTGCCGTCAGCCCTTCAGAGATAACCAGCGGTAACGTTACGGTTTGGCCGTCGTAGTTAAAGGAAATTCTCGCGCCCGCATTCACGCCAAGCTTCGCGGCATCGGCCGGGTTAAGCTTGATGTAGGGTTGCGGCATGCGGCTCTGGAAGACCGGCGCGCGCTGCGACATTTCATCGCTGCCGAACAGGTGGTAGTAAGGCGCGATACGCCACTGCCCTTCCTGAGCCTCGAATCCTGCCGGTACGTCGCTGAAGTAGCCAAAGCCCGTCTCTGACGCTTCAATCAGACGCACGCCCGGATCGCCGTGACGCAGTTTACCGCCCACTTCGTCCTGGAATTTGTTCCAGGCCTGCGGGGAGTTCCAGCCTGGCGCCCAGGCAAACGGCACTTGCGAACGCGGCGCGTCAGGATGGTTGTTCCCTTCCATCGAGAAGGCGAACATGGTGTCTTTATCCTGCGGCTGACGCGGCTCATGCACACTGATATTGGCGCGCATTGCGGTACGACCACTGTAGCGGTGAGGTTCACGAGCGAGCTTCTGACCACGAATACGGAAAGACGCGTCCGGCGCGGCGTTTTTAATGCCCGCGAGCTGCGGCAGGTGTTCTACCACGGCGTCAATAACATGGTCGAGCTGCGTCCAGTCCACTTCACGGCTTTTCACCGTGCTGTGCAGAGAATGCAACCAACGCCAGCTTTCCAGCATGATTACACTGCTGTCATAGTAAGACGGCTCATAAACCTGGAAGAAGCGCTGCGCGCGGCCTTCGTTGTTGATGACGGTGCCGTCGCTCTCGGCAAAGCTTGCCGTAGAGAGCACCAGATGCGCTTTATCCATAATAGCCGTGCGCTGATGATCGATAACCATCACCAACGGCGCTTTGCTAAGCGCTGCGTCAACGCGGGCCGCAGAAGCGTGGCGGTGGAGATCGTTTTCCAGCACGACAACCGCGTCGGCAGCACCCGTTTCCAGCTCGTTCAGCGCGTCGTCAAGCGAACCGCCGCCAATCATACCAAGGCCCACGCTATTGACGGCGCGCGCGATCATGGTGATCCCCACGTCCGCGCCGCGGCCTTTGAGCGCCTTCGCCACGTTGGCTGCGGCATGAATCACATCAGCGCTGCCTGCGTTGGTTCCGGAGATAATCAACGGTTTTTTCGCACCAGCCAGCGCCTGGACTATCACGTCAATCTTGTTTTGCAGATCGCGTTCAATACCCTCAACCGCCGGGGCGCTGCTATCAAGCCCGTGAGCAATGGCGAAACCTAAACGCGCCTGATCTTCAACCGGCGCGCGATAGGTCCACGCGGCAATATCGTCAAGACGGGTGTTATCGACGTTGGTCACGAACAGCGGGTGTTTTGCGCGCTGACCAATGTTCAGGATGGCCGCAATCTGCCAGTCGGCTACTTTCTGCGCCGCCGCCATTTCACGTGCTTTCCCTTTCACCGCCTGACGCACCGCTAACGCAGCGCGCGCGCCAGTCTGGGTAAGGTCTTCGCCCAGAATCAACACCGCATCGTAGGATTCGATTTCACGCAGAGCCGGGGTGTGAATGCCGCTGTTACGCAGCACGTCGAGCATGAGCTCAAGACGTTGCTGTTCGCCTGCCGCAATGCCGGTGTAGAAGTTTTCCGCGCCCACCAGTTCGCGTAGCGCGAAGTTGCTCTCAACGCTTGCGCGCGGAGAACCAATACCGATCACCTTCTTCGACTGGCGCAGAATGTCCGCCGCCCCCTGCATTGCCTGCTCGGCATTCAGGGTGATCCAGTCATCGCCACGGCGCTGAACAGGTTGACGTGGACGGTCTTTCAGATTGACGTAGCCATAACCGAAACGACCACGGTCGCACAGGAAGTAGTGGTTCACGGTACCGTTGTAACGGTTTTCGATACGACGCAGTTCGCCATAACGTTCGCCAGGGCTTGTGTTGCAACCCAACGAGCACTGCTGACAGATACTCGGTGCGAATTGCATATCCCATTTACGGTTATAACGCTCGGAGTGCGTTTTATCGGTGAACACGCCGGTCGGGCAAATCTCTACCAGGTTGCCGGAGAACTCGCTTTCCAGCACACCGTCTTCCGGACGACCAAAGTAGACGTTGTCATGTGCGCCATAGACGCCCAGATCTTCGCCGTCGGCATAATCTTTGTAGTAACGCACGCAGCGGTAACAGGCGATACAGCGGTTCATCTCATGAGAGATAAACGGACCGAGATCCTGATTACGGTGAGTACGTTTGGTAAAACGATAGCGGCGGAAGCTATGACCGGTCATGACCGTCATATCCTGAAGGTGGCAGTTGCCGCCCTCTTCACAAACCGGGCAATCGTGCGGGTGGTTAGTCATCAACCACTCGACCACGCTTTCACGGAATTGCTTCGCTTCTTCGTCATCAATGGAAATAAACGTGCCATCGGTGGCGGGTGTCATACATGACATCACCAGACGACCACGGGTATCTTCCGCATTTTGATATTGCTTCACCGCACACTGGCGGCAAGCCCCAACGCTCCCCAGCGCTGGATGCCAGCAAAAATAAGGAATATCAAGACCCATAGAGAGACAAGCTTCAAGCAGGTTGTCCGCTCCATTGACCTCGTATTCTTTGCCGTCTACATGAATCGTAGCCATAGTCAGCATGCTTCCAGTTATCTCAGTTCAAGACTGAGCGTTAATCAAATTTCGTTTTACACATCATCGAATACTGCTTCGTAGTGGGCGGTTTTTGTCTATCCAGTGACTTACTTGTATAAGCTTCTGGAGATTAACTTAACCGCCCTTCGCATCATGCATGATTCTGTGTAAGCGCTACTTTCGCGTCTCTTGCTCGTAAGACGGCAGGATCACCAGCGTGTTTTTAAAAGGTTCGGCTGAATCCCATTAATCAAATGGGTATTGCTGAACGGCTGTTTGATCCCGGCTTCGAATTCGTCGCGGAAATATTTAATCGCACTTTGAAGCGGCTCGACTGCACCTGGCGCGTGTGCGCAGAAGGTTTTGCCTGGGCCCAGGAAACGGCATAGCTGTTCCAGGGTTTCGATATCCCCCGGCTGCCCTTCCCCGCGCTCCAGCGCACGCAGAATTTTCACGCTCCACGGCAGACCGTCACGGCATGGCGTACACCATCCGCAGGACTCACGTGCGAAGAACTCTTCCAGGTTACGTACCAGCGAGACCATGCCGATTTCATGATCGACGGCCATGGCAAGCGCCGTACCAAGACGGCTGCCCGCTTTACCGATACTTTCAAATTCCATCGGCAGATCAAGATGGGCTTCGGTCAAGAAATCGGTACCCGCGCCGCCCGGCTGCCAGGCTTTAAATTTCAAGCCATCACGCATGCCGCCCGCATAATCTTCAAGGATTTCACGCGCCGTGGTGCCGAAGGGTAATTCCCACAGGCCCGGATTTTTCACGCGGCCTGAAAAGCCCATCAGCTTGGTGCCAGCATCTTTGCTCTTCGAGATATTCTGGTACCACTCCACGCCGTTAGCGAGGATAGCCGGAACGTTGCACAGAGTTTCGACGTTGTTCACGCAAGTCGGTTTACCCCATACGCCAGAGCTTGCCGGGAATGGCGGCTTGGAACGTGGGTTAGCGCGACGGCCTTCCAGCGAGTTAATCAGTGCGGTTTCTTCCCCGCAGATATAACGGCCAGCGCCGGTGTGCACAAACAGCTCAAAATCAAAGCCGGAGCCAAGAATGTTTTTACCAAGCAGACCCGCTTCGGTGGCTTCTGCAATCGCGCGACGCAGACGCTCCGCAGCTTCGATATATTCGCCGCGCAGGAAGATGTAACCCCGGTAGGCTTTGAGCGCGAAGGCCGAAATCAACATACCTTCCACCAGCAGGTGCGGCAGTTGTTCCATTAATAAGCGGTCTTTATAAGTGCCTGGCTCCATTTCATCAGCGTTACACAGCAGGTAACGGATGTTCATGGATTCATCTTTCGGCATCAGGCTCCACTTCAAACCGGTGGAGAAGCCTGCGCCGCCGCGGCCTTTCAGCCCAGAATCTTTCACCTGGTTGACGATTTCATCCGGCGACAAACCGGTCAGGGCTTTACGCGCGCCCTCGTAACCGTTTTTGCTGCGGTATTCCTCAAGCCAGACCGGCTGTTCGTCATCGCGCAAACGCCAGGTCAGCGGATGGGTTTCCGGAGTACGAGTGACGGTTTTCATTTGTACTGCTCCAGCAGGTCAGGGATTTTCTCCGGCGTGAGGTAAGCATGGGTATCTTCATCGATCATCATGCTCGGCCCTTTGTCGCAGTTGCCAAGACAGCAAGTCGGCAGCAGGGTGAAACGGCCATCAAAGGTCGTCTGGCCCGGCTTGATTTGCAGATGCTTTTCAATGGCTGACTGAATGCCCTGATAGCCAGTGATATGACAAACCACGCTGTCGCAATAGCGAATCACATGGCGGCCAACTGGCTGGCGGAAAATCTGGCTGTAGAACGTGGCGACGCCTTCAACGTCGCTTGCCGGGATGCCCAGCACGTCAGCGATAGCGTAAATAGCCCCATCCGGCACCCAGCCACGCTGTTTCTGAACAATTTTCAGCGCTTCAATGGACGCCGCACGCGGGTCTTCGTAGTGGTGCTTTTCGTGCTCAATTGCCTCACGCTCTGCCGCACTCAGCTCAAAAGCCTCGGTCTGTGGTTGTTGATTCTCGTGCATAATTAGCGATCCACATCAGACATAACAAAATCGATACTACCCAGATAGACGATAAGGTCGGACACCAGGCTGCCGCGAATCGCAGACGGAATCTGCTGCAGATGCGGGAAGCTCGGGGTACGAATACGCGTCCGGTAACTCATGGTGCTGCCGTCGCTTGTCAGGTAGTAACTGTTAATACCCTTGGTTGCTTCAACCATCTGGAAAGATTCGTTGGCTGGCATAACCGGGCCCCACGAAACCTGCAGGAAGTGAGTAATCAGGGTTTCGATATGTTGCAGCGTGCGCTCTTTCGGCGGCGGCGTCGTCAGCGGATGATCCGCCTTGAACGGGCCTTCCGGCATATTTTTGTAGCACTGCTCAAGAATACGCAGGCTCTGGCGCAACTCTTCAACTTTGAGCATCACGCGGGTATAGCAGTCGCTAACGCCACCGCCCACCGGTACTTCAAAGTCAAAGTTTTCATAACCGGAATACGGGCGCGCTTTACGCACGTCAAAGTTAATACCGGTCGCGCGCAGTCCAGCCCCTGTGGTGCCCCACTCCAGCGCTTCTTTCGCACCGTAAGCGGCAACGCCCTGAGAACGGCCTTTCAGAATAGTGTTACGCAGCGCTGCTTTTTCGTAAGAATCGAGACGCTTTGGCATCCAGTCTAAGAATTCGCGCAGCAGACGTTCCCAGCCTTTCGGCAGATCGTGGGCAACGCCGCCAATACGGAACCAGGCCGGGTGCATACGGAAGCCGGTAATAGCTTCGACTAAATCATAAATTTTCTGGCGATCGGTAAAAGCAAAGAACACGGGCGTCATAGCGCCAACGTCCTGAATAAACGTCGAAATATAAAGCAGGTGGCTGTTGATGCGGAATAGTTCAGAGAGCATAACGCGAATCACGTTTACGCGATCCGGTACGGTTATCCCTGCGAGTTTTTCTACCGCCAGCACATATGGCATTTCGTTGACGCAACCGCCGAGATATTCAACACGGTCGGTGTAGGGAATATAGCTGTGCCAGGACTGGCGTTCGCCCATCTTCTCGGCGCCACGGTGGTGGTAACCGATGTCCGGCACGCAGTCGACGATTTCTTCACCGTCGAGTTGCAGAATAATACGGAACGCACCGTGCGCAGACGGGTGGTTTGGACCGAGGTTCAGGAACATAAAATCTTCATGTTCCGTGCCACGCTTCATGCCCCACTCTTCCGGTTTGAAGGTCAACGCCTCCATTTCCAGATCCTGCTTTTGCTTGGTGAGTTCAAACGGGTCGAACTCGGTTGCGCGCGCAGGATAGTCTTTACGCAGCGGGTGGCCTTCCCAGGTGTTCGGCATCATGATGCGCGTCAGATGCGGGTGCCCGGTAAAGGTAATACCGAACATTTCCCATGTCTCACGCTCATACCAGTTGGCGTTCGGGAACAGTTTGGTCAGCGTCGGCACATTCAGATCGTTTTCTAAAAATGCCACCTTCAGCATGATGTCGCGGTTGCGATCAAAAGAAATCAGGTGGTAGAAAACGGAAAAATCCGCGGCCGGTAAACCGTCGCGGTGGGTGCGAAGACGCTCATCCATGCCATGCAAATCAAAGAGCATGACGTAGGGTTTAGGGAGCCGCTTGAGGAAATCAACTACTTCCAGTAATTGTTCACGCTTTACCCATACCACCGGTACGCCGGTGCGGGTCGCCTGAACAGTAAAGGCATCCGGCCCAAAACGGTTACGCAGTTCGCCGATAACCGGATCATCGAGATGATCGCGGGTTTGCCAGGCTGGCAGTACGGCATCTTGCGCAGTTAAATCGGTCATATTGTTCACCATTGCAAATGGTTCTTTGGTGACTGCTGGAGGTGGCCTCGCGCTATTGTTTATTGATTTGCGAAGGCTTTTCCACATCCAACAGGCGCAAATTAAATCTCGTCAGGAGTACGCAAGTTGGTTACAGCAATGCGTTCGCCACGTTTACGGTCGCGTTCTGACTGCATATTGGCGCGGTATACACCCTGATCGCCAACTACCCATGACAAAGGACGACGCTCTTTGCCAATAGACTCCTGCAGCAACATTAACGCTTGCATGTAAGCCTCAGGACGCGGCGGGCAGCCAGGAATATACACGTCTACCGGAATGAACTTATCTACGCCCTGAACCACGGAGTAGATGTCATACATGCCGCCAGAGTTCGCGCAGGCGCCCATGGAGATAACCCATTTCGGCTCCAGCATCTGGTCATATAAACGCTGAATAACCGGCGCCATTTTCGTAAAGCAGGTGCCAGCCACCACCATCAGGTCAGCCTGACGCGGAGAGGCACGCAATACTTCTGCACCAAAACGCGCTACGTCATGTACGGCGGTAAACGACGTCACCATTTCCACGTAGCAGCAGGAAAGGCCAAAGTTATAAGGCCAGATTGAGTTTTTACGACCCCAGTTCACCATGTCGTGTACGGCATTCTCGAGTTTGCCCATGTACACACTACGATGAACGTGCTGCTCCAGGGGATCGGTAACAATCTCCTGTTTTTGCAGGGGGTAACGGTCATTCTCACCGTTCGGATCTATGCGGGTGAGCGTATAATCCATCTTAATGCCTCGCTGTTACTGCGGATGACGATTAGTGTGACTGCCAGGTTCAGGGTTAATTTGGCTACGACGCGAGCGAGCGGGCGTCCAGTCCAGCGCACCGATACGCGCCAGGTAAACAAGACCGGCCAGTAACACTAAAATGAAAATTGCGGCTTCTACAAAGCCTACCCAGCCGCTTTCGCGGATGGAAGTCGACCATGCAAAAAGATACAGGGCTTCTACGTCAAAGATGACGAAGAACATCGCCACCAGGTAGAACTTAGCGGACAGGCGCAGACGCGCGGTGCCGACGGAGTCGATCCCTGATTCAAAAGGAGTATTTTTCTGCCGACCGCGCGCGCGACCACCAAGAAAAAAGGCTCCCGCCAACATCAGGCAACACAGGCCGATGGCGATGATAAGAAAGATAGCGAATGCCCAATGATGAGCGATGACTTCAGTGGATGTAGACATACTCATTGCTTAACTCTAAAGGTGGCGTAGTTAATCTCTGCTCTTACTGGCAGATAAACACCACATTGATTCATGGGGAGGAATAAAAAAAAACCGTACAACCACTACCAAAACCGGGCTCAAGCAGCGAATTGATGGGCTTTTTTACTCCCTTCTATAACCTTTTGTCAACTTTAACAAAAGTATCCTCACATTAATTTACATCAGTACTACATCATTAACATTTCATGCTGTTAATCCGCATTTTGAGCCTGGCGAATCAAAGATTTCATGTTGTTGAATCGTGTCCGTTGTAGGCACTGTGTAAAAACGCCCCTTTATTTTGGCAGGATTTCTCAACTATTCCTCCCCCTAAGCAAAGGTATTTTCTTGATCTGAGACACGGTTCTGTTAATTGGCAGGAAAAAATAAGTACAAACGCACGCATTTTTTAACATTATGTGCCGTTCCAATCATTTTGAAAGGCTGTTTCGCTTCTGGCGCGTGCTTTGCCGAGGGGCATTACGCGAAAATGTTCATCTTTAAGCCGCTTGAACCGCCTAAAAACGTGCAAAAAATAAGCCCCTGATACCATTATAAGCATCAGGGGCTTGTTTCTAACAATTATCCTTAAGGAGGAGGCTAATCAAGCGGATCTTCGACGAGTTCGCCCTGCCCTTCCGAAGTAGAACTCTGGTAACCCCACGGATTATAGTGGGTCTGCATAGCCTGAAAGATAATATGGGTGAGTTCATTCCCGCTTTGCGGATGGCGACAAAGCAGATATTCCGTTTCCGGCAGAATCGGCAACCCTTCGCTCATACCCAGAACGCGCAGTTCAGGGCTCATCATTTCAACCGGCCGGGCCGTGATGCCTAAGCCTGCTTTCACTGCAGCGCGAACGGCAGCTAACGTCGAGGCCATATACGAGATGCGCCATGGAATATTTTGACTATTGAGATGAGAAATAATCACATCACGATAGGGGCTGGGTTCATCCAGCACGACCAGGGGAACAGGCTCCCCTTTGGGCAGGACAAAATCCGCCGCGCAGTACCACAGCGTAGGAGAAGTTCGCAGCACCATGCATTCCGCGTTATCCGGTTGCATAGTGGTAATGACTAAATCCACTTCATGCTGCATTAACATCTCTATCATGTAAGGGTTGCGCTTGACCCTGACATCAAGGGAAATCTTCGGATAAACCGAACTAATACGATTCAAAATATAGGGCAGTATCGTGTCTGCCGACTCGTCAGAAGCGCCGATAGCCAGGGAGCCTTGTATGCTGCTAAACATTAGCGACGTACATGCTTCGTCATTAAAGCGCAGGATCTTACGCGCATAGCCAAGCAGTTGAATGCCATGCTCTGTAAGCAGTTTATTTCGACCATGACGCGCAAAAAGTTCTTTGCCAACAAGCTGCTCCAGCCGCTGCATCTGCTGGCTAACCGCTGACTGGGTTCTGCATACTGCTGCTGCGGCTGCTGCAAAGGTGTTCAAATCGGCAACGGCTACAAACGTTCTCAGCAGATCGAGGTCGAGATTAAGGATTGGACGATTTGCATTTATCATATTGTTATTCACTATCAGGTTGCTCATGGAGCTGCCCCGGATCTGTTGCTATGTGTTATCGAAGCGTCAGCAATTCCATTTGGAACATGAGTCCCTTCAGTAAAATCCACTGGATGAGTAATCCATCGTTCTCGTTTTTCGAAGAGTACATTAAGTCATACATATAGCGACGTTTTGTCAGCTAAATAATAGATACCGATATAACATACAAATCCTGGAAAAAAATTACCAGTGGCTTAAATCCATATTGGGTAATAATTTTTATTTCGCTTAAACACAACGAGAAATCCAGTTAAGGAGTGGTACTGCCCAAGACGCTGTTAAAATAAGCTTATTATTACTAAATTAAAATTCCAGTATAAACAAGCAGTTAAATAGCAAAATCCAGACATTAGCACGGAAAAAGCGATGAAACAGTTAACGGCGCGTGGCCCAATCTCAAGATAATATCCTAAATCACCGTTTTTTTTAAGCGGCGATGCGGTTTATCTTTCGAATCAAACTTAATAAATCCTAATTTACGAAGGTTCAGTAAATCTGTTTATGTACGCTGACTAACAACTAATAATTAACGTTTCTTAATAATTACAAATTAGATTTTGTTTATGGTTAACACATTTCACACAATGAGTGTTCCATAGCGTTCCTTGCATGACAAGAGAAGAAGTTAAATAAAATATTCATTTTTACTGAGTATTTGTCCCTATAAATGAGGTTTGCAATCGCCTTTGTAACGAAAAATCCACACTTAAAAAGCATAAACATGCCTACCTGACGCTATTTACATCCTTCAATAACTACACGAGAAACCATAATCAGAATAATAACCTGACAAATTATAATTTATTGCACCTTTACTCTGCAAAACCTTTCTCATGCCTTTTTAGTCAACCTTCAAAACCCCTTTGCAGAGGAGTACATTGTGCGCATCCGCTTCCATGGCAGGAAGCAAGGCTCACATAAAGGTTTGATGAATGTCTCCCATCGAAAAATCCAGCAAGCTCGACAATGTCTGTTATGACATCCGCGGCCCTGTTCTCAAAGAAGCAAAACGGCTCGAAGAGGAAGGGAATAAAGTACTCAAATTAAATATCGGAAACCCTGCCCCGTTTGGCTTCGATGCCCCGGACGAGATTTTGGTCGATGTCATTCGCAACCTCCCGACGGCGCAAGGCTATTGCGATTCAAAAGGTCTGTTCTCTGCCCGTAAAGCTATCATGCAGCATTACCAGGCGCGTGAGATGCGCGATGTGACGGTTGAGGACATTTATATCGGCAACGGGGTATCTGAGCTTATCGTGCAGGCGATGCAGGCCCTACTGAATAGCGGCGATGAGATGCTGGTTCCCGCGCCGGATTACCCTTTATGGACCGCTGCGGTCTCGCTCTCAAGCGGTAATGCGGTGCACTATCTTTGCGATGAATCCGCAGGTTGGTTCCCGGATCTGGACGACATTCGCGCTAAGATCACGCCACGCACGCGCGGTATTGTGGTGATTAACCCGAATAACCCCACAGGCGCGGTCTATTCAAAAGAACTGCTGCTTGAGATAGTCGAGATAGCCCGTCAGCATAACCTCATCATCTTTGCCGATGAGATTTATGACAAAATCCTCTATGACGAGGCGCAGCATCACTCTATCGCCGCGCTGGCACCCGATTTGCTGACCGTTACGTTCAATGGGCTGTCCAAAACCTACCGCGTAGCTGGATTCCGCCAGGGCTGGATGGTGCTTAACGGCCCGAAAAAACACGCGAAGGGCTACATTGAAGGGCTGGAAATGCTCGCCTCGATGCGCCTTTGTGCCAACGTCCCGGCGCAGCACGCCATTCAAACCGCGCTGGGCGGCTATCAGAGCATCAGCGAATTTATCTCTCCCGGCGGTCGTCTTTATGAGCAGCGCAACCGCGCATGGGAGCTGATTAATGAGATCCCAGGCGTAAGCTGCGTGAAGCCGCAGGGTGCGTTATATATGTTCCCGAAAATCGACAGCAAACGCTTTAATATCCATGACGATCAGAAAATGGTGCTGGATTTCTTACTGCAGGAGAAAGTGCTGTTAGTCCAGGGCACCGCTTTCAACTGGCCATGGCCTGACCATGTGCGCATCGTCACGCTGCCGCGTATCGACGATCTGGAAATGGCTATCACCCGCTTTGGGCGATTCCTGAACCATTACCATCAGTAAAGCGCTTTCGGGGGAAGGTTTGCATCTTCCCCCAACACCTCGCACAATGGCACTCTTTCGTCGCAAGAGACCGCCTGAAATGAACCGAAGCCACTTCTTTGCCTATCTTTCCCGCCTGAAACTGATCAATCGCTGGCCGTTGATGCGTAATGTGCGCACAGAAAATGTCTCGGAACACAGTTTACAAGTCGCTATGGTGGCCCATGCGCTGGCGGCGATTAAAAACCGCAAATTCGGCGGTGAGGTCAATGCCGAGCGTATTGCCCTGCTCGCGATGTACCACGACGCCAGCGAAGTGTTAACCGGCGATTTGCCGACGCCGGTGAAATACTTCAATACGCAAATTGCCCACGAATATAAAGCCATTGAGAAAATCGCGCAGCAAAAGCTGGTGGACATGGTTCCCGATGAACTGCGCGATATTTTTATGCCGTTGATTGACGAGCACTACTGTAGTGACGAAGAACACGCCATCGTTAAGCAGGCCGACGCATTGTGCGCCTACCTGAAATGCCTGGAAGAGCTTTCCGCAGGCAATAACGAGTTTTTGCTGGCGAAATCACGCCTTGAGAAAACCCTTGAGGCACGGCGCAGCCAGGAGATGGACTATTTCATTGAGGTTTTTGTGCCGAGTTTTCATTTGTCGCTGGATGAAATCAGTGAGGATTCCTCGCTGTAAGCCGCTAAAACGGAAACAGCAATGGGATCACTACCACGCAGACAATCATCACTATAAAGGTGAAAGGCACACCAATCTTAACAAAATCGCTGAACCGGTAATTACCCGGCCCCAGCACCAGAGTGTTGACCGGTGAAGACACCGGCGTCATAAACGCCGCCGATGCAGCCATCGCGACGGCCATCGCAAACGGATACGGCGAAACGCCCATTGATTTGGCCGCCGCCAGGGCAATGGGCGCCATTAATACCGCCGTCGCGGTATTAGAGATAAATAAGCCAATTGTCGCGCACATGACAAACAGGCAGATAAGCATCAAGTAAGGGCCATAGCCGCCGCCCAGTTGCATTAATCCTTTTACGATAAGCTCTACGCCGCCGGTTTTCTGCAACGCCTGAGCAAAGGGCATCATACCGACAATTAAAATGATGCTCGGCCAGTGAATCGCTTTCCACGCGCTTTGCGCATCGATGCAACGGAATTTCCCCATCAGCAGGCAGGCGATAATCGCAGCGATTGGATTAGGAATTTCATCGGTAAGCATCAGCGCCACCATCAGCGCAAGGCAGAAGATAGCGTGCGGAGCCTGACTATGGGCAGGGGACGCATCGCCCTCTTCCACCGGCAGATTAAGCACCAGGAAGTCGCGCTTTTTCTGGCCTAACTGGGCAATCAGCTTCCAGTCGCCGACCACCAGTAAAATATCGCCCAGTTCCAGCGGCTCGTTAACAATCCCCTCTTCCAGCGCTTCGCCATGGCGACGAAGCCCCACCACATTCAGACCATAACGGCTTCGAAAACCGATCTCTCGCACCGTTTTGCCGACAATTTCCGAATCCGGGATGAGCGATACTTCTGCCATCCCCACATCGAGCGCCTGATCGGAAAAGTATTCACCGCGCAAAATCATGGGCTCAAGCTGTTGCTCGCGGCAAAACTCGCGTAAATCCACCTCGGATGCTGACATATCGATCAGCAGGACATCACGGGCGCGAAATTCGGTGACGCCATGCACATTGACAATCACCCGGCGAAACCGCCGCCAGCGTTCAACGCCGATGACATTCGCGCCGTAGCGTTCACGCAGCTTTAAGTCATCAAGACGCTGACCAATCATTGGCGACCCCGGCCGGATCGCCAGGCGACGCGCGCGGCCAGCAAGCTTGTACTCTTTAATTAATTCGCGGAAAGTGCGGCGCCGCCAGCCATCTGCCCCCTCCTCGCTAGTGCTGTCGGTGAGCACGCTGCGCATAATCAGCATATAGATAATACCCAGCAGCAATACCGCAAGCCCCAGCGGGGTAACACTAAAGAATTCAAAACCAGCCAGCCCTTCACGCAGCAGCTCACTGTTAATAACAAGATTGGGCGGCGTCGCCACAAGGGTCATCATGCCGCTGATTAATCCAGCGAAACTGAGGGGCATCATTAGCCGTGATGGCGAGGTCTTCATACGCACAGAAACGCTTAACACCACGGGGATAAAAATCGCCACCACGCCGGTCGAACTCATAAAGGCGCCAAGCCCGGCGACGGTCAACATCAGTAGCACCAGCATGCGCGTTTCACTGCTGCCCGCCATCTCCACAAGCCATGAGCCCATCTTTGTGGCGACGCCGGTGCGCACCAGCCCATCGCCGATGATAAACAGCGCGGCGATAAGGATGACATTAGGATCGCTGAAACCGGAAAAGGCTTCGTTCAGGGTGAGCGTACCGCTTAACACAAAGGCCACAATAACCATTAACGCGACCGCATCCATGCGGACTTTACCGGTTGCGAAGAGTAACACCGCAACTGCCAATAAAATCAGAACCCATATCAGTTCGCTGTTCACGTGCTTTCCTTGTTAGTTAACGCGGGCCTCAGGTTAAATGTGCAGAAATTGACGAAGCATAAACATGCTTCGTCATAAGGAATGGAAACATCCTAACGCTTTTTACATAAAGCGTGGGTGGTTACATCAAGAAAGCGAGCGTTTTGCGTAACGGATCGCGCCGTCAGGCTGCTTTTCTATCTCCAGTGACGTGAGCGTATCCAGTTGCAAATTGACCTCGTTGAGACGCGGGGTTGAAGCGGGCGCATTAACAGCAATGACCTCACTACCCGCCGCCAGGCCGGAAAGAATGCCCGCAGGCGCATCCTCAACCACTACGCACTCTTCAGGCTTAAGCCCCAAAAGCTGAGCGCCCAGTAAGTAGGCATCCGGCTCCGGTTTACCACGCGCCACGCGCTCAGCCGTGACAAACACTTTAGGTTCCGCAAGCCCGGCGGTTGTCCGGCGCGCCGCAGCGACCGGCATGGAGCCAGAAGTCACAATAGCCCACGGGATCTCAAGCGCATCAAGATGATTTAATAATGCCACGGCCCCAGGCAGAGCGGTGACGCCATCGGTATCGGTAGCTTCGATCTCTTCAAG
The DNA here is from genome assembly GCF_011077955.1 of Citrobacter freundii. GTDB lineage: Bacteria > Pseudomonadota > Gammaproteobacteria > Enterobacterales > Enterobacteriaceae > Atlantibacter. The sequence goes on from NZ_JAALBX010000004.1 coordinate 210,616, forward strand.
ACGCAGGAACTCCGCCTGAATTTCATCTTCACTTCTGCCGGGCATAAAATGACGCAGTGAAGTAATGGCCTGTTTGCCGTGGATAAAATTCAACACGTCTTCATGCGCAATCCCGAAACGATCGGCCCATCCACACCATGCGCGCTCCACAACCGGCAGCGAATCCACTAACGTCCCGTCAAGATCGAACAAAAATCCTTTGATCACAACAAACTCTCCATCAGGCATTAATGATCTGGGTGATCTCATTCGAACTCAAATGATACTGACGCGGGCAGGAATGCCATACTTTGAGCATCCGCTGGTATTTTTCCCACATTGGCGTTTGCGCGTTGAAGCCGTGTGTGCCTGCATCAAAATGGGGGTAGCGCCCTTCAACATTGACCATAAAGCGCACGTAGCCGAGATAACGGGCTTCCGTTGCGGCATCAAAACCAAGGAAGGTTACGCGACGTTCATCAATGTCAGGATTGTCTTTCAGGTTGGTCCAGGAGACGCTCAGCGCATGGTACATTTCCATCACGTCGATAATGGTGCGGCAGGTTTCTTCGGTAAGTTCGCCGAACTCTCTATCGAGCTCGCGCATTTGCAGGCCGTAGCCACGTTCGATGATAGTTTGCAGACGACGATAACGCTCGCCGTTATCCGGGTCGAGCATGGTCATCATTTTGTACTGATTCGAAAGGATCAGACGTTGAGCGTTGGTCATTTCCATTTTTGACTCCTGTTACGCAAAGGCGCGTTAAGCAACTCAGATGCCATCCTTTATATGCGCAACAGGGGGCAAATTACAAATCATCCAGGAAAGTTTTGTCTAACTGACCAAATGCACGCTTTAACGTATCCGCTAACGCCTGATAATCAGGCTTTCCCTGAACCGGCGCCAGCATCTGTCCTGCTTCTTCAAGTTTTGAACGCACTTCATAAAACCAGTGCAAAGTAGAAGGCGGCAGTGGCGTAACGGAGCGTTTACCAAGCCACCACAGCCCCTGCATAGGTAAACTGATGGCAAATAATGCCGTTGCGACCGCCGGCCCCAGTTGTCCGCCCAGCGCGATTTGCCAGCTTAAGGTAAAAACCGCGACTGGCGGCATAAACCGAATGGCGAAACGGGTGGAACGGATCACGCGATTATCAATAAACATCGGCGCAAGGCGTTTTTCCATCGGCCACGTCTTGGCATAGTGCTGTCCCCGACGAAACAAGCTAAAAAAGCTAACGGGGGAATTTTCAGGTGTTGACATGGCTTTACCTCAACTTCACATATAAATAATCAAAATTTCGTGCAAGATAACAACTGTTGATATCACCCTTCAAAATCTTTTTCAAAAACGGACGCTATCAGGTATTCTGTGCCAGTTTTCGTTGGCGTAGACCTATGAGGTCTTTCTGTCAACTCGCTTCGCTTTGGCATAAGGCCGCCTACCAGGCGATAATGCTAATAATTTCCTTCGTGATGGCGGATTTTAAGCCCGTCATGACGTTAATCATAAATGTCGGCTTCATCATGCGCTACGCTGATAGACTCACTGACGTTTTTTTAGCCACGTATCAATATAGGTACTTCCATGTCGAGTAAGTTAGTACTGGTTCTGAACTGCGGTAGTTCCTCACTGAAATTCGCTATCATCGATGCGACCAACGGTGAAGAATACCTCTCTGGTTTAGCCGAATGTTTCCATCTTCCCGAAGCCCGTATCAAATGGAAAATGGATGGCGGTAAACAAGAAGCGGCTTTAGGTGCAGGCGCCGCTCACAGCGAAGCACTGAACTTTATCGTTAATACTATTCTGGCACAAAAACCGGAGCTTTCCGCACAACTGACTGCGATTGGTCATCGTATCGTACACGGCGGCGAAAAGTACACCCGCTCTGTTGTCATCGACGAAACCGTAATCCAGGGCATCAAAGACTCCGCGTCTTTCGCACCGCTGCATAACCCGGCACACCTGATTGGTATCGCTGAAGCGCTGAAATCCTTCCCGAAACTGAAAGAAAAGAACGTTGCCGTATTTGACACCGCGTTCCATCAGACCATGCCGGAAGAGTCTTACCTCTATGCCCTGCCGTACCGCCTGTATAAAGAGCACGGCGTTCGTCGTTACGGCGCACACGGCACCAGCCACTTCTTCGTGACGCAGGAAGCGGCAAAAATGCTGAACAAACCGGTAGAAGAGCTGAACATCATTACTTGCCACCTGGGCAATGGCGGTTCTGTATCCGCTATCCGTAACGGTAAATGTGTTGATACCTCTATGGGTCTGACGCCGCTGGAAGGTCTGGTGATGGGTACCCGTTCTGGTGACATCGACCCGGCAATCATTTTCCATCTGCATGACACCCTGGGCATGAGCGTTGATGAAATCAACAAAATGCTGACCAAAGAGTCTGGCCTGCTGGGTCTGACCGAAGTCACCAGCGACTGCCGTTATGTAGAAGATAACTACACCACGAAAGAAGACGCTAAGCGTGCCATGGACGTTTATTGCCATCGTCTGGCCAAATACATCGGCTCTTACACTGCGCTGATGGACGGTCGTCTTGACGGTGTGGTCTTTACCGGTGGTATTGGTGAAAACGCTGCGATGGTGCGTGAGCTGTCCCTGGGTAAACTGGGCGTGCTGGGCTTCGATGTCGATCACGAACGTAACCTGGCTGCCCGTTTCGGCAAATCCGGTTTCATCAACAAAGAAGGCACCCGTGCTGCGATGGTCATTCCGACCAACGAAGAACTGGTTATCGCGCAAGATGCGAGCCGCCTGACCGCTTAACCCCTCGCCGCCAGCCTTTGCTGGCGGTGTTGTTTTCTGTGCCAGAGAATGTCTGGCCGCCGTGTATAAGAGGATAAATCGTGTCCCGTACAATTATGCTTATTCCTACCGGAACCAGCGTAGGCTTGACCAGTGTCAGCCTCGGCGTGATCCGTGCTATGGAACGTAAAGGCGTTCGCTTGAGCGTCTTCAAACCGATCGCGCAACCGCGTTCTGGCGGCGATGCGCCGGACCAGACCACCAGTATCGTGCGCACCAATTCCAATCTTCCGGCGGCAGAGCCGTTGAAGATGAGCCACGTTGAGTCTCTGCTTTCCAGCAATCAGAAAGATGTGCTGATGGAAGAGATCATCGCGCGCTACCATGAAAATACCAAAGATGCGGAAGTGGTGCTGGTTGAAGGCCTGGTGCCGACCCGTAAACACCAGTTCGCGCAGTCCCTGAACTTCGAGATTGCTAAAACGCTGAATGCGGAAATCGTGTTCGTGATGTCTCAGGGCACCGATACGCCGGAGCAGTTGAAAGAGCGTATCGAACTGACCCGCAGCAGCTTCGGCGGCGCGAAAAACACCAACATCACTGGCGTTATCATCAACAAACTGAACGCCCCGGTTGATGAGCAAGGCCGTACCCGCCCTGATCTGTCTGAAATCTTTGATGATTCCAACAAAGCGAAAGTAATCAACATCGATGCCAAGCAGCTGCAAGCGGTGAGCCCGCTGCCGGTGCTGGGCGCGGTGCCATGGAGTTTTGATCTTATCGCTACCCGCGCAATCGACATGGCGCGTCACCTGAAAGCGACTGTGGTTAACGAAGGCGATATCAAAACCCGCCGCGTGAAATCCGTTACTTTCTGCGCACGTAGCATTCCGCATATGCTGGAGCATTTCCGCGCAGGCTCTCTGCTGGTGACCTCCGCAGACCGTCCTGACGTACTGGTTGCTGCAAGCCTTGCTGCCATGAACGGTGTTGAAATCGGCGCGGTACTGCTGACTGGCGGTTACGAAATGGATGCCCGCATCAGCAAACTGTGCGAGCGCGCTTTCGCCACCGGCCTGCCGGTATTTATGGTGAACACCAATACCTGGCAGACCTCCCTGAGCCTGCAAAGCTTCAACCTGGAAGTACCGGTTGACGACCACGAGCGTATCGAGAAAGTGCAGGAATATGTGGCAAGCCACATCAACGCAGACTGGATCGAGTCCCTGACTGCAAGCTCCGAGCGCAGCCGTCGTCTGTCTCCGCCAGCCTTCCGTTACCAGTTGACTGAGCTTGCGCGTAAAGCGGGCAAACGTGTGGTTCTGCCGGAAGGCGACGAGCCGCGTACCGTTAAAGCGGCAGCCATCTGTGCTGAGCGCGGCATCGCGACCTGCGTGCTGTTAGGCAACCCGGACGAAATTACTCGCGTTGCAGCGGCTCAGGGCGTTGAACTGGGCTCTGGCATTGAAATCGTCGATCCGGAAGTGGTTCGCGAAAGCTATGTTGCGCGTCTGGTTGAACTGCGTAAGAGCAAAGGCATGACCGAAGCGGTTGCGCGTGAGCAACTGGAAGACAACGTTGTGCTGGGCACCCTGATGCTTGAGCAAGACGAAGTTGACGGTCTGGTATCCGGCGCGGTTCACACCACAGCCAACACCATCCGTCCGCCGTTACAGCTCATCAAAACCGCACCGGGCAGCTCACTGGTTTCCTCCGTGTTCTTCATGCTGCTGCCGGAACAGGTTTACGTTTACGGTGACTGTGCGATCAACCCGGATCCGACGGCAGAACAACTGGCTGAAATCGCGATTCAGTCCGCAGATTCCGCAACTGCCTTCGGTATTGACCCGCGCGTTGCGATGCTCTCCTACTCTACCGGCACCTCTGGCGCGGGTAGTGATGTAGAGAAAGTCCGCGAAGCGACCCGTATCGCTCAGGAAAAACGTCCGGATCTGGTTATCGACGGTCCGCTGCAGTACGACGCCGCCGTTATGGCAGACGTTGCGATGTCCAAAGCGCCGAACTCGCCGGTTGCCGGTCGCGCTACCGTGTTCATCTTCCCGGATCTGAACACCGGTAACACCACCTACAAAGCGGTACAGCGTTCTGCCGACCTGATTTCCATCGGGCCGATGCTGCAAGGCATGCGCAAACCGGTTAACGACCTGTCTCGTGGCGCCCTGGTAGACGATATCGTTTACACCATCGCCCTGACTGCTATCCAGTCAGCACAACAGCAGTAATCGTTAAGCCATACAAAAAGGCAGCATAGTAATGCTGCCTTTTTTATTGGGCTTTATCCGGCGACATCTATCGCATGGAGAACGTTATTCGGTTACCGCATCCGATTGTTTTTCATTTTTAGCATTGCGCGTCATCCACAGCGCCAGCGCTTTGAGCGAATCGGGCGTGAAATCATCGCAACGCGCGGTTATCTCTTCCGGCGACATCCAGCACACTTCGCTTATCTCTTCTTCCTGCAACGCGAATGGCCCATGCGATACGCAGCTAAATAATCCGCCCCACACCCGGCAATGGGGATCTTCAAAATAAAACAGGCCATGCTCGGCAAAAGGCACACCTGCAATGCCAAGCTCCTCTTCGGCCTCGCGCCGCGCCGCGTCGAGCATCGTCTCTTCAGACTGAACTACTCCACCCGCCGTGGCATCCAGCATTCCCGGCATGAAATCCTTACTCTCGGTACGACGTTGCACCAGAATTTTGCCCATCCCGTCATGTACCACGATATAAGTCGCCCGGTGTCTCAGGCGCTCTGCGCGCATCTGTTCACGACTGCACTGGGCGATAACCTCATTGTCTTCATTGACAATATCGACCCATTCCTTCGCCGCCAAATGATTCTGCTCAACCATTAGAAAACCTTCCAGATAAGCGCTCTTACGGCGCATATGTTGTCATTGGGTAAATCACGGGGTTATTGAAACCTGCGCAATAATCCTACAATCATCCAGATTCTGAATACTCAGAACATCGTCATTTAACATGCCAAAGCTCGGCGCAAAACCGCCTTTTGGAATGCTGACCGAACCTGGATTAAAAAGCGTACATGCCTCGCCACGTTCGGCAACGGGAATATGGGTATGACCATACACAAACACATCACGTTCACTTAAGGGTGGCAGATTTTCTGGATCAAAGAGATGCCCGTGCGTTAAAAAAAGCCGCTGTTCATTCAACAACACCTGCTGCCAGGGGGCAGTAACAGGAAAATCTAACAGCATTTGGTCCACTTCACTGTCGCAATTGCCGCGCACAGCAATAATTCGTGATGCTAACGCGTTAAGCCGTTGTGCCACCTGCGCAGGCGCATAGCCTTCAGGAAGGGCATTGCGTGGGCCGTGATATAACAGATCGCCCAGCAAAATAAGCCATTGCGCGCCGCTTTGTTCAAACAGCGTAATAATACGTTCTGTGGCGGGCAGAGAACCATGAATATCTGATGCGAACATCAGTTTCATTATTCACCTCTCAGGCAAAATTTTTGTTCCAGCATAATAGCCGATCCCGCCAGGCTTATCAGCCCGTATGCTTAGCAGAGAGTGCCACATAACGCTGCACTGACGCACGTTGCCACTGAAAAGAGGCATAGTCCGCCAGCGCGTCCGGCACCGCATCGCCATTGAGTACCAGGCGGTTGAGCATCAATGCCAGATCGGTATCGGCAATGCACCATTCGCCAAAGAGATTTGGCTGCCCGTCGCGCAGCAAATGCCCGGCAATGGCGAAGAGTTTTTGCGCCGCCGCCTGCCCTGTCGCGCTTAACGGTGGACGTTTCGCCCCCGCAAATACCACATCGGTGGCGCGCTCTTCGCGGATCGGCATCAAATCGCTGCGCAGCCATGCCTGTACTTGCCTTGCCAGGGCGCGTTTTTCCCGGTCGTGCGGGTAAATGCGCTCCCATACCGGCGGCGCGAATCGCTCTTCTAAGTACTCATCAATGGCCGAAGATTCGCTCAGCAGGAATCCGTCAATCTCCAAAAGCGGTACGCGACGCGTCAGGTTATATCCATGCCAGTCGGCCTGTTGATGCTGACCGCTATCAAGATTGACGGTCTGCAAGGCAAAAGTCAGGCCTTTTTCCTTCAGCGCCACGTATACCGACATGACGTACGGGCTGAAATAGTTGGCGTCGGACCAAAGTGTTATCGCAGGTTGGCTCATAATTCCTCACATCATCAGGACGTTTACAAAAAACTATCCTGGAAATCTCCGTCTGTCATCTGATGAAACCCTACGCGGTCACTATACTTTTCACTAACGCCTTTGATGACGTCATTTCAGGAGCAGTCATGATCGATCTGTATTACGCCCCTACGCCAAACGGCCATAAAATTACCCTTTTTCTGGAAGAAGCGGGCATTGAGTACCGCCTTCATCGCGTTGATATCGGTAAGGGCGAGCAATTTCGCCCCGAGTTTTTGGCTATCTCGCCAAATAATAAAATCCCGGCCATTGTGGATAACGATCCCGCGGACGGCGGCGCGCCGCTCAGCCTGTTTGAATCGGGCGCGATTTTGCTTTATCTCGCTGAGAAGACCGGGCAGCTGTTAAGTGGCGAACTGCGCGAGCGGGAAACTACGCTGCAATGGTTATTCTGGCAGATGGCAGGATTTGGTCCCATGCTCGGTCAGAATCATCATTTTACTCACTTTGCGCCGCAGCCGGTCCCCTATGCCATTGAGCGTTATCAGGTCGAAACCCAGCGCCTGTACACGGTGCTGAATAAGCGGCTCGAGAATGCTCCCTGGCTTGGCGGCAACCATTACAGCATCGCTGATATCGCGACCTATCCCTGGGTGGCGTCCCATGAACGTCAGCGTATTTCTCTAGAGGATTATCCCGCCGTGAGCAATTGGTTTGAGCGCATACGCCATCGCCCGGCGACGCTTGCGGCATGGAAAAAGGCGGAGGTGGTCTAAGTCTGATACCGCGCGCATGGGCGCAGTAAGCGTAGCGATGTATGATAGCGAGGCTGATTTATTATGGAGAACGTGACATGTCACAGCCAGACGCCATCATTCGTATTAAAAACCTGCGCCTGCGCGCCTTTATTGGCATTAAGGAAGAAGAGATAGCCCACCGGCAGGATATTTTAATTAACGTGGCGATTCATTATCCCGCCGATAAAGCGCGGTACAGCGAAGATATTCAGGACGCCTTAAATTATCGCACGATCACTAAAGCCATTATTGCGCATGTTGAGAATAACCGTTTCTCATTACTGGAAAAATTAACTCAGGATGTGCTCAACCTCGCACGCGAACATCACTGGGTCACTTATGCTGAAGTAGAAATCGATAAACTTCACGCGCTACGTTATGCCGACTCTGTCTCCGTTACTCTGAGCTGGCGGCGTTAGGCGCAACCGGGAGGTTGCATGAATATTCTGGTTACCGGCGGCACCGGCCTGATTGGCCGCCATCTGGTCCCTCGCCTGTTATCGCTTGGGCATACCGTTACGGTGGTGACGCGCGACCCAGAAAAGGCGCGCTCCCGGCTCGATCAACGCGTGAACATCTGGAAAGGTTTATCGGATGTTCAGGATGTAGATGCCTTCGACGCCGTTATCAACCTGGCAGGCGAACCCATTGCCGATAAGCGTTGGACAGCGGCGCAAAAACAGCGCCTTTGCCAGAGTCGATGGCAGATAACCCAGCGTCTCGTTACCTTAATCAAATCGAGCGATAACCCGCCATCAGTGCTGATTTCCGGCTCAGCGACGGGTTATTACGGCGATTTGGGTGAAGTGCTGGTGACGGAGGACGAACCGCCACATAACGAGTTTACCCATAAGCTCTGTGCGAAATGGGAACAGATTGCAAGCCAGGCGCAAAGTGATAAAACGCGCGTCTGCCTGCTGCGCACCGGCGTCGTCTTTGCGCCACAGGGCGGCATTCTGGCGAAGATGTTGCCGTTATTTCGCATGGGGCTTGGCGGGCCATTGGGTACGGGACGCCAGTATATGGCCTGGATCCATATCGATGATATGGTCAATGGCATTTTGTGGCTGCTGGATAATGCGCTGCAAGGCCCGTTTAATATGGTGTCGCCTTATCCGGTTCGCAATGAGCAGTTCACGCATACGCTGGGACATGTGCTAAGCCGCCCCGCGTTTATTCGCGCGCCGGCGACCGCTATCAAACTCCTGATGGGCGAGTCTGCGGTACTGGTGCTGGGAGGCCAGCGAGCGTTACCAAAACGGCTTGAAGAATCTGGCTTTGGGTTTCGCTGGTTCGATTTGGAAGAAGCGCTGCACGATGTGGTGCGCTGACACCAGACACAATAAGGGCCACATCAGTGGCCCTTACATCTATGCGGCGTTACTTCAGTGAACCTTTAAGAAATTGCTGTAAGCGCAGGCTTTTTGGTTGAGTAAATAACTCCTCAGGCGGGCCTTCCTCTTCGATTTTCCCCTGGTGCAGAAAAATCACATGGCTTGAAACATGGCGGGCAAATTCCATTTCGTGCGTCACGACCACCATGGTTTTCCCCTCTTCCGCCAGTTTTTGCATAATGCGCAGCACTTCGCCCACCAGCTCCGGGTCCAGCGCCGAGGTCGGCTCATCAAACAACAGCACTTCCGGCTCCATCGCTAACGCGCGCGCAATCGAAACACGCTGTTGCTGACCGCCGGAAAGATGCACCGGGTATTTCCCCTGGGCGCGCGCGTCAATGCCCACTTTTTCCAGATATTTCACCGCTCGCTCGCGGGCGGCCTGTTTGGATAACCCAAGCACCTGCACCGGCGCTTCCATGACGTTTTCCAGCACCGTCATATGGCTCCACAGATTGAAATGCTGGAACACCATGGTTAAACGGGTGCGCAACAGACGCAGCTGATTTTTATCCGCGACTTTAAGTTGGCCGTCTTTATCGCGCACCAGCCCGATATTGACGTTATTGACGACGATACTCCCTTCACTCGGTTTTTCGAGGAAGTTAATGCAGCGCAAAAAAGTACTTTTTCCCGAGCCTGAGGAACCGATGATGCTAATGACATCTCCGGCGTTGGCCTTAAGCGAGACCCCTTTCAGCACTTCATGTTCGCCGTAGCGTTTGTGCAGGTCGGTAACGTTTAATTTATTGTCAGACATTCGTAGGCCACTCAGTGCGATGAAACAGGTTTAACATGCCCTAACCAGCGTTTTTCCGCGCGGCGGAACAGGGTAATCAGGACATAAGAAATCATAAGATACAATACCGCCGCAATCCCGAAGGCGGTAAACGGCTGATAGGTCGCCGAGTTGATGTCACGGGCGATTTTCAGCAAGTCCGGTACGGTTGCGGTAAACGCCAGGGCCGTGGAGTGCAGCATCAAAATCACTTCGTTGCTGTAAGCCGGCAAAGCAATACGCAGCGCCGACGGCAGAATAATGCAGCGGTACATTTTAACGCGCGAGAACCCATAAGCGCGCGCCGCTTCAATCTCGCCATGCGGTACGGAGCGAATCGCCCCGGCGAAAATCTCAGTGGTATAGGCGCAGGTGTTTAGCGTCAGCGCCAGCACCGTACAGTTAAGCCCGCTTCGGAAAAACGCGTTCAGCAACTCGGTGCCTTTCACCACTTCCAGCGTGTACATCCCTGAGTAAAAGACCAGCAGTTGAACATACAGCGGCGTACCGCGAAAAATGTAGGTGAACAACCAAATGGGAAACTGGATAAACTTATTACTCGAGACGCGGCCTATCGCCATAAACACGGCAAGAATACCGCCCATCACCACCGAAGAAATAAGCAGCCACAGGGTGATCGCAACACCTGTAAAGCGGTAACCGTCGGTCCACAGAAGGGATTTCCAGTATTCCTGAATAATTTCAATCACAGGTCAGCCCTCTTCACACCCACCGTATAACGACGTTCCAGCAACAGCAGTACGCCGTTAGACACAGTGGTAAAGACTAAATAAATTAAACCGCAGACCACGGCGAAATAGAACGGCTCCCAGGTGCTTTTACCGGCCAATTGCGTGGCTTTCACCACATCTTCCAGACCCAGCAATGACACCAACGCCGTGGCTTTGAGAATAACCTGCCAGTTATTGCCGATCCCCGGCAGCGCATAGCGCATCATGGCGGGAAACAGAATGCGGCGAAACGTTTGGGAATGGGTAAAACCGAAGGCGGTCGCGGCTTCAATATGCCCTTTCGGTACGGCCATAAACGCGCCACGAAAGGTTTCGGTGAAATAAGCGCCGTAAATGAATCCCAGCGTGATGATACCCGCCACCATAGGATCAATATCAAACTGCGCCAGCCCCAGTGCGTCTGTCACGGTGTTCAGGGCAATTTGCAAACCGTAGAAAATGAGCAGCATGAGCACCAGGTCGGGCACGCCGCGAATTAACGTGGTGTAGGCTTCAAACAATAACGCCAGCGGGCGATTACGGGATAACTTTCCCGCCGCTCCCACAAGGCCTATGAGAACCGCCAGGATAACGGAGCTCAACGCCAGTTCAAGCGTGACGATAGCCCCTTTTAAGATAACTTGTGAAAACCCATACAGCATGGTGCTTATCCTGTGATCAATGTCTGTCTTATACCCTAACTTCTTCATCGTGCAGGACATCACCCAAAGGGTTTTGACTCGCGTGTGCGTCAGCCCCGAGAGGGAAAGCAAAAGCGTAAATCACGACAAGTCGGCTCGCCGATGAAAACGGACGGCCCTTCAGGGCGAGACCGAAAGCACGGCATATCACTGCGCCTGCACAATAAGTATGACGGGTATATATGAGCGCCTGACGGGTTAACCCTTAAAACGCCCCGCATAACGGGGCGCGGCAACTCGTTATAAGCAATTACTCACCGTATACGTTAAAATCGAAGTACTTTTTAGCCAGTTTTTCATACGTGCCATCCGCACGCATTTCGGCAAACGCTTTGTTCAGCGCTTCACGCAGTTCATTGTCTTCTTTACGAATACCCATACCGGTACCCACGCCGAACAGCTTCTCGTCTTTAATAGACGGGCCGCCAAATTTGTAATCTTTACCAACGGGTTGTTTCAGGAAGCCTTCGCTGGCGGCCACTTCGTCCTGGAATGCCGCGTCAATACGCCCTGCCGTAAGGTCAGAATAGATGTTGTCCTGGCCTTGGTAGGAGACGATTTCAACGCCTTTTGGCGCCCAGTGCACATTACCGTAGGTTTCCTGCGTGGTGCCCTGCAATACGCCGACGCGTTTGCCTTTAAGCTTTTCGAGCGTTGGTTCGATATCTGAATCTTTTCCCACCACCAGACGGGAGTCGGCGGCGTAGAGTTTGTCAGTGAAAGCGATTTCCTGCTGACGTTTTTCAGTGATGGAAAGCGAAGACATAATGGCGTCGATTTTTTTCGCTTTCAGCGACGGGATAAGCGCGTCTAACGGGTTTTCAACAAACGTGCATTTCGTCTCAAGGCGTTTGCACAGCTCTTTCGCCAAATCGATATCAAAACCCACCAATTCCCCCTGCGAATTCTTCGATTCGAAGGGTGCATAAGTAGGATCGGTGCCGATACGGAGATTTTGCGGAATCGCGGCGAACGCGGTGGAAACACTGGAAAATGCCAGTACCAGAGAAAGGGATAACACCAACTTTTTCATAGCAATCCTCGGTGAGTTGTCTTTTTGTGTTGTAGTGCTCTAAACATCGAGTCAGCACTTATCGTGCCACTGTTATGCGCACTTAGGCAAAAGAATATGGCCCATCGCGCAGATTTTTTTCGCTTACGATGCTTAATTATTCACTGAATGCGTAGAAACGGTGCGCTCCATGCACCATAACGCAACATCATCGGTAAATTGCACCAAAACAGTGAGACGCTATGGAATGGGACCGAATACCGCGCCCAACCGGGTTGGGCGCGTTATCCGTGATTAGTCACCGTAGACGTTAAAGTCGAAGTATTTCTTCGCCATTTTGTCATACGTGCCGTCTTTACGGAGTTCATCGAAGGCTTTATCAAATGCGGCCTTAAGCTCGGTCTCGTCTTTACGCAGACCAATTCCCGTACCGTCACCAAAGTATTTTTTATCTTTGACCGACGGACCGGCAAAGGCGAAATCTTTACCCGCAGGCTGTTTCAAAAAGCCTTCGCTGGCGGCGACTTCGTCCTGAAACGCGGCATCAAGACGGCCTGCCGACAGGTCAGAGTAAATCAGATCCTGGTTTTGGTAGGCCACCACATCAACGCCTTTGTTGCGCCAGTTGTCGTTGGCAAAACCTTCCTGAGTAGACCCCTGCAACACGCCGACGTGCTTACCTTTAAGGGACTCAATAGTCGGCTGTATGGGTGAGCCTTTCGCCGCAATCAGACGGGAGTCCGCAGCGTAGAGTTTTTCCGAGAAGGCGATTTCTTGCTGACGTTTTTCAGTGATCGACAGGGAAGAGATAATAGCGTCGATTTTCTTGGCTTTGAGTGACGGGATGAGCGAGTCGAAATCGCTGCCAACCCAGGTGCATTTCACTGCCATACGCTTACACATTTCATTTCCCAAATCGATGTCAAAGCCCACGAAATTACCTTTGGCATCTTTGGAGGAAAACGGTGCGTAAGTGGCGTCCGTACCAATGCGAACCGTCTGCGGCAGTGCGGCAAAGGCGCTGGAGGCCACGGACAGACCCAGCAGCAATGACAGAGCAATAGCCTTCTTCTTCATACATTACCCTCAAGTGGTTTTTTTATGTTGTGTTGCTACTTTTCATTGCACTTCCTGTGCCAGTTTTCGCGGAACGGGCGAAACCCGGCGGATGTTAAGCAAAAGTTACAACAAAGTAGATGTAATGAAAGATAGCATTACGAAGGGGAATGTCTTTAGTACAAATGCGGGAACGGAGATTATATTTTCAGGATTTGATCGCGGTTACAAAAACGCCCCAAAATGAGGCGAGTTACACACAGCGCACCAAAATAACGCGTTACGCCCCTTGCCAGCGATGGAAAAGGTCTTCCGGCAAGTCGATATTGAACTGATCCAACACGCGATTCACCGTCTGGTTTATCACATCATTCAGGGTGGCAGGTTGATGATAAAACGCAGGCATCGGCGGCATGATCACAGCACCCAATTCTGCCGCTTGCGTCATTAAGCGCAAATGCCCCACATGCAGTGGCGTTTCGCGCACGCACAGCACTAACGGGCGACGCTCTTTCAGCACCACATCGGCGGCGCGGGTCAGTAAACCATCGGTATAGCTGTGCACAATGCCGGAAAGGGTTTTAATCGAGCACGGTAAAATGACCATGCCAGAGGTGCGATAAGACCCGGAAGAGACGCTGGCGGCGATATCGCGGGCGTCATGCACCACATCAGCCAGCGCCTGTACATCACGTAATGAGAGAGACGTTTCCAGCGCCAGCGTCTGGCGGGCAGCCTGACTCATGATGAGATGCGTTTCGATGTCAGGCACCGATTGCAGCACCTGCAACAGCCGAACTCCATAAATCGCCCCGCTTGCGCCAGAAATGCCCACAATAAGTCGTTTCATTACGTTTTGCCTGAACAAGAGATCCTGCGCAAACTTTGCCGCAACGCCGGGGGATATGCAAGTTGACCACGAAGGGAAATGTACTGCCAGATTACCGCGTGACGAAACGCTCCCTCCCGGCACGCCGGAAGGGAGAGAGGTTTACCCTTCGTTATGCATCTCAAGGTTTTCCACTTCGTTCTGACGTTGCACCGCTTTGGCATCGTCATTACGCAGGGATTCGAGATACTCAAGGTATTGCTGGTCTACGTCTTTGGTGACGTAAATACCGTTAAACACCGAGCATTCAAATTGCTGAATATCCGGGTTCTCAGCGCGTACCGCTTCAATCAGATCGTTGAGATCCTGGAAAATCAGTCCATCCGCGCCGATTATCTGGCGGATTTCATCCACTTCGCGCCCGTGAGCAATCAGCTCATTCGCACTTGGCATATCAATGCCGTAAACGTTCGGGAAACGAATTTCCGGCGCGGCAGAAGCCAGATACACTTTCTTCGCGCCTGCCTCACGCGCCATCTCGATAATCTGCTCGGAGGTGGTGCCACGCACGATGGAGTCATCCACCAGCAACACGTTTTTGTCGCGGAATTCGGCGCGGTTGGCGTTAAGTTTACGGCGCACCGATTTACGACGCAGATGCTGACCCGGCATGATAAACGTACGGCCTACGTAGCGGTTTTTCACAAACCCCTGACGGTACGGCTTATCCAGAATACGTGCGATTTCCAGCGCGATATCGCAGGAGGTCTCCGGAATCGGGATCACCACATCGATATCAAGATCTTCCCACTCGCGAGCGATTTTCTCACCGAGCTTTTTACCCATACCTACGCGCGCGCTGTAAACGGAAATCTTATCGATAAACGAGTCGGGACGCGCAAAGTAAACATATTCGAACAGGCAAGGATTGCTGGTCGGGTTATCGGCACACTGACGGGTGAACAACTGCCCTTTTTCAGTGATATAGATAGCCTCGCCAGGCGCTACGTCGCGTAGAAATTCAAAGCCCAGGGTATCCAGCGCGACGCTTTCAGACGCGACCATATACTCAGTGCGGCCATCGCCAATATCACGCTTGCCGAGCACCAGCGGGCGAATGCCGTTCGGATCGCGAAAAGCCACCATGCCGTGGCCGATAATCATCGCAACACAGGCATAAGCGCCGCGAATCAGGCGATTGGTTGCGGCAATGGCAGCAAAAATATTGTCCGCCTCAAGCGGATAATGGCGGAAGTTATCAAGCTCGCTGGCAAAGACATTGAGCAGCACTTCGGAATCCGAGGTGGTGTTAATGTGGCGGCGTTTTTCTTCAAACAGCATCCGGCGCAGTTCGTGCGCATTGGTCAAATTGCCGTTGTGGGCAAGCGTAATTCCGTACGGAGAGTTCACGTAGAAAGGTTGTGCTTCGGAGGCGCTTGAACTGCCAGCTGTCGGATAGCGCACATGGCCGATACCCATATTGCCTTGTAGACGCTGCATATGGCGGGCTTCGAAAATATCACTCACCAGGCCATTAGCTTTGCGCAGGCGAAAGCCGTTGTTAGCATCAATGGTGATGATGCCTGCGGCATCCTGCCCACGGTGCTGAAGCACCGTTAACGCGTCATAAATAGACTGGTTGACCGGCATAACACCGGCGATACCGACAATACCGCACATGTTGTCTTTTCCTCATTAAGAGACCGCCCCCGGCACGATTACCGGGGTAAGAAACTTGACGAGCTTTGCAGATAGTCAAAAAACCATCTGATGATGAAACTGAATTGTGGGATAAGCTGCGATTTTTGCCAGTCGTCGCTTTTGGACAGGCCCGTAAACGTATCAAGAAAGAACAGAATGGCGGAGACGATAAGGGCACCTCGCAGCGCGCCAAAACAGACCCCCAACACCCTGTCAGTACCCGACAGGCCGGTTTTCTCCACCAGCGCGCCAATCACATAATTGACAATTGCGCCGACAATCAACGTCGCAACAAACAGCACTGCGATCGCTATCCCATTTCGTACCAGTTCGTCTTCAAAGCCAGTGAACCAAACTGCCAGGTAAGTGTAATAGTGGCTGGCGACAAAAAAGGCACAGCCCCAGGTAACCAGCGATAACGCTTCACGCACAAACCCGCGGATAAGGCTTACCAAACAGGAAAAACCAATCACCGCGATAATGGCGTAATCTATCCAGACCATGAATATGTCCTACGATAAATCGCCCCTGACATGCAGTTCGGGGCGCATTCTAACAGAAAAAGAAAACGTTTGCGTAGGGATTTCCTTCCCACCGCTTAATAAAAAAAGGCGTTGAAAAAATCTTCAACGCCGTACTTTTTTGACCGATTCCCGGTGCGTTTCGCAGCAGATTGTGCGCTTTTCTGTTTTTAAATCAAGAGATAAGCACACCTGCCTCGGGCATTAATTTACGGAATAATTCATCACCACACCGTTCAACCCGGAAAGTTGGTTCAACTCCCCTAACGAGCCTTTTAATTTATCCCGTGAGGCGTCCGGACCTACCAAAATGCGGGTAATTTTACCCTGAACCGGCGTTGACGGCGACGTGTAAACCCGGTAGCCCGCGCCGCGCAGTTTACCAACAATTTCATTTACTTTGTCGGCATTTTTGAGCGCACCCAACTGCACCACGTAGGCTTTGCCCGCAGGCGGTGTATCGGGTTTAGCAGGCTCGGGTTTTTTCGCCGGCGCCTCTTCGCTGACCATCGCAAGCTGTTCGTCAGTTTTGTCTTTTGGCGCACGTGGCTGCGGTTTATCAGCCGGTTTCGGCGTGTCCTGGGCTTTTGGTTTAGTGGGCGCCACCGGTTCTGGGTCCGCCAGCGGATCGAGCGCGCTGGCATTACTGGCGACGCGCGCCGTATCAATCGCGGACGCCGCCGCGTTAGCCGCTCTCACTTCTTCCGCAGCGCCTTCAGGCGGCTGTGCGGGAAGCGCCTGCGTCGCCGCAGGCATCATATCCGGCTCATCCGTATCGCCAGGCTTAGGCACTAAAGGGATCGCCGCAAATTCATCCTGATAATGCTTTTTCTGACCATCAAGCAACCCGGGCAGCAAAATCACGCCCAGAGCCACCAACACTATCGTTCCTACTAATCGGTTTTGAAATTTACTCGCCACCTCGCCTCCTCGCATCCATCGCTTCCATTACATGCGCAACCGTATGAAACGAACCACACACCAGCACGGTATCTTCTGGTCTGGCTTGCGCCATGGCGGCGTCCCAGGCTTTGACAACACTCGGATAGCTTGCACCCTGTTTCAGGTGCGTCATGAGTTGCTCAGCCGTAGCGCCGCGCGGGCCTTCCAGTGGGGCACAATACCAGCTATCCACCACGGCCTCCAGACAGGCCAGCGTGCCTGCAATATCTTTATCGTGCAGCATCCCGATTACCGCAAGCACTTTTCCTTTAGTCGGAAAGCGCTGCATTTGGCTTGCCAGATACGCAGCCGCATGAGGATTATGCGCCACATCAAGGATAACGCGCGGCGCCTCACTCACGCACTGGAAACGGCCAGGCAGCAGCGCGTTTTCAATGCCCTGGCGAATGGCGGCGTCGCTCACGTCAAGCTGGCTTGCGCGAAGGGCTGCCAGCGCCGTCGCGGCATTCGGCTGCGGAACCTGGGGAAACGGCAACCCGTGCAGTTCACCTTGCGCGTCGCGGAAATCCCAACCGGTGTCGCCCACGTGGTAATCCCAGTCAACGCCGCGTCGCGCCAGTCGCGCGCCTTTTTCCCGGGCGACATCTGCGATAGAGGTCGGCATATCCGGTTCGCCAACGATGGCGGGTTTACCGGCGCGGAACACGCCCGCTTTCTCACGACCAATACTTTCGCGATCCGGCCCGAGCCAGTCGGTATGATCAAGGGCGATGCTGGTGACGACCGCGACATCGCAATCCACTAAATTCGTGGCGTCAAGGCGCCCACCAAGACCGACTTCAAGGATAACCACATCCAGGTTTGCGCGTTTAAACAGCCACAGCGCAGAAAGCGTACCGTATTCAAAATAGGTTAATGAGGTATCGCCGCGCGCCGTTTCAATCGCGCTGAATGAGGCAGTGTGCTCAGACTCGGCAAGCTCTTCGCCCTGAATGCGCACCCGTTCGGTATAACGCACCAGATGAGGCGAACTGTAAACACCAACCCGCAAGCCAGCGGCCATTAAAATAGCTTCCAGAGTACGACACGTGGTGCCTTTGCCATTGGTTCCCGCCACCGTGAAAACAAAAGGCGCAGGTTTTTGAACCTCAAGGGTAGCCGCCACGCGCGAGACGCGCTCAAGCCCCATGTCGATGGTTTTACTGTGCAGGTTTTCCAGATAAGAAAGCCACGTAGCCAGGGGCGACGTGGCGTGGGGAATGCTGTCTTTTTCCATGATGCCCGTACGTGTTAGCGATGAGTAAAAAAAAGGGCAGCGCCGTTATGGCCCTGCCCTTCATGACGATCAGGCCTCTTGTTCCTGGTCTGGCGCTGGCGGAACCACAATGGTTTCCTGCGGCGCATCCGGTCCTGGCGCCGGGAGATTCATCATCTTCGCCAGCAGACGGGCAAGCTTCAGGCGCAGTTCAGGACGACGAACAATCATATCGATCGCCCCTTTTTCGATTAAGAACTCACTGCGCTGGAAACCGGCTGGCAGTTTCTCACGCACGGTCTGCTCGATAACGCGCGGGCCGGCAAAGCCAATCAGCGCTTTCGGCTCGGCGATGTTCAAATCGCCAAGCATCGCAAAGCTTGCAGAAACACCGCCCATCGTCGGGTCGGTCAGCACGGAGATATACGGCAAACCGCGCTCCTGAAGTTTCGCCAGCGCCGCAGAGGTTTTCGCCATCTGCATCAGTGACATCAGCGCTTCTTGCATACGCGCGCCGCCGGAAGCGGAGAAACAAATCAGCGGGCAGTTATCTTCCAGCGCCTGTTCAACCGCGCGAACAAAACGCGCGCCGACCACAGAGCCCATCGAGCCGCCCATAAAGGCGAATTCGAATGCCGCGGCCACCACAGGCATATCGTGCAGGGTGCCTTTCATCACGACCAGCGCGTCTTTTTCGCCGGTCTCTTTCTGCGCGCTCGCCAGACGATCTTTATACTTTTTGGAGTCTTTGAACTTCAGCACGTCTTTCGGCTCAAGCTCGCTGCCCAGTTCCACCATAGAGCCTTCGTCTAACAGGCTATGCAGACGGTCCCGCGCCGCCATACGCATATGATGATCGCATTTCGGGCAAACCCCCAGATTACGCTCCAGCTCGGCGCGGTAGAGAACCTGACCGCAGCTGTCGCACTTGGTCCACACCCCTTCCGGAATGCTCGCCTTACGGGTGGGGGTGATATTGCTCTTATTGAGAATTCGTTCAATCCAGCTCATTGATGACCTTTCTGCCTGAACCTGGTCGATACCAGTTTTTCTGTCGGCAGCGGATAAATTCTGACCGCCGACAGACCATAAATGGTGCTCATTAAAACATAACAAACCGCGAGTTGGGACAAAAAAGTGGTCTAACCGCGCGATCCTGCTCTTGTTTTAAGAACGTGGTTGTTGTCTTTCTTTACGCGCCACCGCGCGCTTGTGACGGATAATTTCCACGACCCCTGGCAATACCGACAGGATAATGATCGCCACAATCAGCAATTTGAGGTTTTCCTGCACGATGGGGAGATCGCCAAACAGATAACCCGCATAGGTAAACAGCAAGACCCACAATAGCGCGCCAATGACGTTATACGCCGCGAAATGGCGATAAGACATATGGCCCATACCCGCGACAAAGGGCGCAAAGGTACGCACAATCGGCACGAAACGCGCGAGGATAATGGTTTTCCCGCCATGACGCTCGTAGAATGCATGGGTTTTATTCAGATAGCTGCGACGGAAGATCTTCGAATTGGGATTACTGAAAAGTCTCTCGCCGAACAGCCGCCCAATGGTGTAATTCACCGCATCGCCAATAACCGCCGCCACAATCATTAACGCCACCATCAGGTGCACGTTCAGATCATTTGTCGGCAGCGCGGAAATCGCCCCTGCGACAAACAACAGCGAATCCCCCGGCAAAAACGGCGTGACCACAAGGCCCGTTTCGCAAAACAGAATTAAAAATAGAATGGCGTATACCCAAACGCCATAGTCAGCGACCAGTTCCGCCAGATGCACATCAATGTGCAGGATGAAATCGATCAAAAAACGAATAATGTCCATACGGCGTTAACTCCCTCATTAGCGCTTAGCCTGATGGCGCAGACTGTTAATCAGCAAGAAATAGTGGGCCCATCGGCGTCTTCGGTAGCCCGAAATGGTCAGGATAATCTACGCTGACCAGATAGAGCCCTTCCGCTCTCGCCGTCGCTGCCGCAAGCGTTCGATCCTTCGCCGCCAACAACTCGTTTATCCAACTCTCCGGCTGGTTTTTGCACCCTACTTCCATCAGGCTGCCAACAATATTCCTGACCATATGATGTACAAAAGCATTCGCTTTGATATCCACCACCACATACGCCCCATAGCGCGCGACGTGAATGTGCATCACATTACGCCACGGCGTACGCGACTGGCATTGCACAGCGCGAAACGAGGTAAAGTCATTTTCACCAATCAAGCACTGGGCCGCGCGATGCATACGTTCTGCGTCCAGCGG
This sequence comes from Citrobacter freundii, assembly GCF_011077955.1. Taxonomy (GTDB): domain Bacteria; phylum Pseudomonadota; class Gammaproteobacteria; order Enterobacterales; family Enterobacteriaceae; genus Atlantibacter. Next base: position 231,486 of record NZ_JAALBX010000004.1, read on the forward strand.
CTGGTGATAGTGCGTGACGCCCTGCTGTAATACCGCAGGACGCAGACGATGATTGTAGATGACATAGCGGTAACGGCGAGCCGTTGCGCTAAATCGGGCGTGAAAATCGTCCGGCACATCTTTAACCCAGCGCACTGCGATGTCACCAGGTAAATTCGCATTTACACCCAGCGTCCAGGCGGCGTCCTTACGGATAGCCTGGGTTTCGAAATGCACCACCTGGCCGGTGGCATGAACGCCCGCATCGGTACGTCCGGCGCAAAAAACGTTAACCGGCGCATTTGCCACTTGGCTTAACGCTTTTTCCAGTTTTTCCTGGACGCTGCGAACTTCATTCTGGCGCTGCCAGCCGTAGTATTTGCTGCCGTCGTACTCAATGCCGAGCGCGATTTTGCGCGTCGGCACATGCTCAAACTCCGTCATTAATACAGGTACTCCTGCACTAATTTTTCCGCCACTTTCACCGCCATAAGCGCGCCGCCAAAGCGCACGTTGTCCGCAACAGACCAGAACTGGATCTGCTCCGGCATGCCGTAATCGTTACGCACACAGCCGACGGAAAGATGAGCGCTACCGGAGGCATCGCCTACCTGAGTCGGGAATTCATTGGCCGGCGAAAGGGTAAGGTCTTCGCCACGGTCAAAGGCATCACGCGCTTCCTCAAAGGATAACGGGCGCATGGCTTCAAAGTTCACCATCTGCGCATGACCGTAAAACACCGGCGACTGAACGCAGGATGCGGAAATCATCAGCATCTCGTCTTGCAGGATTTTGCGCACTTCGTCCACGATGCGGCGTTCTTCACGCACGTAACCTTCGCTGTTCGGTAGCATCGGCAGAATGTTGAAGGCCAGTTGACGGCCAAAAAAATCGTCTTCATCAACAGGAATACCGTTGAGCAGTTTGGCGCTCTGGCCTGCCAGCGCGTCCACCGCCGCTTTGCCTTTAGCCGACGCCGACATCAGGCTGGTTACCTGAATACGTGACAGACCACCTTCATCGATAAGCGGCTTTAACGCCACCAGCAGTTGGCTGGTCAGGCTATCGGGAATGGCGATGAGGTTACGGTTGCGGTAATCCGCCAGCACAAACGGGTTAACTTCAGGAATGACTAACGGGACATCCGGCTCCAGCGCGAACAAGCCGCTGGCATCAATCACCAGGCAGCCGGCGTTGACGGCATCATCCACATACTGTGCGGACGCTTGCTGACCGGCGACAAAAAAAGCGAGTTGCGCCTGGGTCCAGTCAAACTCTGCCGCATCTTGCACCATTACCGTTTTACCGGCAAAACGCAGGGATTCACCCGCGCTTTCGCTGCGCGCCAGGGCATACAGATCGCCCACCGGGAATTGGCGTTCCGCGAGTTGCTCAAGCAAGGCCTCTCCCACAGCGCCCGTGGCGCCCAGTACGGCGATATTCCAGCCTTCAGACATGGTGGTTTACTCCAGAAAATAAAACAGCGTCCCTGCCCATTACGAGCAGGGATCGAAAAGAAATTGATTAACGCGCAGCGTGATGAACGGCGTTAAAGCCAAGTGCGCAGAGCAATTTTGCCGCAGCGGCATCATCACACTGAACAAACAGTGAAGACCACTCGCGGCGCTCAAGATAATGCTTACGCAGCTTATCGAACTCACCTGCCATACCCGCCACTTTACGCAACGGCGCATCATCGCGGCGCACATCATACACCAGATGGACCAGCCTTTTCAGCGTTGCCTGATCTAACGGGCCGTGGAGCGTAATACGACCAAATTCCGGCGCAGGCAGTAGCGTATCCAGCGCCACCTGCTGCGGCTTGCCTATAAAGGCGCTGTAGGCTTCAAACACCTGCGTCGTACCGCGCGCTTTGCCTTCAAGGGTGTAACCCGCGATGTGCGCGGTGCCGATATCGACTTTATCGAGCAGCGCCACATTCAGATCCGGCTCAGGTTCCCATACGTCCAGTACGGTGCTGAGTTTCTGGCCCGCCTCCAGGCATTTAAGCAAGGCGGCGTTATCCACAACCGGCCCACGGCAGGCGTTAATCAAAATGGCGCCAGGTTTGAGGCCTGAAATCAGCGCCTCATCCGCCAGATGCCAGGTCTTGTAAGGGCCGTCTTTATAAAGCGGCGTATGGAAGGTGAGAATGTCAGCTTCGGCAATCAGTTTATCCAGCGGCTGAAAGTCGCCCGGCTCGCCGTTATCGGCACGCGGCGGATCGCACAGCATTGTACGCACCCCCAGCGCTTCAAGGCGCTTTTGCAGTCGCCCGCCTACGTTGCCCACGCCCACAATGCCAACGGTGCGGTCAGTGAGGTTGAATCCGTCGCGCTCCGCCAGCATCAGCAGCGCGGAAAACACATACTCCACCACCGCAATAGCGTTACAGCCAGGCGCGGCGGAAAACGCGATCCCCGCTTTTTCTAAATACGCCTGATCCACATGATCGGTGCCTGCCGTCGCGGTGCCGACAAAGCGCACGCGTTTCCCGTCAAGCAATTGACTGTTGACTTTGGTGACCGAGCGCACCATCAACGCATCGGCATCATCCAGTTCCGCAACCGGAATAGGCCGTCCCGGCACCGCATGAACATCGCCCAAACGGGCAAAAAGTTCGCGGGCATAAGGCATATTTTCATCAACGAGAATTTTCACGTTACAGTACCTGTGTATATACGGGAGTTGGGCGCATGCCAGACCCGGTAGATTTTATTGTTACCGCCATTTTGGATGTGGACCGTGAGTCAAGCCCGGAGCGTACGCGTTGGGGTGAAGAGGCTTTTCGCTTCGTTCACCCTGCGAGCGTTCAAAGGTAAACTTAAGTGAGCACTATCCAGATACAAAAAGGCAAATAAAATAGCCTAATGGGGCTGGCGTTAAGTGTGCCATAATCTCGCCCTTAGTCATACACGAGACCGAAGGCGAAGTCAGGATTTACTATGATGCAACCAGTGCAGGGCGCACCCGCCCGCCCTCCGGGAGAACCACCCTCCCCGCAGACAGCAGCCGGTGAATTGCCGCTCTCATCCCAACAACGCACTCAGCTTGAGCGGCTGATTACCCGCATCATCGCGCTTACGCAGCAACAGAGCAGCGAAGTGTGGGCAAGCCTGCGCCACGATCTGGGTCTGAAGCAGGAGATGCCGTTGCAGTCGCGCCATTTTCCTGCGGCAGAGCAAAATCTTTCTTTACGCCTTGCGGGCGCGGAAAATACTCACTCCGGCAGGCAGCTATTGTCTCAACTGACAGAGTTGTTGAATGTGGGCAACAATCGCCAGGCGGCGAGCGATTATATTCGCCAGCAATTTGGTCAAACTGCGCTGAGCCAATTGTCTCCCGAGCAGTTAAAAAGCGTGCTGGTGTTACTGCAAAACGGGCAGATGGCGATCCCGCAGCCGCAACAGCGCCCGGCAACCGAGCGCCCGTTACTGCCAGCCGAGCACAATACGCTCAACCAACAAGTGATAAAACTGGCAGCCGCAACCGGCGAACCGCCAAAACTTATCTGGCAATCAATGCTGGAGCTGGCGGGCGTCAAAAGCGGCGAACTTATCCCGGCAAAACATTTCGCCTCGCTGAACACCTGGCTTCAGGCGCGCCAGACGTTAGTTCAACACACCGCGCCGACGCTCATTACTCTGCAAACCGTACTGCGCCAGCCAATGGCGTCGAACGAGTGGCAAGAAATTGTCGATTACACGCAGCAGCGCTGGCAGGCCACACCGCAAACCGTGCTAACGTCTGCGCAAATTCAGGATGTCTTGAATCAGGTGTTCGCCTTACGCGTTGTGAATAACGCCTCGCCGGTGGAAACCCGCGATATTAAGCCTATTTACAGCCCGTTCATCCCCACTTTGATGGAGCCGCTGCGCCAACTTAGCGCGCGTCCGGGACTGGCGCTGTTCGCGCTGGTCGTGGCGATTGTGCTGATATTATTGCTGCTGTAAGCGCCATTCAGAAATGCAAAAAGGGGCCAATTGGCCCCTTTTTTAATGCAGCATCGCTTACGCTTTATATTTACGCATCACCAGCGTGGCGTTCGTGCCGCCGAAGCCGAAGCTGTTAGACATCACGGTCGTGAGCTGACGTTCGATAGTTTCAGTCACCACATTCAGGCCTTCTGCCTGCGGATCCAGATTATCGATGTTAATGCTCGGCGCAATGAAGCTGTGCTCCAGCATCAGCAGAGAGTAAATGGCTTCCTGCACGCCCGCGGCACCCAGAGAGTGACCGGTCATGGCTTTAGTGGCAGACAACGCCGGAGAGTTATTGCCGAACACTTCACGGATAGCGCCCAGTTCTTTCACATCGCCAACCGGCGTGGACGTACCATGGGTGTTCAGGTAATCGATAGGCGTGTCCAGACCCTGCATCGCCATCTGCATGCAGCGCACCGCGCCTTCGCCAGACGGCGCTACCATGTCAGCGCCATCGGAGGTCGCGCCGTAACCGACGATTTCCGCATAGATGTGCGCGCCACGCGCCAGGGCGTGTTCGAGTTCTTCAACTACCACCATGCCGCCGCCGCCTGCGATAACGAAACCATCACGGTCCGCATCATAAGTACGGGACGCTTTATCCGGCGTCTCGTTATATTTGGTTGACAGCGCGCCCATCGCGTCGAACTCACAGGCCATTTCCCAGCACAGCTCTTCGCCGCCGCCAGCAAATACGATGTCCTGTTTGCCCAATTGAATTTGTTCAACCGCGTTACCGATACAGTGCGCGGAAGTCGCACACGCGGAGCTGATGGAATAGTTCACGCCGTGGATTTTAAACGGGGTCGCGAGGCATGCTGAAACGCCGGACGCCATGGATTTGGTCACCACATACGGACCGACAGCCTTCAGGCCGCGCGGGCTACGCATTGCATCTGCGCCAAACACCTGGTAGCGCGGAGAACCGCCGCCGGAACCGGCTATCAAACCAACGCGAGGGTTGTTTTGATACGCTTCGTCAGAAAGACCCGCATCGCTGATTGCCTGCTCCATCGAGAGGTAAGCATAAATTGACGCATCACTCATAAAGCGCACCACTTTACGGTCGATAAGACCGGTGGTGTCCAGTTTGACGTTGCCCCATACGTGGCTACGCATACCAGAATCTTTCAGCTCTTGAGAGAAAGTAATACCTGAGCGCCCTTCACGAAGGGATGCCAGGACTTCCTGCTGGTTATTACCGATGCTGGATACGATACCCAGGCCAGTAATCACTGCACGTTTCATTTAATACCTCTGTCAGTCGCACTAATAATAAGAGTCGAGTGGCACAATAGCGTACAGTTGTACGCCGAACAAGTCCGATCAGACGATTTGCTGGTAAATTTGCGCCGTCCGGCTCACATCGTTAAGATCGTGCCACTGCCTGTCAGACGAGTAATTTACGTGAAACATTCCACCATCAAACCCGCTACCCTGGACTTCAATAATGAGGGTACACCTGTTTCCCGAGATTTTGATGACGTTTACTTTTCTAATGATAATGGTCTTGAAGAGACCCGCTACGTATTTTTAGGCGCAAACCGCCTGCCGGCGCGCTTTGCCGACCATACGCGCACCTTGTTTACCGTTGCTGAAACGGGCTTCGGCACCGGGCTCAATTTCCTTACGCTCTGGCAGGCGTTTGACGCTTTTTGCGCCGCCACGCCAGAGGCCACACTTAAGCGTCTGCACTTTGTTAGCTTTGAAAAATTCCCGCTACAGGCAGAGGATTTGGCGCGCGCTCATGCCGCCTGGCCGGAACTCGCGCCCTGGGCAGAAAAACTGCATCGCCAGTGGCCGCCGCTGCTGCCTGGCTGCCAGCGACTGCTGTTCGACAACGGGCGCGTCACGCTGGATTTATGGCTGGGGGATGTGAATGAATTGATCCCCGTGTTAGACGATGCGCTGCAAGGCCAGGTAGATGCCTGGTTTCTGGACGGATTCGCTCCGGCCAAAAACCCGGATATGTGGACCCCGGAATTGTTTCACGCCATGGCCCGCCTGGCGCGCCCCGGCGCGACACTTGCCACGTTCACTTCCGCCGGTTTTGTGCGTCGTGGCTTACAGGACGCAGGTTTCACGATGCGTAAAAGCAAAGGCTTTGGCCGTAAACGCGAGATGCTGACCGGCGAGCTTGAACATGCGCCAGAGTGGCGATCGCGCACCCCCTGGTATCAGCGTCAACCTGCGCAGGGTGAAGAGGTGGCAATCATCGGCGGTGGTGTGGCGAGCGCGTTGCTGGCGCTGGCGCTGCTGCGCCGCGGCCTTCAGGTTACGCTTTATTGCGAAGACGACGCGCCGGCGCAGGGTGCGTCCGGCAACCGACAAGGGGCGCTCTATCCCCTCATTAGCCACAGCAACCCGGATCTGACACGCTTTTTCCCCACCGCGTTTACCTTCGCGCGTCGCCTTTATGACGCGCTGCCGGTGGAATTTGATCATGACTGGTGCGGCGTCACTCAACTGGGCTGGGATGAAAAAAGCGCCCAGAAAATCAGCCAAATGCTGGCGTTGGATCTGCCTGCGTCGCTGGCGTGCGCTGTTGACGCAAACGCGGTGTTAGCCCGCTGCGGTGTAGAGACCGAATGCGGCGGCATTGAGTACCCGCAAGGCGGCTGGCTTTGCCCGGCGCAGTTAACGGCAGGCGCCATTGAACTGGCTGAACAGCAAGGTTTAACGGTGCATTATTGCCGTGCCGTTACGCAATTGCATTATGAGGACCGCTGGCACCTGACGTTTGCCGACGGACACCAGGCTCAGCATGACGCACTCGTGCTCGCCAACGGCAGTAAGCTTAATCAGTTTGCCCAAACGGCGATGCAGCCGGTTTATGCGGTGGCAGGCCAGGTAAGCCATATTCCCACGTCAGCGCGCCTTTCAGCGCTGCGCCAGGTATTGTGTTACGACGGTTACCTGACGCCGGTTAATCCGCACAATCAGCATCATTGCATTGGCGCCAGCTATCATCGTGGAGAGGAGAACGCCCACTACCGCGAGGAGGATCAACAACACAACCGCCAACGACTGATTGACTGCTTCCCGGATCAAACCTGGCCCCGTGAGGTGGACGTCAGCGCAGGCGACGCGCGCGTCGGCGTGCGCTGCGCAACGCGCGATCATATGCCGATGGTGGGCAACGTCGCCAACTACCCTGCCCTGCTGGCGCACTATCAGTCACTTTCGCAGCGTTGCGCCACGCCAGAAAAAGTGACTGCCGCGCCGGTGCATCCTGGTCTGTTTATGTTGGGCGCATTAGGATCGCGTGGGCTATGCAGCGCGCCGCTGGCAGCGGAAATTCTCGCGGCACAGATGTGTGGCGAACCGATCCCGCTGGACGGCCCCACGCTCGCAGCCCTTAATCCCAATCGGCTATGGGTGAGAAAATTACTGAAGGGGAAAGCCGTGGATCCCGCTTCTAACGGGACGCCAGCTTAAAAATCAACCTGGCGGATACGGCTTAGCGCATCCGCCACGTGTCAGGCGACAGTGTCTGCAAACGCCGCCCGAAGCGCCTCGACAGGTAAATAGCGCCCGATAATGACCAGCCGCGACTGCGGTGTTTCACCGTCCTGCCAGGCGGAGCCGTAATCAAAGCCCACCACTTTATGTACGCCCTGAACAATCAGGCGCTGAGGATTTCCGGCAATCGCCAGTACGCCTTTGTAGCGCAACATGTCATTGCCGTAGCGCTCCACGCACTGCTCCATAAACGCCCCTGCCTTATGCAAATCCAGCCAGCCCGCTTCAAAGACGTGGGCTTGTATGGCGTCATCCCAGGAGCGTTTGGTTTCTTTGAACGGCATAAAGCGCGGCTCAGGCTTATCTGACGCGCGGATCACATGGAATCCGGTGGTCACGCGGTTGCCGTCCCCGAGTTCAAACGCGTTGATATCAAGCCATAGTTCCGCCGGACATACGCCATTTTCGATCTGGTAGAGATCCGCTTTATTATTGATCTGATGGATACGCGCCAGGGCTTCGTTATGTTGCTGCGCATTGCAGGTATCCGCTTTGGTAAGCAGGATCCTGTCGGCAAAACCAAGCTGTGAGGCGGCAACCGGATGCTCATCCAGTTGGCGAGAGATATGGTGGCAATCAACAAGCGTAATCACCGCATCCAGACGCAGCGCTTCACGCAGCGCCTCTTCAACGAAAAATGTCTGGATTATGGGCGCGGGGTCGGCAAGCCCCGTGGTTTCAACAATCAGGCGATCGAAGGTCAGCTCGCCGCGCTGGCGTTTTTCAAGCAGTTCGGTAAGCGCTGCGGTAAATTCGCCGCGCACGCTACAACACACGCAGCCATTCGACAGTTCGACGACATTGACGTTGTCGCCGCCGCGCAGTAGCGCGCCGTCAATGTTCACCGCGCCGAATTCGTTTTCCAGTATGGCGACCGAGGCGTCGGCGTGGTGGGTGAGGAAGTGGTTAATCAGGGTCGTTTTACCGGCACCCAGAAAACCGGTTAACAGGGTGACTGCAACAGCATCATTCATCGCATTTCCTTAACAGCAGCGGGCTCCGCCTTTCCCGCCGTAACGTGCATCCTGGCGTTCACGGAAAAACTCTTCATAGGTCATCGGCGTTTGATCGGGATGATTAAGCCGGATGTGCTGAACGTAATTATCGTAATCCGGTACGCCCACCATTAATTTTGCGGCCTGGCCCAGATATTTACCGGCTTTGGCTAAGGTATCAAACATACCGTCTCCTTCACTTCACAACTGCGTTTAATGCCAAAAACTCCCCGGCCATAAAGCCGGGGAGTCGCCTGGTTTTCTGTCAGGGATCTTAGTGGGCGCTTTTCGCCTGCGTCACGATGTCCTGATAGTTTTCCGGCATGGGTTCGTAAGGCACCTCTTTTGCGGTGGGCTTATCGACTTTCAGCGCCGCCAGCGCGGTCTTGATGGAGAACAGAGCAATCACGACCACCACCACCATAAAGAAGATAGTCAGGCCCGCATCCAGACGGTTGTTAAACACCAGGCGAGCCAACTGAGCCTGGGTGTACTGCGCCGGAATATTGCCGCTGTCGATCATCGCCTGGAATTTATTGGCGATGGCCAGGAAACCCACTTTGTTATCCGGGCTAAACGCTTTCTGCCAGCCTGCCGTCATGGTGCAAATCAGCAGCCATGCGGTGGGAATCAGCGCAACCCAGGCGTAGCGTTGACGTTTCATCTTGAACAGCACTACTGCGCAAAGCATCAGCGCCATGCCCGCCAGCATCTGGTTAGCGATACCAAACAGCGGCCACAGGGTGTTAATGCCGCCCAACGGGTCAACCACGCCCTGATGCAGGAAGTAACCCCACGCCAGCACGCACAGCGCCGTCGCCAGAATGTTGGCGGGCAGCGAGTCAGTGCGTTTCAGGCCCGGGGAAATGACGCCCAACAGATCCTGAAGCATAAAGCGTGCGGCACGGGTACCGGCATCAACCGCCGTCAGAATAAACAGCGCTTCGAACAGGATAGCGAAGTGATACCAGAAGGATACGTCCATCAGGCCGCCCAACGCGCCGTGCAGGATGTACGCCATCCCTACCGCCAGCGTCGGTGCGCCGCCAGCACGGGAAATGATCGACTGTTCACCCACGTCGTTTGCGATTTGGGTTAGCGTTTCCGGCGTTATCTGGAAGCCCCAACCGCTGACCACTTGCGCCGCGGACGCCACCACATCGGTCGCCCCTGCCGGTGCCAGCACCGCCATCGGGCTGTTCATGGCAAAATACACGCCCGGATCGATGACGCACGCGGCGACCAGCGCCATGATCGCCACAAACGATTCCATCAGCATGCCGCCGTAACCAATCAGGCAAGCCTGATTTTCGTTAGCCAGCATTTTGGGCGTCGTGCCGGAAGAAATTAACGCATGGAAGCCTGATACCGCGCCACAGGCGATGGTGATAAACAGGAACGGGAACATGTCACCCGTCCAGACCGGACCGGTACCGTCAATGAATTTTGTCACCGAAGGCATGGTCAGGGTCGGGCGCATAATCAGGATGCCGATAGCAAGCCCAACGATGGTACCGATTTTCAGGAAAGTTGAGAGGTAGTCACGTGGCGCGAGCAGCAGCCATACCGGCAGCACCGCCGCCACAAAACCGTAGCCCACCAGAATCCAGGTCAATTGAACGCCGGTATAGTCGAAATACGGCGCCCATGTCGGGCTTTCAGCAACCCACCCGCCGGAAATGATGGCAAAAATCAGCAGCACAAGGCCAATCACCGACACTTCGCCGATGCGCCCCGGGCGCAAATAACGAATATAAACGCCCATAAACAGCGCCAGCGGAATGGTGAAGGCAACGGTGTAGGTTCCCCACGGACTGTGGGTCAGCGCTTTCACTACGATCATCGCCAGTACCGCGAGGATAATGACCATAATCATAAAACAGGCCACCAGGGCAATCACCCCGGCAGTGTTGCCCATTTCCTCTTTAACCAGCTCGCCAAGGGAACGACCATCGCGGCGGGTAGAGACAAACAACACCATAAAGTCCTGGACCGCACCCGCGATAACCACACCCGCGAGGATCCACAGCATGCCGGGCAAATAACCCATTTGCGCCGCCAGTACCGGCCCGACCAGCGGCCCGGCGCCAGCGATTGCGGCAAAATGGTGACCGAACAGCACTTTTTTATCGGTAGGAACGTAGTCGAGACCATCGTTATGACGCACCGCAGGCGTCATACGGGTGGAGTCCACTACCAGTACGCGTTTAGCAATAAATAGCCCGTAAAAACGGTAAGCGATCAGATACACACAAACTGCGGCAACCACAATCCACAGCGCGTTAATCTGCTCTCCCCGATTCAGAGCGATGTATCCCAAAGCAAATGCGCCCACGATGGAGAGCACTGCCCAGAGGAGGTATTTCCCTGAGTTATTCATCATGTTTTCCATTTTGTGTCCGTCAACGTTTGAATGGCCTGTCAAGGCGTCACGCGAACGCATCGGGTTCTCTAAGAGGTATGAGGAGTGACCAATACATTACAATTTGTTTCTAGAACAATCCGCAGGATTTAACAACCACACAACCGGGTAAAACGACCCCATTGATAACTCTTTGTTTCACTTTGTTAACAAGATCACCTTAACAAGGAAAACTCAGTGCAACCTTTACGCAAGGGTCTCGGTGAAGTCACGCTAATCAGGGAGGCAACGTAAGCAGATAAAAGACAAGGGAAAAGCGGGGAGAGGATCATGCCATCACGAAAACGATGGCATGATGATACGGCATTAACTGGCGTTGGCTTTCTGGAACAGCGTATCCCACATGCCGGTAACCAGCGCCTGGTCGCGCGGCGTCAGCTCACCTGCGCCAATGGCTTTTTGCAGACTTTCGGTGACTTTCTGGTGTACGGCGTCGGCGCTATGATCGTCACCCGCCTCCAGCTCCGCAACGGCAAGCGTCAGGTGTCCGCGCAGGTAACCACTGGCGAAGAGCTCGTCATCACTGGCGTGTTCAACCATGTCATCAATCAACGCCAGAATGCGTGCTTCGAATGCTGCAATCATCTTATGTCCTCAATTACCTGTCATATCATAGGGTTTAACGACCAAACACATGGCTCAGCACAGGTCTTCTGGCCATGGGAAACGGTCTGCCGTCAGGGGCGGCGTTTGATAATACTGCTGAAGCGCGGCGATAAACCGGGCCGGACGCGCCGGTATGCCCTCAGCAAGCCATGTCATCACTTGAGCGTGGACCCGACGCTGAAACGCGATGCGATCCGGCTCGATGTCCCCTTCCAGGTTGTCGCAACTGACATTGAACGGAAAACCTGCCGCTTCGCAAAACAACCAGTCCAGCGCCTGGGGTTTGATTTCCACATCTTCAAACTGGCATTGCGTCTGAGCGTCACGGCCATCCGGGCAATACCAGTAGCCGAAATCCACCTGCTCGCGGCGCGCTTTCCCGGCGATGCACCAGTGAGAAATCTCATGCAGCGCGCTGGCATAAAAGCCATGGGCAAACACTATCTGGTGATACGGCGTTTGCGCATCTGCCGGAAGATAAATCGGTTCGTCGTCGCCTTTAATCAGACGGGTATTAAATTCATCAAAAAAGCAGCTCTCGAAAATATCGATAAGCTGCTGATAATGGTGTGCAGTGTGCATTAATTAATGTATCCCAAGCCACTGAAGGAGCGCCGCGCCATGGCTGTCGAACAGCAGTTTGGCGCTCATTACAGCGGAAACAATCACAATCATTGGACGGATAAGCTGCTGGCCTCTGCTGAGAACCAGACGTGATCCTAACCGTGCCCCTATAAACTGGCCTATCATCATTAAAAATCCGGTGGCCCACACCACTTTTCCGCCAAGAATAAACAGCAACAGCCCGCCGACATTGGACGTGGCGTTGAGGACTTTGGCATGAGCCGTGGATTTTGCCAGATTAAACCCGCAAAGCGTCACGAACGCCAGCGCATAAAATGAGCCCGCGCCTGGGCCGAAGAATCCATCATAGAATCCGACGCAGCCGCCCGCCACCAGCGCAAACGGCAGGCCGTAAAGACGGCGTTGCCGGTCTTCTTCGCCAAGCTTTGGCATTAACAAAAAGTAAAGGCCAATCCCGATAACCAGTACCGGCAGGATCTGGCGCAAAATATCCGATTTCACGAACTGCACCAGTAGCGCGCCGCTGGTGGAGCCGATAAACGTCATCAGGATGTTGAGCTTTTGGTCGTTGAGGTCAACGACTTTGCGGCGGATAAAATAGAGCGACGCTGAAAGCGAACCACCGCAAGCCTGAAGTTTATTGGTGGCTAACGCCTGGGCGGGCGACATCCCCGTCGCCAGCAGCGCGGGAATCGTCAGCAATCCACCGCCGCCTGCCAGCGCATCAATAAACCCCGCGAGCATGGCGATAAAAAACAACCCCACCATCACTAGCGGGGAAAGCATAAACAGATCCACGAATTAATCCTTAAAGAACGTGTTCATCCAGCAGAGCCTGACAGGAAGGCGGTGGTGGCGGCGGCGTTTTCTTCTCTGTTGATTGACTACCCGGCTTCGCCGGTTTAAACCAGCTTTGCAACTCCTCGCCACAGCCATCTCCCGGTGGTGGCGGCGCTTGCTCGATACATTCAAGGCTGTCCGCCGGGCAGCGCAGGCGCACATGCATATGGGCGCGATGGGCAAACCACGGGCGCACTTTGTTCAACCAATCGCGGTTAGTTCCGGCATCAAGACACAATTGCTGTTTAATGGCTGGGTTGACGAAAATACGCGTGACTTCATCATCCAGCGCCGCCAGCTTAATCATGTTGTAGAGCTGCGGGCTCCAGCGGCTCGCCACCACCGACTTGCCATTGTCAGACACCAGATCCAGCGCCTGCGGGCGAAGCAGTTGCGCCGCGCTCCAGCGCGTTTTCGGCAGTTGCAAGAAAATGTCTACATCAAGACCAGTTTGATGGCTGGCATGACCGGTTGCGAAGCGCCCGCCTGCGGCCATTCCCATATCGCCCACCAGCACCGTGCCCATTCCTAAGTTATTCACCTGGGCACTGAAGCGCTCAATGAATTTCACCAGTTCAGGGTGACCAAAATAACGGCGCTGATCGGTTCGCATCACCTGATAGTTCTGGGAAGCCAGCGGCAAGGCCTGTGCCCCCACGATACAACCATTAGAAAACGCGCCGATAGACTGCGGCGCGCCAGGGATGGGATTGGGCACTTTCTGCCACGGCGTTGCGGCAAGCGTCATTGAGCTTGCCAGTAACGCCGCCAGAGCGATAAAGGAACGTTTCATACACATTTACCAGCGAGGGATCGTGGTGCTGACATCCGCGTTTTGCGCACGCTGACGCAGCAAATGATCCATTAATACAATTGCCAGCATCGCCTCAGCGATCGGCACGGCGCGGATCCCAACGCAGGGATCGTGACGCCCTCTTGTAACCATTTCCACTTCTTCACCAAAACGGTTTAACGTGCGTCCCGGCACCATAATACTGGAGGTCGGTTTCAGCGCCATATGCGCCACGATTTGTTGGCCGCTGCTAATGCCGCCTAACACGCCGCCTGCATGATTGCTTTGAAAACCCGCCTGGGTTATCTCATCGCGATTCTGGCTACCGCGCAGTTGAACGACGCCAAAACCGTCGCCGATTTCCACGCCTTTCACAGCATTAATGCTCATCAGCGCATGGGCGATATCAGCGTCCAGACGATCGAACACCGGTTCACCCAGCCCGGCGGGAACATGGTCAGCCACAACGGTGACTTTCGCGCCGATGGAGTCGCCCTCTTTTTTCAGCGCGCGCATCAGTTCGTCCAGCGCCTCGATTTTATCCGGGTCCGGGCAGAAAAACGGATTCTGCTCAACCTGATCCCAGTCTTTAATCGCCAGCGGAATATCGCCCATCTGGGTCAGGCAACCCCGGATCACGACGCCAAATTTCTGTGCCAGATATTTTTTGGCGATGGCGCCCGCCGCCACACGCATGGCGGTTTCGCGGGCCGATGAACGACCGCCGCCGCGATAATCACGCTGGCCGTATTTTTGTTCGTAGGTGTAATCGGCATGCCCCGGGCGGAACACGTCTTTAATCGCACTGTAGTCCTGAGAACGTTGATCGGTATTTTCAATCAGCAAGCCGATACTGGTGCCGGTGGTGACGCCTTCAAATACGCCTGAGAGGATTTTGACCTGATCCGGCTCGCGGCGTTGGGTGGTGTAGCGTGACGTGCCTGGACGGCGGCGATCGAGATCGTGCTGCAGATCGGCTTCGGTCAGCGGAATGCCGGGCGGCACGCCATCGACAATACAACCCAGCGCCACGCCGTGCGACTCACCGAACGTGGTCACACGAAAGAATTGTCCAATACTGTTTCCTGCCATCACGGCTCCGTTGTCGTTGTTGTGTTTTTGAGCGTTGTGAAACGGGCCGCAGCCCGTTGGATTAATCTTTGTAAATGCTGAAGTATTCGCGCGCCGCGATAAGCTGCGCTTTGGTCAGCATAAAGACGCCGTCACCGCCGTTATCAAACTCAAGCCAGGTGAACGGCACATCCGGGTATTGCTCCATCAGATGTACCATGCTGTTACCGACTTCACAAATCAGAATCCCCTGGTCGGACAGGTAGTCCGGCGAACTGGCCAGAATACGGCGCGCCAGTTTCAGACCGTCGCTACCTGCCGCAAGTCCCAGTTCCGGCTCATGGCGATATTCATTCGGCAGGTCAGACATATCGTCCTCATCCACATACGGCGGATTGGTCACGATAATGTCGTACTGAACTTTCGGCAGAGAGCGGAACAAATCTGAACGAATCGGGGTGACGTGATGGATAAGGCCATGCTCTTCAATATTATGCTCAGTCACCGCCAGCGCGTCGGCGGAAATATCCACCGCATCGACTTCGGCTTCCGGGAAAGCATACGCGCAGGCGATGGCGATACAGCCGCTGCCGGTACACATATCCAGAATATGTTCAGGCTGGCCGTCGAAAAGGCCGGCGAAACGGTTATTGATAAGCTCGCCAATCGGCGAACGCGGCACCAGCACGCGCTCATCAACATAAAACTCATGACCGCAGAACCAGGCTTTATTGGTCAAATACGCCACTGGAATACGTTCGTTCACCCGGCGGATGACGCGCTCGACAATGCGATGACGCTCACTTGAGGTCAGACGCGCGGTGCGCATATCTTCTGGAATATCCAGCGGCAAATAAAGCGATGGAAGCACCAGTTGTACCGCCTCATCCCACGGATTATCGGTGCCATGACCATACCAGATGCCTGCCGCGCTAAAACGGCTTACTGCCCAGCGCAGCATATCCTGAATGGTATGCAGCTCATTGACTGCTTCATCGACGAAAATTTTATCCACTATTCCTCCGGCGCGCGCGACGCGTTAAACACGGCGGCTAGTTTGCCACGATGGCGGCGATAAATCAGCATTCACCCGGGGACTGGAGCGTGAAAACGCGTTTTATTTAGCACTGGCGGAGGAGTCAGGTACACTGCCTGGGATAAGAATGACGGAGAAGAGAATGAAAAAGAAAAATTCGCTTAATGAGGAGGACCAGACGCTGTTCCGGGAACTGATGCGCGGCACCCGTAAAATTAAGCAAGACACCATTGTCCATCGCCCGCAACGAAAAAAAGTGAATGAGGTACCGGTAAAACGCCTGATTCAGGAACAGGTTGATGCCAGCCACTATTTTTCCGATGAGTTTCAGCCGCTGCTGGCGACGGAAGGCCCGGTGCGCTATGTGCGCGAAGGCACCAGCCATTTTGAATTGAAAAAACTCAGACGCGGCGACTATTCACCGGAGCTGTTTTTAGATTTACACGGTTTGACCCAACTCCAGGCGAAACAGGAATTAGGCGCGCTGATTGCCGCCTGTCGACGCGAGCATGTGTTTTGCGCCTGTGTGATGCATGGGCACGGTAAACATATTCTAAAGCAGCAAACGCCGTTATGGCTGGCGCAGCACCCGCATGTGATGGCCTTTCACCAGGCATCAAAAGAGTATGGCGGCGACGCTGCGTTGCTGGTGTTGATAGAAGTAGAAGAGTTGCGACCGCCTGAACTTCCGTAGCGCTTCACCGCGCATGGTTCACTCTTATGCTGCCAGGCTTGCTGCCGCGTCTAAGATTCAGGAAGGTATTTGCCAGCGTCACCGACAAAAAAGCCGCATTACGCGGCTTTTTGACTATCAGGCATTGCTGGCTTTCGCCATTTTCAGATTGCAGGGACTCATCTGCCAGTTATACACGCCCTTATCGGTTTGCGGGTCGAGCGTGACGCTGGCAATGGCCGAGGTTGAGAACATTGGCGGCGTTTCTTCCGGGCAAAGTTCAGAGACCAGGTAGCCGACTAACGGGAGATGAGATATCACCAGCACCGATTTTACGCCTTCGTCTGCCAGTGTCTGAAGGTCGGCACCGACCATTCTTACATCGCCGCAGGGCGTCAACTCCGGCAGGACATCGACATTTTCCGGCAGTGTGAACACTTCCCGGACCATGTCCAGCGTTTGTCCGGCGCGCAGATAAGGGCTGACAAGAACACGCTCGATATCCACCTTTTGACCTTTTAGCCAGGTCGCCATTAGACGGGATTCGTCACACCCGCAGAGGGTTAAGGGACGAACCGCATCACTGGCGGCATCAAGAGCTGCGTCACCGTGACGCATAATGAAAACTTGCATAGTGCACCGCTTTTGTTAACCAGAATCGCCACGTTCCCCAACAGACCCAAAGCCAGTGGGGATATCATCGCGGTCGGGCATTGTGCCTTATCCCGACCTCGAATGAAACGCTGTTTTTACCTTAATGGTGTAAGTATAGTCAATCACCGTTTACAAAATAACCAAACCTTGCCACACCGAACGTTTCCGGTTAAACAACACTCGCTGCGACAGACTCATCAATCGCCTTGTTTTCCCAGAACTTTTGCTCGGTTTTCGTCATAGTAAGCAACCGCTCGCAAGGGGCGAAGCGTTCGCCGTAACGGCTTTCAAGACGTTGCAGCCGGGCCACGATTTCTTGTGCGCCAAGACTATCCATATACCGGAACGGGCCGCCGAGGAAAGGCGGAAAACCGATACCAAATACAGCACCAATATCACCGTCCCTGACGGAACGTACGACACCCTCATCAAGTGCGCGGGCAGCCTCGTTTAGCATCATCATCACGCAGCGTTCCGCAAGCGCCTCCGGCGCCATTTTTTGCGCAGGTTTAGCGCCAATAAGCGTATAAATTGCAGGGTCGACCTGCTTTTTGTTTGTACGCCCTTTTGCCGGATAAAGATAGAAACCGCGGCCGTTTTTTCTGCCTTTGCGATCGTCCTTCAAAATTGCTGCAACGGCCTCGTTCGGCGCGCTGAAACGGGAGCCATAAGCGCGCTCCAGCACAGGCATTATTTTAGTGCCTACATCAATTCCCACCTCATCCAAAAGTTGGATAGGCCCTACCGGGAAACCAAACTTCACCAGCGCGTCGTCAATGTGATCAACCGGTTCGCCTTCAAGCAGGCAGCGCATGGCTTCATTGATATACGGCGCGAGAATGCGGTTAACGTAAAAGCCCGCGCAATCGGCGACTACAATAGGCGTTTTGCCCTGTTTTTTCGCCAGCGCCACGGTGGTGGAAATAGTTTGCGCACTGGTTCCGGCGTGTGGAATGACTTCCACTAGCGGCATTTTATCCACCGGGCTGAAGTAGTGCAGGCCAACCACCAGGTCCGGACGAGCGGCGTTCTGGGCAATTTCCCCAATCGGCAACGAAGAAGTATTGGATGCGAAAATCGTTTCCGGCGCGGCAAATTGCTCCACCTCGGCGACCATTTTGCGTTTGAGTTCAAGATCCTCAAATACCGCTTCAACGACAATATCCCGGTGATGAAAACCGCGATAATCGGTTGAACCGCTGATAAGCGCCATTTGGCTGTCGCGTTCGACCGCTTTTAGATGACGTCGACGCACTTTCTTATCTAGCAGATCCCAGCTGTATTTCAGTGCGTGGTTGATCCCCTTATCGCTGATGTCTTTAAGCCGCACCGGCAGTTTGCCTTTCGTGGCTGTCACATAAGCGATACCGCCGCCCATAAGTCCACCGCCAAGGATACCTACGGCATGCAATGGTTTAGGCGGCACTTCGCTGCCCTGATCTTTTTTAAGCTCGGTGCTGGCGAAGAAAATATGACGCAGCGCGGCAGACTGCGGCGTCATGGCGAGTTCGCCAAATGCTTTCGCTTCTGCCTGATACCCGCTGGCGCTACCCTGTTCCAGTCCGGTGCGCACCACATCGATAATGCGCATCGCCGCGGGATAATTGCCATGAGTTTTTTTAAGGGTTTGTCTGGTAACCATGCGGAATAGAATCGAGCGGCCCAGCGGACCTGCCAGGACACGTTCACGCGTCGGGAGACGGCGCGACGCGGGGCGTCCTTGCTTCACTAACGCCACAGCGGCATCCAACAGAATAGAGAGTGGCACCACATCGTCGACTAACCCCACCTTCAGGGCCTGACGGGGTCGCAGCTGTTTGCCGGTCAGCATCATTTCAAGCGCAGTGCTGACGCCAATCAGTCGCGGCAGCCGTTGGGTTCCGCCAGAGCCTGGCAACAATCCCAGTTGCACTTCCGGCAGTCCTAACACCGTTTTCCCGTCATCAGTACATACCCGACGATGACAGGCCAGCGCCAGCTCAAGACCGCCGCCGAGGCAAGGCCCGTTTATAGCCGCCACGACCGGAATGGATAGCGCATGGATATCGGCCATGATCTGCTGGCCCTGTTTTGCCAGCGCCTCGGCCTGTTGAGCGGTCTGGCAGTCGGCAATCATAAAGATATCCGCGCCCGCGATAAAATTGTCCGGTTTGCCGGAGATAAATATCACGCCCTGAAGTTGCTTGTTTTCATGAATTTGTTTCAGGATCGCACGCACCTGAGCGCCAAACTCCGCTTTCAGGGTGTTCATTTTCTCATTTGGCACATCAATAGTAACGACCGCGATATTATCTGGTCGAACGTGCAGCGTAAAAGCGGATTGCAGTTCCATTATTCAGCCTCCAGTACCATTGCCGCCCCTAATCCGCCTGCCGCGCAGGCCGTAACCAGACCGAATCCCCCGCCGCGACGGCGCAATTCATTTAACGTCTGGACAATCATACGTGCGCCAGTCGCAGCAAAGGGGTGGCCGTATGCGATAGACCCGCCCATAACGTTGAAAATAGCGTCGTCCACCTCGCCTGTCGCCTGGGTTCGGCCTAACACCTCGCGGGCAAAGCGCTCGCTGGAAAGCATTTTCAAATTGGCAAGGGTCTGGGCGGCAAATGCTTCGTGCATATCAAATAGCGTCAAATCGGCAAGGGTGATCCCGGCGCGATCTAAGGCGAGCGGCGTGGCCCAGGCTGGCCCCAATAACATATCCTGCCAGACGTCAACGGCGGTAAAAGCGTAGCTGCGCAAATAACCGAGCGGCGTTAAGCCAAGCTCTTTGGCGCGTGATTCTGTCATCATAATGAGTGCAGCGGCGCCGTCGGTCAGCGGCGTACTGTTTGCCGCCGTTACGGTGCCGTGTTTACGGTCAAACGCCGGGCGCAGTTTCGCGTAATCAGCCTGAGTGCTGTTCTTGCGAATGTTGTTATCTTCGCTGAAAGGCTCGCGATAAGGCGGCACATACGCCGTCATGACTTCGTCGGCGAATTTACCTTCTTGCCAGGCCTGCGCGGCCCGCATATGGGAGCGGTGCGCCAGGGCATCCTGCTCTTCACGGGTAATACCATGGGTTTTCGCCATTTGTTCAGCGGTATCCCCCATACGCAGCCCCGTTGAATATTCCGCGACGGCGGGCGGGACCGGCATCAGATCCCGCAGGCGCAAGCGGGAGAATAATTTAAGCCGCTGCGCGGTGGTGCGGGCTTTATTTACGTCCACCAGAATGCGCGCCAGCTTTTTGCTCACACCAATGGGCAATACGGACGAGGAGTCCGCGCCGCCTGCAATACCGGCGCGGATAGTGCCTGCCATCAGGCTTTCCGCCACGTTTGCCACGGCCTGGAAGCTGGTGGCGCAAGCGCGGCTGACGCTGTACGCATCGGTATGTACATTCATACCGGTGCCGAGGACAATTTCACGGGCAATATTCGGAGCTTCAGGCATTTGCACGACCTGGCCGAAAACCAGTTGTTCAATCACGTCGACAGGAATTTCACTGCGTGCCAGCAGTTCGCTCACCACCATTTTGCCGAGATCCACCGCTGGAATGCCATGGAAAGCCGTGGCCTGGCGCGCAAATGGGGTACGCAACCCGCTGATTATGGCAATTCGATCGCCCGGACGGGCAAGACGCGATAACGCCTGACTCATAACACTCCCCTGTAAAAGTTGACACAATAAAAAGTGGTCGGACCTGACGACAGTCTTAACCAAATTTTTACATTTAGCCAACCGGGGAAATGAAAAAGTGCGAAGGGTTACACGAATTTAGCAGGAGTTGACGCCTTCAGAAAAAAAGAAGGCGTCGGACAGATTAACGCAGGCCTAGCTGGAAAATCATGGTTTCGGCCTGGCAGGCGAAAACGAAGTCGATATCAAGACGTACGCCATCGCTTTCTTCAGTGAAGTTCGCGTTAATCTTGCACGGTTCAGATTCAACTTCACGCGCTTTTGCACTCAGCGCCGCCAGGGTTTCTTCAGCGCTTTTGCGATCCGGGAAAACGCGGCTGTAAGACGCGGTGCAATCGGTGTTGTCCATAATGGTTCCAACATCAATACAGCAGCAAACCGGGGTTTCATCAGCGGTGCATTTACTCATTGTGATTTCCTCTGTACATCGCACCAGGGGTGCAGTTAGCAATCCCCTTATTTTACGCCGCGAAGCGTCCCTGCTCCACCCGAGAATGGTGACAATATCGGTCAGCTATATAAATCCCAACAAAAAATGATCTGAAACAAAAAACATCCCCCTCAATGAATATCATCTGCGCCAATTTTGCCACGGCGATCTCGTTTCGATGATCATTTTCGAAATTTTCATTAAACAAACTTGCAACATTTGGTCTGGTCGGACCTATACTCTCGCCACTGGTCTGATTTGTAAGCCGTAACTCAGACCCTACACTTCGCGCTCCTGTTACGGTAAGTAACATTTTCTAAATAAAAATAAACGGATGAGGTTATGGTCATGAGCCAGAAAACCCTGTTTACCAAGTCTTTAATCGCAGTCGCAGTGGCAATTGTCTCTTCTCAAGCCTGGTCCGCAGGTTTTCAACTTAATGAGTTTTCTTCCTCTGGCCTTGGCCGTGCTTATTCCGGGGAAGGCGCTATCGCTGATAATGCGGGTTCCGTCAGCCGTAACCCAGCAACTATCATGATGTTCGACCGCCCGACCTTCTCCGGCGGCGCGATCTTCGTTGATCCCGATGTGAACGTTTCTGGTCGTTCTCCTACAGGCCGCAGCCTGGATTCAGACAACATTGCGCCGACAGCATGGGTTCCCAACCTGCATTTCGTCGCGCCAATCAATGAGCAGTTTGGTTGGGGCGCATCCGTAACGTCCAACTACGGTCTGGCAACGGAATTTAATGATTCTTATGCGGGTGGTTCTATGGGCGGCAAAACCGACCTGGAAACGCTCAACCTGAATTTGAGCGGCGCTTACCGTCTTAACAACCATTTCAGCTTCGGTCTTGGCTTTAATGCCGTTTACGCGAAAGCGAAACTGGAGCGTTACGCAGGCGATCTGGGTCCTATCATCGCAGGCCAAATTAGCCGTACGCCGGGTTATGCACAAAGCCCGGCACTGCAAGGTGCTGCGGGTTACGCAAATAACATTCCCGCCAGTACTCAGGTTGCCCGTCTGAAGGGTGAAGAGTGGGGTTATGGCTGGAACGCCGGTATCCTGTATGAACTGGATAAAGACAACCGCTACTCACTGACTTATCGCTCCGAGGTTAAGGTTGATTTCGAAGGCGATTACCGCAGCCAACTGCCGGCCACGGGTAATCTTCCGCCAGCGTTCCGTCCGCTGTTTGCAAGCCTTCCTTTACCTGCCGGTACCAGCGGGAGCACTATCGATGGCGATTTAACCCTGAATCTGCCTGAAATGTGGGAAGTGTCCGGTTATAACAAAGTGGCACCACAATGGGCCATCCACTATAGCCTGGCCTACACCAGCTGGAGCCAGTTTGAAGAGCTGAAAGCCACCAATAAAGATGGCCAAACGCTGTTCTATAAAGACGAAAGCTTCCGCGATTCTTACCGCATCGCGTTAGGTACGACTTACTTTATGGATGACAACTGGACCCTGCGCGCCGGTATCGCCTTTGATGACAGCCCGGTTCCGGCCAGCCACCGCTCCATCTCTATCCCGGATCAGGACCGTCTGTGGCTGAGTACCGGTGCAACCTACGCGTTTAACAAAGATGCGTCTGTGGACGTCGGCGTGTCTTACATGCACGGTCAGCATGTTGAGTTCACCGAAGGCCCGTATACCTTTAAATCTGAAGGTAAAGCGTGGCTGTACGGCGCGAACTTTAACTACGCGTTCTAATCCTTCGCGGGATACAAAAAAGGTGAGCATTTGCTCACCTTTTTTATTGCCCGTTGCACCGCAAAGCAATACGTCTTTACTCTGAATCGATATCTTTCAGATCGCCCTGAATCGCCTGGGCGTTCGGGTTTTCTGCCGGTTTGAGCTTACCGCCATTGGCAATAAAGTCGTTACGCTGGAAATAGGCTTCACGTACCAGAATGTACGGATCTGACGACTGGCGCAGCAGGCCGTCCGAATCGAGCAGTTGCGCGCGCGTTTCGATGCCTTCCACGGTCCATTTGCCAAGGGAGAGCGGCCATGTCAGCCAGGAAAGCACCGGATACGTGGTATCGGCAAAGTCGCCGCCCTCCTGACGCAGCGTAAAGCTGCCGTAGAAAGGCAATTGCAGGTACGGACCATAGCCGACGCCGTAATGGCCAAGCGTGCTGCCGAAACGATGCGGCTCAACGCGCTGCAGCTTAGGATTCGCCAACCCGGCCACATCAATAAAGCCCCCCATGCCCAGCAAGGTATTCAGGAAAAAGCGCGTAAAGTGCACCATCCCCTGATACGGATCGCCCTGAAGGAAATAGTTCACCATGGAGGCAGGCTCTTCAAGGTTGCTGGTAAAGTTGCTTAGCCCGTTACGGGCCGGTTGCGGCACGTAATCACGCCAGGCGACGGCAACCGGGCGAACAACATAAGGATCCAGTACGTTAAAGTTGAAGTTGTACATGGTGCGGTTGAACCCTTCGAACGGGTCCGAGCGTCCCTGTTGTTCCCCCGAGCTGGCGCAACCAATCAGTAACGTTGTCGCCAGCGCAAGGCCGGTCAGGCGAAAATTCATCTCTGTCTCCCTGTTATTGATGGCTGCTGTCAGGGTTGACGAGAGGAAATTATCACCTCCGTTGGTTTAGCCTGGTCAAATTTAATAAGCGCGCTTTGACCAACCCAATCCCCTGACTGCACAGCAGGTGTGCCATCCTGTGAGATATGCACTTTAATCCAACCCTGATGCAGCGAGGAGAGCGAGCTTCCCGGCATCATGGTGTTTGAGTCATCTATATTGAGTGTCATCGGAAACTGACCAACCGGCAACTTTTTGACCGCAACGGGAACCGGCGACGCCTCGCCTACGACGGTTATAAAGACGGTGCCGTTGGCTGGCATGCCCTGTTGAGCTTCCGGCGAAAGCGTGATTTTAACAGCCAGCGGCACATTGTCCATGCCTGTCTGAGCCTGCGCCTGAGCGATACTACGTTCGATAATCGCACGGCGCTTATCGTTTTGTGGCAATACGCCAAGCATCATTTGCCATGCGGCGATGGCATCGCCAAAGCGCTGTTGCTCAAACGAGCTGAACGCCAACAGGCTTAGCGCGCGAATATTGGTGTGCGATGCAGAGACCGCTTCACGCAGCAATTTATCGCCCAACTTGTTGTCATTTTCGTCGGATGAACGGATCAATACTTCAGCATAGTCGAGTTTTGCATCGATATTGTTCGGCGCCAGTTTCCAGGCATGTTCAAAAGCATCTGTCGCGGTGGTGGCATTATTCAACGCCATCCCGATTCGCCCGAGCATCATCCAGCCATCAACATTATTCGGGTCATCCTGCAGACGCGTACGCAAGCCAAGCCCCAGGCGCGCCATCTCTTCCATGGTTAACGCCGGCGCGTTAGGGTCCATCACGCGATTGAGTAATTCCGGGGTCTGACGGGTGACTTCCTGCCATTCGAGCACGTTTTTGAGATTGACCGTTTTCCAGAATACGCCAAGGCTGATAATCAACAGCGCCGCCACGCCCGGCACCAGCACCCAGCGGCTTAACGGTTTTGGCGCTGCATCACCTTGATGCGCGGGAATATCATCGAGCAAATTGTGCTGAAGCTCGGCCACCATTTCTTCACGTTCAGCCGTGTTCTCCCGCTCAAGCTCGCGCAGGCGCGAATGATAAAACGCTCGGTTCAAAACATCGCGCGATACGCTGTGAGTACCAGACCAGGGGATAAACAGCAGTGCGGCGGTTATGATTAATAACGCCGCCATGACGATAATAAGCAGGGTCAACGTCATTTATTCTTCTCGCTTAGCAACTGCTTAAGGCGTTGCTGTTCCAGGTCGTTTAACGGTTGGGAGTCACGCTGTTGCCCTTTTCTGGCGCGGCGTACCACAACGATAATGCCGCCGAGAATAAACAGCGCAGGCAACAGCCACAACACCACGGTGCCGGGCGTAACCGGCGGCTCATAAGTCACAAAATTGCCGTAACGCGCCACCATATAATCGATAATTTGCTTTTGCGTTTGCCCCTGCTGTTGTAGCTCATATACCTTCTGGCGCATATCAGAGGCGATCATGGCATTGGAATCGGCAATGCTGTTGTTCTGGCATTTTGGGCAGCGCAACTGCGCCGTTAATTCCCGAAACTGCTGCTCCTGCGCTTCATCTTTAAACTGATAGGTATCAATGGCGGCAAAAACGGAAAATGAGAGCACCAGCGCCGCAAGCAGAGTAAAAAGGCGCGTCATGCTCCCGCCTCCTGATTGTATTTATCCCAAAGGGGTTTAATTTCGCTCTGCCAGACCTGCTCATTTAAATCACCCGCGTGGCGATAACGAATAATGCCTTTACCGTCAATGAGAAAGGTTTCTGGCGCGCCGTAAACGCCCAGATCAAGCCCCAACATGCCGTTGCCATCGAACAGGCTCATTGCGTAAGGATTCCCTAACTCGTTAAGCCAGGTAATTGCCTTTTGGCGATCGTCTTTATAGTTCATGCCCACTACCCGCACACCCTGCGCCGAGAGGCGGTTAAGATACTGATGCTCCGCGCGGCAGGTCGGGCACCAGGTTGCCCACACGTTCAACAGCACCGGTTTACCGCTGGTGAGCGCTGCCTGATCGTAGGTTTTACCCGGCTCATTAAGGGATTCGAGACGGAATACCGGAACGGGTTTGCCGATGAGGGCCGACTCAAGCGTCGTTGGGTCGTCGCCATTGGCGTTACGCACCAGTTGCCAGAGTAAGGCGGCAGCCAGCAGTAAAAAAAGGACTAATGGAATAAACAACACTTTACGTTTCATTATGCCTCCTGCAATGCTTTACGCAGGCGATAGCGCGGATCGAGCATACTCAGCAGTCCGCCCAGCGCCATTAACGCCCCGCCATACCAAATCCAGCGCACAAAGGGTTTGTAATACAGACGCACCGCCCAACTGCCATCGTCAAGCTCTTCGCCAAGCGCGGCATACAGATCGCGTGTGACGCCGCCGTCAATGGCCGCTTCGGTCATCATCATCATATTGCTGTTATAAAAGCGCTTCTCGGCGCGCAATGTCGCCTCAGGCTTACCCTGGCGCAGCACGTCAATTTCACCAACGCCACCGCGCCAGTTCGGCCCGCTGACTTCGCGCACCCCTTTGAAAATAAACTCATATTGATGAATATCGACCCGATCGCCCGCTTTCATACGCACATCACGTTCCACGCTGTAGCTTTGGCTAAAGGCAATCCCAACGACCGTGACCGCAAGGCCGACGTGACCCAGCACCATGCCCCACTGGCTGCGGGAAATTTTCATCAGGCCTTTCACGAACGAATGGCGATGGGTGGCGCGCTCATGCAGTTCCATAAGCGCCAGCACAAAAACCCAAATAGCCATCATCAGCCCGACCACCGTCATGGCTTCTATACGATCCTGCATCAGCCAGGGCAGCAACAGCGCACCCGCAAGAGTGATAATCACAGCCACACCGAGGCGCTTTAGCACTTTACCCGGTTCATCACGACGCCAGCGCACCAATGGCCCAATACCTAGCAGCAAGGCAAATGGCACCATCATGGCGGTGAACATCATGTTAAAGAACGGCTCGCCAATGGAGATACTGCCAAGGCCCAATTGCTTATGCACCAGCGGCAGCAGCGTACCGAGCAGCACCACCAGCATGGCCGCCATCAGCAGAATGTTATTGCCAAGCAGGAAGGTTTCCCGCGACCAAAGATCGTTTTTGACTCTGGCGCGCACTTTATTGCCTTTCACCGCATACAGCAGCAGCGAGCCGCCAATGGCGATGACTAACAGGGCGAGGATAAACATGCCACGCGCCGGGTCTGATGCGAAAGAGTGCACCGAAACCAGAACCCCGGAACGCACCAGGAAGGTGCCAAGCAAGCAGAGCGAAAACGCGGCAATGGCCAGCAACACCGTCCAGGCTTTGAAGCTGCCGCGTTTTTCGGTCACGGCTAACGAGTGCATTAATGCGGTGCCTGCAAGCCACGGCATTAATGAGGCATTTTCCACCGGATCCCAGAACCACCAACCGCCCCAGCCCAGCTCGTAATAGGCCCAGGCAGAACCCAGCACGATGCCGAGAGTCAGGAAAATCCACGCGGCCTGCGTCCAGGGACGCGACCAGCGCGCCCAGGCGGTGTCCAGTCGTCCGGCCATTAACGACGCGATGGCGAACGCAAAGGCAACGGAGAAACCGACGTATCCCATATACAGCAACGGCGGGTGGAAGATTAGCCCGATATCCTGCAACAGTGGATTCAGATCGCGCCCGTCGATGGGATAGTCAGGTAGCGTGCGGGTGAACGGGTCTGAGGTCAGGAGGATAAACAGCAGGAAACCGAAGTTGACCATGCCCATGACAGAAAGCACGCGCGCCACGGAGTCGAGCGGCATACCGCGACTCAACACGGCGACTGCAAATGTCCAGGCGCTCATCAGCAGCACCCACAACAATAACGAGCCCTCATGGGCGCCCCAGGTTGCGGCAACGCGATACCAGACTGGCAGTTCCGCATTGGAGTTGCTGGCGACATACATAATGGTGAAGTCATTGACCACAAAGGCATACACCAGGATCAAAAACGCGGCGAGAACGCTGAAAAACAGTGCCCACGAGAGCGGGCGCGCCAGCGTCATTAATCGCAGATCCTGACGTACCGCGCCCCATTGCGGGTAGACGCTAAGTAATCCAGCAATCCCAAGCGCCAGACACAGCAGGAAATTACCCAGTTCCGGCATCATGAGTGATTATCCTTATAGGCCGCAGCCGGGCGGTGATGGTTCTCTTCCATCGCCGCTTTCACTTCCGGCGGCGTGTAGTTTTCATCGTGCTTGGCCAGTACTTCTTTGGCGACAATAAGGTTGCCCGACTCCAGTACACCCTGCGCCACTACGCCCTGCCCTTCACGGAACAGATCCGGCAGAATACCTTCATAACTGACATCCACCACGCCACGCGCGTCATAAATTTTAAAGCTGACTTTCAGGGTCTGGTTATCACGCTTCACGCTGCCGGGCATCACCATCCCGCCGACGCGTAAGCGCTGGCCTGGTTCTGGTTTCACCTGGGTTTCGTTCTTCCCGTTGATGATTTCACCCGGAGTATAGAAGAGATCGATATTGGCGCGCAGCGCATAAAGCGTGAGCGTAATTGTAATGCCAATCCCCATCAGCACCATGACCGCGAGCCAAAGGCGATTTTTACGACGCGGATTCATCCGGTTACCTCCTGGGTCGGATGTTGAGCATCTTTAATGCGACGCTCTCTTCCTTGTTGACGGCGTATATCCGCCAGTAAAACGTTACGTTGCCACAGGGTATGGACCACCAGTAACCCCAATGGAATGACGGTAAACGCCACCGCGAGCCAGACATAAAAGGCGTAACCGCCCATGGCGAAAAATTCACTAACGCTACCAAAGGCGACGTTCATGACAGGCTCCTTCCTTTATTAGCAATGGCTTCCACCCAGGGACGACGGCGGTCTTGGGTTAATATCAGCGTACGCAGACGCATCAGCGTAAGAGTGGTGAACAAGCCCAGGAATCCGAAGATGGACCACCGCAGCGGAAGACGCATAGACGGATCGATGGATTTTTGCATATTGGTCGACCCCTGATGCAGGGTATTCCACCATTCGACAGAGAAGTGAATGATAGGCAGGTTAACCACGCCGACCAGCACCAGGATCCCGGCGGCGCGTCCGGCGAGACGCCGGTCATCAAACGCGTTGTAGAGCGCAATCACGCCGACGTACAAAAACAGCAACACCAGCTCAGACGTCAGTCGGGCGTCCCAGATCCACCAGGTGCCCCACATGGGTTTGCCCCAGGCGGACCCGGTTACCAGCGCAATAAAGGTATACACCGCACCCACCGGCGCCATGGCGGCCACCGCCATATCGGCCATTTTGATTTGCCATACCAGGCCGATAAAAGCGGCAATCGCCATCCAGGCATATATTCCCATCGACCAAATCGCGGCAGGAACATGGATGTACATGATGCGATAACTTTGCCCCTGCTGATAATCGGCCGGTGCCCAGACGAATCCCCAAATCACACCGACCAGCAGCATAACAATACTGACCACGGCCAGCAGAGGAACGATACGCCCGCAAAGGTGATAAAGTCGCTCTGGTTTAGCAAGCTGATGTAAGAATTTCCACATAGTAATTGGCTCACAAAGCTAAGTTAGCGCCCACTTTTGCGGGCAATTATTGAATACTTATCCGCAACGCCGCCGCCGTGGCGAACGGGCAGAGCGTGGCGCTGGCGGCTAAAAATGCGCCCAGAATCGCCATGTATCCTTCAACCGGTAATGCCATTGACGCGGCATCCATCGCTGCTGTTGCGAAAATCAGCAGCGGAATAGTAAGCGGCAGCACCAACAGACTTAACAACACCCCGCCGCGACGTAATCCCACCGTCAGGCCAACGCCGACTGCGCCGAGGAAACTCAGGGTTGGCGTGCCGAGTGTCAGCGTAAGCGCCATTACCCACCAGGTATGGATATCAAGCCCTAACAGCATCGCCGCCAGCGGAGAAAGCACGATAAGCGGCAGGCCAGTGACGACCCAGTGAGCGGTTACTTTCGCCAGTACCACCGCAGGCAAAGGCAGCGGCAATAACATGAGTTGTTCGAGGGAGCCATCCTGCCAGTCATCGCGAAACAGACGCTCCATACCTAATAACGCGGCCAGAAGCGCCGCTACCCACACCACGCCCGGCGCGATCCGCGCCAGTAACTGCGGCTCAGGGCCAATGCCCAACGGGAATAAGGTGATAACAATCAGGAAAAACCACAGCGGATTGACAATTTCTGCCCCTTTCCGCAGGGCTAAATGTATTTCTCGTGTGAATACCTGCCACATCATGACACCACCCCCTCGGGCAACGTCAGTTTGCGAAACGCGCAGTTCACCGGACGTAGCGGTTGATGGGTGGTCAGTAGCACGCTGCCGCCTTGTGCGGCGTGGGCTTCAAGCCGACAGGTGAGTTTCTCAATGCCCGCGGGGTCAAGCGCCGTAAAAGGCTCGTCCAGGATCCATAATTTGGTAGCGCTAAGCCATAAACGTGCCAGCGCAACACGGCGCTGCTGCCCGGCGGAGAGCTGCCCGACCGGGACATCCTCGTACCCTAACAGGCCAATCGCGGCGAGTGCCTCCCAGCGCGTTTTGAGTAACGAATTCGCATGGAAAAATCGCAGATTTTCATCGGCGGTCAGCACCGCCTTGATGCCGGGCTGATGGCCCAGCCAAAGCAATTGCTGATGAAAACTGTCGCGCGCGCGTTTGATAATTTCGCCCTGCCATTTCACCTCGCCTGCTTCCGGTGTCGCGAGGCCGCAAAGAATACGCAAAAGCGAGGTTTTACCCGCGCCATTGACGCCGGCAATTTGAAAAATTTCACCCGGATTCAGGGAAAAGGTGAGCCCGCGAAATAACACACGTTCGTCACGTACACAGGCGAGATTGAGGACGTCAAGCATCCAGACAGCTCCTTCTGAAATGGCAAGGAATCATAACATAGAGTGATTGCAGGGCTTATAGGCCGGAGGGCAGAAATGCTACCCCAAAAGGAGTAATGAGACATGCCAGATCAAAAAGTCTCCGAATTGTCGGGAAATGCAGCTCAGTTTACCCAGAACCGCTACGCTTAATGGACATTAACAGCAAGGCAAAACACATCATGGAAAAACTCAAACCAGAAAAAATTGAGGATGAAAAAATTGGCGAGTCCAGTGAAGAACTGGAAGTGGAAAGCGAAGAAAAGGAGAGCGGAAAAGATATCGAAGTCGACGAAGAACGCCTTCCGTCGCGGGCGATGGCTATCCATGAACATATCCGCCAGGACGGTGAAAAAGAGATGGAGCGCGATGCCATGGCGCTGTTATGGTCTGCCATCGCCGCCGGCCTGTCCATGGGGGCATCGCTGCTGGGAAAAGGGATTTTTCACGTTCATCTCGAAGGCGTATCCGGCGGGTTTTTGCTGGAAAGTTTCGGTTATACCTTCGGGTTTATCATCGTTATTATGGCGCGCCAACAGCTGTTTACCGAAAACACCGTCACCGCCGTTTTGCCAGTCATGCAAAATCCTACCCGCAGCAACTTTATGTTGCTGTTGCGGCTATGGGGTGTCGTGCTGTTTGGTAACCTTATCGGCACCGGGCTTGCGGCTTATGCTTTTGAATTTATGCCGATTTTCGATGAGCCGACTCGCGACGCATTTGTCACTATCGGTATGAAAGTGATGGAAAACACGCCGGTTGAAATGTTCGCTAACGCTATCGTTTCAGGGTGGCTTATCGCAACGATGGTGTGGATGTTCCCTTCTGCCGGTCCTGCGAAAATCGTGGTGATTATTATCATGACCTGGATTATCGCGCTGGGTGATACGACGCATATCGTGGTCGGCACCGTTGAGATTTTGTATCTGGTCTTTAATGGTGATATTCACTGGACCGCGTTCATTTGGCCGTTTGCCCTGCCGACCCTTGCCGGCAATATTTGCGGCGGCACCTTTATCTTCGCGCTAATGAGTCATGCCCAAATCCGTAACGATATGAGCAATAAGAAAAAAGCCGAAGAAAAAGCACGTCTTAAAGAACAGCAGCAGCAGGAGAAAGAACAGCAATCGTCAGAGTAACAATGGCGATGGAATGAGCAATCAGGCGGCCAAGCCCTTAACGCAGCATTAAAAACGGGTATACTAGCGCCGCTTTGTCCCCTTAGTTAAATGGATATAACGAGCCCCTCCTAAGGGCTAGTTGCAGGTTCGATTCCTGCAGGGGACACCATTGATTCATTTCACAAAACCTCAGTTCATATCCAACACCCAGTGATACCAAGCCTTTTAGCAATAAACCCTCTCACATAGCTTTCAATGGACTGACCCCGCCCCGGTAGACAATCCTGCCCAATAGTTTGAGCATAGGGGGAGCATATGGGCACACCACGATTTACACCTGAATTTAAGGAAGAATCCGTCCGTCAAATAACGGAACGCGGTTATTCCGTTGCCGAAGTATCCGACCGTCTGGGCGTTTCTGCGCACAGCCTTTACACGTGGCTACGGACTATCAAACCCGATAACAGCGAACAGCATGCCCGGGATTTGCTGGAAGCTAAAAGCGAGATACTGAAACTCCGGGCGCAGCTAAAACGCACCGAAGAAGAACGGGATATCCTGAAAAAGGCCGAGCGGTACTTCGCAAGGGAGCCCGATTGAAGTACCGCTTTATCAATGAGGACCGCACTGTATGGGGTGTGATGACGATGTGTCGGGAACTGAATGTCGCCCGGGCCGGGTTCTATGCGTGGCTGCACAACCCGGTATCGGCACGTGATAAGGATAATCGGCGTCTGCTGACGCTTATCCGCGACTCCTGTTCACTGAGCGGAGGCGTATACGGTTACCGGCGGGTTCATGGCGATCTGAACGAGATCGGTAAAACCTGCGGCAAAAACCGGGTGGGTCGCATTATGCAACTGAACCGAATCAAAGCCGTACGCGGCTATAAATCTCCGCGTCGTGTCGCCGACCTTCAGTGGTTGCCCCTAATCGCGTGCAGCGGCAGTTTACGGTTGCCCGGCCAATCAGGTCTGGGTCACAGATATCACTTACATCCGCACATGGCAGGGCTGGTTGTATCTGGCGGTGGTTATCGACCTCTTCGCCCGTAACGTGGTGGGCTGGTCGGTGAAGCCGGCTCTCTCACGCGAACTGGCACTGGATGCGCTGGTGATGACGGTATGGCGACGTAAACCGGACAGCGAGGTCATCGTGCACTCAGACCGGGGTAGCCAGTACGACAGCGAGGACTGGCAACGGTTCTGTCGGGACAATAATCTGGCACCCAGTATGAGCCGGCGTGGCAACTGCCAGGATAATGCGGTGGCCGAATCGTTCTTCAGTTCACTGAAAAAAGAACACATCAGGAAGAGAATATACAAAACCCGGGATCTGGCCCGGGCGGATATATTCGATTACATTGAAGTATTCTACAACCGGGCCCGGCGCCACAGTCACGTCGGCGGCGTAAGTCCGCAGGCCTTCGGACAGGCCTCGTCGAGAGGACAGAATTTGTCTACGGGCGTGGAGGCAGTCCATCACTCAAGCCCATTTCGCCCCAAGCTTCTTTCCACCCAGCAATGCGTTTTACCGAAATAGCATGATGCGTCGACTCATCATTTTGCGCACGGTGTCCACCGTGTTTATCCAGATACTCCATATGAGCCTCATAAATATCATTCCTTATCCACGATAGCGGCGTGATATAGAAAGTATTCGGCTCTCGACCCAGATCGATAAAAACCCAAAACTCATTATCTTTTTTATCAAGTGTACATTGGGCAGCATAGTTGGTTGTGGTTTGCCATGTTCCTGCTTTTTTCGAACGAGTCGTCACTTTGCACGTTTTACCGTTGGGGGCATCAAATAGGATGAATGACCTGTTGCCTTCCTTTTGAACCACAACATTTCTGGCCCCAAGGCTGGTTAATTTGTGCAATACAGCTAACTGCCCTAATTCTGCTGTGTTCATAATGCCCTCTCGAACGATTTAAAAAACCTTAGCATATGCTGCCAATTTGCAGCGATGAGGTAACTGTCTAAAACAACAAAACCAACTTTCAGCACCTAATAAAAAAACGCTACGCCTAATGAGGTGATGCCAACCAAACCACCTGCATCCAGGCCAGTCTTTTTTGCCACTGTGGGATAAAGTTATTCAGCCAGTACAAGGAGGAAACATAGCCCGGGGCCCCTCCGCCACGGCTAAATCGTTTTACAAAAAACTTATCTTTCCCTACCCGATGAAGTAATGATCTTCCGGTCAATGACTGGAATGCCGCCAAGATTATTATTGCCAACTCGTCTTCATCTTCCGGGATACTCACCTGACATAAAGCCTTGCGCATCTCCAGCCATAAGATGAGGCTCCTACCCGATCCCCATTGGGAAGGGGCTGGGTCAAACAAATCTGATACAACAGCCCATTCGCCTTTCAGAAAGCTAGTCTTTTTTGCCGCTACTTGATGCACCAAGGGGAAAAATATCTGCCTGAAAAAAATCAGCTTCTACGGTGAATGTAAAACCTTCAGCCACATCAAAGTGAATGGTATCAGTTGTTGATATCACCTGCCCCGTCAACGCAAAAAAGAGGTGATGTAGCCTGGTATCCAGTTCGTTAAGGCCATCAGGACATTGCTCAGCACCAGCAGCCGCAATCATTTTATCTACCAAAATTTGGTTGCCATCATAATCAGTGAACAATTGCCGTTCAGTAGCCACCACCTTTCTGATGGTTTGCGCGATCGTCACCTTTTGCGGGAAAAGAAGGTACTCCAAATCAGGTCGTTTGTGCTTTTCAATCTCTATGTCATAAGCCGTCTGCCGCTTGGAGTTCGTTGTTGCACTTCGGTCAGGGCCAAGTGTTAACAATTCTCCAATAACCGACAAATTAGCCCATGCCATGCAGCCTGATGTAGCGGTGTATATCCTTTCGGTTCGCTGGGAAGATTAGTCAGATGAGGATGATCACGGATAATCGGTAACAGAGCGTCCTATTCCCCCTGGAAGGGGAGCCTCAACACCTTATCGTTAACTGACATCATGCTTACCCTTCTTATTCAGGCCGTTCAGTATTCCAGCGTAAAAATATACGCTTTAGTTTATCCACCGTATGACGCCATTTTGGCGTAGTAGGCTTACACACCGTGTTCTGGTTGCCGAAGAATCCGACCTCATTCACTGCCTGTTCTTCACTGCGAGTATCAAGCCATTTCACGGAGACAAAGTATTCTGATCTATCGGGGTCGTCAGCATTTTCGCGATACCAGTCGCCAAACTTAAGTACATCCATCGCCAGCTTTTCACCGCTATCAGTGTCGATCATAAAACTACTGGCAGGTTCAACGGCGCTCTGCACAATCCCTACGCCGACGTAACCTGTTGCCGGAATTTTCACCCAGACCCGGTCACCCGGCTGGAGCTGTTTTAATGTTTGGCTGTACCAGCTTCCGCCACCAGCACTGATAAAACCGTAGCGACGAGCCTCTTCCCAGACGCGGCTTTGTGGATCGCCGAACGAGACGTAAAACTCACCGTTCCAGGGTTCCTTCACATTGGCACTTGTAGCGGTGGCCTGTGCAGCATTAGTTTGCGTTTCGCTCGGGTCGATAAGCCAGGCGCGGCTTAAGAACTGTTCATCACCATGCTGGAATACTTTAAAGAATAGAACGTTAATCGAGATGCCGTTCTTGCTCAGATAATCGACGATACGCTCGGTAGAGGGGTCTAACTCTGCCGCCACGATAATGATTTGATGCGACTGGTTGAGCGACTCTTCTTCCAGTTCGGCATTAAAGCGTTGCTTAAATGCATCCCCCAAGTTTCCGCCACCAGAGAATTTTTCATAAATCTGCGACAGACGATCGGCGGTTAAGTCATCGACCCAGGAGGCGTAATCCAGCGCCTGCGCGACCACTTCACGCGGCGTGCGGTCTCGCTTAAGCTCAATCAGGATCAGAGAGGCATCCGGCGCAATCGCCAGCAGGTCGATACGTCCTTTATCGAACGTATATTCCTGATGCCCGATGATCATCCACTGGTCAGAAAGGATAGTGGGGTCGTTTAAAATCATCTTCTCCAGCAGTTGCTCGCTGGCGAGTTTGCTGATAGTTAGCGGCTGGGGATTCTCCCCTATCCGCCAGATTGCATGATGAACTGGCATCGTCTGCTCCTTAGTTTAATGCTGCATCGGTGAGCGCATCCGCCAGGTGGAGCTGGGTTTGTTGGACGGATTGCAGGCGGGATTTAAGGCGATCGCAAATTGACGAAAGGTGTTCTATTTTTGAAACTATTCGCTTCTGTTCTTTCTCTGGAGGCATAGGGAAAAGAAAATTCGATATTTCAGAAAGATACAAACAAGGTTGTGCTCCCCCCCGTTTAGTTTCATTGATGATTTTCTGCAATAAAAATGAGTCCATTGAAAACTTAAGATAGTTAGAGTTAAACAACAATGGTTTTATAATTGCTACACTTCTAACTAATGCAAAGTTAGCCCTCTCTTTTATTAAAGAACTACGACCAATTGTTCCGCCAACAGATACAATTAAAAGATCACCGATCTCAGGAAGGCACCGCTCTCTTGATTTAAGATAATCCTCTTCAGAAATATAGTCGCAGTTATCATAATCAATATACCCATCTCGAACATTTTTAGCCGACAGTAATTTATAACCGTTAGTAATTCTCGGTGGGGTTTTATGATCACCATCAGTTATTTTTGACGTGATATTTTGTAACTTACACCACTCCCATCCCTCCGGCAATTCAAATGGTTTTTCCTCATCACTCACAGGCGGCAACAGTTTTTGTTTTTTAATTTT
This sequence comes from Citrobacter freundii, assembly GCF_011077955.1. Lineage (GTDB taxonomy): Bacteria > Pseudomonadota > Gammaproteobacteria > Enterobacterales > Enterobacteriaceae > Atlantibacter. The sequence goes on from NZ_JAALBX010000004.1 coordinate 268,138, forward strand.
CCCTTCTTGCACCAATTGCGCTTTTTCCTGCTCAATACGTTTAAGCAACTCAGAAGCAGGTTCGTCGTTGGGATCTTGCTGCACCAGTTTACCCATCACAGCCAGTTGCAGAATGGTTTGCTTAAGCGCATCGATGCTAGCTTCGGTGGTAAACAGTGTGTCGAAATGCTGGTCGATTCGTGCCCAGTTTTCGGCGAGTTCTTCGGCATTTTGCCTGTCGGTGAGCGTCGCCAGCAGGGTTTCAACAAGTTGCTGATGGGCATCCAGGCTGGTCAGGGATTCCTGTTCCAAGTGGTCGCAGAGGGACATGAACTCGTCAACCTTGCAGATAATTCGATTTTGTTCAGCTTTAGGTGGAAGAGCAAATACTGTGGCAATAAGTTTTTCTCTTGATATATTCGGCTGAGCTCCACCAGCCCCCATCCCAATGAAAATTCTCTTGTAAGCTTTTAAAAAGGTTAACAAATATATATTTGAAATTCCACTGTATGGGGTGCAAGCACATACTGCTTGATTAGTCGTACCACGAACATTTAAGATCGATGTCTTACCAATTGTTGCCCCATACATCGCAATTAACACGTCCCCGACTTTATTTTCACGAAGTGAACACTCCTGCAAGGCAAATTTTGTGATTTTCTCCTCTGAATCCGAAATAAAATCCGATGAGAGCTCCCCTGATTTAAACCAAGGAATATCACCATTATAATATTTTGAATTAGAGCGACTTGGCGTGGCTCCAGCCCCCCAATCACCTATATCATTTAAATAACACCATTCCCATCCATCAGGTAAATCAAAGGGGGTATTGGTTATTTCAATTTTTCCAAGAGCTTTAGGTTTCCTAATCACTTTACTCTTAACTAATTCATCTCTTTCTTTCGCAATACGCTTTAGCAACTCAGATGCCGGCTCATCATTCGGGTCCTGTGGCACCAGTTTGCCGCGCACCGCCAGTTCCAGAATCAGCTCGCGCAGTTTCTTGATACCGTAGAGGTCGATTTTACCGTTACTGCCACGCCCCGCTGTGGAGCGGGTTTGCAGTGCAGAGGACCAGATATCGATATGGTCGGTGATCAGTTTCTCAACGGCCATCAGTTCGCCCCCTTGTTGCCCGCCAGCGCGGATCCGAGGATATCGCGCAGCTGGTTACGCAGCTCGCTGATTTCTGCCTGCTGTTTCTGATACTGCGCCAGCAGCTCATCCGGATCGTGGCTGATGGTTTCACCCTGATACGGGTTCTTGATATCAAGGTTAAAGTTGCGGGCGATGATGTCGTCGATGCTGACTTTCCACGCCTGATTGTTCTCTTCGCGGCTGGCAAAACCATCAGCTTCAAAGCCCCACCAGTCGATTTCCGCCTGAAACTCTTCAAACTTCATCGGTTTGGTTTTGCTGTAGTTTTTCACCCCGTCCGGGTAAGGATGCTCGTAGAACCAGACGTCTTTGGTTGGCTGACCTTTGGTGAAGAACAGGATATTGGTTTTGATACCGGTGTACGGGTTAAACACACCGTTCGGTAACCGCACGATGGTGTGCAGGTTGCATTCTTCGGTGAGCAGCTTTTTGATTTTGGTTTTGGCGCCTTCACCAAACAGCGTGCCGTCCGGCAGCACCACCGCCGCACGGCCTTTGTCTGCCAGCACTTCGATAATCAGTTGCAGGAACAGATCGGCGGTTTCACGGGTCTGCATCTCTGCCGGGAAGTTTTTCTCAATGCCGTCTTCTTCGGTGCCGCCAAACGGTGGGTTGGTAACAATCACATCAACCTGCTCATCCCATGAGGAAAGCGGCTTGTTGAGGGTATTGTCATGGCGAATTTGCACCGGTACTTCAATGCCGTGCAGCAGCATATTGGTGGTGCACAGCAGATGCGGAAGCTGTTTTTTCTCCACGCCGTGGATCTGCTGTTGTAGCGTTTTATGGTCCTCGGTGGTGTTGACGTAATGCTCTTTCACATGGTCGAACGCGCAGGCAAGGAAGCCGCCGGTACCGCACGCCGGGTCCATGATCGACTCGCCCAGTTTCGGGTCAATACGGTTGACCATAAAACGCGTTACCGCACGCGGGGTATAGAACTCACCGGCATTTCCGGCGCTTTGCAGGTCGCGCAGGATCTGCTCGTAAATATCACCAAACAGATGACGTTCCTGGCTGCTGCTGAAGTCGATTTCATTGAGCTTGTTGATCACCTGGCGCAGCAGCGTACCATTTTTCATGTAGTTGTAGGCATCGCTGAACGCTTGTTTGACCACAAAGCCACGCGGATTCTTATCGATCGGCGCGGTGAGGTTTTTCAGGGTCGGGAAAAGATCGTCATTCACAAATTCCAGCAACGCATCACCGGTGATGCCTTCGCTGTTCGCCGCCCAACTACGCCATAAATAGCGCTGGGGGATCGGAAGCTGGTAGTCATCCTGCTCCAGTTCCAGCTCTTCTTCCTGGGTATCAAAAATCTTCAAAAACAGCAGCCATGAAAGCTGCCCCAGACGCTGGGCATCGCCGTCCACACCGGCATCTTTACGCATAATGTCCTGAAGGGATTTAATGACTGAGCTAATCGACATGTTTTCTTTCCATACTTAAAAAAGGATGCCACCGGTCGCAGACGCGGCCAGTGGCAATATATTTATAGTTTGTCAGGCTGAGCGTGGCGGTAAATGGTAGATTTCGTTTTCCAGTTCATTAACGGCTTGCTCATACGCCTTTTTGTCACCAAAGCGTGTTTTGATGATTTCGATCGGACGCCCCAGCGAATCAAAGGGTTTCAGCTTCAACACCTGCACGTCTTCAATTTCCCGCACGCCTTCATCAGCGTATTTATCCAGCAGCGTGTTAAGCACCTGCTGCGCGGGTTCAGCATATTTGGTGAAGTAATTACGTTTACGCACGTTTGCGGCACGCTCATGGCGTGTCAACGGCGGCTGACCGTACACTACGTGGCACAGCAGATCAAACGGATCGAGATCTTTTCCGACTTCTTCAGCCAGCACATCCCACAGAATTCCGAGTTGCTCCAACTCTTCAATGATGACCTGCTTGCGGGGAGCTTCCTGCCATCTGCGCACGAAGCTATCCAGTGAGGCGTATTCGCTATCTTTGAGCATCGTTTTACGGGTGTAATCCTGGAAGGATTCGGTCACCAGTTTGCCATCAGAATCGTAATACTGAACGCGCTTAGCCAGCACTTTTACATCCACGCCATTCACATAGAATTTGCGGATTTTGTTTTCGTCATCGTCGTGGAACTCGCCATTTCCGGCGAATTTATCGCGGTTCACTTTGTATTCAGCTCTCTCTTCCCGCGTTTCATTGACGACGTCATCATCGCCACCCACGTTATCTTCCGCATCGAGTTGGTCATTAAAATCAGACGCAGGGTCCGAAATGTCGTCAGGTTTTACCACCAGCACTTTTTCTGGCAAGCCGTCAAAACGTGGGTCGGCAAACAGCTCAGTCGCTTTTTTGAAGTCGAGAATGGTGAACCACAGCTTGCCGTGTTTTTCATTGATACGCGTGCCGCGCCCGATGATTTGTTTGAATTTAGTCATCGACTGAATGTTCTGGTCTAACACCACCAGCTTACAAGTTTGTGCATCGACGCCGGTACTCATCAGCTCAGAAGTTGTCGCGATAACCGGGTAGGCTTTTTTGGGGTCAATGAAATTATCCAGCTGCGCCTTGCCGATATCGTCATCGCCGGTAATTTTCATCACGTACTTTTCGTTCTTCAGCACCTGTTCCGGGTTGAGTACCACCAGCGCCTGGCGCATACGCGCTGCGTGATCGATGTCGTTGCAGAAGACGATGGTTTTATCCATCGGGTTGGTGCGTTTCAAGTAGTCGGTGATTGTTTGTGCCACCAGCATGGTGCGCTCTTCAATCACCATCGTGCGGTCAAAATCTTTCAGGTTGTAGATTCGGTCTTCAATCGCTTCGCCATATTTATCTAACTGGCCCTTAACCGGTCGCCACCCCTGCACATCAACGTCGATATCAACGCGCACCACTTTGTACGGGGCCAGGAAGCCATCTTCAATGCCCTCTTTGAGGGAATAGGTATAAACCGGCTCACCAAAGTAATCGGTGCTGGAGACCTCTTCGGTTTCTTTCGGCGTTGCCGTCAGGCCTATCTGGGTGGCGCTGCCAAAATATTCCAGGATCTCCCGCCAGGCAGAATCTTCAGAGGCACTGCCACGGTGGCATTCGTCGATCACTATCAGATCAAAGAAATCCGGGGCAACCTGCTTATAGGCTTTTTGGTGTTCCTCCGGCCCGGTAATCGCCTGATACAACGCCAGATGCACTTCATAAGCGGGGTCAACGGTGCGCCCGGTAACTTTGGTCATCGCAGAACCAAATGGCTTGAAGTCATTGCGTTTGGTCTGATCGACCAAAATATTTCGGTCAGCGAGAAACAGAATGCGTTTTTTGTTTTTTGCTTTCCACAGCCGCCAGATTATCTGGAATGCGGTGTAGGTTTTGCCCGTCCCGGTTGCCATCACCAGCAGAATACGATTCTTCCCTGCAGATACAGCATCTACCGTCCGGTTGATCGCCTGCATCTGATAATAACGAGGGGATTTCCCGCTGGCGTCATCGTAGTAGTCCTGGCTGATGACGGGCAGTTGTTCCTGAGAAAACCCTTTCCAGACACAATATTTCTGCCAGAGTTGTTCTGGGGTTGGAAAATCACTGAGGGTTATTTCTGACTCGAGCTGTTGCGGGTTGGTTTTATCATGGAAAACAAAACCGTCGCCATTGGTCGCAAACACAAAGGGAACGTCAAGCAGGCTGGCGTAGTCCAGACCCTGCTGCATTCCCTTGCTGATGGCGTGCTGATTGGCTTTGGCTTCTATCACCGCCAGCGGCAAATTCGGCTTGTGGTAAAGCACAATGTCGGCGGATTTAACTTTGATACGCGAAGCCAGTTTGCCACGAACCACAATCTTACCATCGCGGAGTTTCACTTCCTGACGAACCTGCGACATCATGTCCCAGCCAGCATCCTTAACAGCAGGCAGGATGAATTTGGTAATGATGTCCGTTTCAGTTAAATGAGCCTTGTTTACGCCAGCCATAGCAGAGCACTCCATGATATTGGGTTAGCTCTGATTTTACACAGATTGGTGCGTTACGTAATGACCTGAAACGAGGTTTTGGGCAACGACTGGAAAACCATTATTCGTAAAAATCATCTCTACCGCTAACCGACTCATGTCATCGAATAAACAAATCGACACAGCGCCTGGAGAACTCACCATTGTTCATTTCAAGCCATGCACGATTACTCGAAAGCCAATCCCTGTATTCAATGGGGTCAAAGTCATGCGACAAATACCCATTGAAGCTATGCCACCATGGCTACCAGGCACTCGCTTTCGCCCCTGCTGGGAAATCTATTTTTAGTTGTTGCGCAGCCAGCAAGGCTGATTCGGTAGCATTCGAAGCATCATCCAGCTTGATACCGTAACTCCAATCCTGATAACTCACTTTAAGCCGCAGATTTTACTCTTTCAGTTGCCGCAATATGCTTTAGCGCCGAAGGAGAAATGCCGCTGTATTTCTTGCGCCACGTATAGCAAGTGGCATCCGAAATACCCAGCTTGCGGCAGACGTCCGGCACTGGCGTACCCAGTTCAGCCTGCTACAGGGCAAAAACAATCTGCTTTTCGGTGAATCGTGACTTTTTCGTCAGCACATCCTCCGTTCATGAGAGCCATTATCATGCTGGAATTCTGTTTCTGAATGGAGCAGGATTTTGGGTCAGGGTCACGTAATGGAAGCACTTAAAGATCGTACTCCGTTTCTTGAAACCAACACCAATTCCGTCACAGCCACGGCATACGGGAACACGGTAAACCTTAAAGTTACTGAAAAGGTTTACGATTTCACAAACTCAGATTTTTTTTATGCAAACGGAATAGCAGTTATGCCCGTGATCAGTCTCATAGCCAACGGCACGCGAGACTAAAAATAAGGAGCTTGTAGGTTTCTTATCATGTCTCGCATTTTTGCTTTCTGCCGCATAAGTCACGTCGAACGAAATCCAGGAAACCAGATTATTGCTATTCGCAATGCTGGTTACGATGTCGAACCATCTCGCGTTATAACGGAAACCATTTCAGGCACCGTTTCAGCTCTGGAGCATCCAGAGTTCGCCACGTTGGTTAATCATAAGATGGAAGCTGGCAACACGCTGGTGGTTCTTAAACTGGATCGCCTTGGCCGTAACAATATCTACGTGCAGCAGACTGTAAGCAGATAACAGGAGCGTGGGATTAAAGTTGTGTGTCTGGACTTGCCTATCGCTGACCTGAGCAGCGCAGATGGCAAGATGATGCTCCAGATGTTTTCCGCATTCGCTGAGTACGACCGCAAACGGATTGCAGAACGCAGCATGGAAGGACAGAACCGCGCTCGCGCTTCTCCTTCTCTCCCATCACTCACATTCCAAAATAGCCCCAAAAAACTTAGATTTAACATAAGGTTACACCGGGTAAAAAACGGCATTAAAAAAAGATTCTTTTCCTCTCTTGCCCGCTTGTTAAGGCGTAAATTTAAGCGTAGATTAGCGCCCGGATGTGATTCACATCTAACCAGATACTGGCGAAACGGCAGGCAGCCCAGGGAATTATCCCAAAGTGAAATGCATGCGGTTCCAGCTTTCTATAATGAGACCTGACGTTAATTTTGGCGTGTCTGAGGATGCGCGGAGCGATGTAACGTGAAATATTTATTTATGGGCGTTTCGGTGATCGTTGTACTGTGGGCCGGTACTTTCGCGCTGATGATTTAGCCTTAAGCCTGACCCAGCATATAAACAGGAGCCTTATGGCTCCTGTTGTCATTTTTAATCCTGATTCTCAAGCGACGCTTTACCCGATACCGGCAGCAGCCCATCTGCGCGAAACATCGCTTTGATGCCTCTTATTGCCTGGCGGATACGGTCGCGGTTTTCAATTAAGGCGAAACGCACATGGGTATCGCCATAATCCCCAAAGCCGATACCCGGCGACACGCACACTTTTGCGTCGTGAAGTAATTTTTTAGCAAACTCCAGCGATCCCATCGCGGCGTAAGGCTCCGGTATTTTAGCCCAGACGTACATCGAAGCTTTCGGCATTTCTACCATCCAGCCCGCTTCATGAAGGCCTTTAACCAACACATCGCGACGACGTTTATACTGTTCGGCGATATCGCGAACACACTGTTGTTCGCCTTCGAGCGCAGCGATTGCGGCCACCTGCAAGGGCGTAAAGGTTCCGTAATCGTGATAGCTTTTAATTCGCGCCAGAGCGTTAACTAACTCCGGGTTCCCCACCATAAAACCGATGCGCCAGCCCGCCATATTATAGCTTTTCGACAAGGTGAAAAATTCAACGGCCACGTCACGCGCGCCAGGCACCTGCATAATAGAGGGCGCTTTCCAGCCGTCGTAAACGATATCCGCGTAGGCCAAATCGTGCACCACCAGCACATCGTAACGTTTTGCGAGCGCCACGACTTTCTCGAAGAACTCAAGCTCGACGCACTGCGCGGTAGGGTTAGACGGAAAACCCAGGATCATCATTTTTGGTTTGGGGTAACTTTCCCGAATCGCACGCTCAAGTTCGTTAAAGAAATCCACCCCTTCCACCAGCGGCACCGAACGCACCTGCGCCCCGGCAATTACCGCCCCGTAGATATGAATGGGATAACTGGGGTTTGGCACCAGCACCGTGTCGCCATGATCGAGAGTCGCCAGCATTAAATGCGCCAGTCCCTCTTTGGAACCGATAGTCACGATGGCTTCGGTTTCCGGGTCGATATCCACCTGATAGCGATCCTGATACCAGCGGGAAATCGCCCGGCGCAGGCGTGGAATGCCGCGTGAGGTGGAATAACCGTGCGTATCCGGGCGCTGGGCCACGGTGCACAGCTTCTCAACGATATGCGGCGGGGTTGGGCCATCGGGGTTGCCCATACTGAAATCGATAATATCTTCGCCGCGCCGACGCGCAGCCATTTTCAGTTCAGCGGTAATGTTAAAAACATACGGGGGAAGACGATCGATACGCGAAAAACGGCGTTTAGGACTGAAGTCAGCCATAGATTCCTCGAAGTTACGTAAGCGCCCGGACCGTCCGAGCGACGCTGCCACTGATGTGACCTTTAAGAAAATAGCCTGAAAAATTTTGTTCTGTCGAGAGGCTTTTAAAAAAATAATTCAGGTAGAAAAAACCGGAACCTTCATTTGAAACTTATCCCTGTTTTATTCGTTACAATGGTTCTATATTAACCATGACGCAACAAAAAAATAACCTCTCGTATTTCATCCGGAGTGATTACCATGCCCCTGCATATAGACGATCTTCCTCATGCCATTCGTGAAATAAAACAGCAACTTCGCCGCGAACTCCCCCAGTACCAGCAAGTCTTTAAGGCGCTTGAAGCGGACATTGCCAGGCAGATTGACGCCATCAAGGCCGAACAAGCGCGCGGCGAAAATCCAGTGCCGCAACTACACGCCGACGATATTCTGGCTAACCGGGTTACGGAGCAGCAAAAAGCCCGCATTCGCGAGCGCGGCTGTTGTGTTATCAAAGGGGTTTTCCCGGAGAACACGGCCCGCGCATGGAACGAAGAAGTGGGTCAATATCTTGAGCGCAACCATTTTGTAGAAAAGCTTAAGAACGCGGCAGAAGATAATTATTTCGGCACACTTGCCGACAGTAAACCGCAGATTTATGGTATTTACTGGTCTAAGCCGCAGGTTGAAGCGCGACAGGATGCGCGCATGAAAGCCGCGCAAGTGTTTTTAAATAATCTCTGGCAGACCGAAAGCCAGGGTAAACAACATTTCGACCCTGACCGTGTGGTAAGTTACGCGGATCGTACCCGTCGTCGTCCGCCACGTTCAGGATCGCTCGGGCTTTCCCCTCACGTCGATGGCGGCTCCGTTGAGCGCTGGCTGGATGAGAATTTCCGCCACGTCTACCGCCACGTGTTTAGCGGCGAATGGCAACGCTATAACCCGTTTGATGCTGAAGGGCGTACCGAGGCGCGGGAAATCCCCTCCCCGGCCGTCTGCTCCATGTTTCGCACCTTTCAGGGCTGGACTGCGCTGTCAGAGCAGCGCAAACAGGCAGGCACATTAACGCTGCTACCGGTCGCTAACGCCATGGCCTATATTTTATTGCGCGCGCTTCAGGATGACGTACCTGCAGAGTCGCTGTGCGACGCCAAACCTGGACGGGCGCTTTCTATTAACGAAACATGGCATCCCCTTTTATTAACCGGGATATCCTCTATTCCGGATATGGAGCCGGGCGATACGGTGTTCTGGCACTGTGATGTGATCCATGCGGTAGAAAACGAGCATAACGGCGAATTCGACAGTAACGTGATGTACATCGCCGCCGCGCCGTGGTGCGAGAAAAACGCTGCCTATTTACAGCGTCAGTGGCCCGCGTTTGTAGAGGGCAGATCTCCGCCTGATTTCGCCGCTGATGATTTTGAGGTCGATTTTGAAGGCCGCGCCACCGAGGCGGATCTCACCCCTGCCGGAAAAGCGCAACTACGTGGATAACCCCTGATTAGCACTGGCGTCTGTTCATCAGGCGCCAGGTTTTCTATCATAGCCCCTCTGCCCGTCATCTGAGTTCCTCCCGTGCACGAAATATTTAACATGCTGTTAGCGGTGTTTGACCGCGCTGCGCTGATGCTGATTTGCCTGTTCTTTCTGATCCGCATCCGTCTTTTTCGCGAGCTGCTGCATAAAAATGCCCACACACCCCGCGAACTGCTGGCGGTTACCGCCATTTTTTCCATGTTCGCGCTGTTTAGCACCTGGTCCGGCGTGCCGGTGGAAGGCTCGCTGGTTAACGTGCGCATCATCGCGGTTATGGCGGGCGGTATCCTGTTTGGTCCGTGGGTGGGCATCATTACTGGCGTAATCGCCGGGATCCATCGTTATCTGATCGATATCGGCGGCATCACCTCCATTCCTTGCTTAATCACCAGTATTATCGCCGGCATGATTTCTGGCTGGATCCATGTGCGGGTTCCGAAAACTCAGCGCTGGCGCGTGGGGATCCTCGGCGGCATGGTCTGTGAAACATTGACCATGATTCTGGTGGTAGTGTTGGCCCCCTCAACCACGCTGGGGCTGGATATTGTGTCGAAAATTGGTATTCCGATGATTCTGGGCTCTGTGTCGATTGGCTTTATCGTCTTGTTGGTACAGAGCGTGGAAGGAGAAAAAGAGGCGAGCGCGGCGCGTCAGGCCAAGCTTGCGCTGGATATTGCCAACAAAACGCTGCCGCTGTTTCGCCACGTTAATAGCGATGCCCTGCGTCAGGTATGCCAGATTATTCGTCGCGATATTCATGCCGATGCGGTGGCCATTACCAATACGGAAAATGTGTTGGCGTATGTGGGCGTGGGCGAGCATAACTATCAGGAAAATGATGACGGCATCAGCCCCACTACCCGTCAGGCGCTTGCCGACGGAAAAATCATCATTAAGAACAATGACGAAGCCCACCGCACACCGGAAATTCACTCCATGTTGGTCATCCCGCTGTGGGAGAAAGGCATTGTTACCGGCACACTGAAAATTTATTACTGCCACGCGCACCAGATAACGTCGTCCCTTCAGGAAATGGCGGTGGGCCTGTCGCAGATAATTTCTACCCAGCTTGAAGTGTCGCGTGCAGAACAACTGCGGGAAATGGCCGATAAAGCGGAGCTTCGGGCGCTGCAAAGTAAAATTAACCCCCATTTCCTGTTTAATGCGCTCAACGCGATTTCGTCGTCCATACGCCTGAATCCAGATACTGCCCGTCAGCTTATCTTCAATCTGTCGCGTTACCTGCGCTACAACATTGAATTAAAAGACGATGAGCAAATCGATATTAAAAAAGAGCTTTATCAAATTAAAGATTACATCGCCATTGAACAGGCGCGTTTTGGCGACAAGCTGACGGTGATTTATGACATCGACGTAGACGTCAATTGCGTTGTGCCAAGCCTGCTTATCCAGCCACTGGTAGAAAACGCCATTGTTCATGGCATCCAGCCCTGCAAAGGCAAAGGTGTGGTCACCATTAGCGTACGAGAATCGGGTAGCCGGGTGCGTATCACGGTACGGGATACCGGGCATGGCATAGATCCTGATGTGGTGGCGCGGGTCGAGGCCGATGAGATGCCTGGCAATAAAATCGGCCTGCTGAATGTGCACCACCGGGTGAAGCTGCTCTATGGGGAAGGCTTGCAAATTCGCAAACTTAATCCCGGCACGGAAATCGCTTTTTATGTGCCAAACAAACCACTAGCCCGGCCTGCGGCTGCCGCACAATTTTCCTGAGGAGAACGCGATGAAAGCCATCATCGTTGAAGACGAAATACTGGCTCAACAGGAGCTAAGCTGGCTGATTAACCATCACAGCAATATCGAGATAGTCGGCACCTTTGACGATGGGCTGGATGTGCTGAAGTACCTTCAAAACCACACCGTCGACGCGATTTTTCTGGATATTAATATTCCATCGCTGGACGGCGTGTTACTGGCGCAAAATATCAGTAAGTTCGCCACGAAGCCGTTTATTGTGTTTATTACCGCCTGGAAAGAGCATGCGGTAGAAGCGTTTGAACTGGAGGCGTTTGACTACATTCTTAAACCCTGGCAGGAATCACGCATTATCAGCATGCTGCAAAAACTTGAATCCGCCGGTCATCAGCAGGCCAGCCCGCAGAGCACCACACCCGCCAGCCGGGAAAGCGTTACCATTAATTTAATGAAAGATGAGCGGATAATCGTCACCGATATCAACGATATTTACTACGCTGAAGCGCATGAAAAGATGACCTTCGTCTATACCAAACGCGAAGCTTATGTCATGCCGATGAACATTTCCGAGTTTGTTAATCGGCTCCCGGAGGCGCATTTTTTCCGCTGTCACCGCTCTTATTGCGTGAATTTAAATAAAATCCGCGAGATAGAGCCGTGGTTTAACAACACTTATGTTTTGCGGTTAAGGGATTTGGATTTTCAGGTCCCGGTGAGCCGCAGTCGGGTGAAGGCGTTCCGGCAATTAATGCGCTTGTAAACGCGGAGGTAAAAAAAGCGCCTTACGGCGCTTAGCTTAGAGAACTTGTCCCAGAATCTGGCGTAAATGCGCGCCCGCGCCCAGCAGGCCTGGCTGATCGTGAACAATCAGGTAAACCGGGATATCCTGTACATAGGCTTTAAAGCGGCCTTTATCTTCAAAACCGCCGCGAAAACCCGAGGCACGGAAGAAATCCAGGAAACGCGGCACAATACCGCCTGCGATATACACACCGCCAAAGGTCGCCATATTAAGCGCCAGGTTGCCGCCAAAACGCCCCATGATGACGCAAAACAGCGAAAGCGCTCTGCGGCAATCAATGCAGGAATCATCCAGCGCCCGTTCAGTTACGTCTTTCGGCTGAAGATTTTCCGGCAAGCGACCATCAGATTTCACAATTGCGCGATACAGGTTTACCAGACCCGGACCGGAAAGCACACGCTCGGCTGAAACGTGGCCAATTTCCGCGCGCAGCACTTCAAGGATAATGCCCTCTTCTTCACTGTTAGGCGCAAAATCCACGTGGCCGCCTTCGCCCGGCAAGCTTATCCAGCGTTTGTCGACGTGCACCAAATGCGCCACGCCAAGTCCGGTACCTGCGCCATATACCGCGATGGGTTTACCTTCCACCGCCTCGCCGCCGCCGAACTGAATCACGTGCTCTTTACTGAGCATCGGGATAGCCATGGAAACGGCAGTAAAATCATTAATGATTTCCAGATGCGCAAAGCCAAGATTGGTGCGCATCTCTTCGGTCGAGAACGCCCAGGTATGGTTGGTCATCGCCACCCAGTCACCGGTGATGGGACACGCAATGGCAATACAACCTTCTGTGACCGTTGAGGCATCGTGCTCGGTCAAGTAAACGCGAACCACCGCCTCAAGGCTTGGGTAATCCAGGCCGGAATAGGTTTTCGCGCGCTCAATCGCGCCGGTCTCAAGGTTACAGAGCGCTAAGCGTGCGTTGGTGCCGCCTACATCTCCCACCAATGCATATTTGGTCATTATTTAACAGCTCCGCAAAAGTCAAATTAAGTCTTCGGCACACTCTAAAGAGAAGGCACTATCACCACAACGCACTTTATGCTGATCGCCTATGATTGTTGAGGCGTGTCACAGATTACATTTACCGTTTCAGCACCTTTGCAATCAGAACAGTAATCTGATGATCCGTAAAGCGCCAGCCTTTTCATTCATAAGGATTATCCGATGCTTCATCCCCGCGCCAGAACCATGTTGACGCTCGCCTTACCGGCGTTGCTCATCGGCATTGCCAGCAGTGTAATCTTACTGTTTTTGATGCGCCTCACGGGGATTTTGCAGACCTTTTTATGGCAAACGCTGCCCCTGAGTATCGGGATTTCATTGTTTGCCCCGGGGTGGATTATTACTGTTTTGACGTTCACCGGCATCGCCGTTGGTCTGATTATTCGCTTTTTTCCAGGCCATGGCGGCCCGGATCCCGCCAGCGAGCCGCTTATCAGTACGCCGGTGGAGCGCCGCGCCCTGCCCGGTTTAATATTGGCCATGGTGTTAGGTCTGGCAGGCGGCGTGAGCCTCGGGCCGGAACACCCGATTATGGCTATTAATATTGCGCTGGCGGTGGCGCTTGGCGGTAGTCTACTGCCGCGCGTGCACGCGCTCGACTGGACTATTCTTGCAGCGGCGGGGACCATCGGCGCGATGTTCGGCACCCCGGTCGCGGCGGCGCTTATTTTTTCCCAAACCTTAAAGGGTAATGACGACGTGCCGCTATGGGATAAGCTTTTCGCCCCCTTGATGGCGGCAGCGGCAGGCGGCGTTACCACAAGCCTTTTTGTTCACCCTAATTTTTCGCTGCCCATCAGCCATTATTCGCAGCTGCATCTGACGGATATTTTTAGCGGCGCGGTGGTGGCCGCCATCGCGATTGCGCTCGGCATGGTGGCCGTGTGGTGTCTGCCGCGTCTGCATACGCTCATGCGCAAGATAAAAAACCCGGTACTGATGCTCGGCGCAGGCGGTTTTGTGCTCGGGCTGCTCGGGGCAATTGGCGGGCCGCAAACCCTGTTTAAAGGCGTTGATGAAATGCATCAGCTGGTTTTCGGCCAGACCTGGACGGTATACGACTACTTTCTGTTTGCGATTATCAAACTCGCAGCGCTGGTGATTGCCGCCGCCAGCGGATTTCGCGGCGGCCGGATTTTCCCGGCCGTGTTTGTGGGCGTGGCGCTGGGGCTGATGCTGCACGAACATGTTGACGCCGTTCCGGCGGCGGTTACGGTATCGTGCGCGGTGCTAGGCATGGTGCTGGTCGTCACGCGCGACGGCTGGTTGAGCTTGTTTATGGCGGCGGTCATCGTGCCTGATACCCAACTGCTGCCGCTGTTGTGTATTGTGATGCTCCCGGCCTGGTTACTGCTCGCCGGGAAACCGTTAATGATGGCCGGCCCCAAAAATTAGTCGCTTGCGCCATTGCGCGCTTCCAACGCCCGGGTAACCACGCTCAGCAACTCAGGGAGGTCCTGTTTTGGCAACATGACCTCCACTAATGACAGCCGCTGCGGATGGGAAAGCCGCGCCAGCACGTCCTGAAGTTGCACGGTTTCGCAAACCCGCCAACATTGCGCTTTGGCGTGAACATCCAGCGCATGGGGCAACGCCGTCCAGTTCCAGGGCGCGATATCATTGTAACGTTGCTCCGCGCCATGAATGGCACGCTCCACGGTATAGCCATCGTTATTAAGCACAATCACCACCGGATGTAAGTCATCTCGCAGCATCGACCCGAGTTCCTGAATGGTCAACTGGGCGGCGCCGTCCCCCGTGATGAGCACCAGCCGCCGCGCCGGGCAGGCTGTCTGCGCCCCAAATGCTGCCGCCAGCGCATAGCCAATCGAGCCCCATAAGGGCTGGACGATAAAGGTGACCTCATCCGGAAGCGTCAGCGTCGCCGCGCCAAACGCGGCGGTTCCCTGATCCACCACCAGAATGTCGCCAGGCCGCAGCCACTCCTGGATTGTCTGCCAGAAAGCAGGCTGATCGAGGCCGCCTTCGCTCTGCGGCAAGGGTGCCGGTGTTACCGAAGGTAGCGTGAGCTGATGGGTTATCTGGCGGATTTCGCGATAGAGTATGTCTACCGCTTCGGCCATCGGCAGGCCGCTGAACCAACGCTCGCCAAGTCGTACGCCGTCTGGCAAGACGTCTATCGTCTGTTCACATGAAAGGCGCTGGCTGAAGCCGGCCGTGGTGGTGTCGGTAAATTTTACCCCAACGCAGATAACCAGATCGCTTTCTTCAATCGCCTTACGCGACGCCTGAGCGGTAGCTGCCCCGCTGTAAGTGCCCACGAAACCCGCGCTGCCTTCATTAAAAATCCCCTTTCCCATCAGCAAAGAACTGTGCGCCAGTGGGATCTCACTTACCCACTGTTGCAGCGTCTGCTTAAGCCCAAAACGCGCCGCCAGATAATCCGCCAGCAGCGTCACTTGTTTGACGCCAGCCAGGCGCTGTTTTAGCGCGGCGCGAAACGCATCTGTTATGGCAGGATCGGCGTAAAGCGGCGTTTTTGCGAGAGCGTTTTCAGGACGGATGGCAGGCTTATTTGCCACATCAGCAGGCAGCATCAGGTAACCTGGCCGTGATTCATCAAGCATGGCGCGAATTACCCGGTCAATTTCATGACAGGCGTTTTCCGCCGAGAGTACCGCATGGGCGACGGATAACTCACTGGCAATACGCACAAAATGACGAAAATCGCCATCGCCCACGGTGTGGTGCATCAACTCGCCCCGTTGCTGTGCGCCGGATCCCGGCCCGCCAACAATATGCAATACCGGGACATGCTCGGCATAGCTGCCAGCCACGCCGTTAAGCGCGCTCAGTTCGCCCACGCCAAAGGTCGTGAGCAACGCGCCCGCGCCTTGACACCGGGCATAGCCGTCCGCCGCGTAAGCGGCATTAAGTTCATTAGCCGAGCCTACCCAGGCCACTTCCTGGTGTGCGATGACGTGATCAAGAAACTGCAGGTTATAGTCTCCCGGCACGCCGAAAAGATGGAATATTCCACTTTGCGCCAGCCGGTCCAGTAGATAATCCGCCACACAATAACTCTGAGCCATGGAACATTCCTTTTTATTGGGGACCTGTTTGAAGTATTAAGGAACGGCGATCCCTGTCCAGGCGGCGGCGTAAAAAGTACCTGGAACGTGAGATTTACAGGCTCATGCGGTGTAATGTGCAAATGCGCAAAATTTGTGTAAACGTATACACGCTAAAATTTCCTTTTGATGAGGCAAGACGCATGGTTTATCAGGCAGATCCCGCACGCTATCAAACGATGGAATATCGTCGCTGTGGGCACAGCGGGTTAAAACTTCCCGCCATTTCACTGGGGTTATGGCATAACTTTGGCGATGCTACGCTTGTAGATAACAGCCGTCAGCTGCTGCGCCGCGCATTCGATTTAGGCATCACGCATTTTGATCTCGCCAATAACTACGGCCCGCCGCCAGGCTCCGCAGAAGAAAATTTCGGTCGCATTTTTCAGCAGGACTTCCTGCCCTATCGCGATGAGTTGATTATTTCCAGCAAAGCCGGTTACACCATGTGGGATGGCCCTTACGGTGACTGGGGTTCACGTAAATATCTGGTCGCAAGCCTCAATCAGAGCCTTAAGCGAATGGGACTTGACTACGTGGATATTTTCTATCATCACCGACCAGACCCTGACACCCCGCTGCTGGAAACCATGCGCGCGCTGGACCATATCGTGCGCCAGGGCAAAGCCCTGTACGTGGGGCTGTCTAACTACCCGGCGGCGCTTGCCCGTGAGGCTATCGATATCCTCAACGATTTGGGGACGCCTTGCCTTATTCACCAGCCGAAGTATTCGATGTTAGAGCGATGGGTGGAATCGGAACTGCTGGACGTTTTACAGGAGAAAGGCGTCGGCAGTATTGCCTTCTCGCCGCTTGCAGGCGGCCAATTAACCGACCGCTATCTGAACGGCATTCCGTCCGACTCGCGCGCCGCCAGCGGCAGTCGTTTCCTCAATCCGGATCAGTTAACAGAAGAGAAGTTAGAGAGGGTGCGTAAGCTTAATGAACTGGCGCAGCAACGTGGTCAGAAGCTGTCGCAGATGGCGCTTGCCTGGGTATTACGCGACGATAAAGTGACCTCCGTTTTAATCGGCGCCAGTAAAACCAGTCAGATTGAAGACGCCGTTGGAATGCTTGAAAAACGGTTCTTTAGCGTAGAAGAGTGCGCAATGATTGACGCCATCCTCGCCTGAGCACATCACGAGGGAAAACAGGGTTTTTAGCATTTAGTGCTATCCAAAATGATTTCGGAGTAGTGGCGAAGATGCGGGGCTTTACCACCCCGTAATATTGCTGTAACAGGCCGGCCACGGCCCCGATCGTGAAGGAGAAAACTATGTTCAGGTCACTGTTGCTTGCAGCCGTTCTGCTGGCGGGTTCGCCACTGATGGCAAATGCAGGTGAAATCACCCTGTTACCCTCAATAAAATTACAAATAGGCGATCGCGATAATTACGGTAACTACTGGGACGGCGGTCGCTGGCGCGATCGGGATTACTGGCATAGTCATTATGAACGTCGCGGCGGCTACTGGCGCCCTCACGACAATGGCTATCATCGCGGCTGGTATAAAGAACGCAACGCTTATGAGCGCGGCTATCGTGAAGGCTGGAATGACCGGGATGACCGTCGCGGACGGGGTCGCGGGCATGGTAAACACCATCACCATTAAGTAACCCTCATTCTCGCCGTGAGAGTTGTTAAAAAGGAGCCTGCCGGCTCCTTTTTTAATTGCCATTCTGTTTCGTCAACTTCACCTTCTCATTTCGTCAACATCGTACTGTGATCGCTCGCGCAATTTCTTAAGGCCATATTTTGCGCCCTGGTTCAGACACGATTTGACCTTGAGCTCACCTCCCCTGAACGTGTTTGATAATGGAATGTCTTATCGGGGATATTGTCATGAACGCGAATTTTAAAAACGAAATACAGACGTTCGGCCGCTCGTTGTTATTACCCATTGCCGTATTAGCGCCGGTGGGGATGGTAATGGGTATCAGCAGTGCGCTTGGCCAAAATTACATGATTGAAAAATTGCCTTTTTTGGGGAATGCCGGTTTTAAAGCCCTGCTTTCCTCTCTTGGGCAAATCAGTAGCGTAGTGTTTCAAAATATCCCGCTGCTTTTCGCCATGGGTGTGGCGTATGGGATGTCGAAAAAAGAAAAAGGCATTGCGGTTTTTGCATCGGTTATCGCCTATTTAACGTTGCTGATTTCCATGCATGTTCATTTGAAATTAACCGGGCAACTGGCGAAAGACGATCTGGCGTTGGTAGGCCAGGGCATGGTGCTCGGGGTACAGACATTAAAAATTGAGGCGGTTGGCGGCATTATTGCCGGATTGCTTGCCGCCAAAGTCACCGACCGCTATTACCGTTTGCAATTGCCATTGGCATTTGCTTTCTTTAGCGGCAAAAAATCGGTGGCGATATTAGTTATCGCTTTCGCCATTCCCGTAGGCTTACTTATTCCTTTTATCTGGGATTTGTTTACCGCCGGCATGAAAAGTATTTCAACCATTCTAATGGCGCCCAATATCGGGGCGGGAATCTATATGACCCTTAACCGGTTATTAATTCCCTTTGGCCTGCATCACGTTTTAAGCTCAACGGTTCGCTTCACCGAAGCGGGCGGCACCTATTTGATTGACGGGCAAACCTACGTAGGCATCCTTCCCGCCATTAATAAAATCCTCTTTGAGCTTGGCCCCAATCATCCGGCGTGGGATCAATACATGCCAACGCTCACAAGCTATCTTGCTTCTACGCAAATGCTGACTACGCTGTTCCGGGTGCCGGCAATTGGCCTTGCGATGTACCATATGGCCTATTTTAAGAATAAAAAGTTTGCGAAAGGGATGATCCTGACGGTGGTGTTAACTGCAGTCCTTGGGAATATTACCGAACCGCTGGAATTCTCTTTCCTGTTTATCGCACCGAAATTATTTATCGTTTATGCACTGCTTTGCGGGCTGATGGCCATTCCGTTGCAGATTCTGGATATTTCCGTCGGCTATATTCGCGGCACGATTTTCGACTTCGGTATTTTCGGCCTGATGTATGAACATACGCGCTGGCTGAACCTTATTCTGTTAGGTGTTGCCAACTTTGTGGTGTTCTATTTCGTCTTCCGCTACGCCATTGGCAAATTCGATATTAAAACGCCGGGGCGTGAAGCTGAGATTGCTGACAGTACCCTACTCAACAATAAAGAGTATGACAAAGTGGCCGAACTGGTCATAGAAGGACTGGGCGGGAAAACCAACATTAAGCGCGTGGAAAACTGCGTATCGCGACTGCGTATTGATTTAAACGATCAGAAAAAACTTGATATGACGATCCTGAAAGATGCCGGTTCCATGGGAACGTTTATTCCTTCAAGCAACCATATTCATGTGGTATTCGGTCCTCACGTCGAGTTTGTCCGTAACGCCGTGGATGATGCCTTAGCCGGCCACAAATAAGAGGAAGCATGATGCGAGCCCTGTACGATTCAAAAAGTAAAACCATTAACGATCGCGGTATGAAAGCGTTGTTTACGCAGGAAGCGCGTATTCAATCGTGGCTGGATGTTGAAGCGGCGCTGGCGCTGGCCCAGGCGCAAGCCGGGATGATCCCGCAGGCGGCAGCGCAAAATATCGCTGAAAACTGCACGCTTTCTCGCATCGATATGCAGGAGATGGATCGTCTGCTGCGCGAAATTGGTCACGGCTTCGTGCCGATGATTAAGGTGCTGGTGAAAGCCTGCAACCCGGAAAGCGGCAAATATGTGCATTACGGCGTGACGACGCAAAATATCCAGCAAACGGCGCAGTTGCACCTCGCCTGGCAGTGTCAGCAGATAATCAACGGCTTTGTGGATGATACACTGAGAAACCTGGCGCGTATGGCAGAGCAGCATAAATCCACCCTGATGGCCGGACGCACTCATGGCAAGCACGCGCTGCCCATCACGTGGGGCTATAAAGTCGCGGTGTGGATAGATGAGCTGCTCAGTAGCCGTGAACGCATGAAGCAGGCGGAAAGCCGCGTTTTTACCGTGATGATGGGCGGTGCGGTAGGCGCATTTCACGCCACCGGCGAAACCGGACGCCAGGTTCAGGAGAGCGTTGCCAAACGGTTGGGTATGTATTCAATGCGGGTTCCGTCGCGCAGCGCCCAGGTCTATCGCACTGAATTCATCAGCAACTTATGCCTGCTCGCCACTACGCTTCAAAAAATGGCTGAAGAAGTGTATCTCACCTCTGGCGAGGAGTATGGCGAAGTGTCGGAGGCCTTTAAAAAAGGCACCGTCGGCAGTAGTACGATGCCGCAAAAGGTAAATCCTAAGCTTGCGAAAGGCATTATCGCCAACGCGCAAAAACTCTACTCGGTTCTGACCTCATCACTGTATGTCTGCCCGCGCCCCTTTGAGGCGGACAGCTCGGCATACTTCATCTTTGACGCTAATCTTCAGGAGAGCATGGAGTTGATGGCGGAAATCGTGATGCGTGCGGAAGAACTCAGCCGCACGTTGGTTATCAATCCGGCGCGTATGAAACAAAATGTCGGCATCACCCATGGCCTTATCAATAGCGAAAAAATTATGATGGCGCTGGTTGAGCGACTCGGTAAAGACCCCGCTCATGAACTGGTCTACGAGATGGCAATGCGCAGCACCCATGAGGGCGTGGAGTATGGTCAGGTGCTTCGCGAACAACCAGTGATCCGCGCAAGTTTTAACGATGACGAAATCGATGCGCTGCTCGATCCGGCACGTTATACCGGACTGTGCGCGCAAATAGCCCAGGAGATGGCGCAACGCGTAAGGAGCGAGATTGATGACAATTAAAGCCTTACGCTCAACGCGTATCGTCACGCCGGATGGTTTACGCAGCGGCGTGGTCGTGGTGGAAAAAGGGAAAATCGTCGCCATTACCGAAGAGCATCACGGTGAGGTTATGGATTATGGCGAGCGGTATTTAATGCCCGGTTTTGTGGATATTCATGTCCACGGCTGGGGGCGCGGCTCCTTTGCATGGAAAGGCACGCGCGAATCGCTTGAAGCGATGAGCCGGGATCTGGTGAATGCAGGCGTAACGGCCTATCTCGCCACCAGCGCTACCATGCCGCAGGATTTTCTTGAACGCTCGTTGCAGGCGGCGGCTGAATATATCAACACTGCGCCGCCGGGTGATGGCGCAGAAGCGGTGGGCATCCATATGGAAGGCCCGTACATCAATAAAAAATACCTGGGCATGCAGCGGGAAGACAGCCTGCAACCCCCTTCTGTTGAAGGTTTTAAGCATTATTCAGCGCTTGCGGGCGGACATATTCGCCTGATGACACTGGCGCCGGAACTGGATGGCGCACTCACGCTGATCCGATATCTGCGCAGCCTGGGGATAACCGCTTCCGCAGGCCATACCGACGCCACCTTCGATCAGATGACCGCCGCCATTGACGCCGGTCTCACCCATGTGACTCACGCGTTTAGCGCCATGCGCGGTTTGCATCATCGCGAACCCGGCGTGGTAGGGGCGGTGATGTATTATCGCGATCTGTATGCCGAAGTGGCAAAACAGACCGGTATAACCTTACGCCCTGAAGTCTTCGATATCCTTTATCGTATTAAAGGCGACCGAAGGCTGGTGATGATGAGTGATTGCCTGGGATATGTGGATTTCCCGGAAGGGTACAAGTTCCATCATTACCTACGTGAGGAAACCTTTGAGATTTCCAGCGGCAAACTACAGATAACCGGTAAAGACGGTGACACGCGCTGCATCGCGCCAAACGACTGGCATGACGTCTGTCAGCTTGAAATGAGCTTTCTGGACTCTATTAAAGCCGTGGTGAACCGGCTTGAAAATGGGCTGGTTTCCGCCGCGCAAATCGCCTGCCTCAATCCGGCGAAACTTGCCGGCGTCGCGTCCCGTAAAGGCAGCCTTGAGCCGGGTAAAGATGCCGATATTCTGGTGCTGGATGAGGCGCTCACGCTTAACGCCGTCTGGTGCCGTGGTGTTGAGCAACCGATTGAAAAGGCTAAATAAAAATACCCGGATAGCGCTCCGTCACAAAAGCATGTAACTGCTGTTCATCCATCCCGGCGGCGAGTTTGGCAAACTGCGCCGCCGGGATTTTTTTCTTCGCCCGCGACAACCCTTGCTGGCGCAGCAAGGTGATATCGTCCTGGGTCAGATGAAAATTCACCTTTATATAATCAAGCTGATAATATTTCAGGTAGCTTGATATTTTATTGGTGAAGGTAATAAGCAAATCGAAAGGGATAGTATTCAGCTGATGCAGTTCATTAATATTCACGCAGGCGACAATATCAATATGAAACCAGGCGTGGAGAACCTCTTTAAAATAACCGATTTTACTTTCTGACGAGTTAGTCACAATAATTATCCGCTTGCGGGGTTCGCTGACCAGCCGGTTTTGCAGTTCATACTTTTTAACAATCAGCAGTAACGTCGCCAGATGTACGCCAGAAAAGCGAATCGCATAATGCTGTTCGATAAACGCCAGCGCTTGTCTGACGCTTTCCCACAGTTGAGGATAGGTCGCCCGCACGCCCTGAAGTTTTTTATCTTCAAACCACAGATGAAATTTATTCTGGATAATGGCGGAATAAATAAACTGATAGACCTCGGCAAAACATGCCTGACGATTATTAAGCGTGGTCGTAAGTGCAGGCGCGATTCGATCGAGAAAGTGGCCTACCTTCTCGATTAAGGGACGATCGTATAACGTGAAAGCTCGCGAAGTGGCGCTTAATGATGCAATCAACACATCGAGAAACTGGTTTTCCGGTGGCGATTCAAACAGCGTAAACGGCACCGTGGTGATGAAACCCAGTTCCGACACATCAATAATTTCATGGCCG
The DNA here is from genome assembly GCF_011077955.1 of Citrobacter freundii. Classification (GTDB taxonomy): domain Bacteria; phylum Pseudomonadota; class Gammaproteobacteria; order Enterobacterales; family Enterobacteriaceae; genus Atlantibacter. Next base: position 291,178 of record NZ_JAALBX010000004.1, read on the forward strand.
CGCTTAAGCCGATGCATGGCGAGGCTGAGATACACCAGAAAATACTTCTTCCCGTTGTAGCTAAGTTTTAATGTGGGTGCCAGTCGTTCGGTATAGAGCGTTGCCGCGCGGGTAATTTGCGCTTCACACTGACTGAGAAAACAGAGCGCCACAGAGCGGTTTACCGGATCGTTGGCCTTATGGGCAATCAGCCGATTATCTTCGCCGATTTCAACGGTTTTCAAAATGGTTAAACATACGGCAATACGCAGCGCGATTTCATCGCCTATTAACATCGAACCTTTGCGAGGAACGCTTTGCAGCGTTAAGCGTTTATCCTGCAAAAACTGCTGTAATACCGGCGCATCGTTTTTTAGCGTACTGGCGCTGACGAAAAACCGCTGGTAATACTCGCTTTTATTCACCACGTCATTGAGGCACAGCGCGACAAATAAATCGCGGGTACGTTCTTCGGGGCTGGTGATATAGCGATTAAATTTTATGGTGTCCAGCAATTCAATATATTCGCCATAGCCCATCCGGGTAACAATATTTTGATTATCGACATGCAGATGAAATGGCTCGGGCAGTAGCGCATTTATCTCTTTCATGGTGCGCTTTAAGGTCGATAATGTTTTGCCGAACCGTTGAATGGCGGCACTTATCGCAACCGGACTATGCTCCTGAACATATTTGGCAAAAACCAGATCGAATCCATTCATGGAAAATAATCACTCAAAGATATGGAAAGAGAATAAATGAGTTTACCCGGTAATAATGCAAAAAACCGTGACAGATGGCCTGTCACGGTTTTGCTTATAGCCCTAAAAGCGTGCCAATGAGCAACCACAGATTAAGCGCCACCACCAGCACTACAATACCCCAGCCAATAGCGCGCACTTTTGGCGTGTTAACCAGCGAACCCATCAATTTTTCATCGCTGGTAAAACGTAACAAGGGGATTAACGCCAGCGCGATGCCAAAGCTTAACAACACCTGGCTCATTACCAGAATGCGCGTCGGGTCAAGACCCATCAGGATCACAATAAAAGACGGCGCCATGGTTATACTGCGGCGCACCCACAGCGGAATATGGAAGCGGACAAAGCCCTGCATCACCACCTGCCCTGCCAGCGTTCCCACTACCGTGGAAGACAGGCCCGCCGCCACCAGGCTCAGACCGAAGATAGTGGCCGCCGCGTGGCTTAATAACGGCTCCAGCGTTAAATAAGCCTGGTCGAGATCCGCAACACCGGTATGCCCGGAAAAATGAAACGCCGCCGCCGCTGTCGCCATCATCGCCAGATTCACAAAACCGGCGATGGTCATGGCGATGGCCACATCCCACTTGGTGGCGGAGTAGCGCTCCGCGCGCGACCCATCATGCAGGTTTTGGGTAAGCGACGAGTGTAAATAAATGACGTGCGGCATGATGGTCGCCCCCAGCACGCCAGCGGCGAGGAAGACCGCTTCGGACGTCGGCAGACTGGGGATGAGCATACCTTTCCCCAGCGCGGCGAATTCGGGCTGCGAGAAAAATAACTCGACGATATAAGCCACAGCGACAAAAAGCAGCAGACCGCCAATGACCTTTTCAAGCGGCTTTTGGCCACGGCTTTGCAACATCAAAATTAAAAAGGTTGCGACACCCGTAAGAACGGCGCCCTGTAAGAGCGACACGCCGAGGATAAGCTTAAAACCGATCGCGGCGCCGATAAATTCGGCGAGATCGGTCGCCATGGCGATAATCTCCGCCTGAACCCAATAGAACCACACCAGCGGACGCGGATAGTGGTCGCGGATCTGTTCCGCCAGGTTTTTGCCGGTGGCAATCCCAAGTTTTGCAGACAAGACCTGAATCAGCATTGCCATCAGGTTGGCCCAGACGACTACCCATAACAACTGGTAGCCGAAACTGGCGCCGGCCTGAATGTTGGTGGCGAAGTTACCCGGATCGATGTAGCCGATCGCGGCAATAAACGCGGGACCCATAAGCGCCAGCCTGAGTTTACGCGCCGTACGGCCATTACTGTTATCAACGCGACTGCTGGTCATTTTTTGCCTCAAGATCAAGATATAGCCTTTGCTATGTTTAATGCTAACAAAATGAGAATCATTATCAAGTTCATTACAAGGGGGATATGACGATTTCTCTGATAGCTAAAAACGGTTAGCGCCAAAAAGCAGGAGCACCGTCGGGCTGTGTACCCGGGGCGATGATGTGGTAAGAGTATAGTCAGCAAACGCCGCTTTTCATTTCTTTACGCCACATACAAGAAATGTCTGATGGATCACTATTTTTGCGGTTCGTCACAAGACCTTACTATAGTGAGCGTTTGATCTCGTTTTATTACCGGCTGTTGCATAGAATGTGCAGGAAAATTAAACCTGCCTCATATTCGGAGCACATATGTCCCGCGTTCTGCACTTTGTTCTGGCGCTCGCCGTTGTTGCGCTGCTTGCTTTGCTGGTGAGTCGTAACCGCAAAGAAATTCGCCTTCGCTTTGTTGTTCAATTATTAGTCATAGAAGTTCTCCTTGCCTGGTTCTTCCTGAACTCCCATGTCGGCGTTAGCGTAGTTAACGGTTTCGCAGGGATGTTCGATAAGCTGCTTGGATTCGCACGTGAAGGGACAAACTTCGTGTTCGGCGGCATGAACGAAAAGGGCCTGGCGTTCTTCTTCCTGCAAGTACTTTGCCCTATCGTCTTTATCTCTGCCTTAATCGGTATTTTGCAGCACATCCGCGTTCTGCCGATTGTTATCCGCGCTATCGGTACGGTTCTCTCTAAAGTGAACGGTATGGGTAAACTGGAATCCTTTAACGCCGTCAGTTCCCTGATTTTGGGTCAGTCCGAAAACTTTATCGCGTATAAAGATATTCTCGGCAAAATGTCCCGCAACCGTATGTACACCATGTCTGCTACCGCCATGTCTACGGTGTCAATGTCCATCGTTGGCGCGTACATGACGATGCTACAGCCGAAATATGTGGTAGCGGCGCTGGTGCTGAACATGTTCAGTACTTTTATCGTGCTATCGCTTATCAACCCGTACCGTGTTGATAAAGAAGATGAAAACCTGCAGATGTCTAATCTGCATGAAGGTCAGAGTTTCTTTGAAATGCTGGGCGAATACATTCTGGCTGGTTTTAAAGTAGCCATTATTGTTGCCGCCATGCTGATTGGTTTTATCGCGCTGATTGCAGGCCTTAACGCCCTGTTCGCTGCGGTACTGGGCATTTCCTTCCAGGAAATCCTCGGCTACGTATTCTACCCAATTGCGTGGGTGATGGGCGTACCGGCAAGCGAAGCATTGCAGGTGGGCAGTATTATGGCGACTAAGTTGGTATCCAACGAATTCGTAGCCATGCTGGATCTGCAAAAAATCGCGCAGTCCGCAAGTCCGCTGTCTGCCCGTGCTGAAGGCATCCTGTCTATCTTCCTGGTGTCTTTCGCTAACTTCTCGTCAATCGGTATTATTGCTGGCGCGATTAAAGGCCTGAATGAAGAGCAAGGCAACGTGGTGTCTCGCTTTGGTCTGAAACTGGTGTATGGCTCGACGCTGGTAAGCGTGCTGTCTGCCTCTATCGCAGCCCTGATGATAGCGTAAGTTTTCAATGCGTAAAAAAAACCGGAGCCTGCTCCGGTTTTTTTATGTCTGGGTAAGCGTACCGATCGGCACGGGCTTACCAGTGAGATAACCCTGCAGATAATTAACGCCTAAATCCAATAGCAGTTCGCGCTGCGCTTGCGTCTCTACGTATTCCGCTACCACCGAAAATGATTTAGCCTTCGCCAGTTCGCAAATCAGCTTAACAATCATGTTATCCATCGAGTCGTTAATAATATCTTTGATAAAGCAACCGTCGATTTTAATAATATCCGCCTGCAGGCGTTTTAGACGTTCGAAATTGGCATATCCCGTACCAAAATCATCAATAGCAATGCGAAAACCGCTTTCACGCAACAGCGCGATATTTTGCATACTGGTCTCTGCATCAGAAAACGCTTGTTCTTCAGTGACTTCAATAATTACCCAACTCACTGGCACGTCATACTCTTTAAACAACTGGATTATCTGTTTGGTGACGCCTTTTTGCATCAATGTCAGCGGCATTAAATTCACCGAGAAACGCGCGCACTGGCTATTAACAGGATTATCGCGCAAATACCTTAAAAGCCCCGTCATCACTTGCATGTCAAAGCGGACACTCAGGTTGAAATGTGCCACGACAGGAATAAATTTATCCGGGGTCAGAACGATGTCGTCGCAATGCATTCGCGCCAGGATTTCGTGATACCCAACGCCTGCGGCATTCACTATCGGCTGCGCATACAGCTCAATCCGCTCCTCTTCCAGCACCTGCTTTACCTTTTTCAACAGGGCGACGCGCTCTGTGGTCTCACCTGAAATGGTGACTTTGCTGTTCTGATTGAGTGGCAACACCGGGTTATCGGCTGTGACTTGCTCCGCCAGATAACTTAATTGGCTAATCAGCCGATACAGCTCATCGTCTTGCTCATCAATGGATGACCAGGAAGCCCCATAATCAATATCCAGTTGAATGTTGTTCCAGGGGATGCGCTTACTGTTTAATAAATCAACCATGTGGCGTATACGCGCAGCCGGTTCCGGGCCTTTGAGGAAAATCATTAAATCGCTGCCAGGCAACTGGAATACCATTTCACCGCTTTGTAGCCAGGGCTTAAGGGTGCTGGCAAGAAGTTGCTTAACATGAACGCGCATCATCAGACCATAATGCCGGCTCAGGAAATCTAAATTATTAAGCCGCAGGCAGCATAATACTCCGCGATGCTCTCGCTTAATGTGCTTTTCCAGTGCGCGTATATTGGGCATTCGGGTGAGCGGATCGGTTTGCGCCAGCGAAAAATATTGCTGCTTCATTCTCTCGTTGCGCTGGTAAATAACCGTCATAAAAAGCATAGACAGCGTAAACGCAATAAAAACCGACATCATAAACGCCAATGAATAGGCGGAATTGCCGTACAGTAAATTTTCGTTCCAGTTCAATAATGCCCAGGCGGATAGCGACCATAATATACTAATAAGACGAGGGCCTATTTTGAAAACGCCGATAGTAAATAAGACAAATATCACCGGCACCAGGTATCCGGAAATCCAGTCGGTTTCATAGTGGCGGCAGCAAATAATCAGTAGCGCCATCACTACCACTAACCAACAGAAATTAAAAACTCGCTTTTTACTTACAAAAAGAGGATTAACGCACCGTCGGGAGAACGCGCGAGCAAAAGCAGGACTTATCGCTATTCTCAGCAAATAATAAAAGATACAGCTAAAAACTAATACCGCAGCAACAGTATTCTGTCCGTCAACGATATTGTACATCGTTGAACTATGACCAAAAAACGATTCGACGGCGGGCGGGAACGTCAGAAAATGCCCCACGCCAAAGCGCGTCAGTTTATCCAACAGCGGCGCGGCAAATCCAATCCACAGAATGCGCTGCCCCGCCCCCTTTCCCGTCAGGTTATAGCGCCAGCGAGGCCCCAGAAACGCCCGACAAATCGCACTGCAAAGAATGAAAGGCGCCGCAAAACAGAAAAGAAACGCGCTGAGTTGTAGGGCATCCAAAGAGTAACGCTGCGAATAAGAAACGCCCATCACAATTATAATGGGCAGGATTGCGTGACGGCCAAATAAAAACAGCATCGCTACCATCACGCTTAGCGGTAAATAGGCGAGATAGAGGCTTTGCCCATCAATGACGGCTTTCGGAGAGAGGTAACGGGCTACTGGCATCAACAAGAAACACAACACCAGCGCTACAAAAAACTTTTTTATATTAATTTTATTTAACATTGTTTATATGTTTTGCTTTTTAATTTGGCTGGTGAAATAAGTTAGGCTAATAGTATGGTCGATATTTATCCAACGCAAGTTATAACAATGGGCGTCATCCCTATTTAAACAAGCAGTTAACGAATGACTACAAAATGAAATAAAGATAATTAAAATATGTAAAACGTGGAGTGAGAAGGCCTGGCGGAGGATCAAAAACAAAAACCCCCGCCGAAGCGAGGGTCTGAATAGTGGTGGAGCTAAGCGGGATCGAACCGCTGACCTCTTGCATGCCATGCAAGCGCTCTCCCAGCTGAGCTATAGCCCCACGGATATCTGTTTGCACCAAACTTGCGGGATGAAGTTTGGTGGAGCTAAGCGGGATCGAACCGCTGACCTCTTGCATGCCATGCAAGCGCTCTCCCAGCTGAGCTATAGCCCCTACGCAAAACAGTTGTCGTGTTGACGCGCCGAATAATATGAATTCCACCCTACCCTGTCAACGCGAAATTCATTGTTTGGATTCAACCGATGAAAAAGACAGCAAGATGGTATCTTTCTCGCACTTTCCTGAACCCGCTAGTTATTCACGTCACAGTTTCCAGTAAAATAGTGCTATAACATAATCAGCTAATACCCTTACAAATCACTGGAGTAATCATGCTCAAGGAACGAATGACGCCAGAAGAATTGGCAATGCTTACGGGTTACAGTCGGCAAACTATCAATAAATGGGTGCGTAAAGAAGGTTGGGAAACATCGCCGAAACCCGGAGTTCAGGGTGGTAAAGCGCGATTGATACACGTTAATGAGCAAGTTCGGCAATTTATCCGCAGTGCGCAACGTGCCACAGAGCCTCACGCTACTTATATTGTCCCGCCGCCGGAAACGCCGCTCGAAAGCCTTTTGATTAATTCATTGAAAGAAATGACACCATCTGAACAAAAGCAAATGACGTCTTTACTCCTGAGAGAAGGTATTTCGGGGATGTTGCAACGATTAAGTATTCGTCACGATAACTAGCCTATGCTGATTTTTAAACCAAGGATGACACCGGCAGAGCTTGCTGAATTAACCGGTTACAAAGCGCAGACCATTAATCGCTGGGTCGTCGATCAAAAATGGCAAACCGTTCCTCTAAAAGGGGTGAAAGGCGGCAAAGCCCATTTGATCATTGTCGACGAACGCGTCCGTGATTATGTTTCAGCCACGGTGAAAATGCAGGCCAGAACACAAGGCAATCATGCCGCAGAACCGGTGATCCCCTATGGTGATGACACCGCGCTACTGGAAAGCCAGCTGCGTCAGGTGGCCCAGGCGCTGACCGTTCAAGAACGCCAAAAATTGTCGGCCTTGATTTTGCGCGAAGGAATAAGCGGTTTACTGAGTCGGCTTGGCATTAAAGATGAATAGCGCCCAAAAATAAAGCCGGTATAACCGGCTTTATTTTTATACAGAGGTGATGGTTACTGCTGGTTTTCACGCTCGGCAATAAAGGCTAACGCTTTATTGATACGCTCAATAGAACGGGTTTTGCCAATAGCATGAACGGTGACGTCCAGTGCTGGCGACTGCCCTGCTCCCGTCACCGCAACACGCAGCGGCATACCAACTTTGCCCATCCCCACTTCCAGCTCATCGGCGGTAGCCTGAATGGCTTCATGCACGTTTTCCGCAGTCCAGTTGGTGATAGCCGCTAATTTATCACGCACCACTTCAAGCGGTTGACGCGCAACCGGGCGTAAATGTTTCTTCGCCGCATCGGCGTCAAACTCTGCGAAGTCTTCATAGAAATAGCGACAGCTAGCAGCCATCTCTTTTAGCGTTTTGCAACGCTCGCCCAGCAGTTTCACCAGTGCCGCCAGCTCCGGGCCGTTGCGGGTATCAATATTTTCCTGCTCAATATGCCACTGCAGATGCGTTGCTACATATTCCGGCGCCAGGCTATTGATATAGTGGTGATTCAACCACTGCAATTTTTCGGTATTAAACGCACTGGCTGATTTGCTGACCGCATGCAGATCAAACAGCTTAATCATCTCTTCACGGCTGAAAATCTCTTGGTCGCCATGGGACCAGCCCAGACGCACCAGGTAGTTAAGCAGCGCTTCCGGCAGATAACCGTCATCACGGTATTGCATAACACTCACCGCGCCATGGCGTTTAGAGAGTTTTTTACCGTCATCGCCGTTAATCATCGACACATGGGCATATAGCGGCACCGGCGCATTCAACGCTTTGAGAATGTTAATCTGGCGCGGGGTATTGTTGATATGGTCTTCGCCACGGATAACGTGGGTGATTTCCATGTCCCAGTCATCCACAACAACACAGAAGTTATAGGTCGGGGAACCATCGGTACGACGAATAATCAGGTCGTCCAGTTCCTGGTTGCTGAATTCAATCGGACCACGAATTTGATCGTCGAAAATTACCGAACCTTCCTGGGGGTTGGCGAAGCGCACAACGCAGGGTTCATCAGCGGCATGATGCTCATGACCATGGCGGCAGCGGCCGTCATAGCGCGGTTTTTCACCGTTAGCCATTTGCTCTTCGCGCAGCGCCTCAAGACGCTCTTTGGAGCAATAGCATTTATATGCCGTACCCGCTTTAATCATCTCATCAATGACGGCGTTATAACGATCGAAACGCTTGGTCTGGTAGTACGGACCTTCATCCCATTGCAGGCTCAGCCAGTTCATGCCATCCATAATAGCTTCGATAGCTTCCGGCGTTGAACGTTCCAAATCGGTATCTTCAATGCGCAGGACAAATTCACCGCCCTGGTTGCGGGCAAAAAGCCAGGAATAGAGCGCAGTACGAGCGCCGCCGACGTGCAAATAGCCTGTTGGGCTCGGTGCGAAGCGGGTTTTGATTTTCATTAAATGGCCTTACGTTTGTAAAGGTGCCGGAAAACGGCAAATGCCTGGAATGCTTAGTGGGCAATATTCTACCACCGTCAACCGATTCCTCAATGTGGAAGCCTTGAGTAAAGCGTTAATCCGATAATTTGATGGCAAATCAAGCGCCAACGGGGAATTATCGATCGCATTGGCTAAATTTAAGACGAGCGATTAAAAACTTAAGAAAATGCGTTGACTCATTTTCAACTCTCCCTATAATGCGACTCCACACAGCGGGGGTGATTAGCTCAGTTGGTAGAGCATCTCCTTTACACGGAGGGGGTCGGCGGTTCGAGCCCGTCATCACCCACCATAAATTTTATGGTTCCCGCAGTGTTAATTAGCAAGACAAGCGCCTTCAGATATGGGTGATTAGCTCAGTTGGTAGAGCATCTCCTTTACACGGAGGGGGTCGGCGGTTCGAGCCCGTCATCACCCACCATATCGAAAGCGCGTAAAGAAATACCCGGTAGTACCGAGATGGGTGATTAGCTCAGTTGGTAGAGCATCTCCTTTACACGGAGGGGGTCGGCGGTTCGAGCCCGTCATCACCCACCATTTCGGGTCGTTAGCTCAGTTGGTAGAGCAGTTGACTTTTAATCAATTGGTCGCAGGTTCGAATCCTGCACGACCCACCAATGTAAAAAAGCGCCCTAAAGGCGCTTTTTTGCTAACTGTGATATAAAGATTCGAACCTGCCGCAGGTTCGAGCCGAACGCAGTGAGGCAACGGAGCCGCTTGCGGCGACGACCCGAAGGGCGAGCAACGCGAGTCATCCTGCACGACCCACCAATGTAAAAAAGCGCCCTAAAGGCGCTTTTTTGCTATCTGCGATATAAAGATTCGACAACATCGTCGGGAACGATGTTGAACAACGCTAAGCGTTGGCCCGTAGGGCGAGTCTCAGGATGAGACGTGTAGTATCCTGCCGCAGGTTCGAGCCGAACGCAGTGAGGCAACGGAGCCGCCTGCGGCGACGACCCGAAGGGCGAGCAACGCGAGTCATCCTGCACGACCCACCAATGTAAAAAAGCGCCCTAAAGGCGCTTTTTTGCTATCTGCGATCTCTATTCTCTCTGCCATTTACTTAAGAAACGGCTATCACTCGTGCTTATAGTGCCCTCTGAAGACACAATCCTGCCGCCTCGATAACGACACACCCGCGCTGAAGACCCGCTCCACTCTCTGCCCTGGCATTATGTTTTTTTAGTGTCATCAGGAGCAGACATTAAAGTTCTTCTGAAACGGGCCGATAGCATCGTTGTGGCAAAGAAAGGAGAACAGAATGACCACTATTACAACGTCAACCCCAATGATGCAAACCGGTGGCGGTAGTGCGGCTCAAGGGAACAGCCTGTCCGCGCAAATTAGCCGTCTTACTCAGCAAATCACGAAACTAACCCAGCAGTTAAAAGATCTCAGCACCAGCGAAGGCGATCCTGACATCAAGCGCAAGCAGCAGGAGATGATTCAGCAGCAGATCAAAATGCTACAGGCGCAGCTGGCGCAATTGCAGCACCAGCAGACGGAAGAAGCCCAGAAGAAGCACGAGCAAAAAAACGTTAAGAGCATCGACGCGTCGCTTAACGATCACCAGATTGATGTTTACGTCTGATCGTCTGGTACGTTAAACAGCGGATCGTGAATACGCGCCTGGGTCAGACACTGGGCCTGCGCGCGTACCACCTCCCAAATCGCCTGCGCTGCGCCACTGAGCGATCGTTTTTTCCGTTGCACCAGCATTAATCGGCGATCGATAACCGGCGTCAGCGGCTTCACGGTTAAATGACAACCCTGCGGCAAAGGCAAGGCCAGCGCGGGCAATACGCTAATACCAATGCCAGCTTCTACCATGGGAAATAACGTGGCGGGATGACCAATTTCCTGAACGATACAGGCCGCTATCTGTTGGCGCGCCAGCGCGGCGTCAATCAGTGGACGACTCCCTGATGCATAATCCTGCAATACCAGACGTTCGCCATTTAATGCCTGCCAGGGTACTTCTCGTAGCTGACTAAACGGATGGTCTTCCCGGCACAACAGTAAAAAGGGTTCCGAAAGCACTACTTCACAGTGCAGATCGCTCACGGGGCCGGGATCGATGACGATGCCAAAATCCACTTCTCCCTGACGAATACTTTCCAGTACCCACTGCTGCGGCCTGTCATGCAGGACAAAATCAATTTCGGGATAGTTAAGATTACTTTGCGCAATGCACTGAGGGATCAAATGCGCGGAAATGGTCTGGCTTGCCGCCACCCGCACTGTCCCTGATAACTGCTGCCCTACTCGCCCGGCATCACGCAAGGTGCTGTTAAGCTCATCCAGCAGTCTCTCCAGACGCGCCGCTAATTGCTGGCCCGCTTCGGTTAACACTACCTCTCGCGTTGTGCGATCGAGCAGTCTCACCCCGCACTGACGCTCCAGCTCTTTTACGCTATGACTAATAGCAGACTGACTTAATCCAATTATCTCTCCGGCGCGGCTGAAACTGTTGGCCTGAGCGACGGTAACGAAAATGCGTAACTGGCGAAGGGAAACATTCATGTATTTTTTTCATAAATAGATGCAATAAATCAATTTTATTTCTCAAATCGAAAAACGCAAAATGATCCCTTCGACTTCAGGAGTGAATATGAAACTTTTCCGTATCCTCGATCCGTTTACCATCACGCTTATCGCCGTGGTGTTACTGGCTTCTTTTTTTCCGGCGCGGGGCGGGTTTGTACCGTTCTTTGAAGGGCTCACTACAGCGGCCATCGCGCTGTTGTTTTTTATGCATGGCGCCAAACTATCCCGCGAGGCGATCATCGCAGGCGGTAGCCACTGGCGGCTGCATCTGTGGGTGATGTGCAGCACTTTCGTGCTGTTTCCGGTGCTTGGCGTCCTGTTCGCCTGGTGGGCGCCGGTAAACGTCAGCCAGGAGCTTTATACCGGCTTCCTGTATCTGTGTATTTTGCCCGCAACCGTACAGTCGGCCATCGCTTTTACCTCCATTGCGGGCGGTAACGTCGCCGCGGCAGTGTGTTCCGCATCGGCATCCAGCTTGCTTGGGATTTTCCTCTCGCCGCTGTTAGTGGGCCTTGTGATGAATATGCACGGCGCTGAAGGCAGCCTTGAGCAGGTCGGCAAGATTATGCTCCAGCTCCTGCTGCCGTTTGTGCTCGGTCATCTGTCTCGTCCGTGGATTGGCGAATGGGTGGCGCGCAATAAAAAGTGGATATCAAAAACCGATCAGACATCAATTCTGCTGGTGGTTTATTCCGCTTTCAGTGAAGCCGTAGTGAATGGGATCTGGCATAAAGTCGGCCTGGGATCGCTGCTGTTTATCGTGATCGTGAGCCTGGTGCTGCTGGCAATTGTGATTGCCGTAAACGTGGTGGTGGCGCGCAAATGTGGCTTTAGCAAAGCCGATGAAATCACCATCGTGTTCTGCGGCTCCAAGAAAAGCCTGGCGAACGGTATTCCGATGGCCAATATCCTGTTCCCCACCTCGGTTATCGGGATGATGGTGCTACCGCTGATGATTTTCCATCAGATCCAGTTGATGGTCTGCGCGGTTTTAGCGCGCCGTTATAAACATGAAACGGAGAAATTGCAGGCGCAGGAAGATGCCCGCGCCGCAAAAGCCTGAGGCTATTTCTTCAGGGGTTGAACCAGATGGGTCAACCCCTCGGTTTTTATGAGCAACGTAATCGACATCAGCTCGCCAAGGCGCCCGGCGGGAAATTCATCCTTACGGGCAAACCACAGCAAATACTCCTCCGGCAAATCAATAAGCCTGCGGCCTTTATATTTACCAAACGGCATCTCCGTATTGGCAATGGCTATCAACTGTTCTTTTTCCATGTCATTCGCCCAGAAGACGCATCATTTCCGCCTCGTCAATCACCGCTATCCCTAACTCCTGCGCTTTTGCAAGCTTCGAGCCCGCCGCTTCCCCGGCGATGACTAAATCGGTTTTCTTCGACACGCTACCGGCCACTTTCGCCCCCAGCGCGGTGAGACGCGCTTTGGCATCGTCACGAGAAAGCACGCTTAACGAACCGGTCAAGACCACGGTTTTCCCGGCGAAAGGACTGTCGATCTCTTCGGCCTTAATGACCTTTGGTTCAGGCCAGGTAATGCCGATATCCTCCACCAACTGGCGGATGACCTCGCGGTTGCTCTCTTCTTCAAAGAAGTTATATACGTGGGTTGCCACCACGATCCCGACATCCTGAACTTTTTGCAGTTCCTCAATGGAGGCATTGGTCAGCGCGTCAAGGTTGCCGAAATGGGCCGCCAGATTCGCCGCGGTGGCTTCTCCGACTTCACGGATACCCAGCGCATACAAAAAACGCGCAAAGGTCGTGGTTTTGGCTTTTTCCAGGGCATCTACCACATTCTGTGCCGATTTCGGCCCCATACGATCAAGCCCGGTCAGTTTCCCGGCGGTAAGCCGGAATAAATCAGCGGGGGTGTGGACATACTCTTTTTCCACCAGTTGATCGATGATTTTATCGCCCATGCCGTCAACGTCCATCGCCCGGCGGGAAACGAAATGCTTCAATGACTCTTTACGCTGCGCACCGCAAATTAACCCACCGGTGCAGCGCGCCACCGCTTCGCCTTCGACGCGCTCAACATCGGAGCCGCACACCGGGCAGTGCGTCGGAAACGCCACTTCACGGGTTTGTTCGGGGCGTTCTGAAAGCACCACGTTGACCACCTGCGGGATCACATCGCCCGCGCGGCGAATGACCACTTTATCGCCAATGCGCAGGCCAAGGCGTTCGATTTCATCCGCATTATGCAGTGTGGCGTTACTCACCAGTACACCCGCAACCTGCACCGGCTCCAGGCGCGCAACAGGCGTGATCGCGCCGGTACGCCCTACCTGAAACTCCACGTCGCGCACAAAGGTCATTTGCTCCTGCGCCGGAAACTTAAATGCGACCGCCCAGCGTGGGGCACGCGCCACATAACCCAGTTGTTCCTGTAATGCCAGGGAGTCCACTTTGATGACCACACCGTCAATATCAAATCCTAACTGCGGGCGATCGGCCTCAACCTGATGATAAAACGCCAGCACTTCTTCCGGGCTTTGACAAATGCGGGTGCGATGGCTAATCGGTATTCCCCATTTGGCAAATTGCTGTAAACGTTCATAGTGGCTTGCCGGCAGTTCGCCGCCTTCCAGAATACCGATACCGTAGCAGTTAAATGTCAGCGGGCGTTTCGCCGTTATGCGCGGATCAAGCTGGCGCAGCGACCCTGCCGCTGCGTTGCGCGGGTTGGCAAACACTTTGCCGCCTGTGCGTCGGGCTTCTTCGTTAATTTTTTCGAATCCGGCCTGAGGAAGGAAAACTTCGCCGCGAACTTCCAGACGTGCCGGAACATCCTCACCACGCAGTTTCAAAGGTATAGCCCGCACAGTGCGAATATTGGTGGTGATATCTTCCCCGGTCGTTCCATCGCCGCGGGTGGCGGCGCGGACCAGTAAGCCGTTTTCATACAACAGGCTTACCGCCAGACCATCAAGTTTTAACTCGCAGCAATAGGTCAGCGCGTCCGTATATTTCAACCTGTCCTGCACACGCTTGTTAAAGGCCAGGAAGCTGCTTTCATCAAAAACGTTATCTAAAGACAGCATCGGCACTTCATGGCGGATTTGGGTAAACGCGGTCAACGGCGACGCGCCCACGCGCTGGGTAGGTGAATCCGGCGTGATAAGCGTTGGGTTTTCCGCTTCAAGCGCACGCAGCGCATTCATCAACCGGTCATATTCGGCATCGGGGATTTCGGGCGCATCCATCACATGGTAGAGATATTCATGATGGCGAAGCGTGGTTCTAAGGTCGTTTAGTTGTTTTTCAATTGATTCCATATCACACCACCAATGAAAAAAACCCCCGACGATGCGGGGGCTTTGAGGAATGTTTTCACCGCGCGCACGTTATGCGTTGGCGTCTTTTACTTCACGAATGCGATCCTGATATTCACGCAGTTTCTGCGGCGTCATCATCCGACGCTGATCGTCAAGCACCACACCGCCCACTTCATCGGCGATATGCTGGGCAGATTGCAGCATCAGTTTGAAGTTTTGGATCTCATCGCCATAAGAAGGCACCTGCATAAAGATGGTGACGCCAGGCGTTGCGAAAGTATGCATATTTTCCGGGTCAAAAGAGCCTGGTTTTACCATGTTAGCAAGGCTAAATAGCACCGGGCCGCTGCCGTCAGGGCTGAGGTGACGATGGAAAATATTCATTTCGCCAAAGGTAAAGCCCGCCTGTTGAATACTGTTCAGCAGCACATCGCCATTTAACTGGCTACCGGCATGAGCCGACACGTTCATGACAATGACGGTCTCTTTCAGGCGCGGTTTCTCCGGCGCAGGCGCGGGAGCGGGTTCTTCAACCGGCGTAGCCACAGGTTCTGGCTGGGGCGCATGGGCGGAATGCTGCGGTGGCGTCGCGACAGGCTGCGGCTCTGCGGGTCTTACGACAGGCTGAGCGGGCGCAGGCGCGACTTGAGCCTGTTGTACCGGCTGTTGCACTGGCGCACGTTGTACAGGCTGTTGCGGTTCTTGCGGGCGAGCGACAGGCTGACGCGGCTGTGAAGGCGCATAAGGCGGTTGATAGTTATGCTGCGGCGATTCAGGCTGACGCGGCGGCTCTTGATCTCTGTAGACTGGTTCTTGTTCAGGAGCAACGCGGCGCACACGAACTTCGCCTACCCCGTCATCATCCATGTCGTCGCCATCATCATCAGCCTCGTCATCACGCCTCGATTTCATCCGCTTAATCGGACGATCGCGGAATACGGAGGAGCGTTCCTTACGGCTGGTCCACAGTCCGTGCACCAGTAAGGCTATTATGGCGATTGCGCCAACAATGATTAATATCAGACGCAAATCCTGCATCATTATATTCTCTGTTGTTCTAACACCTTGCCACTGCGGCAAACATTTACTCACTAAGAGTATTTGCCCATCTGCTCAAGTGCAAGTCCACTCACGTTTTTCTCCGCATAAAGATGAAATAAAACGTGTTTTTTGCTGTTTTTTCGACCATTTCTGAACTGGCGATATTTCCGCGCTCAGTTAAGATAGCCTGCGTTGACCCTGACTGATATTCAAGGAGTAAGCCTCAATATGGTTTCACAATCGGGCGCCACCCCGCGTAGCGGTCTTTATTATTTCTCTCAGGGCTGGAAACTGGTCACGCTGCCGGGTATTCGCCGTTTTGTCATCCTGCCATTATTGATCAATATTGTGCTGATGGGAGGCGCGTTCTGGTGGTTGTTTTCTCAATTTGATGTCTGGATCCCGCAGCTCATGTCTCATGTGCCGGAGTGGTTGCAGTGGCTACAGTATGTAATCTGGCCTTTAGTGGTGATTTCTGTTCTGCTTATTTTCGGTTATTTCTTCTCGACCCTTGCTAACTGGATTGCTGCCCCGTTCAACGGACTACTGGCAGAACAACTGGAAGCGCGTTTAACCGGCGCGACGCCGCCGGATACCGGCATTTTCGGTATCATTAAAGATGTGCCGCGTATCATGAAACGCGAATGGCAAAAGCTTGCCTGGTACCTGCCGCGCGCTATCGTCTTGTTACTGCTTTACTTTATTCCCGGCATCGGCCAAACCGTTGCGCCTGTTTTATGGTTTTTATTCAGCGCCTGGATGCTGGCCATTCAGTATTGCGACTATCCTTTCGATAACCACAAAGTCCCGTTTAAAGAGATGCGCGTCGCACTTCGCGAGCGCAAGTTTACCAATATGCAGTTTGGCTCGCTGGTGAGCCTGTTTACGCTGATTCCTTTTTTAAATCTGGCGATTATGCCGGTTGCCGTTTGCGGCGCGACGGCGATGTGGGTGGATTGCTATCGCACGCGCCATGCCGTCTGGCGCTAACCGATAGCGAGACGGCTTATGCCGTCTCTTATTCCATAGTGGTAGTTATTATTTCTCATCAGCATATAGATATGCGAATTACTTACTTCCCCACACGGATGAAGTGCGTATGCTAACTCTGTTTCCCAAATTTCATACAGTTAAGGACAGGCCATGAGTAAGATTTATGAAGATAACTCGCTGACTATCGGTCATACGCCGCTGGTTCGACTGAACCGTATCGGTAACGGACGCATTCTGGCGAAGGTAGAATCACGTAACCCGAGCTTTAGCGTCAAATGCCGTATCGGTGCCAATATGATTTGGGATGCCGAAAAACGTGGCGTACTGAAACCGGGCGTGGAGCTGGTGGAGCCTACCAGCGGCAACACCGGCATTGCGCTGGCGTATGTCGCCGCCGCGCGGGGTTACAAACTCACCCTGACCATGCCTGAAACCATGAGCATTGAGCGCCGCAAATTGCTGAAAGCGTTGGGCGCTAATCTGGTGCTCACCGAAGGCGCGAAAGGCATGAAAGGCGCTATTCAGAAAGCTGAAGAGATTGTCGCAAGCGATCCGGCTAAATATTTGCTGCTGCAGCAATTCAGCAACCCGGCAAACCCGGAAATCCATGAAAAAACCACCGGTCCTGAAATCTGGGAAGACACCGACGGCCAGGTTGATGTGTTTATTTCTGGCGTAGGTACGGGCGGTACGCTGACAGGTGTGAGCCGTTATATCAAAAACACCAAAGGCAAAACCGACCTTATCACTGTCGCCGTTGAGCCGACCGATTCTCCGGTTATCGCCCAGGCGCTGGCAGGCGAAGAACTGAAACCGGGCCCGCATAAAATTCAGGGCATCGGCGCAGGCTTTATTCCGGGCAACCTGGATTTAAAACTGATCGACAAGGTGGTGGCCATTACTAACGATGAAGCCATCTCTACCGCGCGTCGCTTGATGGAAGAAGAAGGTATTCTGGCGGGGATTTCATCCGGCGCCGCCGTTGCAGCCGCGCTCAAACTTCAGGAAGACGAAGCCTTTACCAATAAGAATATTGTGGTTATCCTGCCTTCCTCGGGAGAGCGTTATCTGAGCACTGCATTGTTCGCCGATCTGTTTACAGAAAAAGAATTGCAACAATGATGCCAGATTGTTAATTTTGAACAAAAAAGCGCCTTTCGGGGTGCTTTTTTGTGTTCTGCTTCAAATTTTCACCGCTTCTGGCATTGCCTCATTCTGTTAGCTCTGGTATTTAAGCATCACTTTATTTCGATGCGTGAAATTAATCATTCTGGGCTTTGTGCTAGCTGAATCGATTTAATGATTTGGTTATGCCTTGTTATTAGCTGCATAATGATTAATGACGAGCGAAACGCGAGTCACATCGCTGTTTCGCTGTTCTTGCATTCTGTGTCGCGTTGCCTTGAACGTCGGCGCAACTTTCAGGCTAAAGTGTGGCCGCCAGGCTAGACTTTAGTTCCACAACACTAAACCTATAAGTTGGGGAAATACAATGTTCCAGCAAGAAGTTACCATTACCGCGCCGAACGGCCTGCATACCCGCCCTGCTGCTCAGTTTGTTAAAGAAGCGAAAGGCTTCACATCTGATATCACTGTGACTTCTAACGGCAAAAGCGCCAGCGCTAAAAGCCTGTTTAAGCTGCAAACTCTGGGTCTGACCCAAGGTACTGTAGTAAGCATCTCTGCCGAAGGCGAAGATGAGCAAAAAGCTGTTGAGCATCTGGTCAAACTGATGGCTGAACTCGAGTAAGTTCCGGGTTCTTATTAATATCAGTCACAAGTAAGGTAGGGTTATGATTTCAGGCATTTTAGCATCCCCGGGTATCGCTTTTGGCAAAGCACTGCTGCTGAAAGAAGATGAGATTGTCATCGACCGGAAAAAGATTTCTGCCGATAAGGTTGATCAGGAAGTTGAGCGTTTCCTGAGTGGGCGTGCCAAAGCCTCTACACAGTTAGAAGCGATCAAAATCAAAGCAGGCGAAACTTTCGGCGAAGAAAAGGAAGCCATCTTCGAAGGCCACATCATGTTGCTGGAAGATGAGGAGCTAGAGCAGGAAATCATAGCCCTGATTAAGGACAAGCTCATCACAGCCGACGCGGCGGCATACGAAGTTATTGAAGGCCAGGCGACTGCGCTGGAAGAACTTGACGATGAATACCTGAAAGAGCGTGCGGCTGACGTACGTGACATCGGTAAACGCCTGTTGCGTAATATTTTGGGCCTCGCCATTATTGATTTAAGCGCCATTCAGGAAGAAGTCATCCTGGTTGCCGCGGATCTGACGCCGTCTGAAACCGCACAGCTGAACCTGAAAAAGGTGCTGGGTTTCATCACTGATATCGGCGGTCGTACCTCCCACACCTCAATCATGGCGCGTTCTCTGGAACTGCCTGCCATTGTGGGTACCGGCAACATCACCTCTCAGGTGAAAAACGGCGACTATCTCATCCTCGACGCGGTAAACAACAAAGTTTACGTAAACCCGAGTGATGAAGAGATTGAAACGCTGCGCAATATCCAGACTCAGGTCGCTGAAGAAAAAGCGGAGCTGGCTAAACTGAAAGATCTGCCGGCCATTACGCTTGACGGTCATCAGGTTGAAGTTTGCGCGAATATCGGTACCGTGCGCGATGTCGCAGGTGCTGAGCGTAACGGCGCTGAAGGCGTTGGTTTATACCGTACCGAATTCCTGTTTATGGATCGCGACGCGCTGCCGACTGAAGAAGAGCAATTCGCCGCGTACAAAGCCGTGGCGGAAGCCTGTGGTTCTCAGGCAGTTATCGTCCGTACCATGGACATCGGCGGCGACAAAGAGCTGCCGTACATGAATTTCCCGAAAGAAGAAAACCCGTTCCTGGGCTGGCGTGCGGTACGTATCGCGCTTGATCGTAGAGAAATTCTGCGCGATCAGCTGCGTGCGATCCTGCGTGCTTCCGCTTTCGGAAAACTGCGCATTATGTTCCCGATGATCATCTCTGTTGAAGAAGTCCGTACGCTGAAAAGCGCTATCGAAGACTACAAACAGGAACTGCGCGATGAAGGTAAAGCCTTTGATGAATCTATCGAAGTTGGCGTAATGGTGGAAACACCGGCCGCCGCGACGATTGCTCGTCATTTAGCAAAAGAAGTCGATTTCTTTAGTATCGGAACAAACGATTTAACTCAGTACACCCTGGCAGTTGACCGCGGTAATGATATGATTTCACATCTTTACCAGCCGATGTCGCCGTCTGTGCTGACGCTTATCAAGCAAGTGATTGATGCATCTCATGCAGAAGGTAAATGGACCGGAATGTGTGGTGAGCTTGCAGGCGATGAACGTGCTACACTTCTGTTGTTGGGGATGGGTCTGGATGAATTCAGTATGAGTGCCATTTCTATCCCGCGTATCAAGAAGATAATTCGTAATACGAATTACGAAGATGCGAAGGTGTTAGCAGAGCAAGCTCTTGCTCAACCGACAACGGACGAGTTAATGACGCTGGTTAACAAGTTCATTGAAGAAAAAACAATCTGCTAATCCACGAGATGCGGCCCAAATTACTGCTTAGGAGAGAAGGCTAATGGGGTTATTTAGTAAACTGTTCGGTGACAAAGGCAACAGCGACACCGGAACCATTGAGATCGTTGCTCCACTGTCTGGCGAAATCGTTAATATTGAAGACGTGCCGGATGTAGTGTTCGCGGAAAAAATCGTTGGTGATGGCATTGCTATCAAACCAACCGGTAACAAAATGGTTGCGCCGGTTGACGGTACCATCGGTAAAATCTTCGAAACCAACCATGCTTTCTCTATCGAATCCGATAGCGGCATTGAGCTTTTCGTTCACTTCGGTATTGATACCGTTGAGTTGAAAGGTGAAGGCTTTAAACGTATCGCTGAAGAAGGCCAGCGCGTTAAAGTTGGCGATCCGGTTATTGAGTTCGATCTGCCGCTGCTGGAAGAGAAAGCCAAGTCTACATTGACGCCGGTTGTTATCTCCAATATGGACGAAATCAAAGAGCTGATTAAGATTTCTGGTAGCGTGACCGTAGGCGAAACCCCGGTTATCCGCATCAAGAAGTAATGCATTTAACGTAAAAATGGCGCCTTACGGCGCCATTTTTTTGTCTGTTATTCACGCTCAGGCATGTTCCGGCAGCGCCAACTCATCAAAATCCCGCGCCACGGTGTGACGCATGACTTCCACAACCCTGTCACTCGCCCCTTTCACGGCTTGCGCCACGCTTGCGCCCTGCAACAGTTTGCCGGCAAGCGCTGAACAGAACAGATCGCCGGTGCCTTTCAGCTCTGCATTGACACGCGGGTGTACTACCACCTCCACATTCTCAGCCGTCACCAGGGCCACCAGCATGCGATCTGCTGGCAAATCGTCGGCTGGCGCACTGGTTACCGCTACCCATTGCGTATGGCCGTTCAGCAACGTTCTGGCGGCATCTACCGCCTGTGAAAGTGTCGGACTGGCGCGACCTGTCAGCCGCTCGAGTTCGAAGGCATTCGGCGTAATGCCGGTAGCCAGCGGCAGTAAGCGCTCGCTATAAGCCTGCGGTAGCTCTTGTGTGACATAAATGCCGCTGTCGGTATCGCCCATCACCGGATCGATAATAATCCAGATATGCGGATAGCGGTCACGCACCAGAGCCAGCCAGTCCGCCAGGATGTTCGCCTGCCCTACGCTCCCGAGATAGCCGGTAATAATTCCCTTCACATGACGCAACGCGTCGCGCTCCAGTAATCCGGTCAGGTAGCCGTTGAACCAGTCGTCGGGAATAGCCCCACCGTACAGACTCGGGTAGTGTGGCGTATTGCTGAGCAGCACCGTAGGGACGGCCATGGGGCGAAAACCCGCCTGAAGCAGGGTCGGCACGGCAATACTGTTGCCTACGCTTCCGTACACCACCTGTGACTGTATTGAAATAATGTCCGTGTGCAGAGCTCGCTGCCCATCGCCAAATAAAATTGCGGTCATCCTTTTATCCTTCCCGGGTTTCTGGGGCTGAGAACGCGAGTCGGGAAGCCGGTTAAATGCCTGCTCCCTGAACGTAGCTCTCTTCACCGAATACGCCGGTCGAGAGATAACGGTCACCGCGATCGCAGATAATCGCTACAACAACTGCGCCTGGGTTATCCCGCGCGACTCGCAAAGCGCCTGCTACAGCGCCACCGGAGCTCACTCCGCAGAAAACGCCTTCGCGGCAGGCTAACTCGCGCATGGTATTTTCTGCCTCTCGCTGATGAATATCCAGCACCGTATCCACAAGGTCAGCATTAAAAATGCCCGGCATGTACTCCTCAGGCCAGCGTCTGATACCCGGAATGCTGCTGCCTTCCTGGGGTTGCAGGCCGACGATGGTGACCGGTTTGGCCTGCTCGCGTAAAAAGCGGCTAACGCCCGTGATCGTGCCCGTAGTCCCCATGCTGGAGACGAAATGCGTGATACGCCCGCTGGTCTGGTTCCAGATTTCCGGGCCAGTGGTGCGGTAATGCGCCAAGGGATTATCGGGATTGTTAAACTGATCGAGAATATACCCTTCGCCGCGTTGCGCCATCGCTAAAGCCAGATCGCGCGCGCCTTCCATGCCCTGCTCTTTGGTGACCAGCACCAGATCAGCGCCGTATGCGCGCATCGCGGCGCGGCGTTCCATGCTCATGTTGTCCGGCATCAGCAATTTCATGTGATAGCCTTTCAGCGCGGCGATCATTGCCAGCGCAATGCCGGTGTTGCCGCTGGTGGCTTCAATTAACGTGTCACCGGGTGCGATGTCGCCGCGTTTTTCCGCCTCGACAATCATCGAAAGCGCCGCGCGATCTTTTACCGAACCGGCTGGATTGTTACCTTCCAGTTTGACCCAAATTTCACTGCCGTTGTCTGGTCCCATCCGCTGCAATTTTACCAGCGGCGTATTGCCAATCGTTTGTTCTAATGTATTCACGTCGGTCTGTCCAAAGCATAAAAAAAGCGGCTGTTAACCGCTTTTCTGTTATTAACTCACGCTGAGTATACTCACATTACGTCGACTGGCAGGATAACCACCGCCTCGTGAAGTCGACGCTTCACGTGGTATATCAGGCTGTTTCGGCGAGAGCAATACTCTCAATTTTCTCATCGCCGTGATACAAACGGGCATGTTGCAGGCCAACGAACAACCGCTCGCCGCGCTGCGGAACATAATCTTCTCGCAAAACAACGGTTAAGGTTTCATCGTACCAGCCCAGGGGTTGTACCACTAATTGCATATAATGCCCGCGCGGGCTTATCTCCAGCACTTGCACCGGCAGTGGTGAATCAAGACTGGTACGACGGCTCACGTCTACTTCCCACGGCCTCAGGAACAAATCCACCGGCCCCTGGTGCGCAGGCGCGTAGCCCAGCGGCCAGCAATGCGCGCCAACGTGGAACTGGCTGCCGCGAATGGTGCCGTGAAGGCGGTTCACTTCGCCCAGGAACTCCAGTACAAAACGGGTTTGCGGCTCGCGCCATACGCGTTCTGGCGCATCGGCCTGCTCAATATGACCCTGACTCATCACCACCACGCGATCCGCCACTTCCATCGCCTCTTCCTGGTCGTGGGTGACGAACACGCTGGTAAATTTCAACTCTTCGTGAAGCTGGCGCAGCCAGCGGCGCAACTCTTTACGCACCTGGGCGTCCAGCGCGCCGAACGGTTCATCAAGCAGCAAAATCTGTGGTTCTACCGCTAACGCGCGCGCCAGGGCCACACGCTGTTTCTGACCACCGGAAAGTTGGGCCGGGAAACGATCCGCCAGATGGGCAAGCTGCACCATCTCCAGGAGTTTGGTGACTTTTTGCTTAATGACGCTGGCGCTCGGGCGCTCGCGTTTAGGCAGTACGTTCAGGCCAAAAGCGATATTGTCGAACACGGTCATATGGCGAAACAGCGCGTAATGCTGGAACACGAAACCCACTTTACGGTCGCGGGCGTGCAGGCGGCTCACGTCAGTGCCATGAAAACGTATATGACCGCTGGTCTGGTGCTCAAGGCCTGCGATGATGCGCAGCAATGTTGTTTTGCCGGAGCCGCTCGGCCCTAACAGCGCCACCATCTGGCCGGAGGGGATATCCAGAGAAATATCATTAAGCACCTGGGTGCGGTCAAACGATTTGTTAATTCTGGAAATCTCAATGCTCATGATTGCTCTCCTGTTGCTGGCGTTTTTCCTGATTATGCAAACGCCATTGCAACGCACTCTTTAAAAACAGGGTCAAAATAGCCATTAACGTCAGCAGCGCGGCCGCGGTATATGAGCCGACCGTGTTGTAATCCTGCTCAAGTAATTCGATTTGCAGCGGCAGCGAAAGCGTTTCACCGCGAATGGAGCCAGACACCACCGACACCGCGCCAAACTCGCCGATAGCGCGGGCGTTGGTCAACACCACGCCGTAAAGCAGCGCCCAACGGATATTCGGCAACGTCACGCGACGGAACATCTGCCAGCCGGATGCGCCTAACAGGATCGCGGCTTCATCTTCGTGGCTGCCCTGGCTTAACATCACCGGGACCAGTTCACGCACCACAAACGGACAGGTGACGAAAATGGTGACCAGCACCATGCCGGGCCAGGCGAACATCACCTGCAAATCGTTATCGCCTAACCAGCCGCCAAGCGGCCCGTTTGAGCCGTAGAACAGCAGATACACCAGACCGGCGACCACTGGCGATACCGCAAACGGGATATCCAGCAAAGTGAGCAGCAACTGGCGTCCAGGAAAATTAAAGCGCGTCACAAGCCACGCCAGCAGCGTGCCGAATACCAGGTTAACCGGCACGGTGATCAGCGCAATTAATACCGTCAGCCAGATAGCATGCAGCATGTCCGGATCGGCCAGGTTTTGCAGCACCGGCAGCAGCCCTTTGCTGAACGCCTGGACGAAGATATATACCATCGGCACCACCAGAATCAGCGCGCTGAGCAGCACGCCGGTGCCAATAAGAAACCATTTTCCCCAGTTAATGCCGGGTTTCGCGTACGTTTTCAATTCGGTAACCTGCGCCATTAGTGACCTACCACGCGTCGACCAAAGCGACTTTGTAAAGTGTTGATGGCAAACAGCAGCAGCAGCGACGCGGCCAGGATCACCGACGCAATGGCGCTGGCGGCCGGGTAATCAAACTCCTGCAAACGCACAAAAATCATCAGCGACGTAACTTCCGTCTTCCAGGCGATGTTACCGGCGATAAAAATCACCGCGCCGAATTCGCCAAGACTACGGGTAAAAGAGAGCGCCACGCCCGCCATCAGCGCAGGGGAAAGCTCCGGCAAAACCACGCGAGTAAAACTTTGCAAACGGGTGGCGCCAAGCGTTTGTGCCGCCTCTTCATATTCCGGGCCTAACTCTTCGAGCACCGGCTGCACGGTGCGTACCACAAACGGAATACTGGTAAACGCCATCGCCACCGCTATACCAAGCCAGGTGTAGGTGACTTTAATACCCAGCATGGCCAGCCATTCGCCGTAAAAACCGTTGACTGAAAACAGCGACGCCAGGGTCAAACCCGCCACAGCCGTCGGCAGCGCGAAGGGTAAGTCCATTAGCGCATCAAGGATGGTGCGCCCCGGGAAACGATAGCGCGTCAAAATCCACGCCATCAATAAACCAAACACGCCGTTGAAAATGCAGGCCACAAACGCTGACAGTAACGTCACTTTATACGCCGCCACCACCTGTGGGCTGGTGACCACCTCCCAGTACTGCGCCCAGCTCATCTGGGATAGCTGCATCACTAACGCGCTTAACGGCAACAGCAAAATCAGACAGACAAACAGCAAGCTGGTGCCCAGGCTTAATGTAAAGCCCGGAAGCACCCGGCGACTTGAGACTGCAAACATTACTTACGCCCCGCCGCTAACAGCTTGTCCAGCTCGCCGCCGCTGTTGAAATGGGTTTTCATCACCTCAGGCCAGCTACCAAACTGCTCTTCCACGCGGAAAAGCGCAGTCTGCGGGAATTTATCTTTCAGTTTCGCCATCACCTCGGGATTATTCACGCGATAGTAATAATCCGTGATGATAGTTTGCGCTTGCGGGCTGTAGAGATAGTTCAGGTACTCTTTCGCCGCTTTTTCCGTGCCGTTTGATTTGACGTTTTTATCAACCCACGCCACCGGGAACTCGGCCAGTACGTTTACTTTCGGCACTACCACTTCAAAACCTTCGCTGGCGTATTGATTGCGGATATTGTTCACTTCCGACTCAAACGTTATCAGCACATCACCCAAACCACGTTCAACAAACGTGGTGGTCGCGCCGCGTCCGCCGGTATCAAACACTTCGACGTTTTTTAGAAATTGCGTCATAAACTGGGTGGTTTTGGCTTTATCGCCACCGTCCGCTTTATCGGCAGCGCCCCAGGCCGCGAGATAGGTATAACGCGCGTTGCCGGAGGTTTTCGGATTCGGGAAAATCAGTTTCACATCGGAACGCACCAGGTCATTCCAGTCGTGAATATTTTTGGGGTTACCCTTACGCACCAGAAACGCCATGGTGGAATAGAACGGCGAGCTGTTGTTCGGTAAACGGCTTTGCCAGTCCGCCGGGATCAGGTTGCCTTTGTCATGCAGGATCTGGACGTCAGTCACCTGGTTATAAGTTACAACGTCTGCTTTTAAGCCCTGTAAAATGGCGAGCGCCTGTTTCGACGACCCGGCGTGAGACTGTTTGATGGTCAACTTATCGCCGTTGTTTTCCTGCGCCCACTGGGCTTCAAACGGCTTATTCAACGCCGCGAACAACTCGCGCGAAACATCATAAGAACTGTTAAGCAATTCCGTTGCTTGCGCAGGGCCAGCTAACACCAGGACTGCAAGCGCACTGCAAATTTTTTTCGCTGATTTAACGGCCATTCTGCACCCTTATAAATGTGATGACGATCCTGGGTCCAGTTTATTTATAACAGGTGATAAAGCAGTAACGCTTTTATATACCGTTTGGTGATTTGGAAGTCGAAAAGAGAATAAGCGGGAAGGAAATCAGCGCGGCTGGCACCGCGCTGTAGGGCATTACAGACTGGCGAGTCGGTCAAGCGACGGCGCGAAGTAATAGCCGCCAGTTACCGGTTTGGTGAAACGCAGCATCGCATCGCGTTTACCATCTAAATCGCCGAACATGCTCAGCAACTGCTGCTCAATGTTATGCAGCGTGGCGCAATAGGCGCAGAAATAAAGGCCGTGGGTACCGCTGGCGGTGCCATACGGCAGGCTCTGACGCACAATTTTCAGCCCCTTGCCGTTTTCTTTAAGGTCGACGCGCGTCAGATGTGATGTCACCGGGCGGGCGTCGCCATCGATTTCTTCATTATCCTGTTTGGTGCGACCAATCATCATCTCCTGATCCTGCACGCTCATCCGGTTCAGTTGTTTAAGATTGTGTTCCCAACGCTGAACGAACACGTAGCTTCCGCCTGCGTCTACGCCGTCGTTAATCACCGCGACGCCGCAACGAACGTCATCGCCCGTCGGGTTTTCAGTACCATCCACAAAGCCGCTTAAATCGCGATCTTCCACCCAACGGAAACCGTGTGTTTCTTCTACCACGGTAATCGCATCACCAAACGCCGCTAACGCCGCCTGGGCAATGGAGAAGTTCACATCATGACGCAGCGACAGAATATGGATCAGCACATCATGCTGTGTGGCGGGTGCAAGGCCTTTGCCCAGCGGGGAAAAGTTTTTCAGCTCCTCACCGCCAACGCCCGCGCTGATATCGCGCCAGACGTCATAACCAAAGGCGACAACCGCGCCGCACTGTGCGTCGGGGAACGTCGCCTGCAGTTCGGCAAGTTTAGCGGTGAAGGTTTTACACCCCGCACGCACCGCATCAAGATCTTCTGATACGCGCGCTTCAATCCAGATAGCGGCGCGGCAATGTTCGGGCAGAATGCCACTTTGAACCTGAGACATCTCTCCTCCTGAAAACGAGGCCACGGAACGTGGCCAGAGATGCCGGACATTCTACCTGAATTTTTTCACCGCGCCTTGCCCGGGAGCAAGGTAGTCGCGCTTAACGGTGCCAGACGATTTTGCTGAGTTTCCAGCTTTTTAACGCATCATCCGACGGCATCAAGCCTTCCGGGCCGCGCCACTCGCCGGTGAACAGATACACGATATGCTCGCTGTCGGATGCCTGACATTCAACCGCGTTGGCATCATCGCCGCTGCCTTTCTGGCAGGCGCCATAGGCTTTACTATAAAGCGCACTGAATTCCGTACCGATTTTTACGCCGCTTGCGGTTTCAATGTCCGGATCCAGCACTTCAATGCGGCTGACAGTGCCGTTATCGCCATTGATGATCATGGCCAGCTTGTCGTCTTTCAACGCTTCGTAATAGCGCACAATATTGCCATTGGCGGTTTTCATCCCGCTTCGTAAACGGTAGTCCCCGTCAAGCGCATCGGTGATGGCTTTTTCGTCCATCGCCGTACTGGCAGTGATGTCGCCAACGCCATTTTCAGTGACTTCTGTCGAGGAGCTAAACCAGTTGACCGGGTTCATCGCGCCCCAGTTCATCCCGGAAAGCGTGGAACAGCCACTCAGTAAAAGCGGTGCCACACACACCAGTACACGCAGTTTCATTTACGATTCCTTTTTTTAAAAACAGCTCACGTTGGAGTGCCATTGAGCCAAAAAGTGCCGAATTTACTTATCAGAAGGCAAAAAACACGCCCGCAGTCGCGGGTTGGTTAACAGCCAGACCAGCGCCGTGATGTCAAAAATCAGTAGCGCAAGCGTCACGCCGCTTAACGCCTCCCCCGTCACGACCATCGAGATCTGCCACAGTAAAATCCCACACTGCGCCGCAATCAGCACCCCGCGCCAGGCTGACCAGAGATTGGGCCAGCGCCCGCGCCTGCCGCTTAGCAAAAAGGCTATGACTGCCGGTATCCCGGGCAATAACCCGACCCAGAACGCCTCGCTGTCCGGGTAAAACAACGCCAGCAACGCTGCGCCCTGCTGGCGGGACGCGCCTGCCGCCACGAACAGCACCCAGGTTCTGGCCTGCAATAGCAATACACACCAGAACAACATCGGCAGCTTGAGGTGCCCGTGCTGGTTATAGTCGTCAGGAAAAAATGGTTTCTCTTTTTGCATTCAACACAACCCAGTATTCCAGTGCAGGACATTGCCGGGGTGATTTTGACAATATTCGCGTCCTGCCGAAAGCCCAAACGTGGGAAGCAGAAGCAGGGAAAGCCGTTATTTTTTGCAGGCAGGCGTGTTCACACAGAGTAAACCCAGCAGAATTAGCCCTATTCCCGCCGCGCTACTCCACCGGAACACTTCATGAAAAGGAGGCAACAAAATAGCCCCCGTCCACACCAGTACATAGCTCAGGCTTAACAGCGGATAAGCGCGGCTAAGCGGTAAATAGTGCAGTGTGTATAACCAGCACACCATGGATAAGCCGTAGGCGATAAGCCCGCCCGCAAGCGCGGCACACGGCAGCGGGGCCGCCAACAACAGGTTCACTTCCAGCCCGTCAAACCCAGGCAAATGCATCATGGCCCAGCGCAGCAACAACTGCGCAGCAGAGACCAGCGCAACGCTTGCCGCCGCATAACAATAGCCTTTCACAGGTGGCTCCCCATCAGCGCAACACCGGCCATAATAATCAACGTGCCGATGAACTGGCGTAACGTCAGCGGCTCGCGCCAGATAATGCGAGCCGCCAGGGCGACAAACACAAAATTCAGGCTAAGCATCGGATAGGCAAGGCTAACCGGCACCCTGCGTAACACCGCGAGCCAGACCAGCATCGCGATACCCAGTAACGCCATGCCGGTTACCAACCAGCGTAGCATTGCGCCGGTGTTATCTCGCAGGCGGCACTGGGCCGCCTGTTTTTGGCACAATTGGCCTGCGCAGCTTAGCAGGCTGACCAGAAGGATAAGCAGGATTGTCATGGGATGCGGTCATATTCCAGATAGACCAACCGGCCCTGTCGCCAGATAAAATCAGGCGGCGTCGTTACCTCGGGCTTTTCGTCATCGGAGGACAGTAACAGGACTAACGATACGTTCCCCTCACGACGATGTCCCGCGAGCCAGTTATCGAACGCCTCACGGCTGACATATTTGTGCTGCGCATCAGGGTAACTCAGCCCGTAGCGCAGCTCGCCCTGCTGCGCGTAAAGCAAAATATCACTTCTGCGCAGGCTCCAGGCAAGCTGAGAAGCAACGCCAGGGCCGTCGGCAAGCAGATAACGGCTGGCGCTCATCCTCGGCGCGACGGTCTCGATAAAAGACTGAGGCTGTTTTGCATCGCGGATGCGCTCCGGTATCGCCGCACTCAGGGTTAGCGCGACGCCCAACGGGCAGAGCGCGGCCCATGTCCACCGATGCGAGGGCGATTTCACCGTCAGCACACCAATGACTGCCCAACTGGCGAACGCCATCACCGCCAGCAAAAGCCTGAACACTTCAGCGGAGGTATACAGAGGGCGACCCACGATGCTCCATGGCGCCAGGACCGTCAGTAGCGCCACGGTGACCAGCCCGCCAAAGCCCGCGTTAATCCAGCCATTCGCTCTCAGCATTCTGCCAGTGGTAGGCGCGACAGTAGTTCCATAATGCGCGAGCAGCAATGCCAGCGGCGCAAAACAAGGCAGAATATAAGTCGGCAGTTTGCCGTTAGCGAGCGAGAAGAACAGCAGCGGCATCAGCACCCAACAGAGCAGGTAGCCTGGGCCTGGAGACTCGCGCCGCGAGCGCCATCCAATTAGCAACGCCCCCGGCAATAAACCCAGCCACGGCAGGCTACCCAGCAAAAATATCGGCACGTAATACCAGAACGGCGCGTTATGCTGGGCATCCGCCTGCGCAAAACGCTGGATATGCTCGACCCAAAAGAAATAGTGCCAGAAATCCGGCTGTTGATGAGCAATCGCCAGCGCCCAGGGCGCGCTCACCGTAGCTGCAACCACAAGCGCGACAGGGCCAAACAGCAGCAGTTCTTTAAGACGTTTTTGCCACAGGCTCCAGGGTAAAATCGCTAACACCGGCACGGCGAGCGCCAGGAATCCTTTGGTCATAAACCCCATGGCGCATGCGACGCCCAGCAACGCATACCCCATGACACGTCGCGACGTGGTTTTCGCCTCGGCTGCGAGCCAGAAGTTGCACATTGACGCCACCAGCCATAACGTCAGAATGGGATCGAGCGTGGCATAAGTGCCTACGCCATACACCAGCAGCGAGGTAAGAAAAATCACGCAGGCGATAAGGGCGACCCGGCGCTGGTTAAACAGACGCACACCTAACCAGTAAACCAGAACGGCCGTTAACGTTGTTGAACCAATCGCCCCCGCCCTCACGGCAAAATTAGTATGCCCAAAGATCCACTGACCGAGGCTATTGATCCAAAGCCCGCCAACGGGTTTCTCAAAATAGCGCAGATCCAGAAAATGCGGCGTTACCCAGTTGCCATTGGCCAGCATTTCGCGGCTAATTTCCGCATAACGTGTTTCATCTGGCTGCCATAAAGCCCGAAATTCGACAGGAATGAGGTAATAAAGCGCAAATAACGCAACGAGTAAAAAGATCTTAACCGGTTTTGTCATACGTCATCCTGTATAGCGTGCTGACAACCAAGCCAGCCTTCGCGACCGGGAATATGTCCGCGCTTAATCTTTCCGAGCGGTAAGGTAGAAAGATCCTGCGGCAACAATTCACTGAGAGGACAAAATGCGATCCCCTTTGCTTTCGCCCTTTCGAGCAACTGCGCAAAATCCGCATAGCCCACAATGCCTTCCACTTCGGCATGGATGGTATAAACAGGCGAGCCGGAGGCCGCGCACATTTTCTCAAGGATGTAATCGTTAAATTGCGCCGCGCCTATTGTCTGCCCGACCACTTCATCCCAGGTA
Organism: Citrobacter freundii; assembly: GCF_011077955.1. Classification (GTDB taxonomy): domain Bacteria; phylum Pseudomonadota; class Gammaproteobacteria; order Enterobacterales; family Enterobacteriaceae; genus Atlantibacter. The sequence continues at coordinate 322,667 of NZ_JAALBX010000004.1, forward strand.
GGTAAGGTTACGGGAATTTGCACCGTACCGGGTTGTCCGTCGGCGAGTTGCGGGCGAAACGGGCCGCTGCCGCGACAGTCGCTGTTATAGCGAAACGCAAACGGCTCTTTCGCCGCCACGACCCGACCATCAGCACGCCACCCTGCGGCGGCAGAACAACACACGGCATCGCCAAGGATGGTTTCCAGCTCCGTTACGCCGCGCGCGATTTCCGCCATCAGTCTTTCCCGCGGCCATACCCCTGCCCACGTCTGCCAGGCGAAATGATCCCACGCATGAAGCCCTGTTTCATGCGCAGCGGCCGTGGCGCGCAGGATTTCTGCGGCAGCCTCACCGATGCGTTTACCCGGCCATGCCGTACCGGCCAGCAAAATATCCCAGCCATACAGCGACGCCGCGCGCGAGCGGATCATCTTCCAGAGAAAGCGCGGTTTGAGCAGACGCCACAGGTGACGCCCCATATTGTCAGGCCCGACGCTAAAGAAAAAACTTGCCTGGATGTGATGTTGACCGAACAGCGTTAACAGCGCAGGCACCCCAAGATGGGTGCCGCGCCAGGTATCAACATCGACCCGTAAGCCGATTTTTTTCATCGCACGTCTTCCTGTGGCTCTACGCTGCGTAAGAAGAAATCCAGGGTATTTTCGATGGTGATATCCATGTTGACCACCGGTGTCCAGTCCAGTAGTCGGCGTGCATTTTTAATGGACGGTTTACGGTGTTCGACATCCTGATAACCTTTGCCGTAATAACTGCTGGATTCCACCTCGCGAAAGCCGGCAAAAGGCGGGAATTGGTCGCGTAGCGGGTGGCGTTCAAAACGCGCCAGCAGCCGCTCCGCCAGCTCTTTAATACTGGCTTCATTGTCCGGGTTACCAATATTGATGATCTGACCGTTACAGTTATTGTGTTTATCCTCGATGATGCGAAATAACGCCTCCACCCCATCCTTGATATCGGTAAAACACCGTTTTTGGGCACCGCCGTCGATCAGTTTGATCGGCGAGCCTTCTACCAGATTAAGGATAAGTTGGGTGATCGCGCGGGAACTGCCGATGCGCGCGGCGTTGAGGTTATCAAGGCGCGGTCCCATCCAGTTAAAGGGCCGAAAAAGGGTAAACTGTAATCCTTCTTTTTCGCCATACGCCCAAATCACCCGGTCCAGCAGTTGCTTGGAAACCGAATAGATCCAGCGCTGTTTATTGATGGGCCCCACCACCAGATTTGAGCGATCTTCGTCGAAATTACTGTCGTGACACATGCCATAAACTTCAGACGTAGACGGGAAGATAATGCGCTTTTGATACTTCACGCAGTCGCGAATAATCTTCAGGTTTTCTTCAAAATCCAGCTCAAATACGCGTAGCGGATTGCGGGTATATTCAATCGGCGTGGCAATCGCCACCAATGGCAGGATCACGTCGCACTTCTTGATATGGTATTGAATCCATTCGGAATGAATGCTGATGTCGCCTTCCACAAACTGAAAGCGCGGATGCCCAATAAACCGGCTGATGGCGTCTGAACTGATATCCAGGCCATAAACTTCAAAGTGGTCATCCTGCAACAGGCGCTCAGTCAGGTGATTGCCGATAAACCCATTAACTCCCAGTATCAACACCCGCTTCCGGCGTTTAATTGACGCCATGGGCTGGGAGTAAAGCAGCGCGCCTTCTACCAGACCGAGGCTTTGCGCAAGCTGGCTGCCGTTCATATACACGCCTTGCTCGCTCTGGCCGGTGAGCACTTCAAGCGCCCCTTCGCCACAGGCGATGATCAGTGGATTGATGGATAACGCCGTGCCCGGTTTCGCGCTATGAGCCATGTCATGCGCCTTGGCTTTCCACACGATAAACTTCGTCGTGCCGACATAACCAAACGCCCCCGGCCAGGGATCGGTCACCGCACGCACCAGATTATTGATGCTTTTAGCAGGCAGGCTCCACTCGATGCGGCCATCCTCCGGGGTACGTCCGCGCATGACGCTGGCGCATGACTCATCCTGTTTGACGCCGTCGATAAGGCCACGCTTCATTGTTGGCAGGCATGACGCCAGCAGGGTTGTCGCGCAGGCCACCAGTTTATGGTGTAGCGACATCGCATCGTCGTCCTCTGCAATCGCGATACGCTCCTGCGCCAGGATATCGCCGGCATCGGCGCGTTCAACCATGCGATGCAACGTAACGCCCGTTTCGCGTTCGCCATTCACCAGCACCCAGTTCAGCGGCGCCCGGCCCCGGTACTTCGGCAGCAGCGAGCCGTGCAGGTTATAGGCCCCGAGCCGGGCGGCGGCGAGAATTTTTTCGCTCAGCAGATTGCGATAATAGAAAGAAAAGATCATATCCGGGGCCATTTTTTGGATCCGTTCAACCCACAGGGCATGATTTACATCGTCCGGCGCAAAGACCGGAATGCCCTGCTCCGCCGCAAGACGGGCGACCGAGCCAAAAAAATGATTCTCTGACGCCTGGTCGGCGTGGGTGAAAATAGCGCAGATGTCAAAGCCTGCTTTTAACAGCGCATTAATACCGGCGCAGCCCATATCGTGATAAGCGAAGACAATCGTTTTCATTGTTTATATTCCTGTGAAGAAGGTGCTTGCGGCGTACGGATAACGCACTGAATGAAATAGCGAGGTCTGGCGCGGACATCGTTGTAAATACGGCCGATGTATTCGCCAAGCAGGCCCATGCCGATAAACTGCGCGCCGATAAACATAAACAGCACGGCAAACAGCATGAACACGCCGTCGCCCGCCCAGGCCGCGCCGAGAAAAAGGCGCAGAACGATAAGCGTCAGCGAAAAGGCGAAGCCTGCCAGGGCAATAATGCTGCCCAGCACGCTGAGTAAACGTAACGGCGTGGTGGTCAGACAGGTCACCAGGTCATACATCAGATTTATCAAACGCATAAAACTGTATTTGGAATCACCGAACTCACGTTCGGCATGCATGACCGGAAGCTCTATGGTCTTACGCGCAAAGGTGTTGGCAAGAATGGGGATAAACGTACTTCGCTCATGGCAATTGAGCATCGCATCGACAATATGCCGGCGGTAGGCCCGCAGCATGCAGCCGTAATCCCCCATCGCTTTCCCCGTTACGCGCTGGATAAGTCGATTAATGGTGCGGGAGGCTTTTTTACGAAACCAGCTATCCTGGCGATTCTGGCGAACGGTGCCGACGACGTCATATCCGTCCTGCGCCGCCGCCACCAGACGCGGGATCTCTTCCGGCGGATTTTGCAAATCGGCATCAAGCGTAATGATTAAATCGCCGCTGACATGGCTAAAACCCGCCATGATCGCCGAATGCTGGCCATAGTTGCGGTTAAGCATTACGCCAATAATATGCCCCTCTGACGCGGCGCAAGCGTCGGCGATGAGTCGCGCCGAGTCATCCTGGCTTCCGTCATCCACCAGCAGGATTTCATAATCCAGCCCAAGGCTTGCGCAGGCGTTGCGGGTTCTGAAGATAAGCGCCGGTAAGCTATCCTGTTCATTGAAAACAGGGATAACCACTGAAACTTTGGTGAGTGGTTTTTCTTCAAGCATTTTATTTACCCGCCAGTTGGCGCAGCGCTGCGATAACCCGCTCCACGTCGCTATCGGTCATATCGGGAAATAGCGGAATTGAACAGATTCGCTCGCTATTCCACTCCGTGTCCGGCAGCGAAAGGTGGTGATAATGTTTGCGGTAATAGTGGTGCGTATGCGCCGCGCGAAAATGCAGACCGGTGCCAATTCCTTTTTCTTTCAGCTTCTCCATTAATCCATCACGGGTAATGCCGCAGCTCGCTTCATCCACCCGAATAATAAAAAGATGCCAGGCGTGGTAATGCGACCAGGCGGGGCGCGCCAGCGGGGAATATGGCGTATCAACCAGTTCGCTTAAATATCGACTGGCTATCTCGCCACGGCGGGCGTTCATGGCAGGCAGGCGGGATAATTGCACCAGCGCCATGGCGGCGCTGATATCGGGCAAATTGTATTTAAACCCAGGCTCAATGACTTCCGCCTGCGGTTTACGCCCATGCGTGTCACGGTCATAGGCATCCATACCGAGGCCGTGAAATTTCAGACTACGGATGCGCTCTGCAAGCGTCGCATTGTCGGTAACGATTAATCCCCCTTCCGCACAGGTCATGTTCTTGATGGCGTGAAAGGAGAAAATGGCCGTGCCGGACGCGCCGACATGCCGCCCTTTGTAATAGGTTCCCGCCGCATGGGCGGCATCCTCAATAACGACAATGCCGTGGGCGTCAGCCACCTCGCGAATGGCATCGATATCCACAGGCGCACCGGCGTAATGCACCGGGATAATGGCGCGGGTGCGTGGCGTAATGGCCGCGCGAATGACCTCGGGGGTAACCATCAGCGTGTCACGATCGACATCGATCATGACCGGCGTCGCGCCAAGCAACGTAATCATGTTCAGCGTGGAAACCCATGTCAGCGAGGGCGTGATGACTTCATCGCCCGGCTTAATACCCAACCCCATTAACGTGACATGCATTCCGGCCGTAGCAGAACTGACCGCAATAGCATGCTGGTTGCCGGTAAGCTGACAGAACGCCTTTTCAAGTTCCGCGTTCTTTGGACCCGTGGTTATCCAGCCAGAATCCAGTACCGCTTTCAGCGCCGATAATTCTTCTTCGCCTAAAGACGGGTGTGAAAAGGGGAGAAAAGTCATTGAGAAATCCTTGCTTGTCGCGATGAAAAATCATTGCAAATGAGTAACGCTCAGCAAGGACAGTACGGTATGAAACTTAACGGAACGTTAAATCACGCTTCAGGAAAGTGGTGGAAAAATGACTAATTCAGGCTTGTTGACGAGGGGTTTAATTAGCAGCCACGCCGCGCTTAAAGGCAGCGACTGCCGCCGTTACCCGATGAAATAGAAGGGTAATACGTCATTGCGCAGCGCGACAAAAAAGCACAACGCCCTGATCTACTAAGTAAAAACATGTATATAAACTGGACATACGGGCCATCTGGACGAGAATTATGTGGTTGATATTGTGATTAAGACAATATTCTCTGCCAGTTAACAAACGGAGGAAGATATGAAAAAAGCATTCGTTGCCGCATCCCTCGCAGCAGGTCTGTTATTCAGCGTCACCGCGTTCGCACAACAGGGTGGCGGCTTTACGGGGCCTGACGCCACCAAAACCCAGGACGCCCAAACCACGCAAAATTCCCAAAAAGGGGGTTTTGTCGGTCCGGATACCGCAACCACCACCGTTGAGCAAGCTAAAAGCCTGCGTGACGACGCATGGGTCGTCCTGGAAGGGAATATCGTGCGCAAGGTTGGCAAAGAGCTTTATGAATTCCGTGACAGCACCGGCACTATCAATGTCGACATTGACGACGATCACTGGGGCGGCGTTTCCGTGACCCCGAATGACAAAGTACGCATTGAAGGCAAAGTCGATAAAGACTGGAATTCGGTCGAAATTGACGCCAAAAAAGTCACGAAGGGTTAAAAATAAACCCGCCGTGCGGCGGGTTTATCAATACTCTTCGTCTTCAATAAGCCTTTTACCAAGGCTTAATACATCCTGGTGCTCGTAGCCGAGTCGTTCATACATGCCGAGCACCACATCGTTTTCTTCACGGATGAGTAGCTGAATTTTAGGGCAGCCACGCGCAATGAGTTTCTTTTCAAGACGGCTTAACAACGCATTGGCAATGCCGCGCCCGCGATATTCAGGATGCACGCCAAGATAGTAGGCAGAGCCACGATGACCATCATAACCGCCCATTACCGTACCGACGATTTCGCCATTAACCTCCGCGACCAGAAACAGCGAGACATCGTGATTAATTTTGCGCTCAATATCCATTTCCGGGTCATTCCAGGGGCGAAGCAGTTCGCAACGTTCCCACAGGGTGATGACTTCCTCGAAATCGTCCTGGCGAAAAACGCGTATCTCCATGGTATTCCCCGTTATTTATCCAATAAAAACCGTGATTATGGCGCGAACGACATCAATAGCCAATAACCGCAGGCAACGTTCGCTGAAGATGGCATAATACCATCCCCGTGTTTGTCTGAAACGAAACGTAAAACTTTTCTTAACATAGAAGGTCGTACGGACTTTCGCGGTACGCTATAACACTACTCTTTTGTTCTAACTGACACTCAGGCCGCATGAGCACGATTAAATTTACCAAACTCACTACGCGCCGCCAGTTATTGATGGCTGGCCTCGCCGCCCTGACTTTATCAGGTGTGAACAAAGCCCTTGCCCGGGAAGAGAGCAAGGCATTAAAAACCACGAATGGACATAGCCCGGCGAAGAAAAAAGCCGCTGGCGCCCGCCGCGTGGTGGTTCTCGATCCAGGCCACGGAGGCATCGACACCGGCGCCATTGGCTCGAATGGCTCGAAGGAAAAGCACGTGGTGCTGGCCATCGCCAAAAATGTGCGCAATATTTTGAAAAGCAAAGGGATTGACGCTCGCCTGACCCGCAGCGGCGATACCTTCATTCCACTGTACGATCGGGTTGAAATTGCCCATAAACATGGCGCGGATCTGTTTATGTCTATCCATGCCGACGGTTTCACCAACCCATCAGCGGCGGGCGCGTCCGTATTCGCCCTGTCGAATCGCGGGGCCAGTAGCGCCATGGCGAAATACCTCTCCGATCGTGAGAACGCCGCCGATGATGTCGCAGGCAGCAACGTGAAGCACAAAGATCAGTACCTGCAACAGGTGCTGTTCGATCTGGTGCAAACCGACACCATCAAAAATAGTCTGACCCTCGGCTCACACATTCTGCGCCAGATTAAACCGGTGCATCGGTTGCACAGCCGGTCCACTGAACAGGCGGCATTTGTAGTGTTGAAATCACCGTCGGTGCCGTCGGTGCTGGTCGAAACCTCGTTTATCACCAATCCTGAAGAGGAGCGGTTGTTAGGTACCCAGGCGTTTCGCCAGAAGATAGCGAACGCTATCGCAAGCGGGGTGATCAGTTATTTCAACTGGTTTGATAATCATAAAGCCCACTCGAAACGAGGCTAATCCATGACGCCGGATATTGCAGCGGTCAAACTTTTTTTACAGGGCTTACAGGACCACATTTGCCAGGCGCTTAGCGACATTGACGGTGCGGCTTTTACGGAAGATAACTGGCAGCGCGACGCAGGCGGCGGAGGACGCAGCCGCGTTTTACGCGACGGGAACGTCTTCGAGCAGGCTGGCGTGAATTTCTCCCATGTCTTTGGCGACGCCCTGCCCGCGTCCGCTACCGCGCATCGCCCGGAACTGGCGGGACGCCGTTTCGAAGCCATGGGGGTGTCGCTGGTGGTGCATCCCCGTAATCCCTATGTTCCAACCAGCCATGCCAACGTCCGGTTTTTTATCGCGACCCGGCCTGATGCCGAGCCGGTGTGGTGGTTTGGCGGCGGTTTCGATTTAACGCCTTATTACGGTTTCAAAGAGGATGCTGAGCACTGGCATCGTACGGCCCGCGATCTCTGCGCGCCCTTTGGTGATGAGGTCTATCCGCGCTACAAAAAATGGTGCGACGACTACTTTTTCCTGAAGCATCGCAACGAACCACGCGGTATCGGCGGCCTGTTCTTTGACGATCTCAATACCCCGGATTTCGCCTCCTGCTTCGCCTTCACACAGGCGGTAGGACAAGGCTATCTGGATGCGTATCTGCCTGTCGTCGAGCGCCGTAAAGCCCTGCCTTGGGGCGAGCGCGAGCGCGAGTTCCAGCTTTATCGCCGGGGCCGTTACGTGGAGTTCAATCTGGTGTGGGATCGCGGCACGCTGTTTGGCTTACAAACCGGTGGACGAACCGAATCGATTTTAATGTCGATGCCGCCGCTGGTGCGCTGGGAATACAATTTTCAGCCTGAAGCAGGCAGCCCGGAGGCCGCGTTAAGCGAGTTTATTCAGGTGAAGGACTGGCTCAAGTCGTAAAAAAAATCAGACGCCGGGGCGTCTGATTTTTTTTTCATCGCGCATTATAAAGGATGGGTCTGGGCCTCAACGACAGCCAGCGCCACCATGTTGACTATCCGGCGCACCGACGCGATTTGCGTCAATACGTGGACCGGTTTCGCCACGCCCATCAGAACCGGGCCTACCGTCACCCCTTCAGAACTGGACACGCGCAGCAGGTTGTAGCTGATACGCGCGGCTTCCACGTTCGGCATCACCAGAATGTTAGCGGAACCTTTAAGCGGGCTGTCCGGCATACGTTCATTACGGATGCTTTCAATCAGCGCGGCGTCGCCATGCATTTCACCGTCAATCATCAGCTCAGGCGCGCGCTCGCGCACCAGGTCCAACGTCAGGCGCATTTTGGTGGCCGCCGGTGAGTTGGATGAGCCAAAGTTGGAGTGCGACAACAGCGCCACTTTCGGCTCAATACCGAAGCGACGGACGGTTTCCGCCGCCATAATGGCGATTTCCGCCAACTGTTCCGGCGTCGGATCGCCGTTAACGTAGGTATCGGTGATAAAGGTGTTACCGCTTGGCAACAACAGCGCGTTCATCGCCCCTGCCGCTTTCACCCCATCGCGATAGCCGAAGATTTCCTGCACCACGCTGTAATGCTCATGATAATCGCCGATGGTGCCGCAAATCATCGCATCCACTTCGCCGCGATGTAGCATGATGGCGCCTATCACCGTCGTATTGCCAATCACCGCTTTCTGGGCCTGCTCCTGGGTTATCCCGCGACGCTTCATAATGTTGTAGTACTCGGTCCAGTACTCTTTAAAGCGCGGATCGGATTCGTTATTGACGATTTCGAAATCGACGCCCGCTTTAATTTGCAGCCCCAATTTTTGAATGCGCATCTCAATGACGCTTGGACGCCCAATCAGAACCGGCTTCGCCAGGCCAAGGGTAATCAATTCCTGCGTGGCATGCAGGACGCGATTATCTTCCCCTTCGGTCAGCACCACGCGTTTTGGATCCTGACGCGCCTGGGAGAAAATCGGCTTCATAAACAGATTGGTTTTGTAGACAAACTCAGTGAGCTTCTCGATATACGCATCGAAATCTGCAATCGGACGCGTCGCCACGCCGGAGTCCATCGCCGCTTTTGCCACCGCTGGCGCGATTTTGACGATCAAACGCGGATCAAAGGGTTTTGGAATAATGTATTCCGGACCGAAGCTCAGATCCTGATCGCCATATGCCGAGGCGACCACATCACTCTGTTCGGCATGAGCAAGCTCAGCAATGGCATGTACCGCCGCCAGTTTCATCTCTTCGTTAATGGCGGTTGCGCCCACATCCAGCGCGCCACGGAAGATGAACGGGAAGCACAGCACGTTGTTCACCTGATTTGGATAATCAGAACGGCCGGTACAAATAATCGCGTCCGGGCGCGCTTCTTTGGCAAGCGGCGGCAGGATTTCAGGTTCCGGGTTAGCCAGGGCCAGGATCATCGGCGCACGGGCCATTTTTTTAACCATTTCCGGCGTCAATACTTTCGGACCGGAGCAGCCGAGGAAAATATCCGCGCCGTCAATGACGTCTTCCAGCGTGCGCTTGCCGTCATCCACGACCGCGTAAGCCGCTTTGGTTTCGGCCATATTCGGCTCACGCCCCTGGTAAATCACGCCCTTGGAGTCGCACACCACAATGTTGTGCTTTTGCATACCAAGCGCCACCAGCAGATTCATACAGGCAATCGCCGCCGCACCCGCGCCGGAAACCACCATGCGTACATCAGAGAGCGTTTTTTCCACGACGCGCAGCCCGTTAAGAATGGCGGCGGTACTGATAATCGCAGTGCCATGCTGATCGTCGTGGAAAACCGGAATATTCATACGTTCGCGCAGGGTTTTCTCAATGTAGAAACACTCCGGCGCTTTAATGTCTTCAAGGTTGATCCCGCCAAAGGTCGGCTCCAGCGCGGCAACCACGTCGATCAGTTTGTCGGGATCGTGCTCATCGATTTCAATATCGAACACATCGATACCGGCGAATTTCTTAAACAGCACGCCCTTCCCTTCCATGACAGGTTTACCGGCAAGCGCCCCGATGTTGCCTAAACCGAGTACGGCGGTGCCGTTCGAGACCACGGCTACCAGGTTGCCGCGGGCGGTGTACTTGTAGGCGGCCAGTGGGTCAGCGGCGATTTCAAGACAGGGTGCTGCCACACCCGGGGAATAGGCCAGCGCCAGATCGCGTTGCGTGGCAAGCGGCTTAGTTGGAGAAACCTGAATTTTCCCTGGTACAGGAAACTCGTGGAAATCGAGAGCACTTTGTTTCAACTGTTCATCCATTTTTCTGGTCCTTTATCTTTCGTTCTGGGAAATGACATGCGGTCAATAGTAGTACGCCCTTTTAAGTGGGCCATAGTATGGCCCGGTCACGGCTAACAAACTTTGAACGTTGCCAAAGTATCATCAATGTATGGCAAAGATTGTTAGCAATTTATAGAGACTATGTTACCTGTCGCGCCAGGCAATGCCATGCCCGTCTGCTATGCTTTTTTGTTATGCACTGCGTTTCTTGTTTAAGGGAACGTCGGGAAGTTCCCTGATAAGCATTTGTATACTAAGGAGTAAAGTTCATGAACCAGCTAGAAGGCATTAAACAATTCACCACTATCGTGGCCGATAGCGGCGATATCGAGTCAATTCGCCATTATCAACCGGAAGATGCCACCACCAACCCTTCTCTTTTACTTAAAGCTGCCGCCCTTGAGGCGTATAAACCGCTGGTGGAAGACGCGCTACGTTACGGGAAATCCCGTGGCACCACTCAGGAACAGCAAATTGCCGAGGCTTGCGACAAGCTGGCGGTAAACGTGGGCGTGGAAATTTTAAAGAGCATTCCTGGCCGTGTGTCCACCGAAGTGGATGCGCGACTGTCATTTGATAAGCAAAAAAGTATTGAAAAGGCGCGTCGTCTGGTCGAGCTGTATGCCGATCAGGGTATTGATAAATCACGCATTCTTATTAAGCTCGCCTCCACCTGGGAGGGGATCCGCGCGGCGGAAGAGCTGGAAAAAGAAGGGGTTCACTGCAACCTGACGCTGCTGTTTTCCTTTGCCCAGGCGCGCGCCTGCGCCGAAGCGGGTGTGTTTTTGATATCCCCCTTTGTGGGTCGCATTTACGACTGGTATCAGGCGCGTAAACCGATGGACCCTTACGTCGTTGAAGAAGATCCCGGCGTGAAATCGGTGCGCAATATTTATGATTATTTCAAACAGCATCGCTACGACACCATCGTGATGGGCGCCAGTTTCCGCCGCACAGAACAAATCCTGGCACTGGCAGGCTGCGATCGCCTGACGATTTCTCCTGATCTGCTTAAAGCGTTGCAGGCCAGCGAAGAAACGGTACAACGCAAACTGATCCCCACCCCGCAAACCTTCAAACGTCCGACCCCGCTGACTGAAGCTGAATTCCGCTGGGAACATAACCAGGACGCGATGGCAGTAGAAAAACTGGCCGAAGGGATCCGGTCCTTCGCGACGGACCAACGTAAGCTTGAGGATTTGCTCGCCGCGAAATCCTGATGCAATCCCTGAAAATGACGCATTCGACCCTTTATCAGCATGGAGAACTTTATGTCTCGACAAGCGCTCGCTAACGCTATCCGCGCACTCAGTATGGACGCCGTACAAAAAGCTAACTCAGGGCATCCCGGCGCACCGATGGGGATGGCAGACATCGCGGAAGTGTTGTGGAACGATTTCCTCAAACATAACCCGACCAACCCGACCTGGTACGATCGCGACCGGTTTATTCTGTCTAACGGCCACGCGTCAATGCTGCTGTACAGCCTGCTTCACTTATCCGGCTATGACTTACCGATTGAGGAGTTGAAAAACTTCCGTCAGTTACACTCGAAAACGCCGGGCCACCCGGAAATTGGTTATACGCCGGGCGTGGAAACCACCACCGGGCCGCTCGGCCAGGGCCTGGCGAACGCGGTAGGGCTGGCGATTGCTGAGCGTACGTTGGCAGCACAGTTTAACCAGCCGGGTCACGAGATTGTCGACCACCACACCTGGGTATTTATGGGTGATGGCTGCCTGATGGAGGGTATCTCCCATGAAGTGTGCTCGCTCGCGGGCACCCTGGGCCTCGGCAAGCTTATCGGATTTTACGATCACAACGGCATCTCCATTGATGGCGAAACCGAAGGCTGGTTTACCGACGACACCGCGAAGCGTTTTGAAGCCTATCACTGGCACGTCATCCCGGATATCGATGGTCACAATCCTGAGGCGGTGAAAAAAGCGATTGAGGAAGCCAAAGCGGTGACCGACAAACCGTCGCTGATTATGTGCCGCACCATTATCGGCTTCGGCTCGCCGAATAAAGCCGGTAAAGAAGAGTCTCACGGCGCGGCGCTCGGCGAGCAAGAAGTGGCGCTGGCGCGTAAGCAACTGGGCTGGAATCATCCGCCGTTCGAAATCCCGAAAGAGATTTATCGCGCGTGGGATGCCCGGGAAGCCGGTGAAAAAGCCGAACAGGCCTGGAATGAGAAATTCGCCGCTTACAAAAAAGCGCACCCAAAACTGGCAGCGGAATTTGAACGTCGCATGAGCGGGGGGCTGCCGGAGGACTGGCAGGAAACCACGTCGGCTTATATCAAAAAATTGCAGGCGGAACCGGCGAAAATCGCCACCCGTAAGGCTTCGCAAAATGCGCTCAACACCTACGGTCCGAAACTGCCGGAACTGTTGGGCGGCTCCGCCGATCTCGCACCAAGCAACCTGACCATCTGGTCTGGCTCTACGTCAATTAAAGAAGATTTGGCGGGCAACTACATCCACTACGGCGTACGTGAATTCGGTATGACGGCCATCGCGAACGGTATTGCTCACCACGGTGGGTTTGTGCCGTATACCGCGACGTTCCTGATGTTTGTCGAATACGCCCGTAATGCGGCGCGAATGGCGGCGCTGATGAAGGCACGCCAGATTATGGTTTACACCCATGACTCTATCGGCCTTGGGGAAGATGGCCCGACGCACCAGGCCGTAGAACAGTTGGCAAGCCTGCGTCTGACGCCAAATTTCAGCACCTGGCGTCCTTGCGATCAGGTAGAAGCGGCGGTCGCCTGGAAAGCGGCTATTGAGCGTCACAACGGCCCGACGGCGCTTATCCTCTCGCGTCAGAATCTCGCCCAAATGGATCGGTCAGCGGAACAGCTTGAGGCTGTCGCTAAAGGCGGCTATATCCTGAAAGATTGCGACGGTCAGCCGGAACTGATTCTGATTGCGACCGGCTCTGAGATGGAAATTACCGTCAACGCGGCAAAAGCATTGACCGATGAGGGCCACAAGGTGCGCGTCGTTTCTCTGCCGTCTACGGATGTGTTTGAAGCCCAGGATGACACCTACAAAGAATCGGTACTGCCGCGTGACGTTCGCGCCCGCGTCGCGGTGGAAGCAGGGATTGCCGACTACTGGTATAAATACGTCGGGATTGATGGTGCCATTGTTGGAATGACAAGCTATGGCGAATCCGCTCCTGCCGAGAAGCTGTTCCCGTTCTTCGGCTTTACCACCGAGAATGTGATTAAGAAAGCGAAAAGCGTTATGGGTAAATAACGCCATCAGTAAACAAAAAAGCCTGCCCTTTCGGGCAGGCTTTTTTATTTCGTCACCCAAAGCGTGGGCCAGGCATCTGGCGTGGTCCAGTCATCGCAGGCAGGCTCTTCGGCATATTTCACCAGACGAAAACGTTGTCCGTCATAGCGCCAGCGCGTGGATACGCCGCAATCGCCCTTTCCACGTCCTTTTGCAAGCGTCACCAGTTCACGGGTGCGCTCATCAAAAGTGGTGTTCATCAATTCAATATCGGTACTGTCGTTTGCAGGCGTAAAGGGTAAACGCAGACGAATCGCCCGGGAACTCAACGGTTTTTTCCGCTCCACCAGCCAGGCGAGATCGACGACGTTATATGCGCCCATTTCACAGCTGATTATCATCAGCGCTTTTGTATCCGTTAACGCATGCACCCGCACTTCGCGGCGCATCGGATCGAGCGAACACTGAGTATTGCCCATCTGCCAACTGCCGTAATCAAGCAGTTCGTTCATTTCTTCTTTACTGAGCGGCGTAGGCGTTGGGTTCTTTACCGCTACCGCTTTTAACGCGGGCGCAGGCGGAACATTGCGCGGCGGTTTATCGCCTTTGGCGATCCACGCGGTTTCATTGCCGACGCGCTTTTGTTGCGCATCAATAAAAGCCACCGCCTCTTTGAGGCCCACCAGCGAAAGCGTGCCCGTGCCGTCGGCAAGCGTAATGGCTTTCGCATTTTCGATTTGCGCCAGGAACGCGGTAATGGTCAATGGTTCATTATTGATTAACCGCCGCGGCGTGATTTGCCACTTGGCCCCGGTGGGGAAAAAGGGTTTGTCATCGAGCAGTAAACGCGGCGCAATAGGCTTTGCGTCAACAGAAGGTTGGGAGAAGCTGCCCTTTTCGATGCGCATTTCTACGTCAGTATGCGCACCCGCACTGCGGCTCAGGGTCATGACAAGACCCTGATGATCGCCTGTATTACGGGCTTTACAAAAGTTTTGATTGTTACACGTGACCTGCCAGTCATTGAATTGCTTTTGCACTGGAGCGGCATAGGCATGCGTCGCCATCAACAGGCAAGAAATGACCAGTACTAAAACACGTCGCAACATGAGGACAGTTACCCTGATGAATAAAGAAAAACAGAGAATACTCTCCATGCTTATCTTCGTTCCCGGGGCGTCATCACTCAATCGGATTTTTCGGATAGATTTCTATCAATTTTGTGCCATGTAACCGACTGTTAATCAAGACATAATATTTCGCATTGCGAGAAGTTGTAACAAAATAACTGTTTTCCCGTCACGAATTTCACCCGTTTTTATCATTTCCATCGCCTGCGCAAACGGGATTTCCAGCACGTCGATGTCTTCATCTTCCACGCCGCCACCCGCGTTGGCGCGCTGCGCGTCGGTATATTCCGCGAAGAAAAACGAGATTAATTCGGTTACGCCGCCCGGCGACATATAGAGTTCATAGACTTTTTCCACCTCACCCACCTGAAAACCCGTCTCTTCAATGGCTTCTTTGCGGGCACAGATTTCCGGCTCGTCGTCATCAAGCAAACCCGCGCAAGCTTCAATCAGCGTGCCTTCCGTATTGCCGTTCATCCAGGTGGCGATCCGGAACTGGCGGGTCAGGACTACGGTTTTCTTGTGGCGGTTATACAACAGGATAGTGGCGCCGTTGCCGCGATCGTACACCTCGCGGATATGGCGGATAGGCGGTGCGTCACCTTTAGCGATCTCATAGGTAACATTGCGCAGAATGAAATAATTATCGGAGAGAACTTTATCTTTAATAACGTTAATTGTAAGCGACACACTGACCACCCTATCTGAAAGACAAGGCTATATAGTACGTCGAAAACCACAGAAAAAAAGCCGCCCGTTGCGGGCGGCTTTCCATCAGAAGCCGTGTTTCACTTCACGCATATCCGGGAGTTTATGCGCAATACCCTGATGGCAATCGATACAGGTTTTCCCTTCTTTGATAGCCTGGTCGTGCATTTTGGCCGCCACGGTTTTCTGGGCGGTAAAATCCATATAGTCAAAGTTGTGGCAGTTGCGGCACTCCTGCGAGTTATTACTCTTCATTCGCCGCCACTCGTTTTGCGCCATTTCTAAACGGTGATCTTCAAATTTTGCGGGGGTATCGATAATCCCGAAAATCTTCCCGTAGAGCTCTTTACTGGCCTTGATTTTACGGATCATTTTCGGGCCCCATTCATGAGGCACGTGACAATCCGGACAGGTCGCGCGCACGCCGCTGCGGTTGTTGTAATGCACCGTCTCCATATACTCCTGGTAAACGTTGTTGCGCATTTCATGACAGCTAATGCAGAACGCTTCGGTGTTGGCTTTTTCCATACCCGTGTTGAAGCCGCCCCAGAAGAGGATCCCCGCCGCGAAGCCGATAAGCAGCAACGTACCAAGCGCCAGACGGCTCGGACGACGCCACCATTGCCAGATCCGGCGGATCAGGCCTGGTTTACGTTTATTTTCCATATCATCCCTCACTGACCAAAGCCTTTCGAAGGCGTGAAGGTGTTTTCAATGATGGCCGGCGCATCGGTTTGCGGGACATGGCATTGCAGACAGAAATAACGACGCGGCGCTACACCTGAAAGCACTTTGCCATCGCTGTCCATAAAGTGGGTCGGGCTGATGCGCGGCGCGCCGGTTGTTCGATAGTGCTCGACACCGTGGCATTGCAGGCAGCGGTTGGTATTGGTGGTAATTTGGTAACCGTCCACACTGTGGGGGATCATCGGCGGCTGGTTTACGTAGTTCAGCGCCATTTTTTCTTGTTGCTTAGGCATACGTATGGAGCCCTCCTGCGTGCCCGACACTTCCGGCGACTGGGTAAAGTCGACCGAATCCGCCGCCCACGCCGCACCGCTTAGCAACAGCATCAATGCGGTCATCCAGGGAAAGAATCCATTTTTCAGGACTTGGCTTTTCATGATTTTGCTCCCGAACTCCATCTTGTTGTCATTATTAAAACCTTTTCAGCACAGACATCGATACAGCGACCACAGGTCATACAATCGCGATCGGTTATCTCTACCGGGCTTTCTTTATTCAGCACCGGCGACCGTAATACCTGCGGCTCCGGGCAAACGTGAAAACAGTCCATACAGCGCGTGCAACGCTCGCGTCCCGCCGCGCTCACCGTAAGAACGCCTTTCTGCCCCGTCAGCGCGTACATCGCGCCCAGCGGGCAAAGGTGGCCGCACCATCCGTGTTCCACCACCAGCAGGTCGAACAAAAACAGCGCCAGCAGCAGCCATATTCCCGCACCAAATCCAAAGATAAGGCCACGGCCCATCAGCGATACCGGATTCACCCATTCCCACAGTAGCGAGCCGGTGAGCGCGCTGGTTAACAGCACCATCGCGAGCACCAGATAACGCAACCAGCGCGGCAACGTGGCGGACGGCGTAATGTCAAAATGACGACGCAGCCACGCGGCGAGATCGGTAAGCGGGTTAACCGGGCAGATCCAGCCGCAAAACAGCCGTTTCCCCGCAAACGCATACAGCGCCAGGACAATAACGCCGCCGACTAACGCCAGCACACCGGGCAGATGACCGCTTAAAAAGCTTTGGGCAATCATCAGCGGATCGCTTAACGGCACCGTATCCAGCAGCAAGCTGCTGCTGTAGTTACCGCGTAAAATCCACACGCCTAACCACGGACCGCTCAGGAACAGCGCCAATACCAGCAATTGCACCACGCGGCGCGCTATCAGCCAGCGGTAAACCCCAAACACCCCTTTGACAGCCAGGGCGTCACGCCCGGCGTCCTGTTTACGATTTGCCATGGTTTCCCTCCAGCCAACCGAAACGGTAGTGATGTCCCAGCTCGCCGCGCGCTAACGACAGCGGCAAGACTTTGATGGCGGCTTGCTCCAGCACGCAGGCTTTTTCGCATTTTCCGCAGCCGGTACAGGCATCGCTGTGTACCGTCGGCAGAAAGCGCGCGTGTTTGCCGGTACGGGTATTGCGTTCCAGTTCCAGGGTTATTGCGGTATCTATCGACGGGCAAACCCGATAACACACATCGCAACGCAGGCCCTGGAAGTTAAGGCAGTTTTCGTGATCGAGCAGGACGGCGATCCCCATGCGCGCATCGTCAATAGAGGCAATCTCTTTGTCTAATGCGCCGCTTGGGCAGGCTTTGGCACACGGAATGTCTTCACACATTTCGCACGGAATATCCCGCGCCACGAAGTACGGCGTACCGGCTTCAGGGCCAGATATTAGCGTTGCCAGTTTAAGCGTGTCGTAAGGGCAGGCCTGGACGCACTGTCCGCAACGTACGCAAGCGCGGGAAAACCCCGGTTCGCTCAGCGCGCCTGGCGGGCGTAACCGCACCCCACTGGCGCGGCTACGCTGCTGTCCAAGCCCCAGCACCACGGCAACGGCAGTCAATCCGCCCGCCGCCCGCGCGATATCGCGCAGGAAGCGGCGGCGAGCCGGTCGTGATGCGTTTCCCTGGGCCACGGTGCTTACACCTTCTCAAGCTTCACGGCGCACTTCTTGAAGTCCGTCTCTTTAGAGAGCGGGTCCGTGGCGTCGAGCGTTAAGGCGTTAACCAACTGTGCGGCGTCAAAGAACGGCATATAAACCAGCCCCTGCGGCGGGCGGTTGCGTCCACGGGTTTCCACGGTGGAGATAAGCTCGCCACGACGTGAAACCACTTTGACTTTCTCGCCGCGGCGCAGACCGCGCGCCTGCGCGTCCAGCGGATGGATAAACAGCACGGCTTCCGGGAAGGCGCGATGTAATTCCGGCACACGGCGCGTCATACTGCCGGTATGCCAGTGCTCCAGTACGCGACCGGTAGACAGCCACAGATCGTATTCCTGGTCCGGCGCTTCCGCCGCTGGCTCAAACGGCAGCGCGAAAATAACCGCCTTGCCATCCGGCTTGCCATAGAATTTGAAGCCCTCGCCCGCTTTCACATACGGATCGTGACCTTCGCTGTAACGCCACTGGGTTTCTTTACCATCCACTACCGGCCAGCGCAGACCACGCGCTTTGTGGTACTCATCGAATGGCGCCAGATCGTGGCCGTGACCGCGCCCAAATGCGGCGTACTCCTCGAAAAGCCCTTTTTGCAGATAGAAGCCCAGCTCGCGGGATTCGTCGTTTAACTGGTCTTCGGCAAGTTCCGTCACCGGGAATTTCTTGACGTTATCGTTGGCGAACAGCACGTCAAACAGGGTTTTGCCACGGTACTCCGGTTTCTGGGCCAGCAGTTCTTCCGTCCACACCTCTTCCACTTTGAAGCGTTTGGCGAACATCACTAACTGCCACAAGTCGGATTTGGCTTCGCCTGGCGCCTGAACCTGCTGACGCCAGAACTGGGTGCGACGCTCGGCGTTGCCGAAGGCCCCTTCTTTCTCAACCCACATCGCGGTCGGCAGGATCAGATCCGCTGCCAGCGCGCTCACCGTCGGATACGGATCGGAGACAATGATAAAGTTGCGTGGATCGCGCCAGCCCGGCATACGTTCTTCATTAATATTCGGACCGGCCTGCATATTGTTGTTGCACATCACCCAATAGACGTTCAGCTTGCCGTCTTTCAGGGCGCGGTCCTGCGCTACCGCATGAAAACCGATCTTCGCCGGGATGGTGCCGGTCGGGATCTGCCACATTTTTTCGGTGATATCGCGGTGCTTCTCGTTGGTGACGACCATATCGGCAGGCAGACGGTGAGAAAAAGTACCGACTTCGCGCGCGGTGCCGCAGGCTGACGGCTGGCCGGTCAGCGAGAACGGTCCGCAGCCAGGCTGAGAGATTTTCCCGGTCAGCAGGTGGATGTTATAAACGAGGTTGTTGGCCCACACGCCACGAGTGTGCTGGTTGAAGCCCATGGTCCAGTAAGAAATCACTTTCTTCTTCGGATCGGCATACAACTGCGCCAGCGCTTCCAGCTGATCTTTCGGCACGCTGGTCATTTCGGCGGTTTTTTCGAGGGTGTATTCCGCAACGAACGCTTTGTACTCGTCAAACGTCATCGGTTCAGACGCATCGGAACCGGGGTTTTTGGCGGCTTTTTCCAGCGGATGGGTCGGACGCAGTCCGTAACCAATATCCGTCGCGCCGCGACGCAGATTCACGTGCTGCTTGAAGAACGATTCGTTTACCGCGTTGTTTTGAATAATATAGTTAGCGATATAGTTGAGAATGACCAAGTCACTTTGCGGGGTGAAGACCATTCCATTATCGGCCAGTTCAAAGCTGCGATGCTGGTAGGTCGAAAGTACCGCAACGGTCACGTTCGGGTCAGACAGGCGACGGTTGGTGATGCGCGACCATAAAATCGGGTGCATCTCCGCCATGTTTGAACCCCACAGCACGAACGCATCGGTTTGCTCAATATCGTCGTAGCAGCCCATCGGTTCATCCATACCGAAGGTGCGCATAAAGCCCACCACCGCGGACGCCATGCAGTGACGCGCATTCGGGTCGATATTGTTGGAACGCAGGCCAGCTTTGAACAATTTCGCGGCGGCATAGCCTTCCCAAATGGTCCACTGCCCGGAACCGAACATCCCCACCGACTCAGGTCCTTTCTCCTTGAGCGCGGTTTTGAATTTCTGCTCCATGACGTCGAAGGCTTTTTCCCAACTGATCGGCGTGAATTCGCCCTCTTTGTCATACTGCCCGTTTTTCATGCGCAGCAGCGGCTGAGTCAGTCGGTCTTTTCCGTACATGATTTTCGGCAGGAAATAGCCTTTGATGCAGTTCAGCCCACGGTTAACCGGCGCGTCCGGGTCGCCCTGGCAGGCGACCATACGACCATTCTGGGTACCGACCAGCACGCCGCAACCGGTGCCGCAGAAGCGGCACGGGGCTTTGTCCCATTTTATGGCATCTTGCTGCCCGACGACCGCCCGGGCCACGGACGGTACACTGATGCCCGCTGCCGCAGCGGCCGCGGCGACGGCGTTAGCTTTCATAAAGCTACGACGACTGAGTTTCATGGTGTTTCCTCACCTTGCTCATCCTGCTGGTGGTAAACCAGCGACACCGCCAGCACGCCTGCGAGATTACGTGCCGACTCAATTCTTTCAATCAATGCCGCGCTACTGGCGGCTTCCATCACTACCACCAGCTTCCCGGTGGCCTCTTCACTGGCTGCGACCTCGGTATTCGCCATGTCGTTGAGCAACTGCGTCACGCTTGCGGCGGCGTCAGGGCGCGTCTGGACGAATAAACTGGATACGTGCCATTCACTACTCATGACGACTCCTTAGGGTGATAGCTGAAACCGGACAGGCCGGAATACACGCCCCACAAGTGGTACACGACGACACATCAGGTTCAGGACGGGCGATGCCGTTTAACGTTGGACGAAAACGTATCGCCTGCATTTCGCATGCATCCTGACAGCAACGGCACTCCACCTGGCGGTGCGCCAGGCAGTGTTCGTTAATCGATAACTGGTAATCCCAGGGAGTTGCGCTGCGCGCTAAAAACAGGTTTTCCGGGCAATGAGAAGCACAGGCATAGCAAAATGTGCATTCAGCCTGGTCGAAATCCATTTTCGGGTAACCACCCGCGCCGGAGATCAGCACACGGGTTTCACAGGCGGAGACGCATTGCTGGCAGCGGGTGCAGTGGTCGACGAAATGCTGCTCGTCGCCGCTCCACGGAGGACGAAATTCGGGTGCGCTGTTGCGCCAGCCCGTTAATAAACGTCGTCTCGACACTTCTGCCATTGGCAATCCTTGCAATCCAGTCGTACTAATAAAGAGGGAGCCCGCATTGACGATGCGGTTATTGGAATGTGGTAACAATATGTGACAGGGAGTAGATGGGGCATCACCCTAAGGGGGTAAATCCTGTTGTTGGATCAAGGATGTGGAGGGTTTGCTGCCAGGAGCGTCGGAGGGGGGCGTTGAGGTTCATGGATGAGGGGTACGTTCGGTTGAAGGGTTACGGGCGGTGGAAGGGTTACGTTCGGTGCAGTGGAAAGGTTACGTACGGTGCAGTGGAAGGGTTACGTTCGCCAGGCGTTTGTGGCTCAATGAGGCACTGGTGTACGCGAACGTGCAAAGGGGGGTATCGCTCCCCCCTTTGCAATCCCCGCTCCCGGCCAACAACCTCGCCGCTGCGCGGTGCCCTCGCCTCCATTTCCTCGCTTCAGGTCGGCCGGGATACGGCATCCT